>DATMCI010000317.1:0-20568 GCA_035558535.1 Kofleriaceae bacterium
GTCGCCGGGAACAGCCACCGAGATAGTTGAAAGCGCATCTAGCTCTAGCCTCCTGAAGCCAGCGTGGGACGGAGCCTAACCTGGATTATTCAGCGCGGCAGGTTCTGCGATCGACGATGCGACCGACGAGCGCTCACGCCACAGGGCGTGTTACGAAATGTTGCGCATGAGTAGGAGCACCGGGCACATCGCGGAGAACGGAGCGTGAGATGAACCGTGAGATCCGCCACCGTCGACGAAGAGAAGCGTTCAGGTACATTGCCGCGATGCCGCGCTGGATGGGGATCGCAGTCATCACGGCCGCCGCGTGCTCGCGGCCCGAGCCGGTGACACCGGCGACGCAGCCACCGGCGCCGCAGCCACCGGGGTCGCCGACCGCGGCGCCAGCGCCGCCGCCAGCGCCGCCGCCGAAACCGGTGACGATCACGTTCCTCGGCACGAACGACGTTCACGGCGCGATCGAGGCGCTGCCGATCTTCGCGGGGTTCGTCGCGAACGTGCGCGCGGCGCGCGGGGCGGACGGCGGCGGCGTGATCCTCCTCGACGGCGGCGACATGTTCCAGGGCACGCTCGAGTCGAACACGGGCGAGGGCGCCGACGTGGTGCGGGCGTACAACCAGATCGGGTACGCGGCCGCGGCGATCGGCAACCACGAGTTCGACTTCGGGCCGGTGGGGCCGCGGGTGACCGCGGCGTCGGCCGAGGACGATCCGCGCGGGGCGCTCAAGGCGCGCGCGGCCGAGGCGAAGTACCCGTTCGTCTCCTCGAACATCGTCGAGAAGGGCGGCGCGCGCCTGACGTGGCCGAACGTCGTGCCGGGGACTTTGATCGAGGTCGCCGGCGTGAAGGTCGGGATCGTCGGCGCGAGCACCGAGGGCACGCCGTTCACGACGATGGCGTCCAACTTCGAGGGCCTCGCGATGGCGCCCACCGCGTCGGCGATCGCGGAGGAGGCGCGCCGGCTCCGCGGGCAGGGCGCGCAGGTGATCGCCGTGGCCGCGCACATCGGCAGCAAGTGCAAACGCTTCGACGATCCGGACGACGTGTCGACGTGCGATCGCGAGGACGAGGTGTTCGACGTGCTCCGCGAGCTGCCGGCGGGCACGGTCGACGTGTTCGTCGGCGGGCACACGCACGCGGCGGTGGCGCACCGGATCAATGGCGTCGCGGTCATCGAGTCGTACTCGTCGGGCCGGGCGTTCGGCCGCGTCGATCTGCAGGTCGCCGGCGGGCGCGCCCTAGGCGTGAAGATCTACCCGCCGCGCGTGATGTGCGGCGAGCTCGACAAGCCGGTGCCGGCGGCTTCGTGCAAGCCGGGCGAGTACGAGGGCCGGCCGGTGGTTCCGGATCCGGCGGTGCAGCAGATCGCGGCCGAGGCGCTCGCGCGCGCGGCGACGCGGCGCGGCGAGCAGCTCGGCGTCACGCTGAAGGCGCCGATCACGAAGTCGTACGGGACCGAGTCGTCCGAGGGCAACTGGTTCACCGATCTGATGCTGGCGGCGCGGCCGGACGCGCAGGTCGCGCTCACGAACGGCGGCGGGCTGCGCGCCGACATCCCGGCGGGCGCGCTCGCGTACGGCGCGCTCTACGAGGCGTTCCCGTTCGACAACCGGTTCGCGATCGTCACGCTGAAGGGCGCGCACCTGCGCGAGCTCGTGACGACGAACCTCGCGCGCGGCGGCGCGATCCTGTCGTGGGGCAACCTCACGGCGAAGGCGCGCTGCAAGGGGGATCGGCTCGACGTGCAGATCTCCGTCGGCGGCAAGCCGCTGGCTGACGCGGCCACCTACAAGCTCGCGACCAGCGACTTCCTCGCCACGGGCGGCGACGGCCTGCTCGGCCGGCTGAAGCTGCCCGAAGGATCGATCAAGCTCACCGACGTCTTGATCCGCGACGGGATGGCCGAGGTGCTCCGCAAGCGCAAGGGCACCGTCGATCCGGACAAGCTGTTCTCGCCGAAGGTGCGCCGCATGGACTACGAGGGGACGCGCCCGATCCAGTGCGGCCCCAAACCGGCCGCGCCGGCGGGCGGAGGGACGCCATGAGCTGGGAGCCGGCGTCGTGGCGCCAAAAGCCCGCGCGGCAGCAGGTCGACTACGGCGATTCGGAGGCGCTCGCGCGCGTCATCGCGGAGATGGGCCAGCTGCCGCCGCTCGTCACGTCGTGGGAGGTCGAGCGGCTGCGCGGCGAGCTCGCGCGCGCGGCGCGCGGCGAGGCGTTCGTCTTGCAGGGCGGCGACTGCGCCGAGAGCTTCGATGACTGCCGCGCGCAGTCGATCGCCGACAAGCTCAAGATCCTGCTCCAGATGTCGCTCGTGCTGGTCCACGGCACGCGCAAGAACGTGATCCGGATCGGGCGCATCGCCGGCCAGTACGCCAAGCCGCGGTCCGCCGACGTCGAGACGCGCGGCGACGTGACCCTGCCGGCGTACCGCGGCGACATCATCAACCGCGACGGCTTCACCTTCGCCGAGCGCGATCCGGATCCGGTGCTGATGTTGCGCGCGTACGAGCGCGCGGCGCTGACGCTCAACTTCATCCGCGCGCTCGTCGACGGCGGCTTCGCCGACCTCCACCACCCCGAGTACTGGGACATCTCGTTCGCGACGGGCTCGCCGAACGCCGAGCAGTACGAGCGGATCGTCGAGTCGATCCGCGAGTCGCTCGACTTCGTCTCGGCGATCACCGGCACCGAGAGCGAGGTCCTGCGCCGCGTCGACGTGTACACGAGCCACGAGGCGCTCGCGCTGCCGTACGAGCAGGCGCAGACGCGCACGGTGCCGCGGCGCGCCGGCTGGTACAACCTGTCGACGCACTTCCCGTGGATCGGCATGCGCACGGCGCAGCTCGACGGCGCGCACGTCGAGTTCTTCCGCGGGATCGAGAACCCGCTCGGCATCAAGGTCGGGCCGGCGATGACGACCGACTGGCTCCTGGGCCTGCTCGACGTGCTCGATCCCGAGCGCCGGCCGGGGCGGATCACGCTGATCCACCGCATGGGCGCCGGCCTGGTCGCCGAGAAGCTGCCGCCGCTCGTCGAGGCGGTGCGCGCGGCGGGCCGCGTCGTCCTGTGGGTCTGCGATCCGATGCACGGCAACACCGAGACGACGCCGACGGGCATCAAGACGCGCCGCTTCGACAACATCGTCTCCGAGCTCGAGCAGAGCTTCGCGCTGCACACGCAGGTGGGCTCGCGGCTCGGCGGCGTGCACTTCGAGCTGACGGGCGAGGACGTCACCGAGTGCATCGGCGGCGCGCGCGGCCTGGCCGAGATCGACCTCGAGCGCGCGTACAAGAGCCGCGTCGATCCGCGCCTCAACTACGAGCAGGCGCTCGAGATGGCGATGCGCATCGCGCGCCACCTGCGCAGCACGCCGCCGCGCTAGCGCCGTCGGCGGGGGCTGCGATCTCAAAATCGGCCGAAGACGGCGAGGCCGGCGCCGCCTTGCCCGACGCGCGGGACCACGCTCACGCGGTGGTGCTCGGCGCTCGGCTTGGGCGTGAGGAGCCACAGGTAGCCGCCGACGAGGGCCGCCGCGATGCCCGCGCCGCCGACGAGCGTGCCGATGTTGCCGAGCTGGCGCGCCGACTGGATCGCGTCGTAGTCCTGCTTCACGCAGAGCGGCGGATCGCCCGGCGCGCAGCCGGCCTCGGCGTCCTTGTAGCGGCCGCGCGCGACGAGGCCGAGGACGACGCCGGTGGCGAGCGCCACGCCGCCGCCCGCGACCGTGAGCTTGCCGATCGTGCGGCGCGAGGTCGGCCGCTGCAGCGCGGGCACGACGAGGTCGCGGCGCTCGCGCGACGCGAGCGTGATCCGGCGCTGGAACGCGATCCGGCCCGGCGCGGAGATGACGATGACCCGCTCGCCCGGATCGAGCGGCACCGCCTCGAGCGCGGCGAGCGGGACGACCTGGTCGTCGATCACGACCTTCGTCTGCGGCGCTGGCGGCTGCTCGAAGCGGATCGTGAGGCGCGGCACCTCGGGCTCGAGCGCCGCGAGCTTTTGGTCCGCTGCCTTCTGGTACTCCGGGAAGCTCATCTCGATCGCGCGCTCGCGCGTCTCCTTGTAGCGCCGGACGGCCGACGCGGTGCGCCCCTGCTTCTCGTCGCACATCGCGACGTTCAAGAGGACGCCGATCGCCTGCGGGTTCAGCTGCAGCGACTGGCCGAACTTGGCGCACGCGAGCTCGAGGTTCGAGTCGCGCAGCTTGACGCCCTCGGCGAACAGTGCGTCCGCCTTCGCGACCCGGTCCTCGGCCGCGGCCGGGCGGGCCGCGGCGAGCGCGAGCGCGAGCACGAGCGCGCCCGGCAGCACGCGCTCGATGGATCGCCGACCTGATCGCATCGTCGATCTACTATGTCTTCGGGCAACCGTGCGCGTGGTCCGCCGGGTTGCATGGCGGCGGCGGCGGCGGCGGTACCGTCGGCGTCTCCGGCCTGGCCAAGGGCCGCGGCGGCTTCGGGCGCCGATCGACTGCCTGCACCGGCCGCTCCGGCTTCGGCGGCTCGATCGGCGTGACGACGACCTCGACCCTGTCCTCGAGCGGCGGCGGCACGGGCGCTGGCGCGGGCGCTGGCGCGGGCGCGGGCACAGGGAGCAGCTGCTCGGCGGCCTTGGCCGCGGCCGCGGGCTCGGCCTCGCTGCGGAGGCCGCCACCGAGGATGAACACGAGGAGCCCGATGCCGACGCCGAGCAGCGCCGCGGCCCCGACGTACAGGATGCCGGCCTTGCGGCGCGGCGGCCCCTTGAGCGTCGCGTCCGGGCTGCCGCGGGGCCGGCGCTGCTTCGCCCGCGGCGGCATCACGATCTTCGCGGGGATCGGCAGGTCCTCGCCGGACGCGCCATGCGCCGCGTCGGTCCCGCCCGCGCCGGGCGCGGGCGTCCGGGTGCCAGCGGGCGCGTCGGGCGCGTCGGACGCGTCGGGCGCGCTGGTGCCGGCGGTCCAGTCGATCTGGGCGCCGCGCTCGATCATGCGCTGCATGCGCTCGACGAGGATCGCGCCCGCCTTCGGATCGCGGATGAACGGCAGGAGCGCGCCGCCGAGCTCGGCCATGTTCGCGTAGCGCTGCTCCGGCGTCTTCGACAGGCAGCGCAGCACGACCTGCTGGAGCGCGGGCGGCGCGTTCTTCATCGGCATCGGCTGATCGACCGCGACCTTCACGCACATCTCGGAGAAGCTCTCGGCCTCGAACGGCCGCCGGCCCTCGATCAGCTCGTACAGCACGGTGCCGAGCGACCAGATGTCGCTGCGCGCGTCGACGAGGCGCGCCGAGCGCATCTGCTCGGGAGACATGTAGGCCGGGGTGCCGAGCAAGGACTGCGTCTGCGTCAGCTTGAGATCGTTGCCGATCAGCGCCCGCGCGATGCCGAAGTCGAGCACCTTGATGAGCGCGCTGCCGTCGGGGCGCCACGTCACGAACAGGTTCGTCGGCTTGACGTCGCGGTGCACGATGCCGATCGAGTGCGCCTCCGCGAGCGCCTCGGCGGCCTGCATCATCATCTCGGTCGCCCACGGCACGGGCAAAAAGCCGCGCTCCTCGAGCAGCTCCCCGAGGTCGTGCCCGTCGAGGAACTCCATGATCATGTACGGCTGGTTGCTCTCGAACCGACCGACATCGATCACGCGCGCCACGTACTCGCTGCGCAGCCGGGCCGCCGCCTGCGCCTCGCGCATGAACCGTTCGACGGCGTCGTAGTCGTCGAGCACGTCCTTGCGGAGCATCTTGATCGCCACGAGCTCGCCGAGCTGCATGTGGAGACACTTGGTCACCACCCCCATGCCGCCCACGCCGAGGATCTCCTCGACGCGGTACTTGCCGAGAAAGACATGGCCGATCGCCACGCCCGGATCCGGCCGCTTGGTGGGAGCCTTCTGCGCCACGGGACTCGGGAGCGTAGCGTGGCCATGGCGGACGAACAACGAATTGACGGGGCGCGCGCGCTCGCCCGCAAGGACGAGGTGTGCGGACGAGGTGTGCGGACAAGGTGTGCCCACGTGATGCGCCCACGTGATGCGCCCACGTCAGGCGAGCGTGTCCGCGCGTCAGTGCTGGATCTGGTGGATCTTCAGCACGTTGGTCTGCAGGCCCGAGCCGACGGGCACGGCCATCGTGATGAGCACGCTCTCGCCGGGTGAGGCGAGGTTGCGCTCGATCAGCGTGGCCTCCACGCGATCGAGCAGCTCCTCGGTGGTGGCGGCGGGGCCGATCATGATGGGCGTCACGCCCCAGACGAGCGCGAGCCGGCGGAAGTTCACGTCCTTCGTCGTGAGGCAGACGATGTTGGCCTCCGGCCGGTACTCGCTGACGAGCCGCGCGGCGCCGCCGGAGTCGGACACCGCGATGATCGTGCGCAGCTTCATCGAGCGGGCCGCGGTGACCGCGGCGTGGGCGATCGCGTGGGTCGAGTTGACGAGCTGGAGCTCGGGGACCTCGATGTTCGCGCGGTAGTACGCGCTCTTCTCGATCTCGACGATGATGCGCGCCATCGTGCGCACCGCCTCGATCGGGTGGGCGCCCGAGGCGGTCTCGCCCGAGAGCATCAGCGCGTCGGTCCCGTCGAGCACGGCGTTCGCGACGTCGGACGCCTCGGCGCGCGTCGGCCGCGGCTGCGTGATCATCGACTCGAGCATCTGCGTCGCGGTGATGACGATCTTGCCGCGCCGGTTGGTCTCGTCGATGATCCGCTTCTGCCACAGCGGGACCTTCTCGGGCCCGAGCTCCACGCCGAGATCGCCGCGCGCCACCATCGCGCCGTCGGCGGCGTCGATGATCTCGCCGAGCCGATCGAGCGCCTGCGGCTTCTCGATCTTGGCGATCACCGGGATCGAGACCTGATCGACGGTGAGCAGGCGCTTGGCCTCGATCACGTCCTCGGGGCGCCGCACGAACGACAGCGCGACGTAGTCGACGTTGTAGCGGAGCGCGAAGCCGACGTCCTGGCGATCCTTCTCGGTGAGCGCGGGCGCCGAGACCTCGACGCCGGGCAGGTTGATGCCCTTGTTGTTCTTGAGCACGCCGCCGGTCACGACGACGGTCCGCACCTCGTGGTCGGAGACGCCGGTGACGGCGAGCGACAGGTAGCCGTCGTCGAGCAGGATCTGATCGCCGATCTTGACGTCCTTGGGCAGCGACGCGTACGTCGTCGAGACGCGCTTCTCGTCGCCGAGCACCGGCTCGGTCGTGATCGTGAACTCGGCGCCGGTGCGCAGCTCGGCCGAGCCGTTGGCGAACTTGCCGGTGCGGATCTTGGGGCCCTGCAGATCGAGGAGCACGGCGATCGCCTTGCCGCGGTGCTCGGCCTCGGCGCGGACGATCTCGAGGACCTTCGCGTGATCTTCGTAGGTGCCGTGGGAGAAGTTGAGGCGCGCCACGCTCATGCCGGCATCGATGAGCTCGCCGATGCGCTCCGGAGTCGACGTGGAGGGGCCGAGGGTGCAGACGATCTTCGCGCGAGGCATCTCTGGGCGACGGAGTAGAGCATGATTGGAGGCCTCGCGCGGTCCTTCGGACCGGCTCGGTGTCAGACCGAGATGTTTCTAGTCTTGCTGAAAGGTGGAAGCCTCGATATGACCGCCAGGATGACCTTCGACCGGGACTCCGGAAGGCTGCGCGTCTGGGCCGGCGCGGTCTTGGTGGCGTCGCTGGGTGGCTGCATCGTCCAGCAGGATCAGCCGAACCTCGTCGGCCAGGACATCCGGCTGTCGGTCATCCACACCTCGGACATCCACTCGCGGCTGTTCCCGTACAGCTTCGTCCCGAACACGTTCGATCAGGGCTACGGCCTTTTGCGCGACGGCGGACCGTTCGGCGGGATCGCGCGCATCGCGGCGGTCGCCCGGCAGATCCGCGGGAGCTCGAACCGCTCGCTGTGGCTCGACAGCGGCGACTGCTTCCAGGGCGCGCCGGTGTTCAACCTGTTCAAGGGCGAGGCCGAGATGCGCGCGCTGTCGCTCGCCGGCCTCGACGGCATGGTGATCGGCAACCACGAGTTCGACCTCGGCGCCAAGAACCTGTTCGACAAGATCGACAACTGGGCCTCGTTCCCGCTGCTCGCCGCGAACTACGCGTGGGACGATCCGCCGCCCGGCGCGGTCAACGGGGACGGCCGCTCGCTCCGCGACGTCGTCGCGCCGTACGAGATCTACGACGTCAAGGGCGTCAAGGTCGCCGTGATCGGGATGGGCAACACGAGCACGATCACGTCGATCTTCGAGGGCGGCAACTCGCTCGGCTTCCGGCCGATCGCCGATGAGGACGCGCTCGCCGGCTACGTGCGCCTCCTGCGCCCGATGGTCGATCTGATCGTCGTCATCAGCCACCTCGGCCTCGAGGAGGACGAGGGCCTCACCGCGTCGCAGGTCGACGACCCGAACCAGGCGTTCACGCAGGAGACGCTCGCCGGCGTCGACCTCGTCCTCGGCGGCCACCTCCACATCGTCACGAACCCGCCGAAGCTGATCACGAACGACAAGGAGGGGCACAACACGATCGTCGTGCACTCGGGCGCGTTCGCGAAGTTCGTCGGCCGGCTCGATCTCGTCGTGCGGGTCGGCGACGACAACGCCGATCCGGCGCGGCGGTCGCGGATCACGTCGTTCAGCTACGAGACGATCCCGATCATGGCCGGCAACCCGACGAAGAACATCCGCGGCGTGCCGGAGGATCCGGACATCGCGAACCTCCTGTGGCCGTACTCGGTGAAGATCAACCAGGAGATCGACCTGAACGGCGTGTTCGCGTACGTCACGCCGGACACGCCGGGGCCGGGCCAGCCGCCGCCGGAGAGCAAGATCTTGCGCTCGGACACGACGGGCGGCGACTCGCAGCTCGGCAACCTGGTCGCGCGGTCGATGCAGCTGACCGAGGGCGTCGAGGCCGAGTTCGCGGTCACCAACTCGCTCGGCATCCGCGCCGACTTCGAGCGCGGCCCGCTCACGATCGAGCAGATGTTCAACGTGTTCCCGTTCGAGAACTCGATCACGGTGATGTACCTGTCCGGCACCGAGGTCCAGGAGATGCTGAGCTTCGTGGCGCGCCGCTCGGCGAGCCGCGGCTGCCGGACGCAGGCGCAGGTCGCCGGCATCACGTTCGACATGGTGTGCAACGGGGACTGCGGGACGCCCGCGTTCCCGAACGAGCGCGCGTGCGCGAAGAACATCGCGATCGGCGACAACTGCCGCGGCATGAACCCGGACGGCCCGGTCGACTACACGCGCTGCGCGCCGCTCGTGCCGGAGAGCCTCTACCGCGTCGCGGTCAACGACTACATCGCCGTGGGCGGCTCGGGCTTCGAGGTGCTCAAGCGCAACACGTCGAAGCAGGACACCGGCATCGCGCTGCGCGACGCCCTGCGCGTCTACCTGAACTCGCAGTCGCGCTGCCGGGCCGACCTCGAGGACGAGAAGGACACCGCGGTGCCGCGCCGGACCGTGATCGACACCTACGGCGAGATCTCCTGTCTCGACGAGAAGATCGAGGCGCACGATGGCCGGATCCGGCCGGTCTTCGAGTGACCCTTGGACCGGACGCCAGAGGCTCCTGACAGAGGTCCACGATATGAAGGAGGCGCCATGAACCGAGACGGTGTCCTGGGGGGTGAGCTTGCGGCGGCGCTCGCGCTTTGCTGCGCGCTCGCGGCGGGCTGCACCGAGCACCGCGGCCACGGCCTCGAAGGTGCGCAGTCGATCCGGGTGACGCTCGTGGCGCCGGTGGATCCCGGCACGATCGATCGCCGGCTCCCGGACACCCAGCGCATGGTGGTCGTCGACCTCGCGGCGCTGGACGCCGACGGGGAGATCGACACGAGCTTTTCGAAGCAGGTGCGGGTCTACACGCAGTTCCTCGGCACGCTGACGCCGTCGCTCGAGCAGCAGCCGTCGACGATCATCACGCTGACCGACGGCGTCGCGACGAACCAGACGATCGCGCTGCCGGCGCGGGTGTTCGGGCCGACGACCCTGTGGATCGACGACGGCGAGGGCACCGGCGCCGAGTACGTGCCCGGCAGGATCGCGGGCGCGTCTCCGACCCTGTGGTTCCGCGATCCGTTCATCGCCGACCTGCAGACGCCGCGCAGCGAGACGGCGCTCGACGCGCTGACGGTGACGCCGCTGCAGGACAAGCAGATCGCGGTGCGCGGCTCGCGCTACGGCACGGCCGGCCGGCTCGTCGTGACGTCGGTGTTCGCGCAGGGCTACACGGTCAGCGACGTCCAGTGCGCCGACGACACGGGGCGGCCGCCGTGCGTCGCGCAGGCGTACGACCACGCGATGGTGTTCTCGTTCAGCGCGCCCCGCGGCTCGGACGGCCACGTGCTCGAAGAGGGCGAGGCGATCGACGGCTTCGGCGGCGGGCTCACCGAGTTCAACGGCCTGACCGAGGTCGGGTTCCCGCAGTCGTTCACGCCGCCGTTCACGGACGAGGACGGCGACGGCGTGAACGACGCGATCGACCGGGCGCGCATGCCGGCGCCGGCGGTGCTCCAGGTGGACTGGTTCGGCTCGCTGAGCCTGCCGACCGGGCGGATCAACTTCGAGCGCAACGAGGCGGGCCCGATCGAGATCCGCGACGGCATCGTCTGCCCGCTCGACGAGGACTACACGATGTACCGGCAGTGGAAGCTCGATCCGTCGGGCATGGGCGGCGACACCTGCCTCTCCGACAACGTCATCAACGTGATCACGGCCGGCGTGGTCACGTCCGTCGATCCCCCGACCCTCGTCGGGCGGAGGCTGCCGAAGGTGGTCGGGATCTTCCGGCCGGTGAGCATCGGCTCGTTCAACGTGTGGATCATCTATCCGCGCGCGGCGAGCGACGTGGTTCTGCAATAGGTCAGCGAACGAAACGAGGACTCGTGCGCATATCGAACCCCCCCGCCGCGCTTCTCACCGCGGTGTTCGTCGCTGCCTTCGGGCTCGCCTCCGGGCTCGTCCCCGGGCTCGCGCTCGCGCAGCAGCCGGGCGATCCGACCGCCCCGCCGGGCGGGCCGGGTCCGGGAGTGGCGCCTGCGCCGGCCCCGCAGCCCCAGCCACAGATCGACGAGGCGCGGATCCGCGAGCTCGTCGACCGCGAGGTCGCCCGCCTCTTGATCGATCGCGCCACGCGGGAGGCGGCCGAGCGCGCCCAGAAGGAGGCCGCCGAGAAGGAGGCCGCGCCGCCGCCCGAGAAGGAGAGCGAGCTGACCGGCCAGAGCGGGTTCATGGACACGCGCCTGGCGTTCACGCTGACGAACGAGAACATCCTCGCCAAGCCGGGCGAGACGATCCCGAGCGTGCCGGGCTGGCGGTTCGGCGTGCCGAACTCGCTCGGCGTCCTGTTCTTCGACAACTACGACACCCGGTTCTCGGGCTTCGAGACCCTGTCCCACGCCGTGGCCTACCGCAGCTACTCGCGCGGGCACCTCCAGGCCGAGGGCGCGTTCGTGCTGCGCATCAACGAGCTCAGCGAGAACAACATCGCGCTGTCGGACGCCGGCACGTACATCGTCATCACGAACTGGAAGGACCCGACCCACAAGGACCCGACGCGGATCAGCCTCACGGCGTTCCCGGTGTCCTCGGACCGGTTCCGCCTCGGCTACAGCTACCGCCTGTCGTGGGGCGGCACGCCCGAGTACAAGCGGTCGCGGTCGTCCACGCCGGGCGTGAAGCTCCAGTACGACACGAAGAACATGTACGCGTTCGTGGGCGCCAAGAGCGCCACGATCGTCGATCCAAAGGACGGCGAGCTGAAGGGCGCGCTCTCCGGCCTGATCGGCGCCGGCATCGATCCGCACCCCAACGTGCGGATCGAGCTGAACGGCGGTCTGTTCGACCGCGGCTACAACGAGCTCCAGGACGTGCTCGGCGAGAAGGTCATGCTGGTCGGCGGCTCGGCCCAGATCAGCGTGTTCAAGGGGATGCCGATCCGGTCGTCGGTCGATTACCGGCTCTACAAGTACAACGGCGAGCGGGTCAGCCAGCTGTTCTCGCCCGAGAAGTACCCGGGCGGCATCGCGTGGCTCGCGCAGGCCGAGCTCACGACGCTCGCCCAGACGCTCAAGGATCCAGAGCGGACCGGCTCGACCAAGCGCCAGTTCGGCATGGCCGGCGACCTCAACGTCCGCATGAAGATCGATCGGTACCGGCTGCGGCTCGATCTCAGCTTCCGCGACCTGGCGTTCATCCTGCACTCGCAGCCGAGCCTGCCGCCGTACTCCGACTTCCCGGCCGCCTACCAGCTGGAGCCCAACTACTTCGCGGCGCTCGGCGCGGACCGCAACTGGAGCGACTGGCTGACCCTGGGCCTCATCGGCGGCATCGAGAAGCCGGCGACCCTGACGTCGCCCAAGGGCATCCCCGGCGCGATGACCCAGGGGACGTCCACCGCCGTGATCCGCAACAACAACATCGACACGCTGATCACGATCCTGCCGGCGGGCGAAGCGGCGGCCCCGCAGTTCGCGCTCAAGGGCACCGCCAAGCTCGACTTCGCGAAGATCTTCAGCGCGATCTTCGAGGTCTTCTACAGCTACGACCCGAACCAGACCCGCTACCGCCGCGCGTGCGACGACCCCGATCAGTGCCCGTTCAAGTACGACTTCGGCGAGTTCAACCAGCTCGGCGTGAACGCGACGCTGCAGGCCCGCTTTTAAACGCAGCGCTCGCGTCGAAACCGAAGAGATCGGGCGGCCGAGGTGAGGCGATGTCGCCTATATGATGAGGGAAACGGCGGGAGCGGGCCTGTCAGGCCACCGTGAGTTTTTGGGGCGCACGTGCCCGGCGCCCGGAGGATCAGGGCTAGACTCGTAACCCCGGCGTGCCCCTGCCGGGCCAGGTAGGAATGACCTCCCCGACGGAACTGAGCCGGTCCGCAGCCGGCACGTCAGAGGTGGAGCCGGAGCCGGCTCTTCCGTCGGCGTCTGCACCAGAGGCGGAGCCGGGGCCGGCTCTTCCGTCGGCGTCTGCGCCCGAGGGGTGTCTCGCGTTCCTGGGCGCGCTGCTCGGCCGAATGGTGCGGCGAATCAGGGGCATGGCGCCGCTTGTGCTCGCGATGAGCTGTCAGTCGGCCGAGCTTGGGCCGGCGATCGAGCCCGAGCTCGCGCCGCCGGCGGCTCGGTCGGCCCCGGCGCCGGCCCCGGCCGACCGCGCCGCGCCGGAGCCGGTGGAGCCCGCGGAGGAAAGCCCGCGCGACCTCGGGAAGTTCAACATCACCTTCTATTACGTGGTGGGCGAGGAAGAGATCGTGGCGCGGCCCAGCCGCAAGAAGCCGCCGTCCAACGACAACCTTCCCGTCGCCCAAGATCAGACCGATGCAGCCGGCGACAAGGATCTCGTCGCGGCCGCGCCGCCCGAGCCGGCCCCCGAGCCGCCGGAGAAGGTCACGCTCTACGGCCCCGGCCCGGCGTGCGAGCCGATCGCCGAGACGTCGCGTGAGTTCATGTCCGAGGCCATGCTGCAGGGCACGGGCAAGCTGCGCGACGGCCGGCTCGTGAACATGTGGGGCCGGTGCAAGTGCCCCAACAGCCCGTGCTTCCACGTGGTCGAGCAGCAATGGGGCATCGGCGGCGCTGGCCGGCCGCTCCAGCCGTTCCGCTCGGTCGCCGTCGATCCGAAGCTGATCAAGCTCGGCTCGCTGCTCTATGTCCCGGTGCTCGAGGGCCGCACGATGCCGGGGCGCCCTCCCTGGGGCGGGTACGTGCACGACGGCTGCGTGATCGCCGACGACACCGGCGGCGCGGTCAAGAACTACCAGCTCGACCTGTTCGTCGGCCGCAAAGCCTGGTTCCACGGCATGTCCGGCAGCGGCAGCCCAGGCCGCCACTCCTGGGCCCGCCAGGTCCCGGTCCTGGACGGCTCGAAGCTCTGCGAGCGCAAGGGTCGGAAGATCTCGCGCAAGTCCGGCGCGATCTGAGCCGAGGCGGCCCCCCGGGGGCGCGGGCTACCTCGGGCGACGCACGGCCGGGGAGTGGCTCACGCGAGGTTTTGCAGCAACGGGTGGGGCACCGGCGCATCTCCCCGACAGAACAGGCGTGGCACGGTGAGTCGATCCTGCGGGTTGGTCCAGGGCGCGCTCTGGACCGTGCAAGCGATCTCGAAGCCTTCGAGTGCGACGGCGTCCGCGATGCGCTCGCTCCAGGATCCGTCCGGATACGCAAATTGCATCGGACCGGGCTCGCCAACCTCGGCGAGGAGCTGGCGCGATCCTCTCAGCTCGCGGATGACCGTCAACTCGTCACAATCGCCTAACCGCTGGTGATCGATGCCGTGACCGCCGATGCGCCAACCAAGGCGGCGCAGCCTGCGAAGGCCGTCCAGATCGAGCTGGCACGAGGTCGGGAGCGGGACGCCCAGCGCTTCGGCCAGCCTGCCCAGTAGAACCTGGCGTGCATCTGGCTCGAGCTTGGCGAGCCACTGCTTGGCGGATCCGTGGACACAGGCGGTTAGATCGGCCGTGGCCGGGATGCCCAGCGCTCGCAGGTTGGCGTCCCAGTCGCGATGCCCGAGGCCAGCATGGACCAGGGCGTACCAGGTGTCGAACCACAGCGCGGGGCCGCCGCGGGCGGGTCCGGCGGTGGCGAAGCAGGTTGCAACGACACCGTGGTGTGTGCAGATCGGCGCGGCGATCTCGAGCGTGTCGACGTAGCCGTCATCGAAGGTGAGCGCGGCACGGGGACGTGCGTCGGCATGGATCGGCGCGTGCAGATCTTCGAGGGGGACGACGGCGAAGCGCTCCCGCAGCCAGGCGAGGTGCCGATCGAGGGCCGCCGGGGTGATCGCCGTGCCGCGCTCGAACCAGCAGCGGGTACCGGCGTCACGCTCGCAGATCCGGTGATACATGAGCACCCAAGGGCCGCTCATGCCCAGGCGCCTCGGGCCGGGAGCAGCGCGAACAGCTTGGGGTGCCGCTCCGGCTCGTAACGGACATGGCCCCGGAGCTGGCCGGTCGCCGGCTCGATCCACAGCACCGCGGTCTCCGTCTGCTCGTGGGGCGCGGAGCGCCAAGTGTACTGCGGCTCGGACCGGATCGCCGTCAGCCCGACCGCGATCGTGGAGCCGAGGATCGCGAGGCCGCGGCACCAGCCGAGGTGCCCCGTCGCCGAGGTGTCGACGACGAGCGCGGCGGCGCCGCCGCGCGCGACGCGCCACACGCGGCCGTCCACGGTGGTCAGCCACAGGTCGTCTCCGACGAGCACGCCATCGTGCGGGGGTGCCTCCAGGTGCGCGACCGCGTTGTGGGTACGCATACAGCGAAGCTCGCGGCGCGCGAGCAACGTGACGACGAGGTGGTCCCCCCAGACGATCACGTGATTCGGGTGAGCGTAGTCGCGGACCTTGCGCCGGTGAAATGGCTCGTCCTCCGCCTGGTGATAGTAGGAGCCGATCGGAGACGTGAGCGTAGGGGAGGGCATCTCCTTCCAGCCGGCGGCGAGCACGTGCTCGAAGGCCGCGCGGTCGACGGCGGCGCCGCGCTGGCGAGCGGCCTCGAACCAGGCGGGGCTCATGGCCGAGCGGCCGAGGAAGCGACCCGCCAGGTCGAACGTCTCGATGGCGTCCAGGCCGGTGTTGCAGACGTGGAGCTGCGCGGCGGCCGCGTCTACCGCGAGGCCGTGCAGGTCGTTGAAGTCGGGCTGGTGGAGGCGGCCGGTGCACCGCCCGCTCGAGGGGGTGAAGCGCCAGACTGCGTCGAAGCCGCACGCGAGGAGCGAGTCGTCGTCGAGCCACGCCGCGCCGGTGAAGCCCTTCTCCGGGACCCGATGCGGCTCGGGTGGGAGGAAGGATAAGAGCCGCTCGCGCGTGCCCCGCTCGAGGTCGAGGCGATCGATGAAGCACTCCCCGGAGGCATCGAAGTAGCCACCTGTCGCGAGCACCCTCATGAGGGGGCGCCGCCCTTGCGAGATCCGCTGCCGATGTCGCCGCTCTCGCGGACGGTGGTGGTGAGCGCGAGGCAGGTGGCGATGACCTCGTCGACCGATCCGCAGCCGTGGATCGGCGACGTGCATCTGCCGTCGAGGGGCTCGCCGGCGACACGGCCGGCCCACCCATGCGAGCCGAGGGCGATGATGGGCTTGCCGAGCTGGCTCGCCAGGGCGATCTCGCTGAGCGTTCCCGCGCCGCCGCCGAGCGCGACCACCACGTCGGCTGTGGAGACGACGAGGATGTTGCGCGCGAGCTGCATCCCGGTCGGAATGACGATGTCGCACCACGGGTTGGCATCGCTCGTGCGGTATGACGGGATCACGCCGACGATCAGCCCGTCGCGCCAGTGGGGGCAATGCCGGGCCCCGAACGACACGGCCTCCATGACCCCGCCCAGGCCGCCGGTGACGATGCGGAAGCCGGCGGCGAGTAGCCCAGCGCCGAGGACGCGCGCCTCCTCGATCCGCCCGGGATCTTCGAGGCGGGCATCGCCGATGACGCCAACGACGCGGCGGCGCTCGCTCACGCGGCCCTTCCACCCACTGGCCGGGCCGCGGCGACGAGATCATCGCGGGACGCCGTCGCGATCACGACCTCGACCAGCTCGCGGGGGAGGGTGCCGTCGCGCGCGCCCGGGAAGCTCGCGAGTGCCCAGTCGGCGACTTCGCGCACCGCGTCGAGCGAGGGGACCCACGCGGGTGCCTCGCGGACCTGCCCGTGCAGGCGCGCGCAGATCTCGACAAGCGCGCCCGCGGCCGCGTGCAGGCGCGCCAGCCGCGTGGCGAGGAAGCGCCAGCCGCACCGGTCATCCTCCTCGCCGTGCGGATCGAGCCGCCGCGCCAGCCAGGCGCCGAGCGTGTCGGCGACCAGGCTCGCGGCCAGCGCGTCGGAGCCCGGCCAGGGAACGTCGCGGGGCCGGCGGTGCAGGACACAGAACCCGGAGCCGCGCACGGCGGCGCCGGCGCTCGCCAGAAGGCCGGTGCCGATCATGTCGCTCCGCCGGGTCTCGATCCCGGCGATCGCGACGCTCGGGTACTCGTGCTGCATGCATCGGTCGACGTCGAAGAAGACAGCGTTGGCGCCGCGTAGTGGGCGATCGACGAGCTCGGCGAACCGCTCTGGCTGGGCCAGGATCGGCCTCGAGAACGCGGCGCCGCGCGGCACGTGCTCGACGTCGGCGAGCATCTGGTCGAGGGCCTGCGACGTGGTGAGCGGACCGCCGCGCGGCAGCCACAAGATCTCGCGTTGCCACGCCCGGAGCGGGCGATCCGTGGACAGATCGTAGTAGGCGTCGCGCTCGGCGAGGCGCGCGAGCGCGTCGGCGGGGGGGCGCCACGGCGCGTCGGGGTGGGCGCGGAACATCGCCCCCAGGCTCGCCGCGAGATCCGAGAGCCGGCTGACGATCGATCCGAGCACGGGGATCGGCGCGTCGCCGCATACCTCGCCGATCAAGACGTCGAGCGCGGAGTGCTCGTGCGCCAGCGCGAGGAGGAAGGCGAGGTGACAATGCAGCGGCCGATCTTCGATCCACGCGTTCGTCCAGTGGAGGTGGCTGAGCCGCACGTCGTCGTCGAGCATCCATACGAACGCCGGTCGCGCGCGCGTCGCCGCGAGCCGGTCACGTACCTGCGCCTGCTGTCGCCTCCGGCTCGCCGCGATGCTCGCGCCGGGCTGCGGCGCGTCTTCGATCATCACGGCGAGGGCTGCTGCGCGGAGCGCTTCACCGAGCCTGCGATTGGTCGCTCGCTCGCCCGCCTGGACGCTGTTGTCGTTGATCAGCAGGGTCACCGCGGCGTCCACTTGCGCGGCCTGCGCGGCCAGATCCATCGCCAGCGCGCGCAACGACGCGGCGCGGTCCGTGCACGTGACGGAGACCCAGATCTCGGGGCGCGTCACGGAGCCCTCGCCGCTGCGGCGCGCCACGCGTCCACCGCCTCCCGGACCGGCAGCGCCGACAGGCCGAGGTCGCCCGCGATGAAGCGGATCAGCTCCGCATCGGTGAGCCGCGTCCGATCGACGCTGTCCTCGCGATAGACGGTGACCAGCTCATCCCGCACCGCGATCATCGACGCCGCGCCGACGCGGACCACCCGCAAGCCGGACAGGAACGGTCCAAACCCCGGCTCGCGGTGGTGGCGCTCGATGCTGCTCGCGAAGTCCTCCCAGCGCCGCGCCTCGGCCCGCGCGCGGTAGACGGTGCGCCACGTCGGCTGATCGAGGGCCCGGCGCTTCAGCACGAGCCCGTCCCCGTCCGGCGTCGTGCGCGCGCACCAGCCCGCGTGCCGCTGCTCGTGCACGCGATCGATCGGGAACGGCTCCAGGTAGGGCTGCCCGTTCCCGACGTCGCACAGGTACGCGGCCTCGCCGAGCGTGACGTGGACGAGCAGGTGGTCGTCGGGGCGCGAGATCGTCGCGCCGCACAGCCGCGCCTCGTAGCCGGCCAGCCGCAGCAGCGAGAGGAAGCCCCAGCTCTGCACGTGACAGGGGCCGCCGAGGCCGTCGGCGCAGCGCTCGAGCGCCGCCTCCCGATCCAGCGGCGGCGCGCCGCAGCGCGCGCCCGCGAGCAGATCGAGGTTGTGAAACGGCTGCGCGAAGCACCACGCACGCTGCAGCTCGGCCAGGCGCGCGAGCGTCGCTGCTTCGCCGCGGCGCGCGCCGACGCGTGCCAGCAGGGCGTCCTCACGGGGCACGTCGTGCCTCCGCGATCCGCGTCCCGACCAGCGCCCACCAGTGCTCGACGGTGCGGAGGTAGACGTCGCGCGCCACCGACTCGCGCCTTACGCGATCCTGGAGCTCCAGCGACTCCAGGAGGTCGCGGAGCTCGCTGAGCTCGTCGGCTGTGGCGACGCCTCGGGCCAGCGCGCACAGCGCGAGCTCGTCGATCGAACACGCAGCGAAGATCGCCGTGAGCGTGTTCTCGGAGCGGCCGGTGAGCCAGGCGAGCTGTCCCGCGATGTCGCGGCTCGCGGTGAACATGCTGGGCCCGTCGCCGAGGGCGGGGAGCGGAAAGTGGACCGCTTCGCCCTCGTCGTCCCGCGGCACCTCGCCGAACAGCGGGAACCAGTCGCCGTCGAGGCGCTCGCCGCGCGCCACCCTGATGTGCGAGGCGGTCGGGTGCCAGCCGGCGTGCTCGGGGACGAAGCGCGCGCCCGCGGGCACCCAGAGCGTCAGGTACGCGAGACGGTCGCGCCGACTGCGATTCGCCGCGCTGCGGTGCCAGGTGAGGCCGCTTAGCACGACGGTCGATCCGACGGGCACCGGCAGCAGCACCCGGCGCGCGTCGTCGTCGGCGATCACCGCCTGTCCGGCGAGGAAGTCTTGTGGCTCGCCGGGCCCATCTCGGTGGGAGCCGGCCAGCACCTCCAGGCAGCCTCCGTCGGCGTCTACATCGTCGGTAGGCGTCCACAGCGAGAGCCCGACGCGATCGAGCGGCCAGTACGCCGAGTCCTGGTGCCACGGGATCAGGCCGGAGCCCCGTGCGGGCTTGCAGATCGCGTGATCGTGAAATAGCCGCACGCCCGAAACGCCGAGAAACGTCCGGGCGGCCTCGCCCTGCGGCGTGTCGAACAGCAGCCGCTCGAACTCGCCGCGTTTGCGCCACAGATCGCGATTCTGAGGAAACCTCTCGACGAGCTCGTCGGTGCTCAGTCCGACCCGCCGAGCCGCTTCGCCGACGACGGCGTTCCAGCCGTCGGTGATGGCCACGCGCTGCTCCGAGCCGAGCACCTCGCGCACGACGACATACCCGCGCTCCGCGAGGAATTCGCGCGCGGCGGGATCTCGCCACGCAAAGCCGCGGTGCTCGATCGCTGGGGTCACGCAGCCTCCGCGGTCGCTCGCAACACGGCGAGGAACTGGGCCTCGCTCAAGGCGAGGTTGTGGTGCGGGATCGACTCGTCGGCGCCGTGGATCCGTGATCGCGGATCGTTCGGACCGATCGCGAGATACGTCGAGTCACCTACGAGGTGCGTCAGGAATGGACAGCGGTGAGTGCCGAACGCTTTGTTCAAGTAGCGGTCGTGCAGATCGACACCGCGCCCGGCTGTGGCCGCGAGCTCGAGCGCGGCGTCTACCCAGATCTGTGTGAGCGGCGAAGGTCGTCGCAGCAGCACGCGTTGTCGGCCGTCGAGCTCGAAGTACCCGGTTTCCTCGAGCCATAGCGCCACGGGCGGCAATCGGAGCTCCGGGTAGATCGCGTGCGCGGCCGGTGAGCCGATCTCTTCCTCGCCTTGCAGCACCCATACGAGCGATGGCAGCCGCGCGACACCCTCGAGCGCGATCAGCCGGAGCAGCAGCGGTCCGAGGTTGTCCGCCGTGCCGCGTCCGTAGAGTCGGCCCTCTCGGCATGTCGGCACGAACGGATCGGACGTCCAGCCATCGCCTCCGAGCTCGACGTCGTAGTGACCCGAGAGCCCGATCCAGTGGGGGCCGGCGCCGCGCCTCACTGCGACGAGCACCGGCGGGCGGTCCGCCGCAGCATGGTGCGTGACATCGAAGCCCATCGCGCGCAACCGCGCCTCGACGGCCGCGCGGGCGGCCCCGAGGCCGCGCGGGTTGTCGGTGGTCGGCGCGTCCGCCAGGAGCGGCGCGAGCACGCCCGTGAGTGCGTCCACCAACGCCATGTCGCGGGCGCAGGGTTCTGGCGTGGTCGGCGTCATCGTGCGACCTCT
>DATMCI010000318.1:0-8306 GCA_035558535.1 Kofleriaceae bacterium
GCGGCGCGGAGCTGGGGGCTGCCGGCGTCGTTGCCCGGGTCGCCGCTCGGGAACGGGGTGCCGACGAGCTCGCCGAGGAACTCGGCGACGCGCTGGCGATCCGCGGCCGGGACGTGCTCGGCGACGCGGGCGCGGACGCGGGCGCGGCGCTCCTCGAGCGGCTCGCCGCCGCGGATGCCGAGCGCGTCGCGCAGGGCCTGGGCGAGCAGGTCGAGCGTGGCGCCGGCGCGCAGCGAGTCGCCGCGGCCGATCCAGATGGCGACGGCGACGTCGTCGTCGCGGCGCTGGAGCCGGCTGATCAGCTCGGCGGTGAGGCGGGACTTGCCCATGCCGGGGGCGGCGGTGACGATGACGGCGCGCGCCTGGGCCTCGTCGATGCAGTCGTTGAGGAGCGCGGTGAGCGCGCCGAGCTCCCAGTCGCGGCCGACGCACGCGGTGGGCCGCCCGAGCAAGGTGCGGGCGCTCTGGACGAGGGCGCGCTCGCCGCGGAGCTGGAGGCCGGCGTCGTCTTCGACGACCTCGAAGCGGGCGTCGAGCAGGCCGGCGATCATGTCGTCGAGCGCGATCGGGGACAGATCGGTGGAGAGCTCGTCGCGCGCAGGCGGCTCGAGCAGCTGCGCGGCGCGCGCGAGGACGTCGCCCTCGAGGAGCTTGACGGACGAGTCGGCCCGGCCCATGGCGACGGCGAGCGGGCGGCCAGCGACGAGGTCGCGCAGGGTGAGCGCGCAGCGAGCGGCCTGCGCGGCCTGATCGGTGGCGACCCGGCGATCGCCCTCGAGCACGACGATGGCGGCGCCGCCGGCGAGCGGCTCGAGGCGGCCGCCGAACGGCCGGATCGCGCGCTGGAGCGCCGCCTCCACCTCGGCATCTGCCGGCGGCGGAGCGTCCCCGGCGGGCGGCCCGAGCAGCACCACCGAGAACAGGCGCCGCTCGCCGCCGGTGAGCGTCCCCGGTCGGGCGGCGCGGGGCCGGATCGCCGGCGCCGCGGCGCTCGTGTGGGCGAGCGGGCCGAGGGCGGCGAGCGCCGCGGCGAGGTTCGCGCCGTCGCTGGGGCGGAGCGCCGGGTCCCGCGACAGCATCTTGGCGACGAGCGTGTCGAGATCTTCGGGCACGTCGAGCCGGAGCGTGCTGACGCGCGGGATCTGGCCGAACAGGAGCTGGCCGAGCACGGCGACGGGGCTGTCGCCCTCGAACGGCGGCGACCCGGTCAGGCACTGGAACAGCACGCAGCCGAGCGCGAACACGTCGGCGCGGGCGTCGGTGGCGCGATGGCTGCGCGCCTGCTCGGGGGCCATGAAGCCGGGCGTGCCGAGCAAGGTGCCGGTCCGGGTGAGCTGGGAGCGGCCCTCGCGCTGGGCGATGCCGAAGTCGATCACCTTGACCTGATCGATCTGGCCGCCGGGCAGGAACAGGTTGCTAGGCTTGAGATCGCGGTGGACGACGCCGCGGGCGTGCGCGGCGCCGAGCGCGTCGGCGACGCGTGACGCGAGCCGGACGGCCTCGCTGATGGCGAGCGGCCCGCGCAGGAGGCGGGCGCCGAGGTCCTCGCCGTCGAGCCACTCCATGACGAGGAACAGCTCGCCGGTGGGGGTCTGGCCGTGGTCGATGTACCGCACGATGCCGGGGTGGACGAGCTCGGCGAGCAGCTCGACCTCGCGGACGAAGCGCTCGGGGCGCTGGCCGTGCGGATCGGCGATGACCTTGACGGCGACGGTCTGGCCCGAGGCGAGATCGCGGGCGCGGAAGATGCGGCCCATGCCGCCGGAGCCCACCTGCTGCAGGACCTCGAAGCGTCCGCTGACGACGTCGGCGAGCTGCATGATCCGAGCTTCGAGCTTGGCCCTGTTCGCGGGTGGGTCGCAAGCAAACGTTGCGCGCCGGGGCCGGTGCGGGCTCAGGCGCCCGGTGTCGCGGCTTCGTCGAGCCACGCGCGCGCCAGGGCGAGCGTGCGGGCGTTCTCGGGGACGTTCGCGAGGAAGCTCTGCCGGTAGGCGGGGTCGGGGATCCGATCGGCGATCGCGAGCAGGCGCGCGCGGGCGCCTGCGATCGCGCGGCGCGCGGCGGCGTGGTCGCCGGCGGCGTCCGTCGCATGCAGCGCCTCGGCGCGGACGAGGTGCACGAACGCGGTGCGGAACATGCCGGCGCCGCCCATCGCGGTGGCGCGGGCGGCGGCGTCCTCGGCGGTGGCGAGCGCGGCGGCGGCGCGGCCCTGCGCGAGGCGGATCGCCGCGAGCGTCGCCAGGGCGCCGGGCTGATCGAGGGGGGCGACCAGCTCGCGCCCGGGCTCGAGCGCGGGCAGAAGCTCGCGCTCGGCCGCGCCCTGGTCGCCGCACCGGCGGAGCACCTCGGCGAGCACCCAGCGGGCGCGGCCCTCCTCGATGCCGACCTGCTGCGCGCGCGCGTGGTCGCACAGCGCGCGCGCGATCGCGAGCGCCGCGTCGAGCGCGTCGGGCGTACCGATGTCTGCGCGGAGCCAGGCGAGGGCGAACCGCCGCTGCGAGCTGGCCAGGCCGAGCGTCGCGTCGCCCGCGGCGATCCGCTCGAGCGCGAGCGCGGCCGGCTCGAACGCGCCGAGGTGCGCCAGGGTGATGCCCCGGTAGAGGTGCGCGACCAGGAAGGTCCGCTCGCCGCCGATCCTCTCGAGGATCGCCAGGTTCTCCTCGGCGCGCTGGAGCGCGGTCCACGGATCGTCGTGCGCGTAGGCGCTCCGGACGGCGAGCGTGATGTTCCACCAGTAGCGCGCGAGCGGGTCGCTGCCGCGCGTGGGGCGGACGGTCGTGAAGATCAGCGCCTCCAGCTCGGTCGCCGCCGCGATGTGCCCGACGAGATCGAGGATGCCGATCGCGAGGAGGCCAGCGAACGCCACGCGCCCGAGCGCCTCGTGAGCCGGTTCGACGCCCCGGAGCAGCTCGGCCGCGGCCAGGAGATCGGGGATCCGGCCGGTCATCGCCGCGCTCTGGCAGCACGCGGCCAGCGCCTGCGCCCACGGGGTCGAGCCGCGCGGGGCGGCGCGGAGCAGCTCCTCGGCGGCGGTCATGCCGGCGCCCGGGTGCTGCAGATCGAGGATGAACACCTCGCAGCGCAGGCCGAGCAGGGCGAACCGGATCTCGGGCGGCGGCTCGCAGCCAAGGCCGAGGGCGACGCGGGCTTGCGTCGCCGCGAGGTCGAGGACGTGGAATGCCTGCTCGGCGGCGCGGAGGTAGGCGCGCGCGGCGCGCGTGGCGTCGCCGCCGCGCTCGAAGTGGCCGGCGAGCACCATGGGCTCGGCCTCGCCGCGCTGCTCGAGCCAGTCGCCGGCGAGGCGGTGGGCGGAGCGGCGGTCGTCATCGGTGAGGGTGGCGTAGGCGCCCTCGCGGAGCAGGGCGTGGCGGAACACGAGCTCGCGCTCGCCGGGGAACCGGCTCGCCGGCCGGACGGCCAGGACCTCCTGATCGACGAGCCGGGTCAGCCACTCGCCGATGGCGCCTGTCGCCGTGGCCTCGCCGAGCAAGGTCGCCACGCCACCTTGCCAGCACACCTCGCCGAACACGCTGGCGGCGCGCAGCACGGCGCGCGCCTCGAGCGGCAGCTGCCCGAGCCGGCTCTCGACCATGGCGAGCACGGTCGGGGGCAGGGCGCCGCCGTTGTCCTCGGCGGCGGCGCGGATCAGCTCCTCGAGGTAGAACGCGTTGCCGTCCGCCTGGCGGACAAGCCGCTCGACGGTGTCGGGGCTGACGTGCTCGCCGAGCACCTGGCGGACGAGCCGCTCGCCGGCCTTCTTGCCGAGCTCTTTCAAGCGGATCTCCTGGACGTGCTGGCGCTCGGCCCACAGCTTGGGGAAGACGTCGAACACCTCGGGGCGGGCGAGGGCGAGCATCATCCAGGGCAGGTCGCCGCGATCGCGGAGCGCGGCATCGATGAAGCGGACGGTGGCGAAGTCGCCCCAGTGGAGGTCCTCGAGCACGAGCAGGACGGGCTGGGCGGCGGCCTCGGCGGCGAGGAAGTCGAGCCAGGCGTTGCGCATCTGCTCGCTCATGAGCTGGGCGTCCTGGCGGGCGGCGCGGAGCTGGGGGCTGCCGGCGTCGTTGCCCTGGTCGTTGCCCTGGTCGCCGCTGGGGAACGGAGTGCCGGCGAGCTCGCCGAGGAACTCGGCGACGCGCCTGTGGCTCTCGGGCGGCAGGCGCGCGGCGACGCGGGCCTGGATCTTGGCGCGGCGCTCCTCGAGCGGCTCGCCGCCGCGGAGGCCGAGCGCGCCGCGCAGGGCCTGGGCGAGCAGATCGAGCGTGGAGCCGGCGCGCAGCGAGTCGCCGCGGCCGATCCAGATGGCGACCGGGCTGGTGATCGGACTGGTGATCAGCGCGTCGCGGCGCTGGACGCGGCTGATCAGCTCGGCGGCGAGGCGGGACTTGCCCATGCCGGGGGCGGCGGTGACGATGACGGCGCGCGCCTCGGCTTCGTCGATGCAGTCGTCGAAGATGGCGGCGAGCGCGCCGAGCTCCCAGTCGCGGCCGACGCACGAGGTGGGGCGGCCGAGCAGCGTGCGGGCGCCCTGGGCGAGGGCGCGCTCGTCGCACAGGCGGAGGCCGGCGTCGTCCTCGATGACCTCGAAGCGGGCGTCGAGCAGGCCGGCGACCATGTCGTCGATCGCGATCGGGGACAGATCGGTGGGGGGCTCGCCCGACGGCAGCACGGGGGCGGGGAGCGCGAGCAGCCGCGCGGCGCGCGCGAGGACGTCACCCTCGAGGAGCTTGATGGACGAGTCGGCGCGGCCCATGGCGACGGCGAGCGGGCGGCCGCCGGCGAGGTCGCGGAGCGCGAGCGCGCAGCGCGCGGCGGCGGCGGCCTGATCGGTGGCGACCTGGCGCTCGCCCTCGAGGACGACGATGGCCGCGCCGTCGGCGAGCGGCTCGAGGCGGGCGCCGAACGGGCGGAGCGCGCGCCGCAGCGCCGCCTCCGTCTCGGCCTCGGCCTCTGCTTCGTCAGTTACTTCGTCTTCATCATCGGAGGCCGGCGGGACGCCCCCGGCGGGCGGCCCGAGCAGCACCACCGAGAACAGGCGCCGCTCGCCGCCCGTGAGCGTCGTCAGCCGCGTCGCGCGGGGCCGCAGCGCCGGGGCCGCGGCGGCCGTGTGGGCGAGCGGGCCGAGCGCGGCGAGCGCCGCGGCCAGGTTCGTGCCGTCGCGGGGCCGGAGCGCCGGGTCCTTCGCCAGCATCTTGGCGACGAGCGCGTCGAGATCCTCGGGCACGTCGAGCCGGAGCGCGCTGACGCGCGGGACCTGGCCGAACAGGAGCTGGCCCAGCGCGGCGATCGGGCTGTCGCCCTCGAACGGGGGCGCGCCGGTCAGGCACTGGAACAGCACGCAGCCGAGCGCGAACACGTCGGCGCGCGCGTCGGTGGCGCGTCGGCTCTGCGCCTGCTCGGGGGCCATGAAGCCGGGCGTGCCGAGCAGGGTGCCGGTCTGGGTGATGTGCGAGCGGCCCTCGCGCTGGGCGATGCCGAAGTCGATCACCTTGACCTGATCGATCTGACCGCCGGGCAAAAACAGGTTCGTGGGCTTGAGATCGCGGTGGACGACGCCGCGGGCGTGCGCGGCACCGAGGGCCTCGGCGACGCGCGCGGCGAGCCTGACGGCCTCGCTGAGGGTGAGCGGCCCGCGCAGGAGGCGGGCGCCGAGGTCCTCGCCGTCGAGCCACTCCATGACGAGGAACAGCTCGCCGGCGGGGGTCTCGCCGTGGTCGATGTACCGGACGATGCCGGGGTGGACGAGCTCGGCGAGCAGCTCGACCTCGCGCACGAAGCGCTCGGAGTGGAGGCCGTGCGTGCCGGCGATGACCTTGACGGCGACGGCCTCGCCCGAGGCGAGATCGCGGGCGCGGAAGACGCGGCTCATACCGCCAGTGCCCACCTGCTGCAGGACCTCGAAGCGTCCGTTGACCACGTCCGCAAGCTCCATGATCCGAGCCGGAGCTTGGACTCCTTCGCGGTGGGTCGCAAGCGATCGCGATCGCGGGCGCGGCGCGGGCGCGGCGCGCTACGCGCTCGATGCCGGCTCGTCGAGCCACGCGCGCGCCAGCGCGAGCGTCTTGGCGTTCTCGGGGACGTTCTCGAGGAAGCTTCGCCGGTAGGCGGGATCGGGGATCCGATCGGCGATCGCGAGCAGGCGCGCGCGGGCGTCTGCGATCGCGCGGCGCGCGGCGGCGGGGTCGCCGGTGGCCTGCAGCGCCTCGGCGCGGACGAGGCGCACGAACGCTGTGCGGAACATGCCGGCGCCGCCCATCGCCGCGGCGCGGGCGGCGGCGTCCTCGGCGGCGGCGCGCGCGTCGGCGGTGCGGCCCTGCGCGAGGTGGATCGCGGCGAGCGTCGCCCGGGCGCCCGGCTGGTCGATGGGGGGGAGCATGCTGAGCGCGGGCGCGATCTCGCGCTCGGCCTCCTCGAGGTCGCCCCGCCGGCGGAGCACCTCGGCAAGCACCCAGCGGCCGCGGCCCTCCTCGATGGCGATCTGGTGCGCGCGCCCTTGGTCGCGCAGCGTCCGCGCGATCTCGCGCGCCGCGTCGAGCGCGTCGGGCGTACCGAGGTCGGCGCGCAGCCAGGCGAGGGTGAGCTGCCGCTGCGAGCCGGCGAGGCCGAGCAGCGTGTCGCTCGCCGCGACGCTCTCGAGCGCGAGCGCGGCCGGCTCGTACGCCCCGAGGTACGCCAGGTTGATGCCCCGGAACAGGTGCGCGGCCAGGAAGGTCCGCTCGCCGCCGATCACGTCGTAGATCGCCAGGTTCTCCTCGGCGCGCTGGAGCGCGGCCCACGGATCGTCGTGCGCGTGGCTGCTCCGGTGGGTGAGCGTGGTGTTCCACCAGTAGCGCGCGAGCGGGTCACCCCCGCGCGTCGGGCGAACGATCGTGAAGAACAGCGTCTCCAGCTCGATCGACGCCGCGACGAGCCCGACGAGATCGACGATTCCAATCGCGAGAGCGCAAGCGAACGCCACGCGCCCGATCGCCTCGGGGGCAGGCTCGACGTCCCGGAGCAGCGCGACCGCGGCCAAAAGCTCGGGGATCCGGCCGGTCATCCCCGCGCCCAGGTAGAACGCGGCCAGCGCCTGCGCCCATGGGATCGTGCCGCGCGGCGCGGCGCGGATCAGCTCCTCGGCGGCGACCATGACCGCGTCCAGGTGCTGCAGGTCCTGGACGAACACCTCGCAGCGCAGGCCGAGCAGGGCGAACCGGACCTCGGGCGGCGGCGCGCAGCGGAGGCCGAGGTCGACGCGGGCCAGCGTCGCCGCGAGATCGAGGACGTGGAAGGCCTGCTCGGCGGCGCGCAGGTAGCAGCGCGCGGCGCGCGCGGGGTCGCCGCCGCGCTCTGCGTGACCGGCGAGCACCATCGGCTCCGTCTCGCCGTGGTGCTCGAGCCAGTTGCCGGCGAGGCGGTGGCCGGAGCGGCGATCCTCGTCGGTGAGGGTCGCGTAGGCGCCCTCGCGGAACAGGGCGTGGCGGAACACGAGCTCGCGCTCGCCGGGGAACCGGCCCCCCGGCCGGACGGCTAGCACCTCCTGATCGACGAGCCGGGTCAGCCAGTCGCCGACCGTCTCCGCCGCCATGGTGCCGCCGAGCAGGGTGGCCACGCCGGTCTGCCAGCACACCTCGCCGAACACGCTGGCGGCGCGGAGCACGGCGCGCGCCTCGAGCGGCAGCTGCGCGAGCCGGCTCTCGACCATGGCGAGCACGGTCTGCGGCAGGGCGCCGCCGTTGTCCTCGGCGGCGGCGCGGATCAGCTCCTCGAGGTAGAACGCGTTGCCGTCCGCCTGGCGGACAAGCCGCTCGACGGTATCGGGGCCGACGCGCTCGCCGAGCACCTGGCGGACGAGGCGCTCGCCGGCCTTCTTGCCGAGCTCCTTCAGGCGGATCTCCTGGACGTGCTGGCGCTCGGCCCACAGCTTGGGGAAGACGTCGAACACCTCGGGGCGGGCGAGGGCGAGGACCATCCAGGGCAACTCGCCGCGATCGCGGAGCGCGGCATCGATGAAGCGGACGGTGGCGAAGTCGCCCCAGTGGAGGTCCTCGAGGACGAGCAGGACGGGCTGGGCGGCGGCCTCGGCAGCGAGGAAGTCGAGCCAGGCGTTGCGCATCTGCTCGCTCATGAGCTGGGCGTCCTGGCGGGCGGCGCGGAGCTGGGGGCTGGCCTGGTCGCCGCTGGGGAACGGGGTGCCGATGAGCTCGCCGAGGAACTCGGCGACGCGCTGGTGGCTCTCGGGCGGCACGCGCTCGGCGACGCGGTCGCGGATGCGGTCGCGGCGCTCCTCGAGCGGCTCGCCGCCGCGGAGGCCGAACGCGCCGCGC
>DATMCI010000319.1:0-5460 GCA_035558535.1 Kofleriaceae bacterium
ACGCTCGGCACGCGTCGTCGAGGCGGCGCTGTCGCGGCGCTGGCACTCGTCGGAGAACAAGAGCAGCAAGAAGTCCTGATGCGCCGTCTTCTGCTGGCGTGCAAGCGCGAGGCGCTCAGGGAGCGTATCGAGGAGCTTGCCGAGGCGTAGCCGGCGCATGGCGGTCTTGAGCTCAGGGCTGATCGGATCGGTCACGAGTCGTCTCCTTCGGCGATGGCCTGCGCCACACAGGGCAGCACGGCGTAGTCGGTGGCCGGCCGCAGGTAGCGGCCGATGGGGATGACGCGAGCGGGCTCAGACGGCGGCGCGGGCGCCGCGGCGCTCTTGAGCATCCGCTCGAGCCGGAACACGTCGAACATGTCGGCGGCGACGGCCATCACGCACGTCTCGTCGACGCGGCGCGCGCCGAAACGCTTGATGAGGCCGTGCAGCATGCCGAGCTGGCGCATGCGCGTCCACGGCAGCGGCGATGCGTCGAACAGCTGCTGCGCGAACTCGCCAATCGCAGCGCCGTGGCTGCGCGCGCGAGTGATCAAGGACGCGGCGTCGCGCGCGGCGTAGGCCGCTTTCTCGGGCGGAAAGTCCGCGAGGTCCGTCGCGCGGTGGCCGGGCGCGACGCGCGGGTGCGTCTTCACGAGCTTGCGCGAGACCGGATCGTAGAGCCGCACCGTCGCGCTGTCGGCGCGCGCACGGACCCGCTTGTTACGCCACTCGAACGGGAGCGAGTACAGCGCGCGCGCGACCTGCGCGTGCTGGTCAGCGCCGACCTTCGGCTCGCACCAGAGCGGGGTGTCGTAGGCCGTGGTCGGCGCCGGCAACAGGTGCGGCTGCTCGTCGGCTTCGAAGTGCTCGCGCGGCATCCGCTGGGTCGTCGTGTGCCGGCGCATGCCGTACTCCTCGGCCGACCAGGCGCGACCGCGGCGACGCGCGTCATCGAGATCCAGCAGCTTCTCGCCGGCGAAGCAGTCGTCGCGGACGTCGCGCACGGCGCGCTCGACACGCGCCTTGTCCTTGGGGTGGCGCGGCCGCGTCGGGTCGACCTGGAAGCCGCGCGCCTGTGCGTAATCGACGAAGTCGTCGATGATGCGCGGCCTGCGCGGATCGGCGGTGTGTACGATCGCCTTGGTATTGTCGGGGACGACGACGCGGAACACGCCGCCGTAGAACTCCCACGCGGCCTCGCACGCCTCGATGGCCGATGCCGTAGTCTCCTGCCAGCTCGGATAGACGAACCGGTAGCGCGACACGTGCGGCGTGAAGATCCACGCGCGGAACCTGCGGCGCCGGCCGCGCGCGTCGGGCTCGAGCAATGTCATCCAGCCCGTGTCGATGTGGACCTCCTCGCCCGGCTTGCCGTCGGCGACCGGCATCGTCGGAGCGCGCTGACCGAAGCCGAGCTCGGCGACCGCGAACCGGTGCAACGTCGGGTACGGCACGTCGACACCGCGGCGATGCAGCAGCCGCTGGACCTTCGAGAGCCGCACGCCGTCCGCGAGCAGCTTCGCGATCGCGTCGCGCTCGGCCTCGCACTGCTGCCAGCTATCGCCGTGAGGCCGTCCCGTGTCGGGCGCCAGCGCGGCGACGACGGCGGCGATCTGCTCGTCGTCGAGCGGCGGCTCGGGGCCGGGCACGAGCCCACAGCCTTCCGCCACTGTGATGTAGCGGCGCACGGTCTTCACATCGACCGTCGTCTGCGCCGCGATCCGCTTCTTCTTGAGGCCGGCCTTCCACAGCCGGAGCACTTCCTTGATCTCGACCATCGTGACCTCGCGGTACGCCATCGACGGAACGTCGACGGCAGCTCTGTCACGCGGCGGCAGGGGGGAATGGTTTTGAGAAAGTCAGCCCGCCCGGGGGGAATGGTTTTGAGAAGAACCGGCTTCAGGGGTCCACATCAGCTGAGAGCCAACAGGTGTTGCCGTGAGGCGGCCCCGCCCGTTTGGTCGACGCTCCGCCAGCATGCGCGCCGCGGTCGCCAAGTCGCGCGAGGCACGGTTGCGTGCTGTCGAGCGGCGACTGCTGGCTCACCTGCGCTACCTCCGGCGACACGACCCGCTCGCACACGACGCGCTGATCAGGCTCCTGCACCGGGTGGTCGTGGCGAACCGGGCGATCCAGGGCAGCAAGAGACCTCGTGTGCCCGTGCCGCGCTAGACACGAAGGATCAACGCCGCTTCTGCGTTAGCGCCAGCGCGATCTCGCGATCGAGCCGGTCGAGCTCGGCCTTGGTGCGGGACCCGATCGGTCTAGGATCGGCGCCTGTAGTACCTGAACAAGCGCGATCGGGACGGGTACGACGCGCTCGTAGGGATGCTCAGGGCGTGGTGGAGCGGGCCGAGGTAGGCGCTCGGCCTAGCGGGTCCGCGAGTTTTACAGCAGCGCTACAAATTCAAACGGCGTGCCGCAAAATTAGCCGGGAGGACTCCTCGTGCCGCGTTTCAAATCTTGAAACGCGGCACGCGTGCCCCTAGATTGATCCCAACACCCCGTGCTCACTTCGGTGGCACGGTGCGCGGCCCCGAAAGGGGCCGTAGCTTTTTTCGGGGCACGCGCGTGAAGGTAAACGTCTACGTCGACGGGTTCAACTTGTACCACCGCGCGTTGCAGAAGCCACGCGCCCCGGACGGATCGACGTTCAAGTGGCTCGACCTGGAAAAGCTCGCCGCTCACGTCCTGAGCAACCCCAGCTACAGCATCAACAGGATCCGCTACTTCACTGCGAAGGTTCGCGCGCTGCCTTACGACCAGCAGGCTCCGCTCCGGCAGCAGATGTACCTTCGGGCGCTCGCGACTCTTCCGTGCGTAACGGTTCACTTTGGTTTCTTTCAGAAATCGAAGAAGAAGATGCAGCTCGTCACGCCGCTCGCAGACGGCACGACCACGGCCAAGGTTTGGAAATTCGAGGAGAAGGGTTCCGACGTCAATCTTGCAACGTTCCTTCTTCTTGACGCGTTTCACAACGACTACGACGGCGCCGCCGTGATCACGAACGACTCGGATCTGGCCGAGCCGATCAGAATCGTCCGTGACGTCCTCGGGAAGCGGGTCGAAGTATTAGATCCCTGCGGCGATGCTCGAACTTCCGCCGAACTCAAGAAGGTGGCGACCTTCTACAAGCCGATCCGGCTGGGCGCAATCAGCGCGAGCCTCTTCCCCGATACGCTTACCGACGCGACGGGGACCTTCCGGAAGCCCACGGGGTGGTGAGTCAAATCATTTGACCTCGCGTTGGCGCGTGGGATCCCGCTTGGCGGTCGGACGCCCGCGGCGCCGCTAACGCTCGCCCCGCGCCTGTCTCAGTCTACTTCACGAGCTGGAGCATCGTCTCGCGCGGCCGGTCCTCGACGACGGTCTCCTCGTCGACGAAGTCATCCGGCGGCCTCCCGCAGTGCGGGCACGTGCGCGGCGAGAGCAACGCGCCCGCGAGCAGGTCATCGATCGACACGTCGATGAGGCGCGCGACGCTGTAGGCGAGCCTCGCCGTAACGTCCCGCCCGCCGCGGAGCACCTTGCCGATCGTGTCGGCCTTGATCCCGAGCGCATCCGCGAGCGGCTGCCAGCCGCCAACACGATAACGCAGGAAGCGCAGCGCGATCCGCACGTGCCGCTGCTCCTTGTCCGTGAGCTTCACGGCTGCTCCAGCACGAGCCGTGAGAACTCGGCCTCGCCCCCGAACTCCTCGACCGCCTGCACGATGCACGTCAGGTTCCACAGCAGCACCTTCGCGAGCACCTCGTTCTGCTGCGCGACGAACTGCTTGGATCGAACGCCGCCGCCGAACTTCGCCTTGATCGCGCCGAACGTGGACTCGACGTTGCTGCGCCGGTGGTAGTGCTTCAAGAACTCCTCCTTCTTGAGGTCGAAGTAGGCCCACATCCGCCGCCAGTGCTCGTTCGAGTGGTCCATCTCGCGGCTGTTGATCTTGAACGCCACGAAGGGCTGCGCGCCGATCGTCGCGACCGCCGTCAGGTTGTCCTCGTCGAGGTAACCCTTGTCGCCGCTGACCTCCTTCACCGTGAACCGCTGCGTGGTCGCGTGGAGCAACGGGATGAAGTGCGGCGAGTCGCCAGATCCCTTGCCCGTGCCCGCGGTGACGTGCGCGGCGGCCACGAGGTTCGTGAGGGTCCCCGTCATGGCGTGCAGCTTCACCCAGTCGTGGATGAAGCGACGCAGGCGCCACCCTTCACCCTTGTGTGCCTGGTCGTACCAGCGCTCGACGACGACTTCCTTCTCGTCCCGCACGCGCCGCACGCTCGTCTTGAACCCCGGTGCTGTCGATCGCGAACTGGCCCGCCGCATTCTCGACCTGCGCCAGCGGACCCGCCGACTCCTCGATCAGCCGCGTCAGGATCGGCGTCATGGCCGGGTTCTCCATCGCCCGGAACATCGTGTTCGCGTCCCAGGCGCGCGACAGGAAGCCCCGCTCGACGTACGCGGCCAGGTCCGCCTCGGCGCGGCGACCGGAGCACCCCGAGTACACCTTCCCCACGAGGCCGAAGATCGCCTCGCGGTTAGGGATCGGCTTGCGGCCGGGCGCGCCGTGCTCGCGCTCCGCGTCGGGCACGCCGAGGCACAGCGCGTGGAGGAGCTGCGGGACGCGCAGGCGCTCGGTGGTCTGCGCCCGGTTGTAGGCCGGCCAGTTCTGCTTGGACTGCTGCTTCTTCTTGGGCAGCGTGATCTCGCCCGTCTCGACGTTCACGGCACCCTCCCAGGCGAGCCAGAACAGGACCGCCTCCTGGTGCTTGCAGCGCAGGCGGCGCAGCTCGTAGTCCGGGCAGGTGCAGGTCTGCTCGATGACGTCGACGAGGTACGTGGGGACATTCGCGTTCGCGGACTGCGACGGCACGACGTAGCGCGCGCCGAGGGCGCGGATGCCGCCGCGCTTGGCGATCTGCCGACCGCGCTCCTCGCGCGTCGTGGAGAGCGGCTTGAACTCGGTAGGGTCGGTGGTGACTGCGGCGGCGGTTGCGGTGGTTGCCATGGTGTTGAAATGACCATAGCAACCCCATCTGACTGCCTTGACCGGGATGTTCTTATGGCGTAGTTAAGGTCATGGTTTCCAAGCCAAAAAGAGGCAGCCGCGTCGCCGCCGGGAAGAATCGCGGCGGCCGGCCGTTCCTGGCCGACGAGGATCGGCGCGACACGCTGGTGCGCGTGCTCACGACGGCCTCCGAGTTCGAGGAGTTGCAGGGGGCTGCGGCCTACGCCGGCATGCCCGTGTCGACGTGGATGCGGTTCGTAGCGCTGGAGCGGGCTCGTGCGCTCGCCGCCGAAAAAGAGGCAGCACGAAAGCGCGACGAGCAGTGATAGGCTCGCGTTCGTCATCGAGGCAGGTTCCTTTGTGGGGGGTTGCCGAGATGGCCGGCCGATCCGAGTTCCAGCTCGGTTGGCCAACCTATGCGTGAAGAGGCTGTCGGGTGAGAGCTAGCCCGGATTATTCATGCGTAGGCGCGCCGGCTA
>DATMCI010000320.1:0-7151 GCA_035558535.1 Kofleriaceae bacterium
TTTCTCCGGATCTGCCGACTCCGGACCTTTTCGTCAGGCCACCCACGAAACGGGATTCGTTTTCGGCCCATTTCGAGCGCTTCCCAAAAAGATGGGGCCCCGCCGGCCGCATCCTTGACTTTCCAGGCTGGGTTCTCCAGGACCGGTACCCAACGCATGCCCAACGGCCTCCTCCTCATGAACCTCGGTACCCCCGATGAGCCGACGCCCCCCGCGGTCCGGCGGTACCTCCGCGAGTTTCTCGGTGACCCCCGGGTGCTTGATATCAACGCCGTCGGGCGTGCGGCGCTGCTACACCTCGTGGTTCTTCCGCGACGGCCCAAACAGAGCGCGCACGCCTACCGCACGGTCTGGCACCCCGAGCGTGGGTCGCCGCTGCTCTATCACTCGCAGGACCTCGCAGCCGGGGTAGCGAAGAAGCTCGGTGACGACTGGCGGGTCGAGCTCGCGATGCGCTACGGCAACCCTTCGGTGGAGAGCGGGCTGGCCGCGCTCGAGCGCGCAGGCGTCTCGCGCGTGGTCGTGCTCCCGCTGTTCCCGCAGTACGCGTCGTCATCGACCGGCACCGCCATCGTCCGGGTGATGGAGCTGGCGGGGGCACGCTGGAACGTCCCGCCGCTCGACTTCATTCCACCGTTCTACGACGACCCCGGCTTCCTGACCGCGTTCGAGCAAGTCGCGGCACCGGTGCTCGCGGAGGCGCGGCCCGACCACGTGCTGTTCTCGTATCACGGGCTACCGGTCCGCCAGATCGTGAAGACCGACACCTCGGGCAGCCACTGCTTCAAGACCACGACCTGCTGCGACACGCTGACCAACCCGCACTGCTACCGGGCCCAGTGCTTCGCGACCACGCGCGCGCTCGCGAGCCGGCTCGGCCTCACGCCCGATCGCTACACGGTCTGCTTCCAGTCGCGGCTCGGGCGCACGCCGTGGATCGAGCCGTTCACCGATGTCGAGATCGATCGGCTCGCGAAGGAGGGCAAGCGGCGGCTCGCGGTGCTGTGCCCGGCGTTCGTCGCCGACTGCCTCGAGACGGTCGAGGAGATCGGGATCCGCGCGCGCGAGCAGTGGCGCGCGGCCGGCGGCGAGGAGCTCGTGCTCGTGCCGTCGCTCAACGCGACGCCGGCGTGGATCGACGCGGTGAGCGCGATGGCGGAGCGCCACGCCGCGCGACGGACGTAGCCGCGCGCGATCGATTCGGCGCGCGATCGATTCGGCGCGCGATCGGTTCGGCGCGTACCCCCCGGTCCGACCGATCTGTTCGGCGCGCGACCGGGGATCGCCGCGCGTCGCGGCGGAGGTGCCCGCGCCGCGACACAGAAGTCGCGGTGCCGCCCTGGCCGCCCGCTACCCGGATTTCGCTGGAATTCTGGCAGGTTCCGGATCCAGCGTCGAGAAGGCGTCAATGGTACGAAATATCCGCTCGTGTCAGAACTTGGCGCAAGCCCTGGAAATCGTTTTCCGTAGCAGTTAACAACGGCAACAGTTCATTACCCGCTAGGTGGGAGTCCCTGAGCGGGCTCACGTGCGGACACAAAACAAAGGATCGTCACCCCCATGAATCGTTTGCTTCGCCCAACCCTTGTAGCCGCGCTGGCGGGCGCCGCGGCGTCCCCGGCCTACGCGGGCGTGGAGATCGGCGGGACCGCCGGCATCCATGTGTTCGCCGATGACAACGAGCTCGGCGTCCCCGACGTCGATATGGCTCCGTCGGAGCGCAACTCAGCGCTCTTCGGCCTGCGGCTCGGCGTGTTCTTCAGCGACCTGCTGGGCGTCGAGGCAGAGTTCGGTGTGATCCCGAGCGAGGCACGCCAGCAGGTCTACGAGATCTGGAACATCGCGTACCGCGCCCACGTGGTCGCGCAGTTCCGCGCGAACAAGCGGGAGAACAAGCTGATCCCGTTCGTGCTCCTCGGCGGCGGTGCGATCGCGGTCGTCGACTCCAAAGGTGAGGACAGCGGCATCAACGCGATCACGACCGACACCGACGCGATGCTGCACCTCGGCGTCGGCGCGAAGTACCGCGTCGACAACGGCTGGGGCCTGCGCCTCGACGCTCGCCTCCTGTTCCCGCCGAGCAGCACGAACGACGGCTTCACGCAGGACTTCGAGCTCCTGCTCTCGATCTACAAGGAGCTCGGCCGCAAGAAGCCGGTCGTGGTCGAGCCGCCGCCGCCCGACCCCGATCCGGACAAGGACGGCATCCTGGGCGACGCCGACAAGTGCCCGCAGCAGCCCGAGGACAAGGACAAGTTCCAGGACGACGACGGCTGCCCCGAAGACGACAACGACGCCGACGGCATCGCGGACGCACAGGACAAGTGCCCGATGGAGCCGGAGGACAAGGACGGCTTCGAGGACGACAACGGCTGCCCCGACAACGACAACGACGGCGACGGCCTCGCCGACGCGCAAGACAAGTGTCCGATGGAGCCGGAGGACAAGGACGGCTTCGAGGACGACAACGGCTGCCCCGACAACGACAATGACGGCGACGGCATCGCGGACGCGTCGGACAAGTGTCCGATGGAGCCGGAGACCAAGAACGGCTTCGAGGACGAGAACGGCTGCCCCGACGAGATCCCGGCCAAGCTGAAGAAGTTCACCGGCACGATCGCCGGCATCAACTTCCAGGTGAACTCGTCGACCCTGCTCGCCACGTCGAACAAGACGCTCGACGCGGCGGTCGCGGTGCTCAAGGAGTACCCGGAGCTGCGGCTCGAGATCGGCGGCCACACCGACGATCAGCCGATCAAGAAGGGCGGCAAGTTCGCCGACAACAAGGCGCTCTCGCAGGCCCGCGCCGACTCGGTGAAGGCGTACTTCGTCCAGAAGGGCATCGAGGAGCCGCGCCTGACGGCGGTCGGCTACGGCGAGACGGTGCCGAAGGAGGACCCGACGGGCCTCAAGGGCGTGCAGCTCAACAACGCGCGCGCGAAGAACCGCCGCGTCGAGTTCACGCTCATCAGCTCGCTCCAGCAGGGCGGCGCCGCGCCGACCCCGGCCACCCCGCCGGCGGATGGCGCGATGACGCCGACGCCGACGCCGACGCCGACGCCGACGCCGGCCCCGGCCGCGCCGACGCCCGCGCCCGCGAAGACTCCGTGACGATCCCAGGGTGACGCCAAGCTAGCGAGACGAGGCCCTCCGCAGGGCCTCGTTTCATTTTCGGGGTTCTTCGGGTTCGGGGCCCGCCCGTGCTACGACCGGGCGCGTGCCCCTCCCCGCGCACTTCATCGAGAGCCTCGCCTGCCCGCGGTGCAAGCAGCCGATCCTCTACTTCCCACGCGGCGAGGCCGACGAGGGCGAGGGCGAGGGCGAGGGCGAGGGCGAGGCCGACGCGTTCCTGCTCTGCCCCGCCTGCCGGCTGCGCTTCGGGATCACCGATGGCATCGCGAACCTGATCGCCGACGAGGCGACCGCGCTGCCGCCGCCCGCGGTCGAGCGGCTCGTCACGCGCGCCCGCGAAATCCAGGCCAAATCAAAGCGTTAGGCATCGTGAACCAGCGGCGAGCCCTTGACTCCAGCAGCGGTCGGCTGGTAGATCGCGCGTTCCTCCACCGGAGACCGCCGTGCTGAAGTCGCTTTCGATCTTCACGGGCAATTCCAATCGCGCGCTGGCCGACGAGATCTGCAAGTTCGTCGAGATTCCGCTCGGCCGCGCCGATGTGACGCACTTCTCCGATGGCGAGATCTACATCGAGGTGGGAGAGAACGTGCGCGGCGTGAACTGCTTCGTCGTGCAGCCGACGTGCTCGCCGCCGAACCAGTCGCTGATGGAGCTGCTCATCATGATCGACGCGCTCAAGCGCGCGTCCGCCGGCAGCATCGTCGCGATCATCCCGTACTTCGGCTACGCGCGGCAGGATCGCAAGGCCAAGCCCAGGACGCCGATCACCGCGAAGCTCGTCGCGAACCTCATCACGGCCGCCGGGGCCGACCGCGCGCTCGCGATGGACCTGCACGCCGCCCAGATCCAGGGCTTCTTCGACATCCCGTTCGACCACCTCTACGCGATGCCCGTCCTGATCGACGAACTGCGCGCGCTCGGCTTCTCCGGCGAGCAGACGGTCGTGGTGTCGCCAGACGCCGGCGGCGTCGAGCGCGCCCGCGCGTACTCCAAGCGCATCGGCGCCGGGCTCGCGATCATCGACAAGCGGCGCCCGGCCCCGAACGTCTCCGAGATCATGAACATCGTCGGCGACGTCCGCGGCAAGAAGGCCGTGATCGTCGACGACATCATCGACACGGCCGGGACCCTGACCAACGCCGCCCAGGCCATCATCAACGCGGGCGCGGCCAGCGTCTCGGCGTGCGCCAGCCACGCGGTGTTCTCCGGCAAGGCCGTGCAGCGGATCACGGACTCGCCGCTGCAGCACGTGGTCGTCACCAACACCATCCCTCCCATCGATGCGGCGGTCGCCTGTGCGAAGGTCCGCGTCAAGAGCGTCGGGCGTTTGCTCGGCGAGGCCATCAAGCGTATCCATCACGGCGATTCGATCAGCTCGCTGTTCGTGTGACCGGCGCCCTTCACGGAGCCAGCCGGAGAGAAAGAAGAGAAAGTCATGGAAGTCGGAAAGCTCACCGTCACGGTTCGGAGTACTGGGAACAAGGGCGCTGCGCGGCGGCTGCGTGCGGAGGGCAAGGTCCCCGGCGTCTGCTACGGCGCCTCGACGGACGGCCGCATCGAGCCGCTGCCGATCACCGTCGAGGTCAAGGCGCTGCGCGCGTCGCTCGATCCGGTGCGCAAGCAGAACACCGTCATCGCGCTGACGATCGAGGGCGGCGCCGAGCCGCGCTCGCTGAGCGCGCTCGTCAAGGACTACCAGCTCGATCCGATCCGCCGCGACATCATCCACGTCGATCTGATCGCGGTCGATCCGAACAAGGAAGTGCTCGCGGAGGTCCCGCTCGAGTTCATCGGCAAGCCGAAGGGCACGATCAACGGCGGCCAGCTCCGCATCCTGCTCCGCCAGCTCCAGCTGCGCGCCAAGCCGGCGGACATCCCGGTCAAGCTCACGGTCGACGTCACGGAGCTCGACATCGGCGACGTCACCCACGTCGCCGCGATCCAGCTGCCGACCGGCGTCACCGCGGTCACCGGCCGCGACCTCGCCGTCGTCACGCTCGCGGCGCCGGAGGAGGAGAAGGCCCCCGCCGCCGAGGGCGCGGCCCCGGCCGAGGGCGCTGCTGCGGCGGCGCCGGCCGCCGCGCCGGCCAAGGATGCCAAGGCGGCGGCCCCCGCGGCCAAGGGCGGAGCCCCGGCGGCCAAGGCGGCCCCGGCCGCGAAGCCGGCGGCCAAGAAGTAGCCTGCCGTGTCGCGCTGGCTCGTCGCGGGGCTCGGCAACCCGGGCAGCAAGTACGAGCGCAACCGGCACAACATCGGCTTCCGCGTCGTCGACGAGCTCGCGCGCCGCCACGGCCTGCCCGGGTGGTCGCGCAAGCTCGGCGGCGACACGACATCAGGCCTCGTCCAGACGCCGAAGGGCCGCGAGCAGGCGGTGCTCCTGAAGCCGATGGAGTTCATGAACCTGTCGGGCTTCGCCGTGCAGCGGCTGGCGCAGTTCCACAAGATCGAGCCCGAGAAGATCCTGGTCGTCCACGACGAGCTGGACCTGCCGTTCGGCGTGGTGCGGCTCAAGAGCGGCGGCGGCCACGGCGGCCACAACGGCCTGCGCTCGATCATCGAGCAGCTCGGCAACAAGTTCGCGCGGGTGCGGATGGGCATCGGCCGCGATCCGAACGTCCCGCCCGGCAAGGCCGGCGGCGACACGGCGGGCTGGGTCCTCTCCGACTTTCCCGCGGCCACCGCCCCGACGGTGGAGGCCATGGTCGCGGCCGGCTGCGAGGACGTCCTCGCCGTCCTGGCCGCCGGCATCACGACCGCCATGAATCAGCACAACAACCGTCCCACCCTGGCGCCGGCGTGATATAAGCCGGCTCCCCTCGCTCGCCCTGCCACGGCGGGCTTCACACCCAAGAGGAACCACATGGCAAGACTGCAGAGCCTGCGGGACACGCCGAACACGTCTCGCGAATACGAGACCATCTACATCCTCCGCCCGAACACGCCGAACGAGGGCGTGGCCGAGGTCAACGCCCGCATCCGCGGCGTGATCGAGGGCATGGGCGGCAAGGTCATCAAGGTCGACAACTGGGGCAAGCGCCGCCTCGCGTACGAGGTCGCCAAGGAGCGCAAGGGCATCTACCTCTACTGGCTCTACCTGGCGCAGCCGGGCGTCGTCGAGGAGACCGAGCGTAACCTCCGCATGCTCGACTCGGTGATCCGCTACCTGACGGTCAAGGTCGACCAGAACATCGACGTGGGCGCGCGCCCGACCGAGATCGACGAGGCCTCGTACGACAAGGCCGCGCAGACGGCGGCCGACGAGGAGGATCTGTTCCTGTCGCGCGGCACCGACGAGGCCGCGACCAGCAGCGACGACGACGAGGACGAGTTCACCGCCGCGGGCTTCGAGGACGTGCCGTCCACGCCCGAGGAGACCAAGGAGTAAGCCATGACGACCCGTATGGATGCATCCGATGATGGCCTGGACCGCGACGGAGACGATCGGCGCGGCGGCAAGGGCTCGCGCGGCGCGATCCGGCGCAAGCTCCTGTCCGACGAGATCGTCGCCAAGATCGACTACAAGAACCCGCAGATCCTGCGCTCGTTCGTGACCGATCGCGGCAAGATGATCCCGCGCCGCATCAGCGGCGCGAGCGCGCGCCAGCAGCGCGTCATCTCGACGGCGGTCCGGCGCGCGCGCATGCTCGCGCTCCTGCCCTTCTCGGTGACCGGAGACTAGCCATGCCGATGCAAGTCATCCTGACGCAGGACGTCGCCAACCTGGGCAAGGCCGGCGAGCTCGTCTCGGTCCGCCCCGGCTATGGCCGCAACTACCTCGTGCCGCGCGGCTTCGCCGTCAGCGCGACCGTGCGCAACAAGAACCGCCTCGATCACGAGAAGGCCGTGATCGCGCGCAAGGTCGAGAAAGAGCGCGCCACCGCGAACGATCTCGCCGTGCGCATCAACGGCATGACGCTGCAGTTCGAGCGTCAGGTCGGTGAAGACGAGAAGCTGTTCGGCTCGGTGACGAGCCGCGACATCGCGGAGCAGCTGAAGAAGGCGAACGTCGACATCGACC
>DATMCI010000321.1:0-10355 GCA_035558535.1 Kofleriaceae bacterium
CCGCGCCCGCGCCCGCGCCCGCGCCCGCCGCGCCCGCGCCCGCGCCCGCCGCGCCCGCGCCTGCCGCGCCCGCCGTCACGACCAGCCCCGCGCCGCCCCCCGAGCTCGCGCCGGCCGGCGCCCAGAGCGGCCCGCCGCCCGTCACCGCGCCGACCGCATCGCCGATCACGACGCAGCCCGATCTCTACGCCGCCGGCCGCAGCGATCGGCAGCCCCGCCGGAGCCTGCCGCTCGCGGGCGTGGTCGGCGGCGGCGCGATGGCGCTCGTCGGGGCTGTCCTGTGGGGTACCGCGAAGAGCATGCAGAAGGAGATCGATGACGCGCCGGTGAACTCGAAGGAGCAGCTCGTCGCGCTGCAGGATCTCGAGACGCGCGGCGACGGCTACGCGCGAGTTGGCAACGCGTTCGTCATCGGCGGGCTCGTCGTCAGCAGCATCAGCACCTTCTACCTCTTCAAGCGAGACCGCGGCCGCGCCCGGTCCGCGCACCTCGTCCCCGTCCCGCTCGCAGGCGGCGGCGGCATCGCGCTCTCGTTCGGAGGCACACCATGAAGTGGATCTTCGCCTGGCTTGGGCTGGCCGCGCTCATCGCCCTGGCGGTCGCCGGCGGCAGCTGCTCGATCAACCACAAGAGCGGGCGGTACACGTGCTCGAGCACGTCCGACTGCGAAGCGGGCCGCGTGTGCACCGACGGCGTGTGCGTCGTCGGCACCGACATCGACGCCCCGCCGATCGACGCGCCGCAGCCAGACGCCCCGCCCGATTCGACGACGTGCCCGTCGCAGTGCACGCGGTGCATGCCCGGCAACGTCTGCGTCATCGACTGCGCGGCCGGCGCCGACTGCAGCGCGAAGATCACCTGCCCGACCGGCTACAACTGCGACGTCCGCTGCACCACCGACAACTCGTGCCGCAGCGGCGTCGACTGCACCAACGCAGCCTCGTGCACCTTCCAGTGCACCGGCGTCCGCTCGTGCCGCGGCATCACGTGCGGGGCCGGCGCCTGCACGCTGAGCTGCACCGGCAACAACTCCTGCGAGAGCGTCAACTGCGGCACCTCGTGCGCGTGCGACGTGAGGTGCGGCGCCTTCGGAAACGGCGCCTGCATGAGCGTGACGTGCACCGACATCGCGTGCGACACCGGCCGGGGTTGCTCCGCGACGATAAACCCGGTCTGCGACACCTGCCCATAGCAGCGCCCCAGCTCGCGGCCCTGACGGCCCCGGCCGCTAGCCGCTGAGGGCTGGCCCCGTCAGCGGCGCGGCGCGCCGCGCCGGATCCGCCGCGAAACCGCGAGGATCGCGGCCGGCGGCGCCCGGCATCGCGGTTGCTGAAGCCCTCCTGCGAGCACGCAGGCGATCGACCCCCCACCGGTCGATCGCCGCCGCTCGAGGAGGATCGCCATGGCCAAGCTCGTCACCGCAGAGACGCTCGTTCCCCGCAACCTCGACCCGCGAGCGAGGCAACAGCTCGAGGACGATCTCTACGATCTCCACAGCCGCATCTTCCGGGGCGTCGATCGGGACGCGTTCGTCGCGTACGTGATCGACTCGCACGCCGAGCACACCTGGATCCAGCTCTACCGCAGCGAGGACGGCGCCCTCGGCGGCTACGCCGCGGTGCACATCTACGAGCGCGTGATCGGCGGCAAGACGACCGCGATCCTGCGCGCCGAGACGGGCACGCTGCGCGAGCACCGCGGCGCCCAGCTCGTCATCAACTTCTACGCCGATCGCGTGATCCGCTACCGCGCGGCGCACCCGCTGCGGCCGCTCTACTTCCTCGGCTCGCTCGTGCACCCGTCGAGCTACGCGCTGATCGCGCGCCACGTGGACTGTGTTTGGCCGTGCCAGGACGCCGAGACGCCGCCGGAGATCCTCGAGCTCCTCGGCGCGCTCGGCGACGCGTTCGGCCTCGATCGCGTGGACGCGGCGAACGCGCTCGTGCGCAAGGTCGGCTGGCAAACGATCGACTCGCGCGATGATCGCGCCTACTGGGAGCGCAGCGAGAAGCCGGGCGTGCAGTTCTTCCTCCGCGCGAACCCCGGCTACGTGGAGGGGCACGGCCTGCTCACGCTCGTGCCGCTCTCGCTCGGCGTCTGCACCCGCGGCCTCGCGCGCGTCCTGCGCATGAAGGGCGAGCGCCGCGCCCGGCAGCTCGCCGCCCGCGCCCGCGCCCGCCTCGCCGGCCTCGCGCCGGGCCCCGGCGCCACCACCGCCGCCGCGTAGCCGCGCCGCGTGAGGAGCCTGGAGCGACCCCGCTTGGGTGCTACGTTCCGCCCATGCTGCGCACGTTCCTCCTGGCGGCCGGGCTTCTGCTCGTGGGGTGCCACCGAGAGCCCAAGCCGATGACCCCCAAAGAGGGCGAGCTCCCGCCGCTGCCGCCCGCGTCGGGCACGGCGGTCGGGTACCTCGTGGACAACGCGACCGCGCTGAAGCTCCGGCCCGATCAGCTCGACAAGCTCAAGGAGATCGACACGAGCCTCGCCGCGCGCAACGACTCGATCGACACCCAGCTCCGCTCGCTCGTGAAGCCCGACGAGGCGCCCGCCGAGAAGGGCAAGCCGCCGCCGCGGCACAACAACGCGCCCGGCGCGCAGGTGAAGACGACCGGCGAGGTCGGCAAGCTCCAGGACGCGCGCGCCGCGAACGATCGCGACGCCCTGAAGCGCGCCTTCGCGCTGCTCGATCCGGATCAGCAGGAGGCCGCGCGCAAGCTGCTCGACGAGCGCGGCATCGTCGCCCCCGGCGCCGAGAAGCAGGCGCCCGCGCGGTCCGCCGCCGACGGCGTCCCGCTCGAGCCCTGAGCCATGGGGCAGCCGGGGCGCGCGCTCGATCTCGGCCTCGCCGCGCTCCTGGCCGCCCAGCTCGGGGCCGCCGCGTGGCTCTCGCCTGCGGGCGATGCCGTGACCCTGCCGGACGGGACCGCGCTGCCCGAGCTGTGCCTCGTGCACGCGGCGCTCGCGATCGACTGCCCGATGTGCGGCATGACGCGCAGCTTCGTCGCGCTCGCGCACGGCGAGCTCGCGGCGGCGCTCCGGTTCCACCCCGCCGGGCCGCTCCTGTTCGCGGCGATGGCGGTGTTCGTCGCCGCGGCCGTGGCGGCCTGGGTCCGGCGCGCCCGCCCGGTCGTCGCGCGGCGGGGGGCTCCGCGCGCGTTCGTGGCGGTCGCGCTCGCGTGCGTCGTGCTCGGTGTCGGCCGATCGATGTAGATTCGGCTCCGTGCGCACTACGCCTCTCTTGTTCTTGATCCTCGCCGCCGCGTGCGGCTCGAAGAAGCCTGACCCCGTCGTCCTGCCCCCGAAGGAGCCCGTCGCGACCGGCGACACGGGCAAAGCTGGCAGGGCAGCGAAGCAGCTGCCGCCCGAGCCGGAGGAGAAAAAGCCCACCGCTCCCGCCGGGAACGCCGCGCTGATCGAGGAGGCCAAGGAGTTCGTCGCGAAGATGGACGCCGAGCTGCGCAAGCTGTACGTCGACGCGTCGGTCACCGCGTGGGCGAACGCGACCGACATCACGCCCGAGCACGAGGCCGCCGAGGCCAAGGCCGGCGCGGAGCAGGCCAAGGGCATCACGCGCCTCATCAAAGCCGCCAAGAAGTTCGAGCCGATCCTCGACAAGCTCGATCCGGACACCCGCCGCCAGCTCGTGCTGCTCAAGTTCTCGGGCCAGCCCGCGCCCGACGATCCGAAGGAGGCCGACGAGCTCGCGCAGACCGCGTCGAAGATGCAGTCGATCTACGGCAAGGGCAAGGTGTGCAAGAAGGTCGGCCGGAAGGAGGAGTGCAAGGACATCGACGCGCTCTCGAAGGTGCTGCAGACGACGCGCAAGCCCCTCGAGGCGTTCGCCGCCTGGAAGGGCTGGCACGACAACGTCGGCCGCGCCGAGCGCGACCTGTTCGTGAAGTACGTCGGGCTCGCGAACGCCGGCGCGCGCGGCGTCGGCTTCGCGGACGTCTCGGAGATGTGGAAGGGCGCGTACGACATGCCGCCGGACGCGTTCGCCGCCGAGACCGATCGGCTGTACGCGCAGATGAAGCCGCTCTACGAGCAGCTGCACTGCTACACGCGCCGCAAGCTCAACAAGCTGTACGGCGACAAGTTCGTGCCCAAGACCGGGCCGATCCCGGCGCACCTGCTCGGCAACATGTGGGCGCAGAGCTGGGGCTGGCTCGCCACGGATCTCCTGCCGTACCCCAAGGAGCCGCCGATCGACGTCACGCCGCGCCTCGCGAAGGGCCCCTACGACGAGAAGAAGATGGTGAAGATCGCCGAGGGCTTCTACACCTCGCTCGGCTTCCCCGCGCTCCCCGCCACGTTCTGGGAGCGCTCGATGTTCCAGAAGCCCAAGGGCAAGGAGGCCGTCTGTCACGCGAGCGCGTGGGACGTCACGTTCGCGAACGATCTCCGCATCAAGATGTGCATCCAGAAGACGCACGAGGAGCTCGACGTCATCCACCACGAGCTCGGCCACAACTACTATTACGCCGCGTACTACAAGTCCCCGATCCTGTTCCAGGGCGGCGCGAACGACGGCTTCCACGAGGCCATCGGCGACACCGTCGTCCTGTCGATGACGCCCGAGTACCTCAAGGAGAAGGGCCTGCTCGACAAGATCGCCAAGAACGACAAGGTCGTGCTGAACCGCCAGATGGACAAGGCGCTCGACAAGATCGCGTTCCTGCCGTTCGGCCTGCTCGTCGACAAGTGGCGGTGGGACGTGTTCTCCGGCAAGGTGAAGCCCGACGAGTACAACGATCACTGGTGGGCGCTGCGCCGGCAGTACCAGGGCGTGGTCCCGGCGGTGTCGCGCACGCCGGACGACTTCGACGCCGGCGCGAAGTACCACGTGCCCGCAAACGTGCCGTACATGCGGTACTTCCTCGCCGCCGTCCTCCAGTTCCAGTTCCAGCGCGCGCTGTGCAAGACCGCCGGCCACACCGGGCCGCTCCACGAGTGCTCGATCTACAACAACAAGGAGGCCGGCGCGGCGTTCTGGAAGATGCTGCAGGCCGGCGCGAGCAAGCCGTGGCAGGAGACGTTGTTCGAGCTGACCGGCCAGCGCGAGATGGACGCGACGGCGATCCTCGATTACTTCGCGCCGCTCAGGACGTGGCTCGCGCAGCAGAACCAGGGCCAGACCTGCGGCTGGTGAGCACCGCCGCCGCCGCGCGCGCCACCGCCGCCGCGACGCACCGCGGCTGTACGAAACCCGTACAGAGCCGGCAGAGTCCGGTCGGCCACCTGTACGGGACCTCACGAACCCCCCCGGCGGCGCGGCCGGCAGCACGCCGGGGGACTCAAAATTTTTATTCTCCGCGCCCTGCCTGGTAGTCTGATTCATGCGCAGAGCGATCCTCGCGGCGGGGGTGGTGATGGCGGGGCTGGTCACCGCATCGGTCGGGAACGCCGAGCCGGCGGCCGCGGCGCAGGACCTCGACACCGTCGGCGAGGGCATCATGATCGGCGACCACGCGCGCCTCGAGACGCGGCGCGGTCCGGTCCACGTGTGGACGCCGCGCGGCTACGACCCGCGGACGGCGATCACCGTCGTCTACGTGCACGGCTACTCGATCGACGTCGACGAGGCGTGGTGGGGCCACGGGCTGCCGGAGCAGTTCGGGCACGCCTCGATCAACGCGCTGTTCATCGCGTGCGAGGCGCCGCAGAACAAGTGGCAGGCCGTGCAGTGGAAGTCGCTGTCCGCGCTGCTCGAGACCGTCGAGGCGAGCGGCCAGCCGCTGCCCCAGGGCCGGGTCACCGCGATCGGTCACTCGGGCGCGTACCGGACGCTCCAGGAGTGGACGCGCGATCCGCGGCTCGACACGCTCGTCATGCTCGACGCCGGCTACGGCCACCTCGGGTGGGTGCGGAGCTGGGTCCTCGGCAAGCCGCACCGGCGCCTGATCGACATCGGCGACGACGCCTTGCTCTTCACCGACCGGCTCCATTACTTCCTGCCCAAGACCGTCCGGCTGCAGGGCTTCGGTGCGTTCTCGGACCCGGCGCAGCTCGCCCGCCTCTCCGGCGAGCGGATCGTCTACGTCCGCACGCGGATCGGCCACTACAACATCGCGAGCGGCGCGCTGGCGCTGCCGTCGGTGCTGCGCATCCTCGGCGCGCCCTCGATCGACGCAGCGGCGGATCCCGCCGCGACCGTGACCGCGTCGCGCGATGCCGCGACCGGCTCCGCGGCGGCCGCGCGCTCGCGCCCCTGATCGCGCCGCGGGCTCGTCCCAGGATCGCCCCCGGGCGACCGCTCCCGGGGCGACCGCTCCCGGGGCGACAAAGGGCGACAAAAAAATTCCCGGCGCCTGTAACCGGGGCCCCCCGTCGCCGTATCGATGGCGACTCGCCGGGATGCCTCGCACTACCGCGCGGCCCGGGGCGACCCGCTTCCACTGGAGAACGAGATGCACCGCGTTGGTCTATTGATGCTGATGTTCGCGATGACGGCGTGCGGTGGTGATGGCAAGGGCGGTGACGACCAGACTCCCCCGATGGGCCGCGAGGCCGTCGAGGAGTGGCTCGCCACCGGCATGTTCAAGTCGTGGGCGGCCGAGCCCGCGATCCACCCCTCGCGCACGCCGTCGCCCCACGGCTTCAATCGGATCTGGTCGAACGACCTGATCGCGCAGAACGCGAGCGGCACGGGCGACTGGCCGGAGGGCGCCGCGGCCGTCAAGGAGCTGTACGCCAGCATGACCGACACGACGCCGGTCGGCGTGGCCGTGTACCTCAAGCTCGCGTCCGACAGCAAGGGCGGCGCGAACTGGTACTGGTACGAGCGCGTGCCCGCCGACAGCCCGGCGCCGCACGACGCGAACGGTGTCGTCGCCGACGGCAACGGCGACGCCGGGCCGGCGAAGACGATCTGCGTCGGCTGCCACGCCGCGGCCGGCGCGGACGCGCTGCACACGCCGACCACCGGCGGCCGCGATCAGGTCTACACGCCGGTCTTCTGAGTCCCCGAGCGCGAGCGAGGGGCGAAGCGCGGGGACTCCTCCTCCGCCGCTGCCAGAAAATCACGCCGGTTACAGTCTGCGCTGACTGTTTTGCGGTACAGCTTGGGGCATGGACTTCGGGCTCGACGCCGAGCAAGACATGATCGTGCAGACGATCCGCCGGTTCGCGGATCGCGATCTGCGCGCGTGGGCCGCCGACGCCGATCGGGCCGGGGCCCCGCCGGAGCGGCTCGCCGCCGCCGGGGGCGAGCTCGGCTTCTTCCTCGACGCGGTGCCCGCCGACCGGGACGGCATGCTCGAGGGCGCGTACAGCCACCAGGCGCGGGCGCTGCGCGGCTTCGAGCTCGGCCGCGGGTGCGCCGCGCTCGCCGCGCTGCTCGAGGCCAACGTCGAGCCGGCGCTCGCCGTCGCCGCGTGGGGCACGGACGCCGCCAAGCAGGCGCTGTTTCCGTCGCTCGCCGGAGGCGGGCTCGCCGCCCTCGCCCACGACAGCCGCGGCGCGCTCGAATTCGCCGACGCGGGCGGCGCGCTGCGCGTGACCGGCAAGCTCGGCCCCGTGCCGGCGCTCGCCGCCGCCGCGCACGTGCTCGTCGTCGCGCCAGGCGCGCTGTTCCTCCTGCCGACCGCGGGCCTCGCGCGCGCGCCGATGACGCCGTCGGGCTGGCGCGCCGCGCGCTGGGCCACCGCGCAGCTCGACGCGCACCCCGTCCCCGCGGACCTCGTGCTCGCGCGCGGCGAGGCCGCGCGGCGGGCCGGCGCGGACGTCCTCGCGTGGGCGCGCGTGTCGCTCGCCGCGCGCGCCACCGGCGTCGCGGCCGCCGCGATGGAGCACGCCGCCGCGTACGCCCAGGAGCGCGTCCAGTTCGGCCAGCCGATCGGCACGTTCGAGTCGCTGATCCGGCTCCGCGACGACGCGCAGACCGCCACGCTCGCCGCGCGCCTGTTCACCGTGCAGGCCGGCTGGGCGCTCGATCGCGGGCTGCCCGAGGCGCACGACCTCGCGAGCCGCGCGCGCGTGCTCGCCGGCGACGCCGTCGCGCGCGCGACGATCGACGCCGTCCAGATCTACGGCGGCTACGGCTTCGTCAACGACTTCCCCGTCGAGAAGCTCATGCGCGACGCCCGCGCGTTCGAGGCGCTGCACGGCGACGAGCGGCTCGGCCGCGTCCTCGGAATGGCGCCAAAAATGGCGCCAAAAATGGCGCCAAAAATGGCGCGAAAGGACAGCTAGCCATGGACCTCTTCCACGACAGCCCGCTGTTCTCCGGCGTGCGCCAGATGCTCGGCGCGTTCGCCAAGTCCCAGCTGCGCCCGATCGCCGGCGTGCACGACCTCGAGGAGTCGATGCCGTGGGACCTCATGAAGTCGGCGCAGGCGCTCGGTCTGACGCAGACCGCGATGCTCGACGGCCGCAAGCGGCTGACCGGTGTCGACGAGGACTCCGACCCCAAGAAGCCCAAGAGCCAGGCGCGGCTCTCCGTCGTCGGCGCCGAGGAGCTGGCGTACGGGTGCGCCGGGATCACGCTCGCGCTCGGCGGCTCGAGCCTCGCCGCGTCGCCCGTCGTGCGGATGGGCACCGACGAGCAGAAGGCCGAGTTCCGCCGGCTGCTCACCGGCACCGACGAGCAGGGCCGCATCAAGATCGCCGCGATGGCGCTGTCGGAGCCCGCGACCGGCTCGGACATCTCGGGCCTCGGCACCACCGCGCGCCCCGACGGCGATCACTGGATCATCCGCGGCAGCAAGCAGTGGATCACGAACGGCCAGTCGGCGTCCGTCTACGTCGTGTGGGCGCAGACCGAGCCCGCCGCTAACCGCGCCGGCCCCGCCGGCCGCGCCGGCGTGCGCGGCTTCATCGTCGCGCGCGGCACGCCTGGCCTCGTCCCCGGCAAGAAGGAGACGAAGCTCGGCATCCGCGCGTCGGAGACCGCGCAGGTGCACCTCGAGGACGTGCGCGTCCACAAGGACATGATGCTCGGCATCGGCGGCGAGCGCGCCGGCGGCCTCGCCGACACCAAGAAGATGCTCGACGCGACGCGCCCCACGGTCGGCGCGCAGGGCGTCGGCATCGCGCGCGCGGCGTACGAGCACCTGCTCGAGCGCGTGCGCGGCGGCTCGCTGCACGGCACGCCGATGGCGAGCCACCAGCACATCATGTTCGAGCTCGCCGAGATGCAGATGGAGATCACCGCGTCGCGCATGCTCGTCCACCGCGCAGCGTGGCTGGCCGATCACCACCTCGAGAACGTCGCGGAGGCGTCGATGGCCAAGGCGCACGGCGCGCGCACCGCGCAGGCCGTCACCACGCGCGCGATGGTCCTCCTCGGGGAAGAGGCGCTCGAGCCCGGCCACCCCGTCGAGAAGTGGTACCGGGACGCGAAGATCTACGACATCTTCGAAGGCACCGGGCAGATCCAGCGCCGCATCATCGCCAAGCACCTGACCGGCCAGAACCCGACCTGAGTCCCCTTCCTCCCGGGAGATCAAATCAGCTGAGCCGTGACACACATCACCGAAAGGGCGCTTGTATAGCGAAGGGCCGTCATGGATCCTCGGTAGGTGCTCCGATCAGCGCTAATCACCTTCCTTGTGGGTGGTGTCGTTGGATGTGGCTTTGAAACGCCAGCTCCAACGGAAGAACTGCCCACGGTCTCCTTCGTGGTAGGCGAGTCGCTGACCGACGAGTCGATCACCGAAACGCAGATCATCCTGAAGCTGTCGATGCTCAGCCCGCGGCCCGTGACCGTGAGCTACGAGGCGACGAGCGGCCGCTCGCAGGTCGCCGGCGGCCACGCCGAGGTCGGGCGCGACTTCAATAACGCCAAGGGCGAGGTGACGTTCCCCGAGCTCCAGGACACGGCAGTGATCACGCTGTCGATCGTCAACGACAACATCGAGGAGCCTGAAGAGGACGTCCTCATCACGCTCAAGTCGGCGAAGAACGCCGAGCTCGGCGAGACGACCGATCACACGCTCTTCATCAGCGCGAACCTCCTGCCGCGCGTGCGGTTCGTGGCGGCCACGTCGTCCGACGGCGAGGAGAAGGGCGTCCAGAGCTTCGCGGTCCAGCTCGATCGGCTGTCGCCGGTGGACGTCCGGGTCCGCTACACGTGGACCGGCACGGCCGAGCCCGCGGACCACGGCCTCGTCGACGGCTTCGTGACCGTCCCCGCCGGCCAGCTCAGCCAGACCCTGCTCGCGCCGATCCAGAACGATCCGACCGACGAGGACAACGAGACGATCGACATCGACATGATCGCGCAGGCCGGCGGCGTCGTGGCGCCCGGGTTCGGCAAGCACGTCCACACGATCATCGACGACGACCTGCCGCCGACGATCGGCTTCGCCCCGGCCGCGAGCGCGACCGGCGAGACCGGCACCGCGAACCTGGCCGTC
>DATMCI010000322.1:0-10448 GCA_035558535.1 Kofleriaceae bacterium
GCCAGCTCGGCACGCACTACGCGGGGCCGGCCTGGAAGTACCAGGATGGCAGCACCGTGGTCGCCGCGAAGGCCGCCGAAGCGACCGTCGACGCCACGGCGATCCCGTGGCTCTTGCTCAAGGCGGTGAGCTACGGGGGCCCGACCGGCAAGATGACCAGCGTCACCTCGATCCAGCGGCTCGTGACGGTCGGCGGGAAGGCGCCGGCCGCGGGCTGCGACACCGCCGGCCTCGGCGCCATCACCAACGTGCCGTACACGGCGAAGTACTACTTCTACCGCACGTCCACCACTCCGCCGTCGTGGAACACGCGGTGCGGCGCGACGTACTGATCTCGATGTGAGAGCGCAGCCCCAGCGCGGCGAACGCGGCGAACGCGGCGAACGCGGCGGCGACGATTCAGACCAGCGAGTGCACGGCGCGCGCGCGGCCGGCGAGCGTCATCCACGGTGAGGAGCCTGCACTGCGAACCTTGAAATCAGCGCTCCAGCGCGCCGCGAGCATATCGAGTCGATAGAATCGACCGATCACTGGAAGCGCGCCGCGGAAGCGCCAGTGCGTCGTGGCGCGGTGGCCATCGAGCGCGCCCGCCTTCCCCAGGATGAATGCGCCGGTGCAGATCGAGACCAGGGTCGGGATCCGTCGGTGGTATCGACAGAGCCAGGTCGCGAGCCGCTCCTCTGCGGCAGGGAGGGGCGCGCGCGGCGAACCGCCGGCGACGATCGCGATGTCGGGCAATCGGCTCGCGTTCGCCGGCAGCGGCCGGATCCCGGTCACGACCAGCCCGTGGCGCGTCTGCGCGGTCGGCCCGCCCGGCCCGCGGAGCTCGCGCTCGTACGCGACGTGACCGAGGATGTCGTTGGCGTGGCCGAGGACCTCCCAGGGGCCGCTGAGGTCGAGCAGGTCCGAACCGGGCACCACGAGGAACCAGACGCGCCTGCTGGGGCTCCGCATCCGAGCAGCTTGCGGCGCCGTGGCACGAGACGCAATCGCGAGGGCGATCGGTCCGGTCATCCGTCGGCCAGTCGGCGAGAAGCAGACCTCGTCGAACAGCTTCAGTGACGGACCGCTTGCGAAGAGCGCGCAGCGGCCTGGGCGGGGCGGTGGTACATGGAGTGCAACGCATAGTCACCGAAAAGGAGGGAGTCATGCGTATCCGAATCATCCTTGGCCTCGTGGCCGCGATGATGCTGAGCGCCGGAGCGCTCACCGAGGCATCGGCCTACCCCGTCAACGAGATCCTGCGGCGGGATCACGACGCGTGCGGACGCCAGGCCGTGCTGCGCCGAGGGTACTGGAATCACCCGACCGGCCGCGGCTTCGGGTTCGACAAGATGTATCACAAGCACAATCTCAAGCGGACAGAGGTCTTCTCCTATGTCCTCCGCAATCCCAACTGCGGCAAGCCAGTCGGCGGCCACACGCGGCAGTACAACGCCTATGCGCACCTCTTCAGGTGCTCGATCCTCAGCTGCGAGATCGTCGCCCGGCGGCAGGTCTTCCTCTTGATCGATTATCGAAACGATCCGGGCATCCCGGGGCAGAAGGGGGCGATCACCGCGTACTGCGCGAACGAGACGCGCTGCGCCGACTGGGTCGATCGGTCCATCAACCTGATGCGCGGCGGTGGCGAGGGAGAGCGCACCGCCTGGTCGTACGAGCCCATGAGCCAGGAGCGCAAGTACAAGCCCGACGCGATGCCGACCGTCCTGTAGGTGCCGGCCGGATGGTCACGATGGTCACGATGGTCACGATGGTCACCACGTGACGACGTGGTGCTGCGAATTGGTCGGCCAGCACTGGTTGGTGCCGTAGTAGCTGATCTCCAGCAGCGCGACCTTGTGGGCGAGGCTCACGGACGCGTCGGCGAGGCGCGCCAGGACGGGGCATGAGATCCCGGCCATCATCGGCTCGCCCTTGACGAGCCACGTCGCCGGAGTCGTCCGCTCGAGGAGCGTCTTGCCGGCGTGCGCGATCTTCAGCCGGCTCGGCACCCAGTCGACGGTGATGCCGCCCCCGGTCGCGCGGAACGCGAGCTGGTCGACGGGTGTGATCTTCGTCAGCGGCGCGAATCGCTTCACGCCGTGCTGCTCCTCGAGCCAGTGGTTCGCGACGGCGATCCGGCGCTCGAGCTCCCGCGTCCCCCCGTCGGGCTCGAAGATCGTGCCGCCCTCCTCGATGGAGAGCACGGTGTACCCGGCGATCTTGGCGTCGCGGCGGTTCCGGATCTCGAACCGGTAGTTCGCGTTTCCGCGGTTTCCGTCCATGTCGCGGATCCCGAGCAGGATCGCGGCCCCGCTGGCGCTCACCGCGGGGAGCCGCGGGGCGTCAAACTGGTTGTAGACGTCCTGTTCGTTCCACGTCAGGCGCGGCGCCGCATCGGCGTGGACGTCCGCCGACGCGCGGCCCTCGATCCGCGGCGCGGCCGGCGCGCGGTGACAGCTGGCGACCGCGAGGAGGAGGAGCCATGGGGAGCGCATCGAGGGGCACTCTCGCACGGTTCGACCTGGCTCAGCGCGGAGTCGACCTGGCGCTCCTGCGCGATCAGGGCCACGATCGGGATCTCCGAGCAAGTGGCCGTCAGCTCCGATTCGTGGCGAGGCGACGGTAGGCAGCGATCAGGTCCTCGGGAACGAGACCGGCCCGTTCAGGCCCGCTGTGCAGGTGCTCGTCGTTGACGATAGCCTTGCTGAGCTTTCCAAGGGCGGTGCGGAGATCTTTCTTCGACATGCTGAAAAGCCACCGGGGATACTCGAGCGGTACAGCGCCGGCATCCCCGTGCAGAGTGAGCGAACGCCGTGTACGGTCGATCTGTGGCACCGCTTGCTCCATCCGGGCGAGCACGAGGTTCGCGATGCGCTGCAGCGTGCCGGCATCGACGGCGCGCAGTGTGCCGAGATCGCCGAGCTTGACGCCACCCTCCCTCGAGAACAGGAGCTCTTCGTCGATGTTTGTGCTACTGACCGCCGCGCAGTAGAGCGCGATCGGATCCGCGAGGTAGTTCTCCAGGGTGTAGCGCTCCAGCCTGACCACACCTTCCGGGGGCTGGTCGGCCTCGTTGTCGCCATCAATGAGGCCGCGATGAACCGAGCCGAGCCCCTCTTTTTGAAGTGCTGCCAGTCGCTTCATGACGGGGGCCTTACCTCCGCCACCTCGGGCGTTGACAGGCATGAATACGAGACGCGGATTTGCAGGGAGGTGGTCGAGCTCGCGAGCCCGATCGTAGGCCCACTGGTGGAATCGGCGATCATCCTCGTCCTCGACCAAGACGACCCGCACGCCAGACAAGACTGCGATCGTGTCCCCGGCCAGGCGACCGATCAGCTCGGCCTTCGAGGTGACCTTGACGATCGAGGTTCGATCGCCCTCCCGACGCATCTCGAAGAGGCTTTCTTCCGGGGCGAGCGCAATCGTGTCAGGCCGATGCGTGATCATGATGATACGTATCCCACGCTCCGTGAGTTGCTGAACGTGTTCGAGGTAGCGCTTCACCATCGACGTGTGGAGATGCGCATCTGGCTCATCGAGCAAGAGTAGCTCGGTCTCTTGCTCCTGCTCGTTCTCCTCCTTCTGATCGCGGTCGTCGTCCTCGTCCTCGTCCTCGCGGGCGGGGCCCACGGCGCCCAGCTCCGAGGTTGTGACCGCAAGCGCGACCAGCGCGAGTATGGCTTGTTCTCCCGAGGACAACGCCTTCGGCGTGACCGTGGCGCGAGACTCCGGAAGGTGGCACCGCAGCTCGTATGCGAAGCGGAGATCATCGGGGCTCGTGAGCTGGAACCTCGCCTCGAAGAGCTGAAGGAGCCGGTTCGCCTCATCCCAGGGAGGCTTTCCAAGTCGAGCATCGATCTTGTCCGCGGGCTCTCCACGCAGAACCGCGGTGACCCGCGCGTTGACGTGCGCGTAGAAAATCTTTGCGAGCGTCGCTACGGGCTGCGTGGAGTTATATCTAACGAGGTCATAGGTATTCAGATCTTCCAGGACGTCAGAACGGGAGATCGGAAGCTGGGCCTTGCCGCGCTTGGAGAGGCCTTTGACCACGCGCTCGGCGAGCGACTTGAACCAGGGATCGGCGTTCATGGTAATGCTCTTGAAACCCAACTCAATCTTCGACGTTAGCTCTACAGGTGGTGTCAAGTTCCCTTCGATTAACTGCACCAGGTCATTGATCGGTTCGAAGAATTCATGTGAGACCTTCACATCATCGAGCTGCCAAAGCGCAGGCAAGTATCCGGCGGAAGTTGGTCGTGGCTCAAGCTTCATCTCGGGCCGTATGGTGTAGAGGGGCGCGGCGTCCAGCTCGGCCGCGAGCAGCTGGAGGAGCTGCGTCTTGCCCACGCCGTTTAGCCCAGCAATGATGGCGAACGGTGGGATACCGGTCCAGTCGAGGGCCGACAGCGACAGGTACTTACCGAGGAGACGAAATGATTCCATGGCATCCCTCCACGCGCGGCTGTTTCACCTCGGCAGCGTAGCCCAGGTCGCTGAGTCGTTTGAGCCGGCGCTTGGCCACTTGCTGCTTGTCGTGCTGGTCGGGGTGATCGGCACCCGGTCACGGTACGGGAGGTTGTCATGAAGCATGTGGCAGACGGTGGTCAGGGACGCGCCGCGACTCTCGGCGAATTCAAGTTGGAGGTGCCGCTGCGCGCTACGTGTGAAGGCTTCAGATGCGCAGCGACCAGGGACGCGCGCCGGCCGCCAGCGTCGTTGCACGCATGGTGACTGATATCGAGCAGCGTCGGCGACGATCCCGGAAGCGGCCAGGTCGTGGACCGCGCTCCTCAGGATCCTCCGCCTGACCCGCGTCGCCGCGTCAGGATCCTGATGGTGCTGAGATTCTGACGCCTTCGCGGGGCCGGGTGTCGAGATCTGCCCGGCGCTCGTCCCAGGTGACACTTCACGGTTCCCGGCAGCCACCTGCAGCATGAACGCGCCCGGAGCCGCGCGGGGAACCGCACAGCGAGCACCTCGCGGCTGCGCTCGGCAGGGACTCACGCGCGCGAGAGATCGCCGGCCTCGATCGTGCACGACGCACCGGCATGCGTACGTTCTGGTTACCGGCCCTCGCCATCCTGGCCGGTCTCGCCATCCTGGCTGGTCTCTCCCTTCCAGCACGAGCCGAGGCTCCGGCTCGCCCGGCTCGCGTCTCGACGAGCACCCCCGATGCGGACGTGGCTCGAGTCCCAGCGGCGGCTCCCATGCACCAGGCGGCGACGCAGAGCACGCAGACCGGCGAGCCATCTGTCTCGTTCGGGCTCGCCTCGGGCTCGCCCCTCGAGTGGCTGATGGGCACGGTGCGCGTCTCGGCGTACGTCGGCTTCGGCCAGCACTGGGCGGTGCGGGCCGACTTCGCCACGCAGGATACCCAGGAGACCGGGCAGGTGATCACCGGGCCGCTGCTGGGGGCGGTGCTCGGTGAGAGTGGCGACTTTGCGCGGTTCCCCAGGGTCAATGACTACGGGCTCGGCATCGCCTGGTATCCCAGGCGGCTATGGGACGGCTTTCTGCTCGATGTCAGCGCCTTCTATCGCGGCGCAGAGCCCCAGGAGCCAGGCGATTTCAGGTTCCGAAACCGGCACAACGCCACGATCGGCGCGGGCTCCGCGGTGATCGGCTGGAGCTGGCGACTCCACGAGAACATGTTCATCGCGTTCGCGATGGGTCTTTCGGCAAGTCTCGAGTACGACGACATTCACACCTCGCCGGAGCACACCCCGCCTTCGACCAGCATGTACATCGGCGGGACGTCTTACCTGCGCCTGGGCGTCGTGTTCGGCCGCTGAAGGCCGGGTGTGCAGCGCCCGCGCCGCTCACGTCCAGCGCAGGTTGCCCGCGCGCCGCGGCGCCCGGACGACGATCTCGATGCCGGGGCGCGCGACGGCCTCGGAGACGCGCCGCGCCATCAGCGCGCTCGTGTGCTCGATCTCGATCCGCGACACCTCGCGCGGCAGCGCGGCGAGGGCGTGCAGCGGCTGGAGCACCCACTCGCCGGCGATCCGCGCGATCACCGCGTTCGCCTCGCGGGTGAGCTCGATCCGGAAGTCCCACGGGAACGCGACGAAGCATGGCTCGATCCCGGGCGACGAGACGACGACGAGCGTCGCCTGGGTCGGGATGCGCGGCCACAGCGCGAGGCCGCGCCGCGCCTCGCACGCGACGGTGATCGTGGTGAGCCGCTCGAACCAGCGGCGGGCCTGGAGCAGCGGGAACACGTCGCCGTGCACCGCGAGCGACGTGATCGTGTCGCGCCGCGCGCACTCGGGCAGGACGCGCATGGCGATCAGCCCACCATCCGCCTCGTACGACGGGCGGAGCACGCAGGACACGTGGGTCAGGGGCGCGGCGCAGGTCTCGAACGCCTCGACCGATCCCCGGTCGAACACCTCGATCCGACGCAGCGCCGCCATCGCGGGGCTGGTCACGAACCGCGCGTAGACGGCGCCCCGCTCCTCCCCGGATAACGTATACGGATACGCATACCCTGGCTGCGGCAGCTCCGTCACCGTCAAGAGCGTCCGGTTGGCGACCGGGCGCTCCCATCTGGGGCTATCGGCGGGCCACTTCACGTCGAGCTCGAGCGCGCCGAGGAATCCGCGCTCGAAGCGCGCGGCCACGGCGATGCTGCGGAGCGGACCGAGCCAGCGCCCGGCGTGGTCGCGCAGCAGCGCCTGGATCCGCTGCTGGCGCTCGAGCGCCGCGGCGTCCTCGGCGGGCAAGAGCTGCAGCGAGACGAGCTCGCCGCGCGGGTCACCGTCGGCCATCAGCAGGTCGGCGAGCACCGCGCGCACGCCGTCGTCGTCCGGCGCTGCGACGATCTCGCCCCACAGCCTGGCGACTTCGCCGGTGAGCGGTGCGCGCGCCATGGCGGCACAGGATAGATCGTCCGGGCGCGCAGCCGCGCTCGAGCAATGCCTCTACTTCTGCGAGTAGATGTACGTTACCGCGGTGCACACGGGGCTGGCCTTGCCGTTCACCACGTACGGGCGATAGCGCCAGGTGCTCATCTCGCGCTGAATCTTGGCATCGTACGCTGGAAAGCCACTGCTCTTGAGCACGCTGACACTGGAGACGCTGCCGTCGGTCGACAAGCAGAGCTTGTACGAGGTCACGATCTTGCCCTTATCGGATCGGGAGATCTCGACCTTGGTCGTATCGTCGGGGACGATGTTCTTGTCACCCGAGATCCGCAATCCTTCGAGCTGCGTCGCCGGGACGCCTGGTGGCGGCGGGGATAGGGGCATTGGCGAAGCACTCTGCAGGGGCGGGGATGGGAGCGGGGGCTGGGCGGCGCCTGCGTCCGTGACGCCGTCGGCAACATCATCCTCTGCTTCCCGGTGCGCACGCGGGTGGAGGAGCGCGTCCAGCATCTTGCAGCGCGCGATACCGGCCTTGTTCATCAGCTTCTGGAACTCGCTGGCGAACTCCGTGATGGTCATTTTGCCACCGGGTAGCTGAGCGATGAGCTGCCTGAGCTCGTCTGTCCGAGCGTGCTCAGCAACGTATGGCCCGAACTCATTGAGCGTCGGAGTCGGCTCGGTGGGTGCGTTGCAGAACATCTCCACATCGGCCTTGAGCGAATCGCGGGAACATCCCGCAAACCCCGCAAACCCCGCAAACACCAACATGACACCGAGCCATTTCATCACTGGTGCCTCTCGTAGCAAGAACTGCGACGGCGAGCAAGCGTCGAGCGCCCAGGCGTGATCGGCCGGGCGCCCGCGGCCGGATTCATCGCCGGAAATGAACCGCCGCGCCCGACGAGGCGATACGCGGGCAGCGGTCGGGCTGTCAACCGAGATCACGCGAAGCTCCCGCGGAGGACACGCATATACCACTGTCGATTTCTATTCCTTACTCTTTATCTCGAGACACGGAGGTTGTATCGAATACAGATGTTCAAGAGCACATCGCGCATGCTCGCGCTCGCGCTCGCGCTGCTCGGCGCGGCCGCGTGCGGCGCCGGCCCCGACGATCCCGCGCCGGCGCCCGCCCCCGACACCGGCGCGCCCGACGCGCTGACCCCGGAGCTCCGGAGGGCCGTCGACGCGAGCCTCGATCACCTGGGCGCGCACGCCGGCGTCCTCGGGCTCGGCGGCCGCGGCGAGCTCCGGCTCGTGCGCGCGTTCGAGGACGAGCTGGACCTCACGCACACGCGCTTCCAGCAGACGGTGGGCGGCGTCCCGGTGTTCGGCGGCGAGGGCATCGTGCACCTCCGGCGGGATCGCTCGATCGCGGCGGTGACCGACGCGTTCGTCCCGAACCTGACCGTGAGCACGAGGCCGGCGCTGACCGCCGGCCAGGCGATCGCCCGCGCGCTCCCGGCCGGCACCTGCGCGACCTGCCTCGCGGCGCCGCCCGCCGCCGACCTCTGGGTGCTGCGCCACGAGGGGCGCGATCACCTCGCGTGGCGCGTCCAGCTCCGGCTCGGCGAGCGCACGAGCCGCATCTCGCTGCCGGTGGTGTTCGTCGACGCCCACACCGGCGAGATCGTCTGGCAGTACGACAACCTCCAGACCGGCAGCGGACCGTCGCTCTACAGCGGCTCGCTCGCCTTCGAGACCACGCCCGCCGCGGGCCTCTATTCCATGGAGGATCTCCCGCGGCGGCTCGGCACGTTCGACGTGGACGCCGCCGATCCGTCGTCCCGATTCCTCGACCCCGACGACCTCTGGGACGCGGCCTCGCAGCGCGCCGGGATCGACGCGCACCACGGCGCGGCGATGGCCTGGGACTACTACCAGAGCGTCCACGGCCGCAACGGCATCGACGGCGCCGGCGGCCCGGGGGCGATGCTCGCGATCGACGGCACGACGCCGCTCATCGCGTCGTTCGTCCACTACGGCACGTCCTATAACAACGCGCACTGGGACGGCGCGGAGATGGCGTACGGCGATGGCGACGGCGTCCAGTTCTCGCCGCTGGTCTCGCTCGACGTGGTGGGCCACGAGATGACCCACGGCGTCACGCAGTTCACCGCCGGGCTCGTCTACTCGGGCGAGTCGGGCGCGCTCAACGAGTCTTACTCCGACATCTTCGGCGCGCTGATCGAGCGCCACGCGCGCGGCGACTCGGAGGCGATCTGGAAGGTCGGCGACGAGTGCTACACGCCGTCGATCCCCGGCGACGCGCTCCGCCACATGGACGCGCCGCACCAGGCGAGCAACAAGGGCTACACGGCGGACGACGACCCGGACCACTACAGCGAGCGCTACCTCGGCTACGGGGACAATGGCGGCGTCCACATCAACTCGGGCATCCCGAACAAGACGTTCTACCTGCTCGCGATGGGCGGCGCGCACCACCTCGGTGGCTCGATGACGGGCATCGGCCCCGACAAGGCCGCGGCCATCTGGTACAAGGCGCTCACCGCGTACATGACCTCGAGCACGGGCTTTGCCCGCGCGGGCAAGGCGACGTACGACGCGGCGGTCGCGCTGTACGGCGCCGGCAGCCTCGAGGCGGCGGCCGTGGTGAGCGCGTGGGGGCTCACCGGCATCGTCGTCGATCTCGCGGCGCCCGAGACGGCGCTCACCGCGCCGACCAGCGGCGCGACGGTCGACGGGCTGGTGGCGCTCGCGGCCTCGGCCTCGGACAACGTCGCCGTCACCGGCGTGGAGTTCCTGGTCGACGGCGTGGTGCGGGGCTCGGATTCGACCAGCCCGTTCACGTACGCCTGGCGCACGGCGCCCGCCGACGTCGGTCCGCACACGCTCACGTCCCGGGCGTACGACGCGGCCGGCAACTCGTCGCAGAGCGCCCCGGTCGCCGTGACGGTGGCGGCCGAGACCGTGCCGCCGTCGGTCGCGATCACCGCGCCGGCGGCCGGCGCGACGGTCGCGGGATCGGCCTCTGTGACCGTCGCCGCGACCGACAACACCACGATCACCCGCGTCGAGCTCTACGTCGACGGCGTCTACCTCGGCAGCGACACCGCGGCGCCGTACAGCTTCACGTGGAATTCGCTCGCACTCGGTAACGGGACGCACGGGCTCTCGGCCCAGGCGTTCGACGCCTTCGGCAACAGCGCCACGAGCGCGACCGTGAGCGTCGTCGTCGACAACGACCGCACGCCGCCGGTGGTCGCGATCACCACGCCGACCACCGGCACCACGGCGGCGGGCATTCTCTACATCGCCATCGACGCGACCGACAACCGCGGCGTGACGCGCGTCGAGCTGCTCGTGGACGGGACGGTCATCGCGACCAGAACCGCGGCGACGTGGCAGTTCTGGTGGGACACGGCGGCCTCGGGCAACGGCACGCACGCGCTCGTCGCGCGGGCGTACGACGCGGCGAACAACGTCGCGTCGAGCACTGCGGTGTCGGTCACTGCCAACAACACCGGCATGGCTGTGTACGATCCGGCGCTCCGGGCGCCGCGCTGCGGGACCACGGGCAAGGTCTGCGACACGGGCAATCTGGTGAACGGCCGCGCCGGCCTGGGCCCGGAG
>DATMCI010000323.1:0-61402 GCA_035558535.1 Kofleriaceae bacterium
CCGCGCGAAGCTCTCCTGCGTCAGCTCGCTGCGCTCGAACTCATCGACGATGGCGACCCAGAACTCACGTCCGAACATTGGACCGCCGATCATCCGTTACCCACGTGTGGCCCGCCATGCGTCTTTCCCCGGACGGGTACATCTGTCGCGGTGAGCCGGCGGGCGGTGAGTGTCAACGATTGAGACAGCGCTCGTGAGTTTAGTGAGCAACAACTCCCGGATCCCGATCCACAGACACGATTCGATCTGCGGGCGGGATACCGTACGAAGTTCTTGGCCTGGCGCGTGCGAGGGGCAAGCCGCCCATGGGCGACGGTGCCAAGCCCTCTACAGGGTGAGGGCCTGGACCAGGAGCTCTGCCACACCGGCAGCTCAGCATTCCGGGTGCCGGTATCGCCGCACCTTGGCGGGCTGCGTTGACCGCATCCTCTTCACAAAGAAGGGTTGTCGTGCGAACACGACCACAAGAACTCCCGTCCACGTGGACAAATTCGTCCACCCCCGGAAACGGATAACTCGGCGAGATCGCTAATACGGATGAGGGCACGCGGCTTGCTGAAGGTGGTCTCCGTCGATGGGGACGTTCAACGCGATCCGCGAGGTGTCCGAGATCCTGAAGAGGGTCCTCGATGCCGGGCTCGTGAACGTCGGGGCGACCTGCCAGGTGCACGACCTCGTGGCGCAGCCGGCGCTCGGCATGACGCTCACGCTGACGCTGTATGAAGTGGCCGAGGATCCGAGCACGCGGAATCGGCCGGATATCCGCGTCAATGTCGGCGACAAGGTCGAGCTGCGGCGGCCGCCCGCGTCGCTGTTGCTCCGGTACCTGATCACAGCGTGGACGGGGAACATCCTCGATGACCAGCAGCTGCTGGGCCGCGCGATCCAGACGCTGTACGACGAGGCGATCATCTCGGGACCGCTGCTCGAGGGCACCTCGCTGCTCGCCGGGGACGAGGCGATCACGGCGACGATGATCCAGCAGACGATCGAGGACCGCACGCATGTGTGGCGGGCCTACGAGAAGCCGTATCGGCTGTCGGTCATCTACGAGGTACGAGTCGTCAAGATCGACTCGGAGCGGTGGCGCAGGACGGCGCAGGTGCGCAGCCGGAACAACCGGCACGGCGTGCTCGAGGAGGCGCCGACATGAGGCGCTTCCGCGAGCTCGAGTATACGGGCCTGCACGCCGGGCTCGGGGTGGAGCTGACCGACGAGTACACGAGCGGCCCCGCGTTCGGGCCGCGGCGGGTCTTCCTCGATGCCGACGACGCGGGGACGTGGCGCGAGGTACCACTCGAGATCCAGCCGCGGACGACCACCGCCGGTGGCGTGCTCTGGTTCCCGCACCTCGAGCACGTCCGCGACGCCCGTGGCCTGCCGGCCCGGCGGTACCGCGTGCGTGTCGCGGCCGACTACTACATGCCCACGTACCTCTACGAGGAGAAGGTCGAGGGCAAGGTGGTGGAGGTCTATCCGTACGACGACGCCACGCCGCCTGCCAAGACGCCCCCGCCCGTGGAGATCAAGCTCCTGCCCAACGCGAGCTATCCGTTCGCGCCGAGCGTGCCGGTGCTGCGTGGCAAGCTCGAGGACCAAGCCGGCGCGAGCATCCACAACGCGCAGATCAGCTGGCTCGAGCCGCTGGCGGCGCCCGGACAGTCGCAGGTCGTGTGCCGGGTGCTGAGCGACGAGGACGGCGAGTTCAGCTTGCCGATCCGGCGGACGCCGCGGAACACGACTATCGAGATCGAAGTGCGGCGGCCTCCGCCGCCGAACCCGGACAGGTCCCAGAAGGTGAAAGTGCTACTCCCGGACGATCTGTCCAAGTTGAAGGTCATGAAGATCGATTGATCCCAGAGGGAGACCAAACATGCCCGAGTATCTGAGCCCAGGAGTCTATGTCGAAGAGGTCGACGCCGGTCCCAAGCCGATCGAAGGCGTCTCGACGAGCACCGCCGGCGCCGTCGGCGTCACCGCGCTCGGCCCGGATACGGGCAAGCCGGTCCTGATCACGAGCTTCGCCGAGTACATGAACAAGTTCGGCGGCAGCGTCGTCCTCGACGAGGCGACGATGGCCCGCTGGAGCGGCGACCCGCAGAGGGGGGAGTTCTGGACCTTCCCGCTCGCGATCAAGGGATTCTTCGACAACGGCGGACAGCGGATCTACGTCCGGCGCGTCGTCGCGAGCGCCGCGAGCGCGGCCGAGGTGTCCCTCGGCCGCGGGCTGATGGCCGCGGTCGCCGCCGACACCGTCGAGCAGGCCCGAACGATCCAGGTCGATAGCCTGATCGGCATCCACAAGGGAGTGGACGTGCGCATCCGCGCCAGCGGGACGCTGCTCCCCGCAAACCGGGTCATCGGCGTGGATCCGGCCGCGCGCATGATCACCCTGGCCACTCCGGTCGGACCCCGCCTCAAGGCGGGCAGCGACCACGTCCAGATCTCGACGGTGAAGGACGCGTCGCTGAAGGTGAAGGCGAAGTCGGTCGGGACGTGGGGCCAGTACCTCTCGGTGCGCGGCTCGCCGATGGACGCGGGCGCGTATCAGCTGCTCGCCGCGCCAGCGGGCGATCAGCCGAACGAGCCGACGCAGACGCGGATCGACCGGGACGTCGAGGTGGACGACACGTTCGTCGTCGCCGACCCCAGGAACCTGACCCGGGGCGATCGCATCGCCGTCGGCGGCGCGACGTACAGGATCGCGGCCGTGGACGGGAACAAGATCACCGTCGAGCTGGTGCCGCTGGAGGCTCCGGGGCCGTTCGCGCGAAAGTGGAAGGCCGGACCGGCCACCGTGGACGGCGCGCCTGGACCAGGAGCCAAGATCAAGGACTCGGGCGCGGCGGAGACGGACACGTTCGAGGTCGACGACGCGAAGAAGCTCAAGGCTCCGGACGGCCCTGCGGCCGGCGACGTCGTGACCGTCGAGAACGAGAAGTTCCGGATCACGGCCGTGGATACCAACAAGATCACGGTCCAGCCGGTGGTGAGGCCGGAGCCAAGACCGGAGGCGCTGCGATGGGCCAAGGGCGCGACCGTCAAGCTCAAGGACTCGAAGGCGGCGGGGACCACGATCCAGGGCGACAGCACGGGGGACACGTTCGAGGTCGCGGACGCGAAGACGCTCAACGATCCACAGGCGCTGCCGAAGAAGGACGACATCGTCATCGTCGACGGGCGGCCGTACCGGATCACGGCCGTGGATACCAACAAGATCACGGTCAAGCGTGGCCGCTCGTGGACGAGAGGGGCGACCGTGCTCCGCACCCGCTACGCGGCGAGGACAGTGGGCGTGGCACCGGAGCTCCACGTGTGGGGCGCCGCGGCGCTGTACAAGGGCGCGCTCGTCGAGATCGAGAGCTGGGTCACGGGCAGGAAGTACTACGGGACCATCTCGGACGACGTCAACGGCAACAAGATCAAGCTCGCCCTCAACAACTACGGCGCCGCGGATCTGGGGTTCGATCTGTGGGAGGGCGATCGGCTCCACCTGATCGAGGCGGTGTTCGATGTTCGCTACTCACCTCCTGACTCGTCCTCGCGCAGCGAGGTGATCCGCAACGTGCGGCTCGGCGGCGACAGGCACGACCCGCTGCACATCGAGAACCGGCTGAGCGCGGCGTCGGGGCTGATCGACTACATCAAGGTCGCCGGCGACGTGGCCGACACGGGCCTCACGTCGCTCGCGAGCTTCCCGCTCGCGGTGGACAATCCGAACAACGCTGAGCCCCAGGCGCAGCTGTGGGCGCCGCTCGCAGGCGGCGACGACAACTTCGGGAGCCTCGAGGTCGACGCGTTCGTCGGCCGGGATGGCGGGCCCGGCAAGCGCACCGGCATCCAGGCGCTCGAGGACATCGACGACATCTCGATCTGCATGGTGCCGAGCATCTGGTCGTCGCTGGTGCAGAACGCGCTGATCCAGCACTGCGAGCTGCTCAAGTACCGGTTCGCGATCCTCGATCCGATGCCGGTGAACCCGAGCTCGATCGACCCGATCGGCGACATCCGCGCCTTCCGCGAGGGATTCGACAGCAAGTACGCGGCGCTGTACTTCCCGCGGATCGAGGTCCGCGATCCGTTCTCGCCCCGCACCGTCGGCCTCGGCCCGTCGGGGCACATGGCCGGCATCTACGCCCGCGTCGACAACGAGCGCGGCGTGCACAAGGCCCCGGCGAACGAGGTGATCCGCGGCCTCGACACCGCGAACGAGTTCCACGGCCTCGAGGACGAGATCTCCAAGCGCGAGCAGGACATGCTCAACCCGAAGGGCATCAACGCGCTGCGGTTCTTCCCGGATCGCGGCACGCGCGTGTGGGGCGCGCGCACGCTGTCCTCGGACGGGGCGTGGAGGTACATCAACGTCCGGCGGATCTTCATCTACGTCGAGCGCTCGATCGACGTCGGCACGCAGTGGGTGGTGTTCGAGCCGAACGACGAGGGGACGTGGGCGCGCGTGCGCCAGACGATCTCGAACTTCCTCGATAGCGTGTGGCGGTCCGGCGCCCTGTTCGGCACCAAGGCCGAGGAGGCGTTCTTCGTCCGCTGCGATCGCACGACGATGACCCAGGACGACATCGACAACGGCCGCCTGATCGTCGTCATCGGGATCGCCCCGGTGAAGCCGGCCGAGTTCGTCATCTTCCGCGTCCAGCAGAAGCTGATCGATCAGAAGCAGCCGTAACGAATTCAACCCGAACCAGCGAGATCAGCAATGCCTCCCATACTGAGAGAAGATCCGTACGGTGGATTCAATTTCATCGTCGAGATCGATGGTATCAGCGACGACGGTAAGGCCTACCAGGGCGCGTTCATGGAGGTCGCGAACCTGGAGGCGGAGGTCGCCGCGATCGACTACCGCAACGGCAACGAGGAGATGCGGCTGCGCAAGCTGCCCGGCCTCTCCAAGTACAAGGCGATCACGTTCAAGCGGGGCGTGATCGGCGACCTCCGGTTCTGGAACTGGATCCGCAAGGCAGCGACGGGCAATCAGGAGCTGCGCGCCAGCACCGGCCGCGTGATCCTGCGCAACGAGGCCGGCGAAGAGGTGATGCGCTGGAACCTGACCCGGTGCTGGCCCTCGAAGTACACCGGCCCGAGCCTCAACGCGAAGAACAGCGAGATCGCGCTCGAGACCCTCGAGATGCAGATCGAGCGGCTGGAGATCGACGGTCAATCGCCGTGAACGTGCGCCCCGCCAGAGCGCCCGGCCTCGCGTTCGAGGCCGTGCGGTCGCAGCCGGCGATCTCTCCGCTGCGCAGCGACGTGGCTGGCTTCATCGGCCGGACGCGGCGCGGCCCGATCGGAGCGCCGGTGCGAGTCGAAGGCTGGCGGGGCTACCTCCGCGAGTTCGGCGGGCTCGACAAGGAGCTCGACCTGCCGTACGCGGTGCGCGGTTACTTCGAGAACGGCGGCGAGGTGGCGTGGATCGTCCGGACAGCCGGGCCGCGCGCCACGGTGTCGTCCGCGATCTGGGACACCCTGGATCTCGACGGCATCCTGGCGGGCGCCGTGCGGATCGACGCGGGGAGCCCGGGCGCGTGGAGCGAGGGCGCGCGCGTGACGTTCTCGTACCGCGGCCGCACGAGCTCGGGGGTGAAGCTGGTCGACGTCCTGATCCGCGCCGGCGAGGAGGGGGAGGAGTTTCGCGCGGTGCCGGCGCGGGAGCTGATTCCGCGCTTCCAGCCGCTCGATCGGCGCGCTCCGGTGTCGCGCCTGATCGGGCTGGCCGAGGTGCCGACCGAGCTCGCCCCGGCGGGCGCGATCGCGCAGGGGACCCGGACGGTGACGGTGACGCTGACCGGCGGAGCCGAGGAGCCGCCGAGCGCCGAGGACTACCTCGCCGCGATCGAGGTCCTCGACGACATTCCGGAGGTCGCGCTGCTCGCGTTCCCCGACGTGCACGACCTCCGCACGGGCGCGCGCCAGATCTTCCGTGCCGCCGCCGAGCACGCCGAGGCGCTGCGCGACCGGCTCGTGCTGATCGATCTCCCGCTCGACCCGCCGGAGGGGGCGCCGCCGGACGTGAAGGCGCGCCTCGCGCGCCGCGTTCAGCTCGCGAGCAGGGCGCCGTGGCTGCGCTGGCACGCGGACGACATCATGCGCTGGGTCGAGGAGGACCTCGAGCGCGGCGACGCCGACCGCACCGGCCAGGTGCATTGGTGGCGCGCGGCCGCGCTCTATCACCCGTGGGTGCGCGTGCAGGATCCACACGGCGGCGCGGCGCGGCCGTACCGCGACATCGCGCCGTCGGGCCATGTCGCAGGCGTGATCAGCCGGCTCGACCGCGAGCGCGGCGCGCACGCGACGCCGGCGAACGCCCCGCTCTTCGGCGTGATCGATCTGCGCGAGGAGTTCGACGACCGCGAGCACGCGCTGCTCAACGAGGCGGGGATCGACCTCGTGCGCTGCGTGCCCGCGCTCGGCTTCTCGGTGTGGGGCGGCCGCACGCTCGATCGTGCCCCCATGTACCGGTTCATCGCGCACCGCCGGCTCATCCACCGGCTGGTGCGCGCGATCCGCCGGCTGGCCGAGCCGCTCGTGTTCGAGACCAACGGGCCGGCACTGTGGTTCGCGTTCGTGCGCGCGATCACCGCCCTCCTGCTCGAGGCGTGGCGGGTCGGCGCGCTCGCGGGCGCCCGCCCCGAGGAGGCGTTCCAGGTGACGTGCGACGACAGCACGAACCCGCCGGAGGAGATCGAGCGCGGGCGCTGCGTGTGCAAGATCGCGGTCGCGCCCGCGATCCCGATGGAGTTCATCCTGATCCGCGTCGCGCTGAGCCGCGACGGATCGCTGGAGGTCCTGTCATGAGCGGGCCAGCGCAGCTCGAAGATCCGCTGCCGGCGTTCAACTTCTACGTCAGCCTCGATCCGGCCGACGCGCACCTGCCGGCCGCGCAGAGCTCGCTGATCCCGGTGATGGCGCAGGGCGCGTTCTCCGAGGTCAAGGGGCTCGGCGGCGAGCTCGAGGTGATGTCGTACGCCGAGGGCGGGGTCAACGACTTCGTCCACCAGCTCCCCGTGCGCCACACGTGGGGCCGGATCACGCTGCGGCGCGGCGTGATCCGCGATCTCGCGCTGTGGCAGTGGTACAGCGCCGGCCTCCACGGCAGCCTCGGGGCGCGGCGCGACGGCTGCGTGACGGTGTGCAACGAGGAGGGCAACCCGACGCTCATCTACACGTTCCGGCGCGCGCTCGCCACGAAGTGGATCGGGCCCGAGCTCAACGCCGCGCAGAGCGCGGTCGCGATCGATGGACTCGAGATCGCGCACGAGGGCCTCGAGGTCACGCGCCGGCTCGCTGGCACGAGGAGGCGGTGATGGCGGAGGTCCGCATCGAGCTGCTCGAGGTGCACTTCGACGTGGTCGGCGAGGGCGAGCAGGAGTTCGCGCGGTTGTTCGAGCGCTACATCAACCGGTGGACGCGCATCCAGAACGAGCGCGACGCCCGCGATCGCGCGTTCGAGCGCGACCGCGTCGTCGGTGATCGCCGCTACGGGGGGCAGTGATGGCGGAGCCGAGCGGCAACGTCATCGGTACGGTCGAGCGCTCGTTCACGAAGAACGCGCACCTCGAGATCCTCGCGCCGAGCGGGTCGGCCGGGACGAAGATCCCGCTGTGCTTCAACCCGACGGAGCTCCAGCTCGCCAAGCAGAACACGTTCGCGGAGATCGCGATCCCCGGCCTCGACGTGCCGCCGCTTCAGTTCGTCCGCGGCGTCGGCGAGAAGCTCACGTTCGACGCGATCGTCGACACGTCCGACAGCATGGAGGACGTGCGGAAGAAGTACGTGAACGAGATCCGCAAGCTGCTCGACATCGACAAGAAGATCCACGCGCCGCCGATCGTCAGGTTCATCTGGGAGGACTTCAGCTTCATCGGCGTCTTCGAGAGCCTCAACGTCACCTACACGCTGTTCTCCGACGCGGGACGGCCCGTCCGGGCGAAGCTCGGGATCGCGCTCAAACAGTACCGAGAGAAGAACGCCGAGCCGTCGCCGCTGACGAAGAAGGAGTCGTCTGACGTCGAGAAGGTGCACGTGGTGCAGCGCGGCGAGACGCTGAGCGGGATCGCCGAGCAGGCCTACGGCGATCCGGTGCAATGGCGGGAGATCGCGCGCGCGAACGGCATCGTGGATCCGCGCACGCTCGAGCCGGGCCGTGTGCTGACGATCCCGCGGCTCGTCCGGGGGGAGGCCACATGACGGACGCGTACATCGACATCTCGCGGTATGCGCCGCAGATCTCGGTCCAGGTCGCCGGCAAGAGCTTCGAGCAGCTCTCCGACGTGCTCGAGCTGCGCGTGACGCTGCAGAAGGACGAGCTCAGCGGGTTCTCGATGCTGGTCGCCAACGAGCTCGACCTGGAGAGCCAGCAGTTCCGGTACTCGGACGCCAGCGTCCTCGACGTGTTCGAGCCGGTCGAGATCCAGATGGGGTACGCGGGGCCCGGCGGGATGGCGACGATGTTCGTCGGCGAGATCACCGCGCTGCAGCCGAGCTTCCCGAGCTCGGGGCTGCCCACGATCAACGTCACCGGCACCGACATGCTCGGCCGACTGCGGCGCGCCAAGCCCGGCGCCGAAATCAAGAAGTCCTTCGATGGGCCCGACTGGCAGATCGCCAGCGAGATCGCGCAGCGCCATGGCCTGACGCTCAGCGGCTCGTCGTCCCGGACAGGTCCGGTGCACAAGGGGGTCATGCAGCGCGACATGGACGATCTGCAGTTCCTGCTCTACCTCGCCAAGCGCAACAACTTCGAGGCCGCGATCGTGATCGAGCACGGGGAGGCCAAGCTGTACTTCGGCAAGCCGCGCGAGTGGCGGCGCGAGGGCAAAGCGCCCGTGCGCCTCGCGTGGGGCCAGTCGCTGGTGTCGTTCACCCCGCGGCTGTCGGTCGGCGGCCAGGTCAGCAAGGTGACCGTGCGCGGCTGGAACGCGCGGACGAAGGAGAAGATCGAGTACACGGCGGAGCTCAAGGACCTCCCGCGGACCGGCAAGGGCGCGGCGGGCGCGGAGCTCCTCGAGAGGAAGGCCGGCGCGAAGGACGAGCGCATCGTGGACCGCGTCGTGCAGAGCCAGGAGGAGGCCAAGCAGCTGGCGATCGAGCTCCTGTCCGAGACCGCGAACCAGTTCCTCACAGGCAACGGCGAGGCGATGGGCGATCCGGCGATCCGGCCGCTCGCCCAGATCGAGCTCGGCGGCCTCGGGCCTCGCTACAACGGCAAGTACGACGTGACGAAGACGGATCACGTCTTCGGCGCGTCCGGCTACATGACGACGTTCGAAGTCGAACGCATGAGGGAGGGCGCATGACGCACGCTTATCGCGCGCAGAGCCTCGACCGCCGCCTCTACGGCGTGTGTGCCGGGCTCGTCGAGGACAACAACGATCCCGAGCACGAGGGCCGCGTCAAGGTGCGGTTCCCGTGGCTCGACGACGCCACCGTCAGCGAGTGGTGCCGCGTGGTCCAGCCGTACGCGGGCAACGGGTTCGGCGCGGTGTTCGTGCCCGAGGTCCGGTGCGAGGTGCTGGTCGCGTTCATCCACGGCGACATGAACGAGCCGGTCGTGATCGGCGGGCTCTACAACGGCCAGGACAAGCCGCCGACGCACCACGACGGGACCAACCTCGACGTCAAGATGATCCGGACCCAGGCCGGCCACGTCGTGCGACTCGACGACAGCGCGCAGACGCGCGCGGTCGAGGTCAAGACCAACGGGGGCCACGACGTCATGCTCGACGACCAGAACCGGAAGATCACGGTCAAGTCGACCGGCGGGCACCAGCTCGTGCTCGACGACCAGGGCTCGAAGATCACGCTCAAGTCGACCGGCGGGCACCAGCTCGTGCTCGACGATCAGGGCTCGAAGATCGAGCTCGCGGCGTCGGGCGGCATGGGCAAGCTCACGATCGAGGCGTCGGGCCAGATCACGCTGCAGGGCACGACGATCCGGATCAACGGCCAGCAGCAGGTCAACGTCAGCGCCATCCAGATCAACCTGGGGTAACCGGATGGGGAAAGAGTTCATCGGCAAGGGCTGGAAGTTCCCGATCGTCCCCGACTCGACGGGCGCGCTGGCGTGGAGTGTGGAGGACGAGAACGTCGAGCACTCGCTGCAGGTGCTCCTGATGACGCGCATCGGCGAGCGCGTCATGCGGCGCGATTTCGGCTCGCGGCTCGGCGAGCTGGTGTTCCGCCCGGGCAGCGAGCAGAACCTGCGCGAGATCGAGCGCGAGGTCCGCGCCGCGATCGCGCGCTGGGAGCCGCGCGTCGACGTTCTCGATGTGCGCGCCGAGGCGGACGCGGACGACGCGACGCACGTGACGGTCTCGCTGTCCTACCGCGTACGCCGCACGAACACGCGCGACAGCCTGGTATTCCCGTTCTACCTCCTGCCCGGGAGCGTGCCGTGACCCTCGACTACAAGGTCGATCGCACCGACTACGCGCGCCTCGTCGACGTGGCGCTGCGCCGGATCCCCACCGCGTCGCGCGGGAACTGGACGCTGCACGCGCCGGTGGATCCGGGGATCACGCTGATCGAGCTGTTCGCGTGGCTCCTCGATCAGCGGTCGTACCGGGCGGATCAGGTGACCGCCCCGCTCGTGCGGGCGGTGATGCGGCTGTTCGGCGAGCAGATCCGGAGCGCGCGCCCGGCGGGCGTGGCCGTCACGTTCGAGTCGACCACGCACGGGACCGTGCCGCGGCGCACCACGCTGCGTGTTCCGGAGACCGACCTGGTGTTCACGCTGCTGCACGGGATCACCGTGCTCGCGCTCGAGCGCCACCCCGCACCGGCACCGGGACAGCTGGGGCGGCCGATGCTCGCGCTCGACGCCGTGGCCGGGTACGGCGCCGAGGACCTCCGCGCCGGCCGGGCGATCCCGCTGCTGCGCGCTGACGGACGCCCGGGCGAAGCGCGGATCGGGATCGCGCTCGCGGCGCCGCCGCCGCGCGACGGGCGCGTGTCGATCCTGTTCGAGCTCGACACGGAGGTGCGCCCCGAGTGGGATCCCGAGGCGGCCGCGGCGCGCCCGCCCGCGGTCTTGCGCTGGGAGTACCGGAGCACGGGCGGCGCGTGGCGGCCGCTGCCGGGGCTCAACGACGGCACGCTCGGGCTGCGGTGCTCCGGGCTGGTCCGGTTCGCGGTGCCGGGCGACTGGGGCGTGGTCGCCGACAAAGTCCGCTGGCTGCGGGTCGTGACCGACCGGGCGACCTTCTCGTCGCCGCCGGTGGTGCGGCGCATCGAGCCGAACAGCGCGATCGCGCAGCACCTCGAGTGGCACGACGCCAGGCTGGCACCGCGATGGCTGCCGCTGCCGGGGCGCACGATCGAGCTGTCGCCGGAGCGCCCGGTGCTGCGGCCGCCGGGCCCGCTGCCGCTGCCGGAGCGCACGATGATCCTCCTCGAGGAGATCGGCGGCCGCCGCCGGTGGCACGTCGTGCCGGATCTCGCGCTCGCTGGCCCCGGTGAGCGGGTGGCGGTCGTGGATCGCGAGCGCTCGAGCATCGTGTTCGGCGATGGCTTGACCGGGCGCCTGCCGCGGCTCGCGGACAAGGAGCCGCAGATCAGGGTGATCTACGCCCTGGGCGGCGGGACCGCCGGCAACATCCCGCCGTGCGAGTGGGAGGTGCATGACAGCACGGGCCTCCGGGGGTTCGAGGGCGCGGACCTCCGGGTGCGCAGCTTCGTGGCGGCGGTCGGCGGCCGGGCCCCGGAGACGCTCGACGAGGCGCGCGGGCGGGCGGCCGCCGACCTGAAGCGGCCGACCCGTGCGGCGACGCCGCTCGATCACGAGACGATCGCGTGCACGACGCCGGGAGTCGCGGTGGACCGCGCCCACGCGGAGGTCGGGTTCGTGCGCGGCGAGTGCGGCGTCGTGCCGGGCGTGACGACCGTGTTCGTCGTCCCGGGCATCTCGAGCCGCACGCGCGACGCGGTGCGCGACGGCACGGCGGTCCCCGCGCCCGCCGCGGACCCGGGCCTGATCGACGAGGTGCGGGCGGCGCTCGCGTGCGCGCGGCTCGTCGGCGAGTCAATCCGCGTCGAGAGCGCGGTGTACCGGACCGTGCGCGTGCGCGCTACGGTGGCGAGCGCGACTCGCGATCGCGACGGCCTGCGCCGCCGGCTGGCGAGCGCCCTGCGGCTGTTCCTCGATCCGCGGCACGGCGGCGAGGATGGCACCGGCTGGCCGTTCGGCGCGCCGGTCCGATCGTCGGCGCTGCTCGGCGTGGCGCAGCGCGAGATCGGCGATCTCGGCACGGTCACGAAGCTCGAGGTGGCGGTCGCTGGCGAGTGCCTCGCGGCGCACCGGGACATCGAGCTCCGGCCCTACGAGCTGGTCGCGGCCGGCGAGATCGAGATCCGCATCGAGACCGCGCCGGCGGCGGAAGTGGGGCTGCGATGAAGGGGCTGTGGTTTGGTAGGGAGGTCGTCGATCCGCGGCGCGCGGAGGACGCGGCGCGCGAGGTGCGCGAGCGCGAGGGCGACGCCGCGGCGACGCGGTGGCCTCACCTCGTCGAGACCGACACCGCCGCGATCGCGGCCGAGCTCGAGCAGCGCCGCGCCGGCTTCACTCCGGAGTGGTCGAGCGCCCGGCTGGACGATCCGGGCCGGGCCCTGATCGCCGTGTACGCCGAGCAGCACGCGGTGGTCGCGGCCGCGATCGACGATCTGCCGACCAAGGCGCGCGTCGAGCACCTGCGCGCGGCCGGGGTGGCGCAGCGGGCGCCGCGCCCGCTGCGCGCGATGCTGAAGTTTGAGCTCTCGCCATCGGCGCCCGGCGGCGTCTCCCTCGGCCGCGGGCTCGCGGTGCTGGGGCGCGGCGTGAAGGGCGAGATGATGCCGTTCGAGACCGCGCGCGATCTCTACGCGGTCCCGGCCAAGCTCGTCGCGATCGGACGGGACCTCGGCGGCGGCATCACGCCGCTGGCGCGGCCGGCGCCCGATCTCGCGGGCGTGGTGCATCCGTTCGGGCTCGCCCCGAAGTCCGGGGCCGCGCTGTGGCTCGGCCTCGAGGCCCGCGTCGTGCCGGCGCCACGGCTCGCGATCGGTGTCATCCTCCCAGCGCGCGGCGCGCCGCCGGCGGTGTCGGCGGGCGGGCTATTCACGCAGCCGGGCGCCGAGCCGCCGCGGCTGGTCTGGGAGATCTACGACGGGCGCGACCTCATGGAGGCCGAGGTGCTCCTCGACGAGACCCGGAGCTTCACGCAGAGCGGCGTGATCGAGCTGCGCGTCCCGGGCGCATGGAGGCCGGGGGCGCCCGAGGGCGCCGAGCGAAGCTCGGCAGCGTACTGGATCCGCTGCCGACTCCTGGACGGCGAGTGGCCCGAGCCGCCGACGATCGCGTTCCTCGAGATCAACATGGTGCCCGCGTGGTCAGGGCACACGGTCCGCGACGAGGTCCTCGAGACGCCGACCTCGCCCGATCCCGCCGTACGCCGCGTGCTGCGGACCAGCCACCGCCCGGTGCTCGAGGGAACGATCGAAGTCCGCATCGACGAAGGTGGGCTGCAGGCGGTCGCGTGGCGCGCCGTCGACGACCTCTCGCAAGCCGGCCCCGACGATCGCGAGTTCCAGTTCGACCCCGCGACCGGCACGCTGACGTTCGGCGACGAGCGCACCGGCCGCGGCAAGCCGCTCCCCGCGGGGTTCCGCCACGTGCGCGCGACGTACCGCGCGGCCGCCGAGTCCGTCACCATCGCGGCGGGCGCGATCACAACGCTCGTCGGCTCGGCGCCGTTCCTCACCGCGGTCACCAACATCGGGCCGGCGGTGGGCGGCGTCGACGTCGAGCCGCTCGCCAAGGCGCTGCAGCGCGGGCCGCGCGAGATCCGCGCGCGCGGCAGGGCGGTCGCGGCCGCGGACTACGAGGCGCTCGCGCTCCGCGCGCCGGGCGCCGACATCCGCCGCGCGCACGCGGTCGGCGGCCTGCACCCGCGGTTTCCGGGCCGCCCCGTGCCCGGGGTCGTCGGGGTGTTCGTCATCGGTGGGGCGCGCATGGACGGCGGGCCGCCGATCCCGACGGAGGCCACGCTGCTCGGCGTCGCGGAGCACCTGAGCAGCCACGCCCCGTACGGCGCGGAGATCGTCGCCGTCGCGCCGAGGTTCCACGCCGTGCGTGTCGAGGCGAGCCTCGAGCTCGCCCGCGGCGCGGCGGTGACCGCCGCGATGGTCGGCGCCGCGCGCGCGATCGATCGCTGGCTCGATCCGGTGACGGGCGCCGACGGCGAGGGCTGGCCGTTCGGCGGGACGATCCACCACGACGCGCTCGTCCGCTTCCTCCTGCGCGAGCTCGCCGGCGAGCTCGTCGCGATCCCGCGCCTCGTGCTGGTCGTCGACGGCCGGCCGTCGCGGCAGGGCGAGGACGTCCCGATCCCACTCCACGATCTCGTGTGGCCGGCGCACCACGAGCTGATCCCGCTGTCGCACCGGAGGTCGCCATGACGTGCGGTCCCGCCGCCACCACGTTCCGGATCTTCGATCGCCACGCCGCGTGGGAGCAGGACCTGCGCTCCGAGGGCGCGGCGACGCTCGGCGAGGTGATCGAGCTCGCGCCGCGGAACCCAGCCGGCACAGACCCGGGCACGCTCGCGCGCGTGATCCCGCCGCCGTGGATCGCGCGCGGCGAGCCGTGCGAGTGGTTCCTCGTCTGCCCGCCGAGCCAGCTCTTGCGCTATGGGCCGCGGCCGGCCGAGCCCTGCGCCGCGCCGCGCCTCGGCGCGGTCCCGATCGCCGGGCCGGGGTGCCACCTCGAGTTGATCGATCCGGTCGCGATCGCCGCCGCCCGGCGCCGCGTCGCGGTGCTCGATCGCGGGCGCGGCGAGCTGGTGATCGCCACCCCGGAGGGCGATCGGATCGTCGCGGCGATCCCGACGCGCGCGCGCGGGCCGATCGCGTTCGCGGGCGCGTCGATCCTCGTCGCCGACGGCGAGGAGCTCGCGGCCTACGCGCTCGTCACGCTCGATCGGCGCGCGCTGCCGCGCGCCCCGGGCGCGATCGCGCGGCTCATCGCCGTGAACAGCGCGGTGTGGGCCGCGGTCGACGCCGGCGGCGGCGAGCTCGCGCTGTACCAGCTCGTCGGCGACGCCTGGAGGGCCGGCAAGCCCGTGGAGCTGCAGCAGGCGGCGCGCGGGAGCGACACCGGGATCGCCTGGGCGGACACGGCCAAGGCCTGCCTCGAGCTCCCGCGCCGCGACGAGCCGCCGCGCACGGCCTGGATCGATCGCTGCGGCCGTCCTGCCGAGCCGCCGCCCGCGCCGCCGCCGTCCACGGAGCAGCGCGAGGGCCGTGTCGTCTCGTCCCGAGGCGGCGGCGCGAGCGGGCCGATCGACAGCGGCATCCCGCGCTGCGTGTGGCACCGCGTCCGCATCGACCTCGAGCTGCCGGCCCGGACCGGGGCCGATCTCCGCCTCGCGACGGTCGAGTCACCAGACGTGTCGCCCGAGGAGGTTGCACCAGACGACTGGCAGGTCGTCGATCTCGCGGCGGTCATGCCGCCCGGCGCGTCGACGAGCGACTTCTTGATCGAGCAGCCGCCGGGGCGCTACCTGTTCCTCGACCTGCGCCTGCGCGGCGACCGCGACGGCGACGCGACGCCGCGCATCCGGCGCCTGCGGATCGACTTCCCACGCTCGACGAGCGCCACCCGCCTGCCAGGAATCTACCGCGAGGATCCGTTTGCGGCGGGCTTCCTCGAGCGCTTCGTCGCCCTGTTCGACGCTTCGATCGAGGATCTCGATCGCGCGATCGATCGCTTCCCCGCGCTGCTCGATCCGGAGTTCGCGCCGCCCGAGGCGCTCACGTGGCTCGGCGAGTTCCTCGACATCGTGCTCGATCCGGCGTGGCCGGAGCCGATGCGCCGCGCGCTGCTCGTCGAGGCGCCCGAGCTGTATCGTCGGCGCGGCACGCCGTGGGCGCTCTCGCGCGCGATCGAGCTGGTGGCCGGGATCCGGCCCAAGATCCTCGAGACCCACGGCACAAACCCGTTCGCCCGGCTCGCGCGGGCCGGCGGCGCCCATGGCTTCCGCCTCGGCGACGCGCGGCTGTTCGGCCGAGCGCGCGCGCGGTTCTGGCTCGGCGCGTCCTCGCTCGGTGACGCCCCGCTGCGGAGCTACGGCGATCCGGATCGCGATCACGTCGCCGAGCTCGGCTGGCGGATCACCGTGCAGGTGCCGTCCGGCACGCGCCCAACCGCCGACGCGATCTCGCGGATGCGCCGCATCATCGAGTCCCAGAAGCCGGCGCACGTCGTCGCGGCGGTCCGCACCGAGGCCGAGCTCCTGCGGCTCGGGATCGACAGCTCCGTCGGCATCGATACCTACCTCGGCAGGCCGCCGCCACCCTACCTCGGCACGAGCACGCGGCTGCGGCGCACGGTGCTCGCGTACGGCCGGAACCGCGGCGCAGGGATCGCGGTCGGCACCGCGTCCGCGATCGGCATCCACACCGTCCTTTCGTGAGGAGATCATGACCAAGCACAGCCACGCAGCCCCCCCTTACGGCGAGCCCGGGTACGCCACCCGAGCGCGCGATCGGGTCAACTACTTCTACGGCCAGCTCCTCGGTGTGCGCGAGCTCCAGGCCGAGCAGCGCTACTTCCTCGATAAGCACCGGCTCCACAACCGCTATCTCCACGGCTACGGCGTCGTGTGCGGGCTCGAGGTCAAGCTATGTCCGCGGCCGCGTGATCCGCACGATCCCGATCACGAGCAGTACGCGCCCGATCACGAGCAGCACGCGCCCGATCACGAGCAGCGGGCGGTGGCGCTCGGGCCTCGGCCGCAAGATCTCGGGCAAGCCGCGCCCGAGCTCGGGCAGCGGCCGCTGCCGCAAGATCGGTTGGACATCGCCGAGCAGCGATCCGAGGCGGCGCAGCCGCGCGAGGCGTGGCTCGAGATCGATCGAGGCATCGCGATCGACTGCCTCGGCAACGAGATCGTGGTGCCGTGGCTGGCCCACATCGACATCCTCGGCCAGCTGGACGAGCCTGATCGCAGAGAGCTCCTCCTCGGCAGTCGCCTGGCGTACATCTCGCTGTGCTTCTCCGAGCGCCCACTCGAGCTGGTGCGGCCGTTCGTGGACGACAGCTGCCGCGGCGTGCTCCCCGACTGCGTGCCGAGCCGGCTGCGCGACGATTACTACGTCCGGGTCTCGCTCGACCAGCCGGCGCACGATCTCGCGTGTACGTCCTGCGAGCGCCCCTGCGGCGATCCCGCCCTCCCGCTCGCCGCGGTGAGGTGGGAGAAGAACGGCCTGCAGATCGAGGCGGACCTCCGGCGGCCGCTCGCGCCGTTCGTGCCCACGCGCATCGTCGGCGTGAGCTGGGCGCACGGCGGCAGCTACGCGCCCACGGACGTGGACGCCATGCTGCGGGAAGGCCTGGTCATCCGGTTCTCGGACGAGGTCTACGCATCCACGCTCGGGCGCGCGGTTATCGAGGCGTGGATCATCGAGGGCGGCGACGGACGCCGGGGTGACATCTACAACGCCGACATCACGATCGCCCCCGAGGAGCACGCGACGGACCCGACGCTGTGTCGGGCCGTGCGTGCCCACGTCCGCGCGCAACGCAACGATCGGCTCGATCCGGGCGACCGCGTGCTGATCCAGCTGCGGAGCGGGTTCGTGCTCGATCGCTGCTGCCGCCCCGTCGATGGCGAGCACGTCGGCGGCCTCGTGCCGGTGATCAAGGAATACGAGGGGAAGTGGGCCGTCAGGAACCCGGACGAGCTGCCGAAGGCGCCCTGCCATCACCACGAGCCCCGGGCCCGGACGCCCTGGGTGTCGGGCAACGGCTCGTCCGGGGGCAACTTCGAGAGCTGGTTCTTCGTCCACGACGACCACCAGAGGACCTAGAAGAAGTGAGGAGATCGATCATGCAGACCACCAATACCAACGGGTGCGGATGCCCCGGGTGCACGTGCGGGGGCACACCCGCGCGCCTCCCCGAGGCCTCGCCCGCGAGCTGCTCTCCCTGCGACACCGCCGCGTTCATCCGACCGCGATTCTTCGCCGGTCAGCTCCTCACCGAGGACGATCTCCGCGCGCTGATCGATTACTTCGCCATGAAGTCGCGCTTCCACAACGCCTGGCTGTTCGGGGACGGCGTGGTGTGCGGCCTCGAGGTCCAGATCGGCCCGTGTGATGGCGCGCAGCTCGTCGTGGCGCCGGGCTACGCGCTCGACTGCTGCGGGAACGATCTCGTGCTCACGTGCGATCGCACGCTCGATCTCGCGCCGATGATCCGCGACCTCCAGGCGCGCCTCCACGGTCGCTTCGAGTGCAACGATCCATGGGTCGACGACTCGCGCCAGGACGTCAAGCACTACGGCCTGTACGCGCTCTACGCGGAGCGGCCGGAGCAGCCCGTCATGGCGTACCCGGTCGCTGATGACTGCGACGCCGCGCGCTGCGAGCCGACGCGCATCCTCGAGGGGATCACCTTCGAGTTACGCCCCGCGCTTGCCGACGACCCGCCAACGCCCACCGCGCACGATCGCGGCGCCGACCTGCAGCTGGACGATCTCGGGGCGAAGATCGCGGCGATCGAGCAGAGGATCGAGACGGCGGAGCTCGTCAGGCGGCAGCTCTCGGGCTCGGATCCGAACGCGGAGGTGAAGAGCTCGACGCCGACGAGCGCGGCCGGCCAGCAACTCGGAGAGCTGGCGAATGCGGTGAAGGAGCTCGTCGCCGGACGCGGCGGCGGGTCCCACACGCAGGACGAGGTTCGCGAGCTGCTCGACCGGCTGTCGCCGCAGGGGGGCCTGTACCCCGCCGACACCTCCGACGAGCCCCCGGCGCAGAGGGCGGCCTCGACCAAGCTCGAGACGGCCATCAGCCTCCTGCGGCGCTTCCTCGAGAACTACAAGGCCACCGTGATCAACCCCGTTTGCTCGCCGTGCGATGACCGCAGCGTGCTGCTCGTACACCTCGACGTCAAGGACGGCAAGGTCACGCGGATCGACAACCGCGTCCGTACGTACGTGCTCGCACCGACGACGTTGCGCTACTGGGGTGCGATCGCGCGGCCCGAGTTCGCGGTGCACGGCGCGCCACAGGCGGCGGGCGAGCGGACGGCCAAGCGCAGACCCGCGCCGACGAGCGCACAGATCGCCGCGAGCCGGCCGGAGCAGGCCTCCGCGGCTGAGCTCGCGCAGCTACGCGAGGAGCTCGCGAGCCTCAGGACGCGCCTCGACGCCTACGATCGACGCGGCCGACGCAGCCAGGAGAGCCCGCGATGAGCCCGGTGCTCCGTCCGACGTTCAGCGACGGCCAGGTGATCGGTGCCAGCGATCTGAACGCGCACGTCGACTACGACCGCCTCGCGCTCGGGCTCCACGAGCGCACCGAGCACCTGTGGGGCGTCGCGTCGGGCCTCTCGCTGCGGGAGATCCCGCACACGATGGAGGGCGAGACGTACTGCGATGTCGAGCTGTCGCCCGGCCGGGCCGTCGATCGCCTTGGCCGGGCGATCGTGGCGATAGAGCCGCGTCTGCTCGACCCGCGCGAGCTCGAGAGCCGGATCACCGGGGCGCAGACCGAGACCGACGTGTACCCGGTGTTCGTCCAGGCGCTCGACATCGAGCACACCGGCCAGACGCGGCCGGGCAAGTGCGCCGTCGGCCAGGTCTCGCGCATCGAGGAGGGTCTGCTGATCTCGTTTGGCGCGCCGGGATCGGAGATCCCGCTGCTCGAGCAACGGCCCGCGACCGTCAACGAGGAGCTCGGCGCCCCCCCGGCGGGCGACAAGGTCCTCGTCGGCTGGGTGACGTGGAACAAGAAGCTGGGCCGGTTTCGGACCGTCGAGACCTCGGTCAAAGGGCGCGGCGTTCGCTACGTCGGCGTCGTGGCGAGCGAGGTCGTGGCGGGGGGCGGCGCGCTCGGCCTGCGCACGCGACCGAGCGGCGCGCGGTACGCGCTGACCCTGACCGAGAACAGCACCGGCGGCTGCGAGCTCCGCTTCGGCAAGCAGGACGGTCCGTTGCCTCCCTCGCCGACGTTCACGATCGACGACAAGGGCAACGTCACCTACGCCGGCACGCTGTCGCCGCTGCCCGCCGCGAACGTGCTCGCCGAGTCCGGCGTCATCTTCCACGGTCTGCGGCTGCCGCTACCCGCCGGCGTCGACGAGGATCAGGTCTCCAGCGGCAAGGTCCGGCTGCACGCCGTCCTCGCGCCCCTGCTCCAGGTGCCGGCCTCGATCAAGGCCAGTGCCCCCATCCCGGTGGTGCAGCAGTGCAGCGCCGACGTCGACGGCGATCGCCGCGTACGGTGCATCGTGCGCTGGTACGACCTGGCCCACCCGACCCAAGACTTCGTGGAATTGCCCTCGGCGTGCAGCTACCTGCTCGTCGCGTCAGGCACGTGAGGAGACCATGCCGACGACCCTGTACGCGCTCTCGTTCCGCAGCAGCGGCAACATCCTCGGCGTCTGCAGCCTCGGGGAGCAGAAGCTTGACGATCAAGCGGCCTGGGACGCGCTCCGCGATCGCCTAATCGGCAGCAAGCTCGTGCTCACGCACTCGAGAGTGGGGCCCGTCACGAAGGTGGAGCAGCCCGAACTGCCCTCCCCGAAGGTGGGGCACTCCGCTCCGCTCGCCCAGAAGCTGTCGAAGCTCGAGCCGCCTGCTGAGGAGGTGGCGGAGTTCGAGCTGCCCGCCGAGGAGGTGACCGTCGACGCGATCGCCGGCTCGATCCACGACGTCGATGACGTGCTCGTCAACCCCTACACCTACCAGGTGGCCTCGCCGGTCGCGACCCGGCCTGCCTTCCCGGGCGACGGCCAACCGAAGGTGGTCACACCTGCGAACGCGATCGTGAAGAGCGAGACGTTCCAGCGCCCCAGGCTCACGATCACCCTGCAGAAGCCACTCTCGGCCCAGACGATGGCGGTCGTCCTGTTCGAGAGCGGGGCGCTCGTCAGGAGCAGCCCGGAGGCAGACTTGCTGACCGTGATGTTCCTGTGCACCGCCGAGGTCGGCGAGAAGTACCTGCTGTTCTTGCCCGGCGTGCCGGTCCAGGCTCGAGTGCTCAAGGCATGACCGACGTCGTCGTGCATCGCTGCGTCCTGCGCGTCCGGCGCACCTCGGGCTGGACGTGGGGACGCTCGCCCGACGCGCTGCTCGCGGCGGCGACGCACGCGCTGCCGCGGCTGATCGCCGGGCGCCTGGAGGCGTTCGCGGCGAGCACGGCGCGGCCGCTGCATGTCACCGCGCCGATGCGGATCCGTGTCGAAGCCACGGTCGGCGAGCTCGGCGAGCTCGCGGCGATGCTGGAGGCGGCGGGCGAGCTCGATCTGGCGCGGGTACCGCTCGGGCGGCGCATCGGGGCCGCGCTCGACGCCGCGCTGGCGTGGCCCCCCGGCACGCTCGCCGAGGACGCCGCACGCTCGGACGGTGCGCGGCCTGGTGCGCGAGCGGCGCGTCCTGTGCCTGCGACGGAGAGCGGCGCGATCCCGGCACCGGACGATCGCGCCGCCGTCTCGGCGAGGTCGGCAACGGCGAGCGGCGGGAGCGATCGCGCGGGTGTGCGCCTCGACGAGGGCGCTGCAGCGGTCGCGCCCGACGCCGGGCGATCGCGCTCCGATCGGTACGCGGGCTCCGCGCTGGACGCCAGTGACATCGGAGTAGGTGATGCAGCGGGCCCGGCCGGTGCGCGGTACGCATCGCATGCGCGGCACCGCCGCGGGACCGTCGACCAGGTGCCGCCAGACCTCGACGCGCCCGGCCCCGGCGCGCCGCGCGCCGCGTCTTCGGTCGGCGGACGCGCCGCGCTCTCGGTGGTGGTGACGCCGGTGGCGGGCGAGGTCGATGACGCGGCCGCGCGCCTCGGCGAAGGCTCCGTGATCATCACGCCGGAGGCGGGACCGTCGCTCACCGAGCTCGCCGCGCCGCCAGCGGCGGGCCGTGCCACCGAGCGTACGGCCAGCAATGCCCGCGCCGATGTGGCCATCTTCGCGGTGGGTGCGCGCCGCGCGCTGCGCGTATGGTGGCGAGATGGATCGCTGGCTGCCGTGCTGTCTCGCATCGAGGAGCGCGCGGTCACCGCGCTGCACGACGCCATTTTGGCCGCGCGCCCCTCGCATCACCCGGTAGCCGAGGTGCTGGTCGACGTGGCCCGAGCGGCGTCGGCGAACGTGCGGGTGGTCGACACGCCGTCGATGCTCCGGGCGCGGCTCACGCTCGCGGCGGCGGTCATCGCCACGGACGAAGGTGTCTCCGCCACGGCGCTGCGTGCGGTCGTCGATCGCTTCGTCCCGGCCCCTACGTCGGCGTCGGGACCGAGCGCCGGTGCGCTCACCGATGCCATCCCGACCGTCGGCGTCATCACGCCGACCGGCGCCGTCCCGGCCGTCGGCGTCATCACGCCGACCGACGCCGTCCCGAGCTCCGGCGCCATGACGCCCGCTGCCGCCGGCTCGATCGCGCGCGTCCTCGCGCCCGCGATCGGCCTGGCCGACCGCGCCCGTGCGCCAACCGATGCTGGCCCGACGGTGGGTGCGATCGCGCCGGCCGACGCTGGCCGGGACGCGGGCGCGATGGCACCGACGGACGCTGGCCCGCCCACCGCCGCCGATTCGGTCGCGCGCGTCCTCGCGCCCGCCGCCGACCCGTATCCCGCTGTCCACGCCTCGCCGCAAGAGCCCCGACCCGACCCGACGAGCGCGCCGCGGCGCACCCCGCACCACGCGCCGCCGCTGGCGTTTGGCGGCGAGCTCGAGATCCGCTCGGCGCTGCCGTTCCTGCTCTTGCCCTCGCTGCACCACGCCGGCTGGCTAGACACCGCGATCACGCTCCTCGATCTCCACGACCAGCGCGCCGCCGCGTTCGCGCTCGCCGCCGGGATCGCCGGCAAGCTGCTCGGCCCCCCGGAGCGCGGCTGGATGCGGTCGCGTGACGATCGCGCCGTGATCGCCGCCTTCGCCGGCTGCGCCGAGTCGTTCTCCGACGATGCCGTCGCCTCCGCCGCGAGCTCCCTCGGCCCCGTGCTGGCCACGCTCGACGACACGCTGCGCGCGACGCTCGCGCGCGCGCGGGCGCCGGAGGCGCCGCGCGTGCTGTGGCGTTCACCCCGCTCCTGGTACCTCCTCGACGGTGACGGCCTCGCCGTGCTCGCCGCCGCCGCGACCCTCCCCGCGGTCCTCGCCGCCGCCGCCGGCGCGCGCGTGCTCGTGCCCGCGGCGTGCGCGGATCCGGACACCCTCGAGCGCATCGATCTCTCGAACCTCCGCTTCATCACTGACGCGCCGCCGACGCGCGGCGAGCCGTGGCGCGCCATCACGGGCCGCGTCGGCCGGCTGTGGACCAACGACACCGCGACTCTCCCGCCGCGGCTCGCCGCGATCGCGGCCGGGCTCGACGAGCTCGTGGCGCGCACGATCGAGCTCGTCGAGATCCTCGACGAGCAGCCCGCGGTTCCGCGCGACCTGGCGCCCGCGCTCGACGCCACCTCGGCGCTCGCCGCGACCGCCGCCCTGGGCGATCTCTCGTCGCGGCTGTTTCCCACCGAGCCCGCGACGCCCGTGCTCGCCCTCTCGCGGTTTCACGATCTCGACGCGCGCGTCAGCTTCACGCCCGCGTGCGTGCGCATCCGCGTCCCGCTCGGCCGGCGCCATGCCGACCTGATGCGCCACGGCTTCCTGACGACCATCCCGCGCGTACCGTGGCTCGGCGATCGCGCCGTCGATCTCGGAGGTGCGTGATGTCCCCGTGTCCGCATGAGCTCGCGCTCGGGCACCTGTTGCTTCGCTTGCGTCCGCTGCACCGCGCGCTGCGCGCCGCCATCGCGCTGCGCGATGCCAGGGCGCAGCGCCTGCGCGACGCCGGCGCCTCGCCGAGCGCGATCACCCGCAGCCACGCCGACGCGCTGCTCGACGACCTCGACGACCCCTTCGAGCACCGCTCGATCTCCGCGGGCCCCGCCGCGCTCATCGAGCCCGAGGTCGCCGTCGAGCAGTCGCTCCGCGAGCGCGCTGCCGCTGCTGGCGCGCGCCTCCCGCTCGATGCCATGGGCGAGTCGCTCGGCCTGGACGACTTCGAGCGCGAGGTGCTCGTCCTGTGCGCCGCCGTCGAGCTCGACGGCGACTACGAGCGCGTGCTCGGCTTCGTCCACGACGACGTCGCGCGCCGCGTCGTCTCGGTGGAGCTCGCGTGCGCGCTGACCGTCGGCTCGCTGCGCGAGCGCGTCGCGCGCCGTGCGTCGCTCTGCCCGCACGGCCGGCTTCGCCGCCTCGGGCTCGTCTCCGTCACGCCGCGCGAGACCGGGCTGCGCGACGAGCTCCGCCTGACGCCGGCCTGCACGGACGCGCTGCTCGGTAGCTCCACGGATCTCGCCCTCGTGTTCCGGGACCCCGCCGAGGTCTCTCTCGTCGCCCCCGCCACTGTCTCTGCCGACGAGGATCTCATCGCCCGCGCCGCGGCCTCGCTGCGCGCGGGCAAGCCCGACGTGATCGCGATCTGGGGCCCCCCGTGCGCGGCTCGCGAAGTTATCGCTGCGCTCGTCGCCCGGACCGGCGCCCCCGTCCGCTGCTATCCCGCCGCGGACACCGAGCCCGCGGCCGCGGCCGCGGCCGCGGCCGCCCTCGGCGCGCTGCTGTGGATCGATCTCGACGCTTGCGCCGATCGCGCCAACGACACCCTCGTCGAGATCTGCCGCCGCACACGCGCGCGCCTCATCTTCTCCGGTACATACCCCTGGCGTCCCTCCGAGCTGATCGCCGCGCGCGGCCTCGTCGAGCTCCCCGTGACCCCGCTCGATCACGCCGCGCGCCGCGCGCTGTGGGCGGCCCACCTGCCCGAGGTGGATGGCCCGGCGCTTGACGCCATCTCGACGAGCTATCGCTTCGACGACACCGAGGTCCGCGCCGCCGCCCGGATGGCGCGCGCGACCGCCGCGCTGCGCACCAACGGCCACACCGTCACCGCCGCGGAGTGCCTGCGCGACGCCTGCAGTGCCGTGGCCCGCAAGGAGGGCGCGCGCCACACCTCGCTCGTCGTTCCGCGCCGCGGCCCCGATGATCTCGTGCTCCCGCTCGATCTCCACGCGCGCGTCATGGACCTCGCTCACTACTTCCGCGCCATGCCGCGCGTCATGGAGGAGTGGGGCTTCTCGCGCCGCGTCTCCGGCGGCGGCGTCAAGGCGCTGTTCACCGGCGACTCCGGTACCGGCAAGACTCTCGCCGCCGAGGTCGTCGCCAGCGAGCTCGGGCTGCCCCTGCTCCGGGTCGATCTCGCGCGCGTCGTCTCGAAGTGGATCGGCGAGACGGAGAAGAACCTCGACGTCGCGTTCCACGAGGCGCAGAACAGCCACGCCGTGCTGTTCTTCGATGAGGCCGAGGCGCTGTTCGGCGCGCGCGGCGAGGTCCGCCACGGCACCGATCGCTACGCCAACCTGGAGGTGAGCTACCTCCTGCAGCGCCTCGAGGAGCACGCCGGCGTCGTGATCCTCGCGACCAACCTGCGCGACAAGATCGATCCCGCCTTCATGCGCCGCTTCCACCTCGTTCTCGGCTTCCCCCGACCCGGCGAGCCCGAGCGCCGCCGCATGTGGCAGCGCGTGTTCACGCCTGCGATCCCGCTCGCCCCCGACCTCGATCTCTCGACCCTCTCCCGCCTCGATCTCACCGGCGCCGGCATCGTCGGCGCCGCCCAGACCGCCGCGTTGCTCGCCGTGCGCGAGGAGTCGCCGCTCGGCATGAGCCACGTCGTCCGTGGCCTGGTCCGCCAATTTCAGCGCGAGGCCCGCGTCCTCACTGCCCAGGACCTCGGCGTGCACGCCGTGCACATGCTCCCCAAGTAATCGCCTCTCCCCGGAGCCACCATGCCGCTACAGGTGATCAACAACGCCCAGACGATGTGCTCGATGGGCACGATGCCGTCTCAGCTCGTCGTCCTGCCCGTGCGGCTGCGCAACGCGAGCAGCCAGCCCGCCGCGACGATCATGGACCACGCCCCGATGGTCAACATCATGCCATTCGGCCTCTGCACGTCCCCCGCGTTCCCCGCCACCGCCTCCGCGACGGCCGCCGCCAACGGCGTCCTGACCCCGATGCCCTGCATTCCGAGCACGTCCGCTCCCTGGTCCCCCGGCTCGCCCATCGTCAAGATCTCCGGCATCCCCGCCCTGCGCCAGTCCGACACCTGCCAGTGCATCTGGGGCGGCACGGTCTCGATCGTCAACCCCGGCCAGGTGATCGTCAACGACGCATAGGGCCATCGATGGCATGTCGGCGAGGGAGAAGAGCGCGTGTGCGTCGCGCACTGCCGCGTGGGTCGCCGCGCGGCCTGAGCCGTGAGTGCGGACGACGCACACACACCGACGCTGGCAAATCTGGGAAGCCGCGCACCGCGAGCCGGCGCGCGTGCATCGCGCGCGACAAACGCGAACTCGCTGCATCTCTGGACCATGACGAACAACATCCACCACCTGCTCGCGATGCTCTGCCTCTCCACCGCCGCCCTCCAGTCCGCGGCCTGCATCGACACCGGGGACGAGCGCCTCGCCGAAGCGGCGGACGAAGCGGCGGACGAAGCGGCGGACGAAGCGCCGACGCTCTCCGAGGCCGAGTCCATGCTCGGTGAGTACGGCTGTACGTCGGTCTCGAGCGACGCGACGGCCCCGGCCCCCACGGCCTGCAACGGCGGGACCTCGTACCGCGTGTCCCCGGACACCTCCTACGGCCACGGCACGCAGTGCCCCGATCAGTTCGTGGTCGAGTTCACCGCGCGCAACGTCCCGCTGCTCGTCGGAAGCGGCTGGGCAGAGGCGGCTCCCACGAACCCGACCACGTGCGTGACGTCCCACTACTCGATCGGCGCCTACACGCGCAACGCGCTGGGAGTCTGGGGCTTGAGCGGCGTCACGAAGTACTCCGGCGTCTGGGACACCGCGACGGCCAAATGCAGCTTCGCCCCCGTCACTGGTTATAGCCCGCTCTCCGTGTTCTCGGGGACGGCGTACCGGCTGGCGGTGCAAGCGGGCCAGACCATCTGCGGGAGCCTGGGGTGCACGATGACGAAGCACAAGGCCCTGGCCATGCTGATCTCCGACGAGCCCTGCTGAGCCCTGCTGAGTAGCAGACTCGACATGGCCATTACCTGACTCGCTGTATTGCCGCGCGACAAGCGCCGGCTCGGCGCGTCCTACCCGCAGGCGGCCCGGTGGTCCTGCAAGAGAGTCATTTATGATCTTCAATGTCAAGCAAGCTCCTTATCACGCGCTGGGCGATGGCTCGGCGGACGACCGCGCGGCGATCCAGCGCGCGATCGAGGACGCAGGGGCCTCGGGCGGCGGCGTCGTCTACCTCCCGGTCGGGACCTATCGGCTCGACGGCGGGTTGCGCGTCGCGCACGATGGCGTGACCCTCGCGGGCGAGGGGCGAGCGTCGATCCTCCTGCACCCGGCGGTGGACGCGACGTTCATCCCGGTGCTGTTCCAGAAGGGCTCCGGGATCGGCGAGGATCCCGGCGAGCTCACGAATGTCGGTGTCCGCGATCTCGCGATCGAGCTGGTGCACCGGGGGCCCGCCAGCGCGGGCGCCGTCCAGCTCAATCGCTGCACCGGGTGGTTCTGCGAGCGGATCACCGTGCGCGGGGATCGCGCCGGGATGGGCGGGTCGGCGACCAACGGGATCGCCGCCGGGTTCGGCTCGCGCGACGGCGTCATCTCCGACTGTGTCGTCGACGGGGTGAGCAAGCCGGGGTTCTACATCGCGTGGGGCGAGCGCATCGCGGTCGTCGGGTGCGTCGCGCAGCACATCCGGGGCGGCGCCGTGCCGGGCTCCGGCGTCGGGTTCGCGGCGGGACAGGCGCGCGCCGTGACGTTCATCGGCTGCCACGCGTACGGGTGCGAGGGCAACGGATTCCACATCACCAACCTGGGCGGGTATCCGTTCCGGGTGCTGTCCGCGGACCCCGCCGGCACGCAGCTCACGATCGAGCTCGCGCCGGGGAGCGGCGCGACGCCCGGCCCCCTGGCGCCCATGATCATGGAGGCCATCGGGATCTTCGATCCAGCGCGAGCGCGCTACGTGGCGCTGCCCATCGCGTCGGTCGCGCGGGCCGAGGGCGTCCCCCACCGATGGCACGTCACGCTCGCCGCGCCGGCGCCCGTGCCGCTCGTGGCAGGAGAGACGCTCGTCCTGGCGGGCTACCGGCCCTATCGCGGGGTGAGCATCCTCGGAGGCTCCTCCTGCGAGAACGGCACCGGCGCGACCCTCGCGGCCGGTGTCGGGATCGGCTCCTTGCTCGTGGGCGCGGTCGGCGCAGATCTGCTGATCTCCGGCCTCACGTGCGCCGGGAACGCGCTCGGACCGGGCATCCTGGCGAGCTCGGTCGAGGATCTATCGATCACGGGCTGCACCCTGCACAACAACCAGTCTGGAATCCTGATCGAGGACGTCGCGCCGTTCACGGCGGCGACCGCCGTCGCCGATCTGACGGGGCCCGTGCGGATCACCGGGTGTGAGATCCGAGACAATCAGTACTACGGAGTCATGCTGCGCGGCCCACGCGACGTGACGATCGAGCGCACGAGGATCTCGATCACGGGGGCCCAGCTCGCGCAGACCGGGATTCACTTCCGGCGACTGCTCGACGGCGCCAGCGCCCGGCGGCCGAAGAACATCACCCTCCGCAGCATCGACTTCCAGAACCTCGCGCTGCCCACGCTCCTCTACCACTCGGGTCAGGAGATCTGGCCATCGTACGGCTCCGAGCACGCGGCCGAGATCGGTTATTACTCCATCGCATACGCGGGCGCGCCGGATGGAGTGCTGTATGCCCCCTTGGGGTCTGAATACACCGACACGGCGACCGGCGCGCGATACCGCAAGGAGACCGAGGGCTCGTCGCGATCCGGCTGGGTGCAAGTGCAGGCCCAGACGGCCGGCGAGGCCGCGAGCGCGCCGCCTGAAGCACGCGCGGTCCGCGAGGCGCGGCGGCCGGCCGCCAGCTCGCAGCCGCGGCTGATGCGGCGCTGAGCGCAGCCCCGGGCGCAACGCGGCCCGGCCCGGCCTGGCCCGGCCTGGCCAACGGGGCTACGCCACAGCGGGCATGAAGACGCGGGCCAGCCGCTCGGGCACGCGGACACCCCGGGCCAAGAGCCAGGCGTCTGCCTCGGCGACCGCGCGCTCGCCCTCGGCGCCGCCGGTGAGCTCGCCGAGGCGCCGCCGCGCCAGCGTCGCGTGCAGGTCCATCCCCGCGGCCGAGAGCTCGGTGTGCGCGCGCTCGAGCTGCGCGCGCCCCTCCGCGTGCGCGCCGGCGCGCCGCCACCGCGCAGGCGCCCCGCGCCGCTCCCCGACAGCTGCGTGTCCGCGCCGCCGATCGCCTCCCGATCACCGTCGCGCGCCAGCTCGATCACCAGCGTGCGGCACGCCGTGCACGCCTCCATGTGCCGGTGCGCCTGCGCCAGCGCGTCTCCCGACAGCGCCCCGGCGACCAGCTCCTGGATCGCGTTCTCCGACAGACACCCGGCCACGGAGGCGATTCTATCGCCGCGCCGGGGCACGGCGCTGCTACGCCACCTCGGGCATGTACACGCGGGCCAGCCGCTCCGGCGCGCGGACGTCCTGCGCCAACAGCCAGGCGTCGGCCTCGGCGATCATCCGCGCGCCCTCGCTGCCGCCAGCGAGCTCGCCGACGCGCCGCCGCGCCAGCGTCGCGTGGCAGCTCATGCCGGCGGCCGTAAGCTCGGTGGCCGCGCGCTCGAGCGCCGCGCGGGCCTCCGCGCGCCCGCCGGTCGCGAGCGCGACACCGGCCTCGAGGCTGCGCGCGAGCGCGCGGGTCCACGGCATGCGCATGGCGCAGAGCGCGCGGGCGTCGCGCGCCGCGGCGCGGACGAGCCGGGGCTCGCGCGCGCCCGCTCGCAGCGCGGCCAGCGCGGCGAGGCCGTGGAGGCAGAGCGCGCGCGCGCGCACGAACCCGATCCGCCCGAACGGCAGGGCCAGCATGCGGCGCCAGTCCTGCTCGCTCCACCGGTAGGCGACGGCGCCGTTGCCCTCGTAGAGATCGATCTCCGCGTGCGAGAGCTGCCCGGCGAAGAGCAGGACGTCGGTCTCGAGGTCGGTCCGCAGCGCGATCCCGCGCTCGACCTCTCGCCGCGCCGCATCGGGGCGATCTCCGATGAGCGACATGAGGCCCACGGCGCCGCCGTGCAGCGTGGTCAGCGTGAAGTGGTCCCCGCGCTCCTCGGCCTCGCGCAGGAGCGGCAAGAGCTCGCGCACGAAGTCGCGGAGCGCGCCCTGATAGAACAGGCACATGAGGAGGTGCACCGCGGCGATCGCGGTCTCGTAGGAGGCGCCGAGGCAGCGCTCGCGGAGGACCTCCACCGCCCGCGCCCCGTGCTCGCGGCCGCGGTCCCACCGCCCGAGCGAGAGATCGAGGAACGAGCGCGCGCTCTCCGTCTGCCCGATCACGTAGGGGTCCGCGCTCCGCTCCGCCACCGCCGCGAGCGCGTCGACGAGCCGGCCCATCCGCCGCGACCTGGCGCCGCCGGTCACCGCGGTGAGCATGAACTCCGCGGTCAGCGCCAGGCTCGCGCTGCGCGGATCGGGCGTCTTCAGGGCGAGGAGCTGATAGCGCGTGAGGTACTCGGCGGGCAGGTCCGTCGTCAGCCACGCCACACGGCAGGCATCCAGGCAGAGGCGCTCCCGCGGTGACGCCTCGCCGCTCGCGCCCTCGCGGGTGAACGCGGCGATCCCGCGGAGCCGCACCTGGGCCCGGCGCCACAGGAGGCGCACGAGCGCGCCCGCGCGCGTCGAGGGCGAGCGCAGGTCGAGCTCGTCGAGCACCGCGGCGAGCGCGGGCCGGCCTTCGTTCCGGTGGCCGCTGCGCAGGAGCTGATCGGCGCCGCGCAGCCGGAGCTCGAGCGACGCCTCCCCCGCGGCCTGGGCCCGGCCGGCGAGCTCGAAGTAGACGGTCGCCGCCTCGGCGCCGTGGCCGGCGTTGACCAGCGCGCCCGCGAGCCGCGCGAGCACCTCGCGGGTATCGCCGAGCGGCCCCGGCGACGCGCCGGACTCCGCGTGGAGCGCGAGCGCCTGGCGGTACAGCCGCGCGGCGCGATCGAACGCCAGCGCCGCCGCGGCCTGATCCGCGGCCTGCACCATGTAGCGCACGGCCTGCTCGAGCTCGCCCGCCGCGTGGAGGTGCACGCCCACCGCCTCGGGGGCCCACCAGGCGTCGCTCGAGCTCGGCGGATGCGGCGCCGCCTCGACCATGACCTCGCGCGGGCTCGGTGGTGGCAGCGATGCATCCGGGGCCGGGGCCGCGGCGAGGAGCGCGCTGGCGAGCGCCCGATGACACTCCTTGCGCTGCGCGGGCGGCAGGTGCTCGAGCACCGCCTCGCGGATCCGATCGTGGTACGGCTCGATGGCGCCCTTGCGCACGTGGTCCGCCGCGCGCACCAGGTGCGCGTGGCGCAGCCGATCGAGCGCCGGCTCGAGCTCACCGGCGGGCAACGCCGCCGCGGCGGAGAGGATGCCGCGCGGCAGCGGCCAGCCCGCCACGGCGGTCAGCGCGAGCAGCTGCCGCGCGGTGGCGGGAAGCTCGGCGATGCGCCCCCACAGCGCGTCCGACAGGCGCAGCGGGACGCCCGCGGGGAGCGCGGCGGACCGAACGGCCGTGTGCCGCACCAGCGCGTCGATGAACAGCGGGTGCCCCGCCGCCTCGGCGGCCACGGCCGCGGCGCTGGCAGGGGTCGCGGTCGCGGCCGCGCTCTCGGCGAAGAGCCGCTCCGCCAGCGCCACGGCCTCCGCGCGCGGTAGCGGCGAGAGCTCGAGCAGCCGCAGCCCGGACAGCGCGCGCACCCGCGCCAGCGCGGCCGCGGTGCTGGCGCCGTCGGTCGCCTCCCGCGGCGGTCGGCTCGTCAGCACGAGCAGGAGCGGCGGCGCCTCCGGCCGCGCCATCACCGACGCGAGCAGCTCCAGGCTGTCCGCGTCCGCCCACTGCAGATCGTCGATCTGCACCACCACCGGCCGCCGCTCTGCCAGGCGGCCGAGCAGCTCGCGCAGCGCCGTGAACGCGCGCGCCCGGAGCTCCACGGGATCGAGCACGTCGTCCGCCGGCAGCCGGGCGAGCGCGGACACCTTGCCGAGCACCGGGAACGCCTGCACCAGGAGCCCGGCGCGCCGCGGCAGCACCGCCGCGGCCTCGGCCTCGGGCAGCTTGCGCAGGTGACGCGCCAGCGCGTCCACCACGCCGTCGACGCCCTTGTACGGCACCGTCTCGCGCTCGTAGCAGCGGCCGGCGAGCACGAGGAGCTCGGGCGTGGCCCCGCGCAGGTCTCCGACGAACCGCTCCACGAGCGCGCTCTTGCCGATCCCCGACTCGCCCTGCACCAGCACGATCGCCTCGCCGCCCGCGCGCGTCGCCGCGAACGCGTCCCCCAGGAGGGCCAGCTCGTCCCGGCGGCCCACGAACGTCGGCGCCGATCCCGGCGCCGATCCGGGCGCCGCACGCACGGGCGATCGCGGCGCCACGGCGGCGCCCGGATCGAGCGTGAAGAGCGCGGCGGCCGCGGCGGCCGCGGCGAGCCGCACCGCGGGCTCGATCGCCAGGAGCTGCATGCAGAGCTCCTCGAGATCCGCCGGCAGGTCTGCGGGCACGTGCGCCAGCTCGCTGGGGCGGCGCGGCGGTGCGTGCTGCTTGGCGACCAGCACCTGCAGCGGCGCGCCGGCAAACGGCAACGCGCCGGTCAGCGCCTCGTACAGGAGCGCGCCCACGCCGTACCAGTCCGCCGCCGGGCCCACCTCCTCGAGCATCGCCTGCTCGGGCGCCATGTACGCGGGCGTCCCGACCACGTTGCTCTCGCTCTGCGCCACGCCCGCCACCAGCCCGAAGTCGAGCAGCACGACGCGCCCCGCCGCCGTCACCAGCACGTTGTGCGGCTTGACGTCGCGGTGCACCAGCCCGTGCGCGTGCAGCGCACGTAGCCCCGCCGCCAGCTGCGCCAGCGCCGCCCGCAGCCGCGGCTCGTCGAGGCGCCCGCCCGGGCGCACGTGCTCGCCGAACGCCTGGCCCTCCACGAGCTCCATCGTCAGCCACCACTGCCCGCCGTCCTCGATCAGCTCGCCGAACGCGACGAGGTTTTGGTGCGCAACGTCCTGCAGCGCCCGGAACTCGGTCTTGAACCGCAGGAGCCCGTCGGCGCTCACGTGCTGCAGCGTCTTGAGCGCCACCCGCACGCCGCGCTCGCGATCGATCGCCTCGTACACCACGCCCATCCCGCCGCGCCCCAGCGGCCGCACGATCTCGAACCGCTCCGCCATCGTGCGCGCCGCGGGGCCGGCGGGGCCGCGCGGCGGCGCGGCGGCCTCGCCCTGCGCCTGGAGGGTGTCCGCGTCGCAGAGCGCCGCGAGGTCGCTGTCCCGCGCCAGCTCGACGACCAGCGTGCGGCAGTCCGCGCACGTCTCGATGTGCAGCCGCGCCGCGGCGAGCGCGTCCCCGAAGAGCGTCCCCGAGACGAGCTCCTGGATGGTGTTCTCCGAGAGACACCCGACCACGCCACATCTTAGCTCGCCGCCGCCGCGGCAGGGGCGCGCCGCGGGCGCCGTGCGGCGTACCATGGGCGGCGTACCATGGGCGGCGAAGCGCCATGCGCACCGAGTCCACCGGGACCCTGTCCGTGCTCGCCGTCCGCACCATCGCGATGGGCGCGGCGCGGGGCGGGCTGCCGCCGGCCGAGCTGTGCGCGCGCTTCGGGATCGATCCGGCGCTGCTCGCCGACGCCGACGCGCGCGTGCCGGTGTCGGACGTGATCGCGCTGTGGCAGGAGGTGCCGCGGCTCGTCGGCGACGAGGACTTCGGCCTGCACCTGGCGGAGCTCGCCGCGGCGGCGCCGCAGGGCCTCGGCGGCCAGCTGATCGCGGCGAGCCCGACGCTCGGCGACGGGCTGCGGCGCGTCCTGCGCTTCGAGCGCGTATTCCACGACGTGCGCACGAGCGAGCTCGTGCTCGAGGGCGACGAGGCCGCGATCGTCCACGACACCCGCGGCGGGCTCGCGCTGCCGCGCCACGCCGCCGAGTTCGGCTGGGCGTGGCTCGTCCTGATCGCGCGGCGCGTGACGGGGGCCGCGCTCGCGCCGCGCCGCGCGAGCTTCGGGCACCCGGCGCCGCGGCGGATCGCCGAGCACACGCGCGTGCTGGGCGTCGCGCCGTCGTTCGGGGCGGAGGTGCCGCGGCTCACCCTGGCGCGCGCCGATCTCGACCGCGCGACCACGACGGCCGACGCCGCGCTCGCCGAGATCCTCGACAGCCACGCCCGCACACTGCTCGCGCAGCTGCCGACGGCGCCCGAGCTGATCGCGCAGGTGCGCGCCGCGGCGCTGCGCGCGCTGGCCGAGGGCGAGCTCTCGGTGGCGGCGGTGGCGCGCCACCTGGGGGTCGCGCCGCGCACGCTGCAGCGCCGCCTCGCCGACCTGCACGGCGCGAGCTTCCAGGCGGTGGTCGACGACCTGCGCGCCGGCCTGGCGCGGCAGTGGCTCGGCGAGCACACGCGGCCGGTCGCCGAGGTCGCGTTCGCGCTCGGGTTCGCCGATCAGAGCGCCTTCCACCGCGCGTTCGTGCGCTGGACCGGCATGACGCCGGGGCAGTTCCGCCACAAGCCGCGGGCGTAGCCCGGCGCGCCACCGTAACCAGCCGCCGCGCCCGCGGCGCGATCGGTCAACCGAGCTGGCGCGGCCGGACAAGACGCCGGGCCGCGCCGGAGCCACCCTGGTCTCCGAGGAGGTTTCGATGATCGCCTGGCCCCGCCTGCACCTCATGGAGTGGAACGACCAGCCCTGGCTGCCCGACGTGCTCCGCCGCGCCGAGACCGACTACCTGGCGGCGGCGCTCGACGCGGCCGATCCGTTCGCGCCGCTGGCGCCGCGGCTCGCGGAGCTGTGCGCGCGCGCGGGCAGCGATCGGATCGTCGATCTGTGCGCCGGCGGCACCGGCCCCTGGCTGCGCCTCCAGCCGGCGCTCTCGGCGGCGCTCGGCCGCCCGGCGCGCGTGACCATGACGGACCTCTATCCCAATCGCGCCGCGTTCGCGCGCGTCGAGGCGGCCACCGGCGGCGCCGCCACCGGGGAGGCCGCGCCGGTCGACGCGCGCGCCGTCCCGGCGCGTCTGTCCGGTGTCCGGACGATGTTCGATGCCCTCCACCACCTCCGGCCCGAGGACGCCCGCGCCGTGCTCGCGGACGCTCACCGCCGCCGCCAGCCGATCGTCGTCGTCGAGGGCACGCGCCGCTCGCTGGCCGCCGTCCTCGGCATGCTGCTGGTGCCGCTCGCGGTCCTCCTGCTCACGCCGCGGATCCGGCCGCGCTCGTGGGCGCGGCTCCTCTTCACGTACGTCGTCCCGATCGTGCCGCTGCTCGTCCTGTGGGACGGCGTCGTGTCCTGCCTGCGCAGCTACCGCCCGGCCGAGCTGCGCGCGCTCACGGCCGGCCTCGACGACGGCTACACCTGGGAGGTCGGCGAGTACCGCCGCCGCGGCGTGCCCGTGACGTACCTGATCGGCGCGCCGCGCGAGCCGGCCGCCGCTGGCTAGCGCGCGCGATCGGCGGCCGCGCTGCTTCGCATGGCCGCGGGGCGCCGCGATCGCTTGACGGCGAGACCGTCGGGTGCCGGCGGGCCGGCGGGGTACAGCTTGGCCACATGCAGGCCGGCGACGTTCAAGGCGGCGTCGAAGCGACCGAAGATGCGGAGCGCCGCGGGCACCAGCCCCGGCGGACCGTTGCGCTTGAGGAAGGACGCATCGATCGACGTGCCGGCCACCATCCAGCGCGCCAGCTCCTCGACGATCGAGTCGCGCGTCCACTTCATGCGCTTGCCGCGCTGCCCCACGGCCGTCCCCGCCTGCGCGGCCTCCGTCGCTGCCGGCCCGGGGGTTTCGGCCGTGGCCGCCGAGCTGGCGCTCATGTCTGCCGGCGACGAGGACGAGCCCTCGGCCCCCGGCGCAGCCGCGCGCTCCGCCGCCGTGTCGCGCGGATTGGCTGCCGCGCCGGTCATCGCGTCCACACGCGCAGCGGCCGCCGCCTCGGTCGCCGCTGGCGTCGCGGTCGCCGCCGTCGCGCGCGCCGGCTCCGCTCCCGCCGGCTGGGCGCGGGGCTCCGCCGCCGCGCTCAGCTTGCGCGACCGCCGGGTGGCTGCCGGCCGCCCGCGCGTCGCCGGCTCTCGGCGGGGCGCGGCGGTCTGGTTGCGGGTCCTCGCCGTCGCTGCTGCCGGGCGGGCGCGCGACGGATCGAGCGCGGCCAGGAGGCGATCGCGATCCCCGAGGCGAACCTCTCGCACGAGTCGTCGGATATCAGCCAGAAACCGCGCAACCAAAGCGTCTAGCTGCGCGCGATGCTCAGAGCGCATGGACGTCATCATCGCCGAAGCGGCCCGGGTTGCAACCCATCCGCGCGCCGTCGAACGCGAAGAGTTGCGCGTGGCGATCGGCCTCCCGCGGCGTGCCCGTGCGCCCGCTCGAGGCGTCCGATCCCGGATAACGTGACCGCTTCATGGCTCGAGGCTCGGCCCCTCTGTCATGAGCAGTTGCATATAACGATACTTCGATCATGATGAAGCGTTTATTCTTGGCTGCCTGGGCCGGCTGGGCCGGCTGGGCTGTCTGGGTTGTCTGGGTTGTCTGGGTTGTCTGGGTTGTGGTCGTGGTCTCGGTCGTATCTTGCAGAAGCGCGCCGGTGCCGCCGCCTGTCTCCGCGGGGAGCCAGACGAGCCAGCCCACCGGCGCGGGACCGCACGCTGTGACGGTCACGCTATGGCCGGAGGCCGCGCCCGGCGCGCAGCGCGGCGCGGCGGCGACGGTCGAGACGACCGAGGTGGGAGGGCTGATCGCCGGCAGGACGTACCTCGAGGTCAACAACGTCTCGCGGCCTACCATGACAGTCTATTCACCAAAAGGGAAGAATACGGGCGCGGCGGTCGTCGTGTTTCCGGGTGGGGGCTACAAGATCCTCGCCATCGACCTGGAGGGCACGGAGGTCTGTGACTGGCTGACGTCCCGTGGGATCACGTGCGTGCTGCTGAAGTATCGGGTGCCCAAGTCGGGACACCACTGGGACTCCACATGCAAGTGTCACCGAAATCCGGAGACGCCGATGGCGCTCCAGGACGCGCAGCGGGCGCTCGGGCTCGTGCGCTTTCACGCCGCGCAGTGGCATGTCGATCCGCACAAGATCGGAGTCCTGGGCTTCTCCGCGGGCGGGCACCTGTCGGCCGACATCAGCACGCACTTCGACCGGCGCTTGTACCCGGCTGTGGACGCGGCCGACCAGCAGAGCTGCCGGCCGGATTTTTCGGTGGTCCTCTATCCGGGCCATCTCTGGATCTCCGAGGACAAATTCGAGCTCAACCCGGATGTCCCCGTCACGAAGCAGACGCCGCCGACATTCTTGCTCCACGCGCAGAATGACGACGTGGACGATGTCAACCACTCGCTCGTTTACTACCGCGCGCTCACGCAGGCCGGCGTCCCTGTCGAGATGCACCTGTACGCGGAGGGCGGGCACGCGTTCGGGCTGCGGCCTACCAGGTCTCCCATCACGCGGTGGCCGCGGCTGGTCGAGATCTGGCTCCAGACGCTCGGAGTGATCGCGGAGTAGGCCGGCGATGTCACCCTGTCACCCTGGTCCCCTGCCGCCCACCGCCGGCAGCGTCTCCTCGCGGCCGCGCGGGGCGATCGCCGTCAGCGCGCAGAGCGCAGTCACGCCGGGGAGCGGCGCGACCAGCACCAGGCACGCGAGCGAGAGCGAGCGCCGGACGAGCCAGGCGAGCCAGGCGAGCCAGGCGAGCCAGGCGAGCCAGACGAAGAAGCGCAGGGGCTTGGCCATGTAGATCTCCCAGCCGGGCATCGGCGTGTCCGTCCCTGGGAGACGCGGCCCGCCTGGATCTGTCGCGCAACTTTGGGCGCGCATCGCCAGGTACCCGGATTCATGCGCTATATTCGCGTCGTGTCGGTGGGGCTCGCAGACGTCCTCTTGCGCCACGCGCGAAATCCGAGCGTGGCGCAGCACGCGCCCGCGGATCTCGAGCGGCGCCTGCGCGAGCTCCTCGATGCCGGCCGCGCCGCGTGGCCGGGGCTCGACGTGCCGGCGGAGCAGTTCGTGCGCCACCTCGCGGAGCACCTGCCCGAGCAGGGCGATCTCGACAGCTGCCTGGCGCGGATGAGCTGCTCCGATCTCTACCTCGCGTGCGGCTGCGTCGCGAGCACGCCGGCCGCGCTCGCGGCGTTCGACACGAGCGTCCTCGGCCAGACGGTCCCGGTGCTGCACCGGATGGGGCTGTCTGCCTCCCAGGTCGACGAGGTCGTCCAGGTCGTGCGCGCCAAGCTGCTCGTCGCCGAGGAGCCCGGGCAGAAGCCGCTCCTGGCGTCCTACGCGGGCCGCGGCGCCCTCGTGGGCTGGGTGCGGACGACGGCCCGCCGCACGGCGCTCTCCCTGCGCCGCAACAAGGACGAGCAGATCGGGGGCGGCGAGCAAGAGGGCCGCGAGGTGGAGCAGATCCCGCTCCCTCCGGACGCGGAGCTCGACTTCATCAAGAATCGGTATCAGGCCGCGTTCAAGCAGGCCGTCGAGGACGCGATCGGCACGCTCGACGCCGAGCAGCTGAGCGTCCTCCGCCTGCACTACACCGACGGGCTCAGCATCGATCGGATCGCCGCGATCCTGAGCGTGCACCGCGCCACGGCCGCCCGCCGGATCCGCGCGGCGGCCGACGCCGTGCGCGCCGAGACCCGGCGCCTCCTGCACGCGCGGCTCGGGATCTCCGGCGGCGAGCTCGACAGCCTCGCCGGGCTCGTCCAGAGCCAGCTCCACCTGAGCCTGAGCCGCCTGCTCAAGCTCTCGTAACCGGGCCGCCGCGACCTCGACGCGCGCCGCGGCGGCTCAATGTAGCGCAATGCCACGCCGCTGCTCATGGCTGCCTGCGGCCACTGCTGAATTTCATGCGACTGCCGCCTGCTCGCAGCGTCCCAAGAGCAAGCCAAGGAGCTACTGATGAGATACCTGATCGCTTCCATCCCCGCGCTCACGCCCGCGCTCACGCTCACGCTCGCGCTCGCCGCGGGCGCGTGCACCGACGATCCCACCGAGCCGACGGCCACGCCGAAGCTCGATCTCCGCATGACCGCGACCATCCCCGCGGGCGCCGAGGTCGAGTACTGCAAGTTCGTGAGTGTCCCCGAGACGTGGGTCACCCGGGACGCGATCGACTTCACCGCCGGCAGCCACCACGTGCTGGTCTTCCAGACGAAGTACACAGCGATCCCGACGCAGAAGGACAACGGCACGCCGGTGGACACCAGTGACGTATTCGACTGTAGCGACGGCCCGACGAGCGGCTGGTCATTGACCAAGATCATCGGCGGCTCGCAGAACCAGCGCGGCGGGTCGGTCCTCGCGTTCCCCGAAGGAGTGGGCCTCCGCCTCGGCGGGGTCCTCCTGATCAACGTCCATTACCGCAACGGCTCCGACGCGCCGCTCCACACCGACGTCAAGGTCACGTTCGACACGACCACGGCCGACGAGATCGAGCAGGAGGGCGACATCATGTCTCTCTACAACCCGCTGATCTCGGTGCCGCCGGGCAGGACCGCGCGGGCGCACATGCGCTGCCCGGTCCATCGGGACATCACGATCGTGAACGCCCAGTCGCACATGCACGCGCGCGGCATCGGCTTCGAGGCGCGCATCGCCGGCCAGGCGCCGTTCTACGCGAGCGATCGCTGGGAGGACGTCCCCGTGCAGCGCTATGACGCGTTCACGGTCCCGGCCGGCTCGCAGATCGATTACTTCTGCGACTATCGCAACATCGGCGGCACGCCGATCTACCAGGGGCCTCGGACGACCGACGAGATGTGCTCGCTGGCCGCCTCGTACTACCCGGCCGACCCGCGCACCGCGTTCTGCCTCGAGGAGTCGGGCCGCACCCTGGGTGCCGAGTGGATCGGCCAGGGCACCGCGACGTGCCAGCAGACGATGGGTTGCCTGCAGGAGGCCGTGTCGAAGGATCTCGCGGCGGTCACCGACTGCATGCTCGCGGCGTCGCCGACCGTGTCGGCCGAGAGCTCCGAGCTCTTGCGCTGCATGTTCCGCGCGGAGAACCCGCTGACCGAGTGCGGCGCGGAGCTCGGGGCCTGCGCCGCACACTGACGAGGATCGAGAAACGCATCCGTACGATGTGGTCTACGGTTTCAGGCGGTACTCGCGCTCGACGATGTCGCCGAGCGCGGGACCTCTCCAGTACGGCTCGATCCATCGCGCGCCCTGATCGCGCCACGTGTGCAGTGCGCGACGCCAGTGACCGCGGACCATGAACCGCGCGAACAGCGGACCGTGCTCGCGGCTGCTGCGAAGCTCGCGCAGCGCGCGGACCTGCGAGATCGGGATCTTGCCGGGCAGGTGCCAGATCCGCTCGCCGGTCCGCTCCGGCTCAGGGTGCCGCACCGCGCGGGGACCCGACGCCGGCCGCGCGCTCGCCAGGGTGCGGCGCGTGCGAGGCGTCGTAGGGCCCGGCCGCTGGCTCCTCGCGCACCGGCGCGCGCATCGCCTCCGCGACGACCCACGCGATCGAGCCGACGAGCTCGCGCTCCGAGCTCCCGGGCCATCGCGTCCGGGCCACCTCCAGCTCGGCCTCGATCACCGCACGCACGGCCTGGCGATGCTGCTCGGGGATCATGCAGGCGACGCCGCTGAGCTCGATGTGATCGGCGACCGGCATCAGCCACGCGAACATCACGTCGCCTGGCGTGACCTGGGAGGCCGCCAGGAATTCGCGCACGCGATGGCGCTCGCCCGTCCGCAGATCGCGAAGCTCGAGGCCGATCCCCGCTTGCGCCGACACGACCTCGAATAGCGACGCCCACGCGTCGCGGAGCGCGACGGCCGCGGCCATCTCTCCCCGCGGCAAGTCACGCCCGCGCGCCGCGATGAAGTGATCGATGAGCCGGCGGCCACCGGCATCGCGGTGGCCGTAGAAGACATATTCAACCGCCAGATCGCGCTCCCACGGTGCCGGCTCGAGATTCTCGATCACGCACAGCAGCGCCTCGTTGCGGAATCCCGAGGCCCTATTGGCATACGCGTACAGCTTCTCCCACGCCGCGCTGAGATCCGCCTTCGTGAAGGCGGCGGGCGCCGCCTCGCGGGCGACGATCAGCCCACCGAGGTGCACGCAATCCACGGGGCAGTCGATGTCGCGCAGTCGATGCTGGCCGCAGCACGCCGAGCAGATCGCGCCGACGAGCGCGGGGCAGCTTCGCTTACCCTTGCGGTGCTCGCAGTAGCGACACCTCGCCATGGCCCTCCCGTAACCTGAAGTGGGGCCACAACGCAATGAGCCTGCGCAGCGACGAACGCAACTCGGCAACAGTGTCCGAACGTCTACCAGCCTATCGCATCAATTCCGAATAACACGCATCAAATTCACATACGACACCTTGGCCGCGCTCTCGTATTTGCCGCTCAAATTCAGGAGGACAATACCCATCGATCATGACTTGCGTTCTGTGCCAGCCGGGCGCGGCTCGACTTTGTCTTCAAGTGGATCTTCGGCGCCGAGGGCCGCATCATCGAGCTCCATCACCTCTCCACCGAGCGCGAAGACGCTGGCCGAAGTGCTCACCTGACGCGACTGGGTCGCCCGCGGGCCAGAACGTAGAGCGGGCGGCGGCCGCGCCGAGGGTGCGCCGAGTTGCCGCCCGCTGACCGCCAGAATGCGACGGCATCAAGCTGCCGTTGACACGCATCGGCCATGAGGCTCACGTCCGCGGAGTCGAACGATGTGTCGGCCGCTTCGCCGAGCAGCTCGGCGATCGCGCGCCACCCGGAGCGGCCCCGCGCTTCAACTTGAATTCGCCGAGAGTCGCGCTCGGCGGCACCTCCAACTTGAATTCGCCGAGAGTCGCGTTCGGCGGGCCGAGTGGTTCAGTGAGCAGCGAGCAAGAGGCTCGAAGGACCGCGCAGCACCGCAGTGATGAATCGGTCTTGGCGTCGGCGCAGGCCGCGAGGTCACGGCCATGGCGTGCCGCCAGCGCGCTTGAGCTCAGCGTAGGCGGCGATCACCGCAGGGACGCCGTGCAGCCGCCAACGCAGGCGTCAGCGTACGAGATCCTCGTCGGGCTGTGACGTAAGTACGCGAACCCGTGACGCGGTGCGTCTCTCCTTATATAGGGCGCGCGCGTCGAGGACGGCCTCGCCGCGCAGCTCGGCGGTGAGCGCGTCAGCCAGAGCTCGCGCCGGTCACGGCGACTTCGCGCGCATCCGCTGGATCACGCGCACGATCGTCTCGCGCCGCTCGTCGTACTGCTGGATCAGCTTGGCCTCGGACTCGCTGATCTTCGAGCGCGTCGAATCCGGCTGCCAGCGGATGCTCGCTGCCTTGAGCTCGGCCCGGTCGAGCTGCCCCGCGTCGACGAGCGCCTCGACCTCGGCGCTCAGCTTCTCGAGCTGAGCGCGCTGCCCCGCCGCGGCGGTCCGCTCCGCCGCCGCGAGCTTCTCGGCGTGGTCGGCGACCCGCTGCAACGACTCGAGCGGATCGGCCTCGGCCGGAGGCGGCGGCTCGCGGTCGGCGCCGCGCGAGCAGCCGGCAGTGAGAGCGAGGAGCAGCGCGAGCGAGCGTGGACGCATCGCCCCCGAAGATATGCGAGCCGCGGCGACGGTGGACACCCAAGGCGCCGTGGCGACGATTGGCCCGCGACGGGCGCGCCCGCGGCCGCCGTCAGCGCGACGGATCGCCGAGCTCGACGACCTCGAGCGGGTTGCGCGCCACGCCCGGCGTGAGGTGGCGCCGCAGCCGGGCGGCGAGCGCGTCGAGCACGGCCTCGCCGAGCAGCTCGGCCGCCTGCGCCCGGTGGACGCGCCAGCGGCGATCGAGCGCGGGCTGCGCGCTGATCCCGGGCGGCTGCGCCAGGCGCGGATCGACGAGCGCGACGGCGCCGGGGAGCGCGAACAAGGTCGCCAGGCCCCGCGGGCGCTGGCCGGCGGAGTCGGCGGACAGGACCGTCGAGAGCAGCGGGCTCTTCGCGCCGGGCTCGCGCAGGCCGAGCTCGCCGAGGCAGAACAGCGCGTTCACGTGCACGAGGAACGCCGTCACCGTGCGGACGTCCATCGGATCGGGCGCCCGCTCGAGCATCTGCTCGAACGCCGCGGCGAGGCGCGCCGGACCGCTGACCTGATCGCGCGGGGCGGCGTCGGGCACGAGCCGGTAGGCGACCGCGCGCGCGAGCTCGGGATCCCGCAGGAGGAACACGGCGTCCTCCCAGTGCAGCGGGGGCGCGCCGGGGTGCGAGTCGAGGAGCTGCGTGAGCGGCGTGCGGCGGAGCAGGGTCGCGATCACCGGCGCCGTGTCGGGCACCGCGAGCAGCTCGTCGAAGTCGACGACGGTCACCTCCTCGCGGACGCGGCGGACGCTGCGCCACGACGTGAGCCGCGCCGGCGGCTTCTGGCCGTAGAACCGCGCGCGCCCGGTCCACCACGAGACGGTGATGTCGTTGCGCGTCAGGTGGAACAGGTTGTGGAGCAGCGCGTGGCGCGCCATCACGCGCGTCCGGTTGCGCGTCAGCGGGCGGCTCACCATCGCGAGCGCCGTCTCGATGATGCGGCGGCGCTGCTTGTCGCTGACCGACCACACCTCGGCGCGCGGGTGGACCAGGAACAGCGCGTCGTGCAGCCCGGCGGCGAGCGCGAGCTCGTCCTCGTCGAGCACGAACGCCGGCGGGCGGCACACCACCGTCGACAGGACAGCCGTGCGCGCCTCGTCCACTCGGACCAGCTCGACGGTGGCGTGATCGAGCTCGGTGGCCCAGCGATCGAGATCGGGCTGCGGGATCGGAGCGCCGACGTGCAGCTCGCCGCCAGCGACGAGCGGGTGCACGAACCGCTCGAGGAAGTCGCGGACGTGCGGGCGCGCCACGGCTACTTGTCCCGATCGCCGGACGGCAGGAGCTTGCGATCCGGCGCCTCGGGGAAGCCCCACAGCGCGAACCGGCCGACGGCGTCGTTGACGATCTGCGCCTCGGCCGGCGGCTCCGCGGCGTAGTCGATCACCTCGGCGCGCTCGACCTCGAGCTTGGCGAGCGAGCTGCGCTCGAGCGTCGTGAACGAGCCCTCGCTGACCTGGAACGGGCGGCCCTCCGCCGTGAACACGGTGACGATGCCGGCGCCGTGGCCGAGCGCGCGGCCGAGCACCTCGGGCGACACGCGCGGCACCACGTCCATCCCGAGCGGCACGAGCAGGCCGGGCGTCAGCTCGCACAGGAGCTGGCCGAGCGGGATCACGTCGAGGTTCTCCGAGCCGACCACGAGGATGCCGCGATCGGTGGCGGCGACGCGGTGGCCGCGCAGCGAGACCGGCGGCAGCGCGAACAGGATCCGCTTGAGCCGCGGCCCGTGCTCGGTCGGGATCAGCGTGGCGACCACGCGCCGCGGCGGCCCCATCGCCGCCGCGAGCTTGAGCGGCACGCCGATCGGCTCGGCGGGCCCGCCGCGGTGCTGCGCCGGATCGCGCGGCCGATCGAGCTCGAGATCGACGCGCGTCAGGTCGGCGATGTCCGACAGCGCGAGCGGCCCGGGGAGCACGTCGACGCGGTCGTTCGGCCAGAACACGTGGAACGTCTCGGGCGAGAACACCGAGGCGCACGACGTCAGATCGATCGGGTGCTCGTACCCGACGGCGACGGCGGCGTTCGCGCCGGCCGGGCGGAACACGTCGATGCCGGGCGTGCCGAGGAACAGCTGCAAGATGCGCTCGGGCAGCGCCCGCGCGCGGATCAGCATGTAGCCGCGCTCGCGCGCCTGATCGTCGAACGCGCTCGTCCCGCCGGGCGTGAACAGGCCGGCGTGCGCCTCGACGCGGTTGCGCCACAGGTAGCGAATGATGCCGTCGGACAGGCCGCGCGCGACGACGAGGTACAGCTCGCCGCGATCCTCGTTGCCGAGCTGCTCGCCGCCGGGGAGCTTCCGGATCGAGAGCCGGAACAGGAGGCGCTGGAACGGCAGCTCGCCCTCGCGGACGTAGCCCTGCGCGAACTCGTCGCCGTGGACCATGAAGTCGATCTGCGCGGGCATCGCGCCGATGTCGACGGCGTCGTAGCCGTACGGCGATCGATCGTCGCGGTACTTCACGAAGTGCTTCGCCGTGCCGGTGTAGATCGCGCCGCCGACGAGCCGGCACAGCCGCGCCGCGCGATCGGCCGCGTACGACGACACCGCCGGGATCTGGACGACGATCTCGCGGCTGCCGAGCGCGGTCTTGCACTTGGTGATCGCCAGGTTCGCGAGCAGCTCGTCGAGCGAGGCCTCCGCCGAGTACAGCCGGAACCACGACACGGCGCCCTCGAGCGTCGCGAACGTCATGACGCACAGCCGGCCGAGCAAGATGCCGCGCGGATCGGGGGCCACACCCGGCGTGAAGAAGCGGGTCTGTCCTTGCGCGACGTGCTCGAGCGCCATGCGAGCGCAGCCTAGCACGCGTGCTGCCGCGCACGCGCGCGGGCGCACGGCTTGCCAGCTCGACGAGCATGGATCACGGCGCGGGGCACATCGGGCCACCGGCCGTGCCGTTTCGACAGGCGCGCGCCGCGCGCCGCGATAAGGTGTGGCCCTGGCTTCCTGGAGTTTACGATCATGCTCGCAACACGCCGCAACGCTCCGCTCGCTTCGCTCGCTCAGCTCCGCTCACTCATCGCCGCCGCCGCCGCCCTGACTTCGGCGACGGCCTGCAAGGTCACCGACTCCGACAACATCCTGACGAGCGGGATGTACGCGTCGATGTACGCGTCGGCGGACGGCTCCGGCACCACGCTGGTCAGCGCCAGCCTCTACCTCGGCCCGCCGACCGATCTCATCTTCATCGATCTCGAGGGCGGCGACGAATTGCTCGCGCACCACGCCGGCCAGACGAAGTCGATGTCCGAGCAGATCATCCTCAACATCGTCACGCACACCGCGTCGTTCCCCGATGACGCCGCGGACGCGCAGTTCGATGTCGAGTTTCGCCGCGACGTCGACGACGGCGCGCCGAGCACGGTGCTCACGCTGCCGGCCCCGTTCACGCTCGGGGGCGTCCCGCCGAGCGTCTCGCGCGGCGCCGCGTTCGGGGTCAACTGGACCGGCAGCGCGATGGATCGGATGCGGTGGACCGCGGAGGGACAGTGCATCCAGACGGCGAGCGGCACGATCAACGCCGTCGGCACCGGCGATCCGGCCTCGGTCACGATGGCGGCCGGCACGTTCGTGAAGGCGCCCGGCGCCAGCGTCCCCGACACGTGCCAGGTGAAGGTGACCGTCGTGCGCGAGCGCGACGGCCGGGTCGATCGCGGCTTCGGCGAGGGCGGCACCGCGACCGGCGCTCAGACGCGCTCGGTGATGTTCACGAGCACACCCTGATCGGCCGCCTCGGGCGCTTGACCGGTCGAGCCGAGGCTCGAAGCTCCGCCGGGGAGGCTCGACCTTCCACCGGCCAAAGCTTCTGCCACAGGGGCGTTCTAGTTGGTCGCGAGCTGGACGTCGACGCGGCGATCCTGCTTCCAGGTGGCCTCGTCGGTGCCGGTCGCGTCGAGCGAGCCGCGCGTGGTGACCTCGAGCTGCGCCTGCGCGACGCCGAGCCGCACGAGGTACTGGCTCACCGAGTGCGAGCGCCGCGAGCCGAGGCCCATGTTGTACTCCTCGGTGCCGCGCGGATCGGCGCGGCCGATCATGAGCACGCTCTTGCCCTTGAGCGCGCCGGTCATGAGGCACGTCGCGAGCTGCGCGAGCACCTCGCGATCGGGCTCGGTCAGCTCGTCCTTGTCGTAGTCGAACTTCGGGGCCGGCGTCCCCGGCGCCTTGAGGCCGCACGCCGCGGCGATGTCAGCCGACACCGCGAGGCTGGGGCTCACGGGCTGATCCGCCGTGATGTCGGGGGCCGGGCGGGACGGCCGGGCCGCCGACGGAGCCGGCGCGGTCGGCGTGGTCTTCTCCTTGGCCTTGTCCTTCGAGCAGCCAACCAAGCAGCCGGCGGCGCAAACGAAGAGGAGCGAGGCGAGCACGGTGGTGGTCTTCATGCGGCGCACTCTGCCACGGATAGCGGTAGGGTCACGCCCGTGGGTCCATCAGCTCGATTCCTGATCGTGAGCGCGGCCTTGCTCGCGAGTGCGTGCGGCAAGAAGGCCGAGGCGCCCAAGCCCAAGCAGGACGCCTCCATCGCGCCGACGGTCTCGCCGATCGCGACGCCGCCCGTCGGCGTCGACGCGGTCCGGCGCATGAACTTCGCCTCGGAGGCCGGGACGAACGCGTACGAGAAGGCGGCCGCCCTGTATCGCAACAAGACGCGCGACTGGAGCGCGATCCGCACGCAGGCGGAGGCCTCGATCGGCAAGGACCCGCACCACCTCGACGCGCGCTACCTGCTCGGCATCGCGCTCACGCAGGTGGGCGAGCCCGCGGCCGCCGTCGAGCACCTGGTCGCCGCGCTCGCCGGCGACTATTACAAGTACGCCCCGCTGCTCGACAAGGACACAGACCTGAAGGAGTTCTTCGGCACCGCGCACGGCGCATCGGTGAAGGAGGTCCGCGGCAAGATCAAGGCCGAGTACGATCGGCGGATCGCGGCGGGCGTCCTGCTCGTCGCGCGCCGCACGCCGTTCAAGTGGCCGCCCAAGCCCGGCACCGAGCCGGCGTCGAGCCGCGGCGAACTCTACGCGTTCGACCGCGAGACGAAGCGCTACCTGCGGCTCTCGCACACCGAGCACCGGGTCGCCGGGTTCGTCCGCGGCGCGGCCGCGAACGAGGTGCTGCTGCTCGGCTTCGACAAGATCGATCGCCCCAAGCCGGCGAGCAAGGACGACGATCCGACGCCGACGATCGCGAACGCGTGGGTCGAGGTGCTCGACAGCGCGACGTGGGAGCGCGTCGGCCAGCGCGTCTCGCTCGGCGCCGGGCGCGAAGTCTCCGTCGGCTACGGCCCCGGCGATCAGATCCTCGTCTCGACGGCGCCCGCCAGCGGCCGCTGGGGCGTCGGCGCGCCCACGATCTCGTCGCTCGATCGGTCGACGGGCCGGCTGACGAAGGTCACCGTCTCGCCGCCGGTGCCGCGCATCGTCTTCACGCTCGAGGACGGCCGGCTGATCCGCGGCGCCGACGGGATCAAGGCGGCGTGGACGGGCGATCCGCCGACCGCGCCGAGCCTTGGGGCCGGCGCCGCCTCGATCAGCGTGCCCGAGTCCGGCGCCGCCGCGCAGTCGACGGTCGCGGTGTCGCCGGACGGAGCCTACGTCGCGTTCGCGACCGCCGTCGATCCGTGCGCCAAGGACGTCGCGCCGTCGCTCTACGTCGCGGACGGCAAGACCGGCGCGCTCAAGCACCTGCTCACGTCGAAGAGCCGGTTCGCGACGCGCTGGATCGACGCGACCACGCTCGCCTACGAGGACGGCGGCGGCGCGCTCCGGCTCTGGGATCCCAAGCGCGACGGCCGCGGCGGCCAGGTGCTGCTCCTCGAGAACAAGCCGGGCATCGCGCTCGACGTGCTCTCGCTCGCGCCGGCGCCGCTGTGCAAGCAGCAGCCGCCGGCGGCCGACACCGGCTCCGGCTCCGGCGACGAGCCGGCGATGCCGCCCGAAGAGCCAGGCGGCACCGCCGCCGGCAGCGGCGCTGCCGGATCCGGCGGCGCGGGTGCCGCGCCGTGAGCAGCGTCAGCGGCCCCTTACCGAGCGCTTCTGTCATATGCCTACACCAGGCGACTTCAGCGACACCCGTGAGCTAGCGACTCTCGCACCGCCGATCGAGGCATTCAGCAACGACGATGATCCGAATCGCGGCGCTCTGTGGAAGGATGCTACGCGTGAGACTAGCTTTCGCGGCGGTCGCGATCTTGCTGGTGTCGCCCGCCGCCGCCCAGCATCGCGAGCGCGCCGCGGTGGTCGCGATCGATCTGGGCGCGGGCGCGCCGACGTACCTGCGCACGACGGCGGCGAGCCAGGTCGAGGCCGGGCTCGCCGCGGCCGGCTACGACGTCATGCCGGTCGCCGCGGCCAGCGCGCAGCTGACGGGCGAGCTCGCGAAGTGCCGCGACGGCGCGTGCGTGCGCCGCGTCGGCGCGGCGCTCGGGGTGCGCTCGCTCGTGTTCGTGACGCTCGACGGCAAGGACGAGAACACGATCGTCACGCTGCGCGTCCACGACGGGCGCACCGGCGAGCGCGACGCCGAGGTGCGCGAGGTCTGCGATCTGTGCGGCCAGGCCGAGCTCGCCGCGCGGCTCGGGATCGCGGCGTCGACGGTGCGCGCGGCGGCGAGCGAGGCGCGCGCGCGCCGGGAGCAGCAGGCGTTGTCCGCGGCGAGCTCGGCCAAGACCGGCCCGGCGGCCGGCGCGGGCGCGGCACCGGGCGCGGCGCCCGGCGGCGGCGCGACGCGCTCGATCGTCCCCGGGCTCGGCATCGGCGTGACCGGCGCGCTCGCGCTCGCGGCCGGCGCGTACCTCGTGGCGATCGACGGCCGCGGCACCTGCAAGCGCGGAGACGGACCGGTCTACCCGGAGCCTGGCGCGGTGATCTGGTATCCGGATCCGAGCAACATGGACCTCTTCGTGTGCCGCGACGTGTACGAGACCAAGGTCATGGGCATCGCGAGCGCCGGGGTCGGCGCGGCCGCGCTCGTGGCCGGCGCCCTGCTCGTCGTCCGCGCGCGCCGCACCGATCGGACCGTCGAGATCGCGCCTGGGGCGGGCGGGGCCACCGTCAAGGTGACGTGGCCGTGGTGAGGACGCGCGCCGCGGCGGGCGCGAGGCCGCCGGTGCTACCGCTCGCGATGCTGCTCGCGATCGGGTGTCACGCGAGCAACCCCGCGTTCTGCCCGGACGGCGCCGACGAAGCCGGCGAGTGCCTCCGGCCCCCCGACGCCACGACGCCGTGCTTCGGCGTGGCGCCGTTCCTCGTCTGCGTGGCGCCGCCCACGGAGCCGCTCGTGCTCGCGCGCATCGACACCGACGTGAACTGCGACGAGATCGTGATGATGAACCACGAGGTCTGCGTCGTGAAGGGGACCGACGTCACCATCGGGCAGCTGGTCCCGATCCGGGGCACGCGGCCGGTCGTGATCCTCGCCTCGAACGAGCTCACGATCGACGCCAGCGGGAGCCTCGACGCGGCAGGCGCCGGCACCACCCCCGGGGCGGGCGCCGACATCGCGTGCACGACCGCGACCGCGGGCGCGGACCACACGAACGGCGGCGGCGGCGGCGCTGGTGGCACCTTCGGCTCGCGCGGCGGCAACGGCGGCACCGGCAACTACGGCGGCTCGACGACCGGCAAGCCCGGTATCGCCGGCATGCTCGCCGGCGCGCCGGCCGCGCTCCAGGGCGGCTGCAGCGGCACCGACGCGGGCAACGCGGGCACCCCGGGCACCGACTCGAAGGGCGAGCGCGGCCGCGCGGGCGGCGGCGTCTACCTGGTCGCCGGGAAGACCCTCACGCTCCACGGCACCATCAACGCGTCCGGCGCGGGCGGGAGCGGTGGCCGGCTGCCGCGCGGCGGCGGCGGCGGCGGCGGCTCGGGCGGCATGATCGTGCTCTACGCCCCGACGGCCGTGGTGAGCGCCACGGCGCAGATCCTCGCCAACGGCGGCGGCGGCGGCGGCGGCGCCAACAGCACCGCCGCCGGCGATAACGGCACCTCGCCCACGGCGCCGCTGACCGCGGCCCGCGGCGGCAACGGCCAGGGTGGAGATGGCGGCAATGGCGCGTTCCTGACGATGCCCGCCACGATGGGAGTGTCGGCCCTCGAGGGGGGCGGCGGCGGCGGCGGCGGCGTGGGCGTGATCTACATCCTCGGCGGCAACTTCAACGCGGCGAAGATCTCGCCGCCGCCGACCTAGCTGCCCGCTGCCCGCTACCCGCCCCGCTTCGTGCGCGCCATGCCGATGTTCTTCTTCGCGAGCTCGTTTGCGGGCTCGAGCTCCAGCACCTTCTGCCACTGCGCGATCGCGTCGTCGTACCGCGAGAGCTTGTAGTAAGCCTTCGCGAGCGCCATCCGGTAGCTGGCGACCCGCGGCGCGAGCGCGACGGCGCGCTTGGCCGCACTCACGGCGCGCGGGAAGTCGCCCTGGTTGTAGGCGACCTCCGAGAGCCCCGCGTGCGCCGCGTGCGCCGCCGGGTCCGCCGCGACCGCGCGCTGGAACGGCGGGCCGGCCGCGGCGAAGCGCCCCGCAGCGAGCGCGGCGTTGCCCTCCGCCACCCACCGCTTCACCTGCTCCGGCTCGCGCGTCTTCTGCGCGCGGGGCGGCGTCGCGGGGCGTTTGCCGTCGGTCGCGTCCGGCGCAGGCTCGAGACCAGGCGCGGGTGCCGCGGAGCCGAGCGCGGGTGCCGCGGAGCCAGGCGCAGGTGCCGCGGAGCCGGGCGCGGGTGCCGCGGCAGGCGCGGGCGCAGGCCCGGTGAGCGCGGGCGGCGCGGGCGACGCGTCGGAGCCGCCCGCGGGCGAGCGCCGCGCCAGCTGCACTCCGGCGATCCCGCCGCCCACGAGGAGCAGCGCGCCCGTGGCGAGCAGCAGCAGCCGCCTTCGCCGAGCCTCCCCCGGCACCGGCGGATCGATCACCATCGCCAGGTCCCGGCCGGAGGCGTCGGCCGACGGCGGCGGCGGCCCCGGACGCCCGTACGGCAGCGATGGCTCCGGCACCTCCGCGAGCGGCACGGCCTCCTCCAGCACCGGCGGCGGCGTCCCCGGGCGCCCATACGGCGGCGGCGTCCCCGGGCGCCCGTGCGGCGGCGGCGTCCCCGGGCGCCCGTACGGCGACGGCGTCCCCGGGCGCCCGTACGGCGGCGGCGTCGGGCGCCCCATGATCGCGTCCTCCGGCAGCCGGGTCACCGGGTGACCCGCCGGCGGCGTGATCGCGCGGCGCAGGCCGCGGAGCATGAGCGACTCGGCGTCCCACAGGCGATCGAGCAGCCGCAGGTAGCTGTCGGCCGACGGGAATCGATCCGCCGCCAGCTTCTCGAGCCCGCGGCGGACGACCTCCTCCAGCGCCTCGGGGAACTCGAGGTCGGGCGCGAGCTCGCGGAGCGTCGGCGGCGGCCTGTGGAGGTGCGCCTTCATGATCGCGATCGGATCGTCGAAGTAGAACGGCGGATCGCCGGTCAGCATCTCCACCAGCACCACCGTGCTCGAGTACAGGTCCGACGCTGGCGTGATCTCCCCGTCGACGGTCTGCTCGGGGGACATGTAGATCGGCGTCCCGATCGTGAGCCCGCTCCGCGTGATGCGCGTGCCGCCCGTCATGCCCTCCTGGAGCTTGGCGATCCCGAAGTCGAGGATCTTGAGGAGCGGCCGCTCCTCGCCGTCCAGGAGGAACAGGTTCTCGGGCTTGATGTCCCGGTGGACGACGCCCCTGCCGTGGGCGTAGCGCAGCCCCAGGAGCAGCTCCTCGAGGAACGTCACTGCCGTCCGCCACGGGAGCCGATCCTCGCGAACGAGCCGATCGGCGAGCGTCTCGCCCTCGAGCGCCTCCATCACGAGGAAGCAGCGATCGTCGGCGAGCACGCCGAAGTCGGTGACGGTGACGATGTTGGGGTGCACGAGCTGCCCCGACGTGGTCGCCTCGCGCTTGAACCGCGCGACGGCGTCGCGGTTCTGGCTGTGGCCCGCGTGGAGCACCTTGATGGCGACCGGGCGCGAGAGCCCCAGGTGCTGGGCGCGGTACACGCGCGCCATCCCACCGCCGCCGATGACCCCCTCGATCCGGTACCGGCCCTCGAGCACGCTGCCGTTCTCGAGCGCGTCATCCGGAAGGGCAGGAGCCGACGCCGACACAGGGAAGCCCGGAGCGTAACCCGTTTACACCGTCTCTGCTCGCCGCACGTGCTCCACCCGCCGCGCGCCCCGTCCGCGGGCGCCCCGCGGGACGCTGATCTCGCGCAGATGCCTGGCGTATGCTCGCCGCGTGCGGATCTACCTCGTGCGCCACGGTGACGCGGTCCCGGAAGAAGAGGCGGGGAGCGACCGCGATCGCTGGCTGTCACCGCGCGGCCGCGAGGCGGCGCGCGTCCTCGGCCGCCTGCTCCGCGAGCAGGCCCTCGAGCTCGACGCGATCGTCTCGTCGCCGCTGCCGCGCGCGGTCCAGACCGCCGAGCTGCTCGCCGCCGCGCTCGACTACCTCCACCCGATCGCGACGCGGCGTTGCCTCGAGCCGTCGGCGCATCCGCGCGTCGCGGCCGGCGAGCTGGCCACCCTGGGCGGCGGGGTCATCGTCGTCAGCCACGAGCCCGCCATCTCCGCGCTCGGCGCGTTCCTGCTCGGCCGCCCCTCGTTCCCGTCGTTCCGCACGGCCCAGTGCTACGCGCTCGAGGACGGCAAGCCGACGTGGACCGCCCGCTCCGACATCGGCCAGCTCCAGCCATACTTCGTCCAGTAGCCGCGCGCCGCGCTCAGCGCGGGGCCGGGCCATGCTTCCAGGTCTCGACGACGAGATCGATCATGCGGTCGCGGTCGACGGCGAGGTACGAGGCGGCGAAGACGGCGACGGCGGCGAGCGCGGCCTGGAGCAGCGCTCGCGGCGCGGTGACGGCCCCGCAGCGAGCGCGCGCCGCCTCGAGCAGCGCGCCGGAGAGCCATGCGACGGCGATGCCGACGCCCGCGATCGCGGCGACCGCGTCGGCGACGAGCGGGTTGCCGGTGCGCGCCACCAGCGCCATCACCGCGCCGATCGGGACGAGGAACAGCACCTCGGCGGGCGGGCGCGCGAGCCGGCGGGCCGCGCCGCGCCACGAGCCGGCGTCGCGGCGCAGGGTGAGCGCCGCGACCAGCGCGATCGCCGCGAGCGCGATCCACAGCGCGCCGCGCAGGTAGGCCCGCCGCTCGGCGACGGCGAGCGACTCGCGGACCTTGGCGATCGCGGCGCGGTCGGCGCCGGGGCCCGCCTCGAGCGCGGCGAGCGCGGCCGCCGCCGCGCCCAGGTCGTGCTGGCGGATCAGCGCGCGCGCCAGCTCGAGGCCGGCGCGGCTCCGCTCGGCGACGGGCGCCCCGGCGAACGCCGCGCGGAGCTGCGCGATCGCGCGCCCGCCGTGCCCCTCGCGCTCCCAGCCGGCGGCGATCGCGAGCCGGAGCATCGTCGCCCGCGGGTAGCCGGGGCTCTGCTGCACCAGCTCCTCGAGTGCGGCGAGCGCCGCCCGCGGATCGCCGCCGCTCATCGCCTCGGCCAGCAGGCGCTCGTCCTGCCGGGCCACGGCGTCCCATCGGCCGCCGCCCGTCGCGCCCGCCAGCCGCTCGAGCGCCGCGCGCGCCCGCGCCACCAGCGCGCCATCGGTGCCGATGGCCACCACCTGCGCGAGGTCTCTGCGCGCGCGGGGGAAGTCGCCGGCCCGCTCGGCGAGCCGCGCCGCCTCGGCGTACGCGTTGTCGGTCCAGCGCGTGATCGGCCGCGCCGCGGCGAGCGCCTCGAAGCGATCGATCGCGGCCGGATCGCCCGCCGCCGCGCGCGCGACCGCCGCCTGGAACGCGCGCTCTGCGGCCGCGTCGGTGGCACCGGCCGGATCCGCGGCATCCGCGGCACCTCCGGCACCTCCGGCACCTCCGGCATCTCCGGCACCTCCGGCGTCTCCGGCCCAGGCGCCCTCACCGCGCGCGCCCGCGAGCAGCGCCGCGAGCAGCGCCGCGAGGACGACCGCGCGCGCGAACCGCGCGGCGAGCCGTGGCCGGGCCCGGCTCACTTCGTCTTCGTGAAGCGCGCCTCCGGCGCCGTGATCGCGCTGCCGTCCTGCCGGAACGGATCGAGCTCGAGCGAGCTCCGCGTCACGCGGACCACCGCGGCCGAGTGCGTCTTCTCCGAGTACGCCGTGTGCGTGGCCGAGCCGATGTCGTACAGCGCCGCGCCCGCGCCGCCGCCGACCACGTACACCGTCGCGTTCGCATTCGAGGCCTGCGGCACGCCGCCGACGAGCGGCTTGCTGATCTCGTACTCGTGATCGTGGCCGTTCAGCACCAGATCCAGCCGGTACTGATCGACGAGCGGCATCCACGCCTGCTGCAGCGTGAGGCTCGAGCCGTGCGCCATCGCCGACGAGAAGAACGCCTGGTGGTTCATGAGCATGCGCCACCGCGCGCTCTTGCTCGCCTCGAAGTCGGCGGCGAGCCACTCGCGCGTCGAGCCCTGGATCACGGCGATGTCCACCGGCGTGTCGTTCGCGACCGTGAGGTGCGCGTGGCCGAAGTCGAAGCTGAAGTTCTCCTGATCGCCCGGCATCGCGAACTGCGAGAAGTAGTTGACCGAGTTCCCCTCGTGGTTGCCGTGCGCCATGACCACCGGCACGCGCGCGAACAGCGGCTCGCCGCGATCGAGGAACTCCTCCCACTCGAACTGCGTGATGCCGATCGTGACCGCGTCGCCCGAGAACAGGATCAGATCCGGCGCGCGCTGCTGGAGCTGCGTCACGAGCTGCGTCCACACGTCGTAGCCGTCGCGCGAGTCGCCGACGAAGCCGAGCACCACCTCGGCGTCGGGGTTCGCCGCGACGTCGGGCGCCGTGCGGAACGTGTAGACCGGGGAGAACGCGTCGCCTTCGCCGACCTGGTAGCTGTACGCCGTGCCCGGCTCGAGGCCGCACAGGTGCGCCTGGTGGGTGCGGTAGATCTGCGCGCCGGTGGCGCGGTAGCCGAACTGGATGCCCGTCTTGGTCTCGGTGAGCTGCTCCGCGGTCAGGTTCGCGCCCTTGCCGTAGCGGATCACCGTCCCCCGCGTGATCTCGTCCTTCGTGCGCCACTGCGCGACGATCGACGTCTTCGGATCGCCGACGAAGCCGAGGTGGACGTGGCGCGGCGTCGGATCGGTGCCCCGCGTCTCGGACGCCTTGCGGGGCGGCTCCGCGCCCATGCGCGTCGTGATGCTGTAGTCGCAGCCGTCGATCTTCAGCGTGCCGCCGACGTCGGTGAACGGCTCGTCGCCCTCGTCGCCGTCGTCCGAGCAGGCGGCGAACGCAAGGAGCAGAGGGACGAGCGAAGGAACGAGTGAAGAGACAAGCGCGGGCGCACGCATGAGGGCTCCGGGCAGTTGCACGAGGGCATCTTCATCGAGAATGGTCCGATGTTCCAGCCCGATGTTCCTGCCCGATGCAGCCCGATGATGCGCCTTACGTGCCACGGCCGACGCGGCGCGGTAACGTGGGAGGGCACATGCGGGTCGCGGGTCTCGTCGTCTCTCTGATCGCCGCCTGCACCTGCGCGTGCGGCGGCGGCCGCCCGGGGCCGGTCGAGCCCGAGGAGCCGGCGCCTCGCGAGCCCGGCGGCAGCCCGTTCGCCGACCGCGCGGACTTCCGGGCCCGGGCGTTCGGCGTCGAGGTCAGCGGCGAAGGACCGCCGATCATCTTCATCCCCGGCCTGGGCAGCCCCGGCGAGGTCTGGGCCGATACCGTCCTCGCGCTCGAGGAGCGCTACGAGTGCCACGTGCTCACGCTGTCGGGCTTCGCCGGCCGGCCGCCGATCGACGAGCCGCTGTCGGCCGCCGTGCGACGCGACCTGACGCGCTACATCCGCTCGCGCCGCCTCGAGCGCCCGGTCATCGTCGGTCACAGCATGGGCGGCTTCATCGCCCTGTGGCTGGCGGCGAGCACCCCCGAGAACATCGGCGCGCTCGTCGTCGTCGACGCCGGCCCGGCCCTGACCGGTGATCTCGACGAGGCCAAGCTCCTGCGCTCGCGCTGGGCCGAGGCCACCGACGAGGAGTTCGCGTTCCAGTCCAAGTACATGTACACGGGCATGGTGACCGACAAGAAGCGGCTCGAGGCGATCTCGTCGCTCGCCGCCAAGTCCGATCGCCGGACGATCGGCGACGCGATCTACGAGATGATGGTCACCGACCTGACCGACCGGATGCCCAAGATCCAGGCGCCGGTCCTCTTCGTGCTCGCCGACGGCGGCCTCCAGCAGCGCATCCGCAAGCAGGTCGAGGGCGTGCGCGACAAGGAGATCGTCGTCATCCCGAAGGCGCGCCACTTCGTCATGCTCGACGACCCCAAGCGCTTCGTCGAGGCGATCGAGGCGTTCTTCGAGACGCACCCGCCCGGATCGCCCGGATCGCCGGGATCGTGAGACAGCCCAGACGACGAGCTTTCCGGTCCGGCGCGCCGCGGGCCCAAGGGTAAGCTCGAGCCGTCCCATGCAACGCGGCGAGCGCATCGGCGACCGGTTCGAGATCGACGGGTACGTGGCCGCGGGCGGCATGGGGCAGGTGTTCCGCGCCCGCGACGTCCACAGCGGAGAGACCGTCGCCGTGAAGATGCTGCTCGGCGATGCGGCGGCGTTCGTGCTGCGCTTCGATCGCGAGCGGCAGGCGCTCGCCAAGCTCTCGCACCCCGGCATCGTCCGCTACGTCGCGCACGGCCTCACGGCGGCCGGCGCGCCCTACCTCGCCATGGAGTGGCTCGAGGGCGAGGACCTGTCGATCCGCCTCGCGCGCGGCAAGCTCTCGCTCGCGGACAGCCTCGCGCTCGCCACGCGCGCGGCCGACGCGATGCACGCCGCGCACGCGCGCGGCATCGTCCACCGCGATCTCAAGCCCAGCAACATCTTCCTCGTCGACGGGCGCGTCGATCGCGTGAAGCTCCTCGACTTCGGCATCGCCCGCCTGGCGAGCGGGACCCGCATGACCGGCACCGGCATGATGCTCGGGACGCCCGGCTACATGGCCCCCGAGCAGGCCGGGGCCGAGCGCTCGATCGACGCGCGCGCCGATGTGTTCTCGCTCGGCTGCGTGCTGTTCGAGTGCCTCGCCGGCGCGCCCGCGTTCCAGGCCGAGCACCCCATGGCGCTCCTCGCCAAGCTCGTGTTCGCCGAGACGCCGCGGCTCCTCGACGTGATGCCCGCCGCGCCCCCGGCGCTCGACGCGCTGCTCGCGCGCATGATGGCCAAAGATCCCGCCGAGCGGCCGCCCCACGGCGGCGCCGTCGCCGACGCGCTCGCCGACCTGACGTTGCGCCCCAGCGTCGGCGCAGGCACCGGCACCGGCACCGGCACCGGCACCGGCACCGGCACCGGCACCGGCACCGGCACGCAGCCCCCACCCGCCCCTGGCTTGACCCGCGACGAGCAGCGGATGGTCTCGGTCATCCTGGTCGGCGGCAGCGCCGAGGAGGAGGAGGAGAAGGAGGAGAAGGAGGAGGAGAAGGAGGACCGCGAGCCCAAGACGCCCCTCCCGCGGCAGATGGAGATCACGCTGCGCCAGGGCGCGGCGACGTGGGGCGGGCAGATCGAGCAGCTCCGCGACGGCTCCGTGGCGATGACCGTCGGTAGCAAGGGCCCCGTCACGGATCAAGCAGCGCAAGCGGCGCGGTGCGCGCTGTGGCTGCAGGCGCGCGTCGCCGGCCGGCCGATGGCGCTGGCGACCGGGCGCAGCGATCGGACCGGGAAGCTGCCCGCCGCCGACACCATCGATCGCGCCGCCGAGCTCTTGCTGCTGAGCGCGCCGGGGACCGGGGATCCCGCGCAGGACGGCATCGCGATCGACGAGGTCACCGCGCGGCTGCTCGACGCCCACTTCACCGTGCGCGCGCGCGGCACGCGGTACGTCCTGCACGGCGAGCACGAGCTCGCCGTGGAGACGCGCCTCCTCCTCGGCCGCGCCACGCCGTGCGTCGGGCGCGACACGGAGCTGCGCACGCTCCAGCAGCTGCTCGAGGAGTGCATCGAGGAGCCCGCCGCCCGCGCGGCGATCGTGACCGCCCCGCCCGGGACCGGCAAGTCGCGGCTCACCCAGGAGCTCCTGTTCTCCGTGCGGGCGCGCGCCGATGCCATCTCGGTGCAGCTCGGCCGCGGCGAGCCGCACCGCGCCGGCTCCGCGTTCAGCCTGCTCGCGCAGCTCGTCCGCGGCACCTGCGGCATCCAGGCCGCCGAGCCCGTCGAGCTCCAGCGGGACAAGCTCGTCGCGCGGGCCGGCCTACGCGGCGCGGAGCTCCTCGGCGAGCTCATCGGGGCGCCGTTTCCGGACGAGGACAGCCTGCCGCTCCGCGCGGCGCGCCAGGACCCGCAGCTCCTCAGCGCGCGGATGCGCGAGGCGTTCATCGAGCTGCTCCGCGCCGAGACCGCCGCCCGCCCCGTGCTGCTCGTGCTCGAGGATCTGCACTGGGGCGATCTCCCCACCGTGCAGTTCCTCGACACCGCGCTGCGCGATCTGCGCGACTGCCCCCTCTTCGTCCTCGCGCTGGCGCGCCCCGAGGTGTACGAGCTGTTCCCCCGGATCTGGGCGGAGCGGTCTCTCCAGCAGCTCCCGCTCAAGCAGCTCGGCAAGAAGGCCAGCGAGCGGCTCGTGCGCCACGTGCTCGGCGATGGCGCGGAGCCGGCGCTCATCGAGCGGCTCGTGCGGCTGTCCGAGGGCAACGCGTTCTATCTCGAGGAGCTGATCCGCGCCGCCGCGGAGGGCCAGCGCGACGATCGATCTCCCGCGCACAGTCGTGGCCATGGTGCAATCGCGGCTCGCCGCGCTCGACGACGACGCGCGGCGCATCCTGCGGGCCGCGGCCGTCTTCGGCGAGGTGTTCTGGCCGGGCGCCGTCGCGCAGCTGCTCGGCAGCGCCCGCGGCGCCGCCGGACTTTCGCCCAGCCTCGCGGAGCTGACCGATCGCGAGCTGATCGTCCGGCGCAAGCAGAGCCGCTTCCCCGACGAGGACGAGTACACGTTCCGCCACGCCCTCCTGCGCGAAGGCGCGTACACCATGCTGACCGACGAGGATCGGCTGCTCGGCCACCGGCTCGCCGGCGAATGGCTCGAGGCGCACGGCGAGCAAGATCCGCTCGCGCTCGCCGAGCACTTCGAGCGCGGCGGCGAGCGCCCGCGCGCCGGCCTCCACTACCTGCGCGCGGCGGAGCAGGCCAGCCGCGGCGCCGACTTCACGGCGAGCATCGCCCGGGTCCGGCGCGCGCTCGACGGCGGCGCCGCGGACGAGCTCCGCGTGCAATGCCTCGGGATGCTCTGCGAGCTCCACTTCTTCAAGATGGAGCTCCACGCGGACGCGCTCGCCTACGCCGAGGAGGTCTTGCGGATCGCGCCGCCGGGCACCGGGCCGTGGAGCCAGGGCATGCTCCTCAAGATCGTGAAGAGCCTCCAGGCGGGGGACCTCGCGGAGTTCGAGGCGCTGCTCGAGCAGGCCGGCGCGACGCCCCCCGCGCCCGGCGCGGCGTTCCCGTGGTCGCTCTGCATCGCCGTCGGCACCTTCCTGCTCGATGTCCTGGGCCGCGTGCGCGCCGCGAACGCGCTCCTCGAGGTGCTCGCGGCGTGCGTCCGCGCCGCCTCCGAGCAGGAGCCGCACGCGGCGATGGTCTACCTCTCGCTCCTGACCACCCGGACGGCGTACGCGCACGAGGAGCCGCTGCGAGGGCTCGAGGACGGCATCGCGTACCTGCAGCTCTCCGAGGCCGTGGGCCAGCGGCGCTACGTGGAGCTGGCGAAGTACGCCATCGGCATGAACCGCTGGTACCTCGGCGCCTTCGAGGGCACCGATCGCATGATCATGGACGCGAGCCTGTCGGACAGCGACGGCGGCCTGGTCTCCTCGTACCGGCCGTTCGTCCTGACCTGGCTGCTCGCCGACTGCGACCGCCTCGACGAGGCGCGGCCGTGGGCCGATCGCCTGATCGCGTCCGGCCGGGCGCGCAGCCTGCCGGTCGACGAAGGGCGCGGCCACTGGGCGCTCGCCGAGGTGCTCCGGCGCGCCGGCGATCTCGACGGCGCCGCCGCCGAGCTCGAGGCCGCGCTCGCACTCCTGCGCCCCGCCGCGCCCCTCGACGTGCCCGGCGTGCTCGCCACGCTCGCCGCCCTGCGCCTGGCGCAGGGCCAGCCCGCCGAGGCGCGGGCCGCGGCCGAGGAGGGCCTCGCGGCGCACGACGCGATGGGCGCCTGCACCTTCTTCCGCGGCGCGTTCCTGCGCCTGGTGCACGCGCGGTGCCTCGCCGCGACCGGCGAGCCCACGGCGGCGGCGGCGGCCATCGCCCGCGCGCGCGCGCGCCTGCTCGCCATCGCCGACAAGATCGGAGATCCGGAGTATCGCAGGAGCTTCCTCGAGGAGGTCCCCGAGAACCGGCAGACGCTGGAGCTCGCGCGGCAGTCGCTCTAGCATTTCGTCTCTGAAGTTTTGCCAGTTGCTCTATTGAGGAAGTGCTTCGAAATCACAGGCTTCCATGGAGGCCAAATCGGTCAGAACTTCTGAGACGAGGTACTAGCTACTATCATCGTGTCCCCCGCGCTGCGCGCGAGCAGCGGTATGACGAGGCGGCCGATCTCGATGCGCATGGTGGAGCACCGAAGCCGCCATCGATGACGAGCTGGCTGGCGAGACCGCGAGCCGCGATGGGGAATACCGCGGCGACGACCAGTGCCGTCGTGCCCGTCGACAAGCAGGCTCGACGACGCTGAGCGACCCAGGATCGGACACTCTCCACGCAGACAAGAGAGCTGCACCCGTGCGGGAGGGGCGGGGGTGC
>DATMCI010000324.1:0-4512 GCA_035558535.1 Kofleriaceae bacterium
CCGGCTCGAGGCCATCCTCCAGTACGTCATCCAGAACAACCGCTTCGGCAACGCGATCGTCGCCCATGCAGCCCTCACGATCCCCTTCACCTACTGACGTGCTCGCGATCGCCGGCCTCGCCGCTGCGGCGGTGATCGGCGCTCCCGGCTGCAGCGACGACCCGTGCGGCCCCGGTGGCGCGCCGAGCACCGGCCTCGTCGCGTCGAGCGATACGGTGACGCTCGGCTACGGCAACCTGAGCGGGCTGCTCGGCAACGACTGCCCCGATCCGGCCGCGCCTGCCGGCGTGATCAGCCTCTCGATCGAGGGCCGGCAGACCGATGACGCGGCCGGGCTCATCACGCTCTGCGTCCCGCGGCCCGATCTGCTGCTGGACGGCGACCGCACGCTCGGCACCACGCTGTCGAGCGCCGACATCCGCATCATCGATCTGCGCGGCAACGCGAGCGGCTGCTCGTTCACGCTCGACACCACGCGGCCGCCCACCGGCGCCGCGCAGGCGACCGGCGTCTGCGACAACGGCGACTCGCCCGCCGGCTTCGCGCTCTCCGTCGACGGCGCGCTCTCGCTGCAGCGCACGTGCGGCGGCACCATGGACATCGTCTCTGTGACCTTGCGCGGCAAGGTCGCCGTCAGCCGCCGCGCCATGTAGCTACAGCTTGAACGCGCGCACCCGGTCGACGATCGGATCGAGGAACGAGCGCGCCGTGGCGCGGAGCAGATCGGACTCGCCGACGATGCCCGACACGGCCGGGCCGAACGTGTAGTACGCCTCGACGGCGAGCTCGCCGAGCACCGTCTTCTGGAGCACGCCGTCGCGGAACCGGCGCAGCATCTCGACGTCGTTCGCCATCACCGAGCCGTAGGCCGCCGTCGCCACGAAGCAGGCGTCGACCTCGCCGAGCGCGCGGTCGGCCGTCCGGAACGTGAGCGTCGTGATCGGGCCGTAGTTGCGGCAGTCGTCGAACGCGCGGACGGCGACCTCGTACTCGGTCTCGAACAGGAGGCCGTCGATGTCGAGCGTCTGCATCGTGCCCGCCGGCGCCGGGATGAGCGTCTTCGTGATCGGGAACGACTCGGCGAAGTTCGCCTCGGTGATCGGCTGGCCGTCGGCGCGCATCCGCACCTCGTAGCCCTTGACCTTGCCCACGAGGCCGTCGTCGCCGGGCGCGGTGAACAGGACCGTCGCGGCGCTGCTCGTGACCGACGAGACCTGGAGGTTCATGGCGCCGGCCGGCGGCGCGAAGTCGAACTCGGGGCGCGCGATGACCCGCACGCGGTAGCCGCCCGACATCATGCCCAGGCGCTGCGCGCCCGAGCCGACGACGTCGACCGTGATCGTCGCGTCCGGCGCCCGGACGGCGCCGTCCTGGCCCGTCGGGTCGCCGTAGCCCGCGTAGGTCCCCGTCGACGCGACGGTCTCGGTGGCGCCGATCTGGAACGGCACCTTGTAGAGGATCGACGGCTGGCCGCGGTACGGCTGGCCGTACTCCGACCACGGGATGCCCGTCGGCGCCGGGTACGCCGACACGCTGTACGTGCCGTTGTGGTCGAACTCGCGCGAGACCTCGATCCACATCACGTAGTCGCCCATCGGGAAGCCGCGCGGGATCGCCCAGCTCACCATCGCCGGCGCGCCGTCGCGCGGCGTCGCGCCGGAGATCGCGTCGAACGGGTTGATCGTCGCGTACTCGTCGACCGACGGGTGATCCGGCGCCGTCTTGACCACGTCGGCGCGCGGCGGGTAGAGGCTCGTGCCGCCGCCGAACACGCCCTTGTCGGTGAACACCTGCGAGGCGCACGTGCCGGCGTCGGCCATGTTCCATGCAGTCTCGTTCGAGATCAGCGGCCGGCAGAAGTGGAGCTCGCGCGAGCTCTGGTTGTACGGGTGCGACAGGTTGTTGTCGTCGCCGTTCTGGAAGATGACCTCGCGGAACGGCGGGTGGTTGTACGGCGGGGTCGCGGTGGCGCGCGCGGCGTCGTAGCGGTGCGCCCACACCGGCAGCACGCCCTCGCGGCGGCCGTACGGCCACAGCGGCCCGCTGTTGAAGTCCCAGCGGCCCGGCCGGTTGCCGAGGCCGAACGTGCCGACCTGGCGCGTGATGAAGATCGTCTCGACGAACTTGCCCTGGCCGTCCTCGATCCACGCGACGATCTGCAGCGGCCGCTTCATCACGCCGCCCGGCAGATCGGCCGGGAGGAAGTCGACGTCCACCACCTGACACTGCTCGGCCGCCGAGGGAGCCGGCAAAAGCGCGAGCGAAAACCCGAGCGAAAACCCGAGGAGGAGCGCGACACCCCGCGCCCGTTCAGCGACGGCCATGTCGGACATTATTGCCGGCCCCGCCCGGGGAACAAAGACGCAAAGTGCGGCGGGTCCGCATTTTTCCCCCTCACCAAGGAGTGCGTATCCACGCGGCTTCGCGGCGCATCACCGTGCGAGGAGACGCGAGATCACCGCGCGAGGTCTTCGATTGATTTCGGTCACGCAGGCGACCTAGCGTGCAGCCGTGGCGCGCGTGCCCAGCCCGGAGTACCTGATCGTCGACATCGAGACGGTCCCCGATGTCGAGCGCTGGCAGCGGGCCGACGGGTCCGAGCCCGGGTTCCCGCCGTCGTGGGCGCACCGCATCGTCGTGATCGGCTGCCTCCTGCTCGATGATCGCTACCGCCTCAAGCGGATCGGTGTGATCGGCGATCCCGCCAGCGCGCCCGGCACCGCCGACCAGCGCGAGCGCGGGCTGCTCGAGGACTTCTCGCGGTTCGTCGGCAAGGCGCGCCCGGTGCTCGTCACGTACAACGGCCGCAGCTTCGATCTACCCGTGATCGCGCTGCGCGCGCTCTGCCACGCCGTGGCGCTGCCCTGGTACTACCGCGAGAAGGGCGTGCGCTACCGGTTCAGCGAGGAGGGCCACCTCGATCTGTGCGACTGGCTCGCCGACCACGGCGCGACGCGCCCCGGCAAGCTCGACGCCGTCGCGCGGCTCATCGGCCTGCCCGGCAAGGTCGGCATCGACGGCTCGCAGGTCGACGGCCTCTACCGCGCCGGGCAGCTCGCGACGATCCAGAAGTACTGCCTCGCCGACGTCGCGCAGACCGCGTTTTTGTTCCTGCGGTTCCGGCTGCTCCAGGGCCAGCTCTCGCCCGACGCGTACCGCGAGCGCGTCCAGGCGCTGCTCGACGCGCTCGCCGAGGACGGCCGCGTCGGCGAGGTGCTCGGCGGCCTCGACCGCGATCGCCTGCTCGCGTTCCCGCCGCCGCAGGATCCGCCGCCGGATCCGGCCCCGGCGTAGCAGCGCAGGCCCGCTATGCTGCGACCGATGCCGGTCGCCGCCGATCCCGCTCGCCTCCACGCGCTCGCCGCCGCGCGCCTGCCCGCCGCCTGGCTCCAGCGGGACGCGGCCGAGGTCGCGCGCGAGCTCGTCGGCTGCGCGCTCGTCCACGGCCGGCGCGCCGGGATCATCGTCGAGACCGAGGCCTACGGCGGCCCCGAGGATCGCGCGAGCCACGCGCGCTTCGGGCCCACCGCGCGGACGCGCGTGATGTTCGGCCCCGGCGGCGTCGCGTACGTGTACCTCTGCTACGGCATCCACCAGATGTTCAACATCGTCACCGGCCCGGCCGGCCAGGGGCAGGCCGTGCTGATCCGCGCGATCGCGCCGTACCTCGGGCTCCCTGACGATCCCGCCGTCGGCCGCGGCCCCGGCAAGGTCGCCGCCGCGCTCGGCATCGATCGGCGCCACGACGGGCGGGATCTCGCGCGCAGCTCCCTGTTCGTCGCGCGCGTCGCGGCGCCCGGTGCGCCGCCGCCGATCGCCGTCGGGCCGCGCGTCGGCGTCGACTACGCGGGCGCGTGGGCCGCGCGGCCGCTCCGCTTCTGGTGGCGCGATCACCCCGCCGTGTCGCGCTCGCCGCGCTCGCCGGCGCGCTCGCCGCGCTCGCCGTCGTCGCCCGCGTCGCCGCCTGCGCTCGCGCCCGCGCCGCGGCGCTCCACCGAGTCGACCCGGCGCAAGCGCTGACGGTACAGCTCCTCGGAGAGCTTCTTGCGGTCGCGGCTCTTCGCCGGCCGGTAGTGGAAGTGCGGCGCGGCCGCGACCGTGACGAGCGGCGAGATCCGCGGCACGGAGAGCTCGCGCAGCCAGCCCGTGACCTCCGCCTCGAGCGCGCGCTCCTCGGCGATCCACACCACCGTCTTGTGCTCCGTCAGCCGCAAGGTCGCGCGGTGCGCGCGGACGTAGACGGAGAGCTCGACGTGGCCGTTGTGGACGAGCTCGACGTCGAAGTCGTCGAGGAAGCGCAGGATCTTCTTGGCGTTGACGCGCGCGGTGAGCCAGACGTCGGAGCGCCCCGTGTCCTCGAAGTGATCGAGCACGCGGACCTCGAGGTTGTCGGCCGCTGGCAGCCGCTCGATCAGGCCGAGGAACAGATCGACCAGGTGCTCGCCGTCCGTCTGCGCCTCGATCGCGAGCACCCCGCCGCCCTCGTGGATCGCGTAGCCGCGGCGCACCCCG
>DATMCI010000325.1:0-12479 GCA_035558535.1 Kofleriaceae bacterium
GCTCTCGATCTCGCCGAGCTCGATGCGGACGCCGCGCAGCTTGATCTGGTGATCGACGCGGCCGAGGAACACGAGCGCGCCGTCGCTGCGTGCCCGGGCGAGGTCGCCGGTGCGGTACATGCGAGCGCCCGGCGTGCCGTGGGGATCGGGGACGAAGCGGTCGGCGGTGAGGCCCGGGCGGCGCAGGTAGCCGCGGGCGAGCTGGACGCCGGCGATGTAGAGCTCGCCGACGGCGCCGGGCGGGACCGGCTCGTAGTGCGCATCGAGCACGTAGAGGCGGGTGTTGGCGACCGGGCGGCCGATCGGGACGTCGGGATCGTCGGGGTCGTCGTCATCGTCCTCGGTGGCGGGCTGGCAGCGCCACAGCGAGACGTCGATGGCGGCCTCGGTCGGGCCGTAGAGGTTGAAGAGCGCCGCGGTGGGGGGGGCCTGTGCGAAGAAGCGCGCGCACAGCCGGCCGGTGAGCGGCTCGCCGCTGGCGATCACGCGGCGCACACGGTCCCAGGCGCCCGGCGGTGCGGCGGAGAGGAATGCGTCGAGCATCGACGGGACGAAGTGGAGCGTCGTGATCCGCGCGTCGCGGAGGAGGGCGTCCAGGTACGCGGGATCGCGGTGGCCGTCGTGGCGCGCGAGGACGAGGCAGGCGCCAATGACGAGCGGCCAGACGAGCTCCCAGACGGCGACGTCGAACGAGAGCGAGGTCTTGTGCAGGACGACGTCGTCGGCGGTGAGGCCGAGGGCGTCCTGCATCCACGCAATGCGGTTATACAGGGCGCGGTGGCTGATCATCACGCCCTTGGGGCGCCCGGTGGAGCCGGAGGTGAACAGCACGTAGGCGAGGTGGTCGGCGTGGAGCGCGACGTACGGGCGGCTCGTTGGCTGGCGCGCGACGGCCGCGCGATCCGCGTCGCGGTCGAGCCACAGCCCGTCCTTGCCGAGGCCGTCGACGAGCGGCGCGAACCGGGCGTGGCCGAGGACGCGCGTGGCCCCAGCACCGTCGAGGATGGCGGCGATGCGCTGCCGCGGGTAGCTCGGATCGACGGGGAGGAACGCGGCGCCTGCTTTGAGGATGGCGTAGATGGCGACGACCATGTCGAGCGAGCGCTCGAGCAGCACGGCGATCGGCTGATCGCGCGCGGCGCCGGTGGCGAGCAGGTGATGCGCCAGCCGATTGCAGCGCTCGTCGAGCGCGCGATAGGTGAGCGCGTCCCCCTCGAACCGGACCGCGATCGCGTCGGGGGCACGGTCGACCTGGGCCTCGAATTGCTGGTGCACCCACCCCGGCGGATCGAGCACTCGCGCGGTGGCGTTCCACGCGTGCAGCACGCGGTGCCGCTCCGCGTCCTCGAGCAGCGGCAGGCGCGCGAGCGGCCGCCCCGGCTCCGCCACCACGGCGCGCAAGAGGCGCACGTACTGGCCCGCGAGCGCCTCGAGCAGCGCCCGGTCAAAGCGATCGACATCGTAGACAAAGCAGATCTCGAGTCTCGCCTCTGCCTCTGCCTCTGCCTTTGCCTCTGCCTTTGCCTCTGCCTTTGCCTCGTACACGTGGATCGCCAGGTCGACCTTGGCCGGCTCGGTCGGGAGCGTGATCGGCTCGCCGGTCAGGCCGTACAGCGGATCTCGCTGCCAGCCGAGGTCTTGATAGGCAATCATGACCTGGAGCAGCGGCGCGTCACTCTGCGCTCGCGGCAGCCCGCCGCCGAGCGACTCGAGGACCGCGTCCACCGGCGCCTGCTGGTGGGCGTACGCCGCGAGGGCGGTCCGCCGCTCGGCCTCGAGCAGGACCGAGAAGCTCTGCTCGCGCTCGACCCGCGTGCGCAGGATCAGGGTGTTCACGAAGCAGCCGATCACGCCCCGGAAGACCACCGGGCCGCGGTCGGTCACCGGCGTCCCGATGCACAGGTCGTCCTGATCGCAAGAGCGGGCGAGCAGCGCGCGCAGCCCCGCCAGCAGCGCCATGAACGGGCTGGCCCGGTGCCGCCGCGCGAGCGCGCAGAGCCCCTGGAAGCTGTCGGCATCGAGCGCCACCGCCACCTTCGCGGCGACCCGCCGGTGCGCCGCGCTCGGCCCCGGCGCGCGCGCGCGGCGGCCGGGGAGCGCGCGCTCCGTCGGCGCCCCGGCGAGCTGGCCGCGCCAGTAGTCGAGCTGGCGCCGGGCCTGCGCGCTGCCCAGCCAGCGACGCTGCGCGATCGCGTGATCGACGTAGCGCGCAGTGACCGGCGGCAGCGCGGGGCGCTCGCCGCGCGCGAGCGCGCCGTAGAGCTGCCACAGCTCGCGCCAGAGCAGCGTCACCGACGAGCCATCGGAGACGATGTGATGCATGCAGGCGAGCAGCGCGTGGTCGTCGTCGCCGAGGCGCAAGAGCTCTGCGCGGAGCAGCGGCCCATTCGCCAGATCGAACGGCGCGCGCGCGTCGGCCTCGGCCCGCCGCAGGAGCTCGGCTTCGCGCACGGGCGCGTCGAGCCCGCGCAGATCGAGCACGGGCAGCTCCCAGCCAGCGGCCGGCTCGACGCGTCGCACCGGCCGGCCCGCCGGGGCCGGGAAGCTCGCACGCAGAAGCTCGTGCCGCGCCACGAGCGCCGCGAAGGCGTCGCGCAGCGACCGGGCATCGAGCCGCCCACGCAGCCGGTGCGCGAGGGGGATGTGGTAGGCGGGGCTGTCTGGATCGCGCTGATGGAGCAGCCACATCCGCTCCTCGGCGGGCGACAAGGTCCGCTCGTCCGCCGGAGCGTCTTTCTTCGACGGTGCCGAGAGTGTCGAGAGTGAATGAGGGAGGCCGGACCGCCGCTGCACGGGTCGACAGCAGGATAGTCGGGCCGCGCCCCGCGCGTCCCTGCGCATCCATGCGCGATCGATCGGCCTTTCTGCTAGTGTGCAGCTCCGTCGGCGCCACGGAGCTCTCGCCATCATGGGTGCTGCGTTCTCGATCGTCATCCCGACTCGCGAGGCCGGGCCGCGGCTCGCGCAGCTCGTGCGCGCCCTGGCGCGCCTCGAGCGGCCCACCGGCGGGCTCGAGATCGTGATCGTCGATGATGGCTCGACGCCCGCGATCGAAGCGCTTATCGCGTCCATCGCGCCCATCGCGCCGCACGCAGGCGAGCTTTCCGTGCGCGTCCTGCCGCAGCGCGGCGCGACCGGCGCGTCGCGCTGCCGCGAGCTCGGCTGGCGCGCCGCCTCCGGCGACGTGGTGGTGTTCCTCGATCCGCACATGACGGTGGGCCCCGGCTGGCTCGCCGCCTACGAGCGCGCGCTGGCCGGCGGCGCGGATGTCGTGTCCGGCGCGCGCTGGTGGCTCGGCGGGCCGATCTTCGGAGCGATCGAGCGCGAGCTGGATCGCTGGTGCCGGCGCGAGCCGCAGGGCGTCCTCGTCGCGTTCGGCGCGCAGGCCGCCAACCTGGCGGTGCGCCGGCACATGCTCGAGCGCACGACCGGCTTCAATACCTGCCTGCGCCGGTTCGGTGATATCGAGCTCGGGATCCGGCTCTGGGAGCTGGGCGCGCGCTTCGCTTACAGCGCGGACGCCTGCGCCGTCGACGGCGCTCCCGGCGAGCAAGACGGCCGCTGGCTGGACGACGACGAGGCCCAGGCGATGTTCTGGCGCCACCCGTACGGCGATCTCCTGCGGCTGCACGTGTGGGCGCGGCGCTGCCAGGCGCTCGCTGCCCGCGGAGCTGGCGCCACAGGCGCCGCCGGCGCCGCTGCGAGCCTCGCGTGGCTCGACCAGCCGCTCGACACCGGCGAGCTGCACCGCGAGCTCGGCGCGTCCGGCCCTGGGCTCTACGACTGGACCGAGGACGCGCTGCTCGAGCACTTCGAGAAGGTCGACGGTCTCCGCCCGGCCGACGTGCGGGCCGATCTCGAGCGCGGCATTGCGCGCGGCTTCTATCACGAGGTCCGCGACGGCACGCGCTGCTTCCGGGTCGACCGGACCGACTTCTGGATGCGGGACACCACCACCTTCACGCAGCGCATCTACCAGAACGATCTGGCGCTGGCGCTCTATCAGCCCGATCCGGATCTCGAGCGGCCGGCGCTCCTCTCCGCTCGCGCCGAGGTCCGGGTCTCGCTCGATCGCGAGGCCTTGCACGCCGCCGGCATCGATCGATTGAACATCGCGCTGCCGATCTCGCGCAGCGGGCAGCGCGCGGTCGAGCTCCTCGGCGCGTCGACGCCCGCGCTCCTCGAGGCAGCCCGGAGCGGCCGCGGCATGCTGGTCGGGTTCCCCGTCGCCGAGGCCGTGGGGCAGGGCGGCTTACTGGCGCTCGACTTCGCCTTTCAGCTGCCATCGCCGCTGACCGGGAGTCGCGACGAGACGGATCCAGCGACGCACCTCAATGTCTCGCTCCCGCCGGACTACCGGGCCCGGGCCGAGCGCGTCCTCCAGGAGGTGAGCCCCGGCAGCGATCCATTCGAGATCGCCGGCGCGCTCTACGAGTGGGTCTTGGACAACCTGCTATTTGGGGTCCTGCCGCCGCAGTTTCCCTATTACCGTGCCCTCGAGTTTGGCGTCGGAAACTGCATCCAGCAGATCCGGCTCTACGTGGCGCTGTGCCGGCTCGCCGGCATCCCGGCGCGCGAGGTGTGCGGGGTCCTCTTGCACCCGGGCGGCGAGACCGAGGCCCAGATCACCAAGGAGGTCAAGGCGCGCGGCTATGGCCCCTTCGCTCACACCTGGTCCGAGATCTATATTTCGGAGCGCGGCTGGGTGCCAGTCGAGATTCAAGGCTTCGGCCGGCAGGGCCTCACCAGCGTGGCGATCCCCGATCCCGTGTTGCGCGCGGAGGTGTGGCGGGTGCTGTACCGCCGCTATCCGTTTGGCACCGTGCACCCGTTCCGGATCGTGACCGGGCCGCAGGCCAACCGGCTCCCGCTGTTGCGCCTGCCGGACGGCGTCGATCCCGACGCCGCGCAGCGCGCGCTGGAGGCGACGTTCCACCGCGTGACTTGCACGTTCACCCGCACCGACGCGCCTGCGGGTGCCGCGGGTGCCGCGGGCGCTGCGGACGCTGCGGGCGCTGCGGGCGCCGCGGGTGCCGCGGGTGCCGCGGATCTGGCCTCGCGGTGACCTTCGCCATGCGCCCAGCATTCAGCATTGTCATCGTCACCTCGGCCGGCGCGGCCGGGCCGCCGCAGCTGGCGCGGCTTCTGCCGGCGCTCGCCGCGCTCGAGCCGCCGAGCGGCGGGTTCGAGGTCATCACCGTGGGCGACGGCGCTGGCCTCGAGGCGCTCGCGCCGTTGCAGGCGGGCGCGCTCGCGCTCCGGCGCCTGCCTGATCCGGGCATCGGACGGGCGCGGTGCCGCGAGCTGGGCTGGCGCGCCGCGTCCGGCGACGTGATCGTGTTCCTCGATCCGGACATGATCGTCGGCCCGGGCTGGCTGCGCGCGTACGAGCGCGCGCTGGCCGACGGTGCCGACGTCGTCTCCGGCGCGCGCTGGTGGCTCCCGGGCGACGCGGCCGCGGGCGCGAGCGCGGCCGCCGACGAGCTGCGCGCGCGTGCGCAGCCGGGCGCGCACGGCGGACCTGCCTTCCGCGCGCTCGAGCGGCAGCTCGACAGCCTCTGCCGGCGCGCGCCGGCCAACGTGCTGGTCGCGTTCGCGGCGCAGGCCTCGAACCTGGCCGTGCGCCGGCGAGCGCTCGAGCAGACCTCCGGATTCAACGTCTGCCTGCGCCGCTTCGAGGATATCGAGCTCGGGATCCGGCTCTGGCAGACCGGCGCGCGCTTCGCCTGCAGCTCCGAGGCCTGGGCCGTTCGCTGCATCGGCGACGGCGCCGACGGCGCGTGGCTCGACGACGTCGAAGCACAGGCGCTGTTCTGGCGCCACCCGTACGGCGACCTGCTGCGCCTGCAGGTGTGGGCGCGCCGCTGCGAGGCCGGCGCCGCGGCCGCGGGCGCGGCCGCACCCGCGACGCTGGACTGGCTGGATCAGCCGTGGGACCCCGAGGAGCTGCGCCGCGAGCTCGGCGAGGCCGGGCCGGGCCCGCAGACCTGGGCCGAGGCCGACCTCGTCGCGCAGCTCGCCCAGAGCCAGCAAGTGCCAATCCCCCAGATGCAGGATCAGATCACGCGCGGCGTCGCGGCCGGCCTCTACCACGAGGTCCGTGACGGAGTCCGTTACTTCCAGCTCGATCGGCTCGAGGACTGGCTGCGAGACGCGACTCCCTATCTGCAGCGCAATTATCACAACGATCAGGTGCTGGTCATGTTCCGCGAGAATCCGGACGTCGGGACCCCGGCGACGCTCCTCGCCCGCGGGCAGCTCCAGATCTCGCTGGATCCGGACGCGCTGGCGCGTGCCGGCGTCGACCGGCTCAACATCCCGCTGCCCGTCGAGCGCTGCGGCCAGCGCGCCGTCGAGATCCTGTCGGCGTCGACGCCCGCGCTCCTCGCCGCCGCCCGCCAGGGCCGCGGCATGCTGGCCGGCTTTCCGGTGGCGGAGGCCGCGGCTGGCGGCGGCGGCGCCTTCTCGCTCGAGCTCCAGTTCCAGTTCCAGGTCAGCGCCCCGATGTCCGGGGGGCCCGACGACGTCGATCCCGCCACGCAGCTGCGCGCCGTCATGCCGCCCGAGTACCAGGCGCGGGCGCAGGCGATCGTGCGCTCGCTCGGCCCCGCCGCCGATCCGTTCGAGGCCGGCCGCGCGCTCTTCGAGTGGATCGAGGGCCACGTCATCTTCGGCGGACTGCCGCCCCAGCACCCGTATTATCGAGTGCTCGATTTCGGGGCCGGAATCTGTATCCAGCAGATTCGCCTGTTCGTGGCGATGTGCCGCGTGGCTCAGATCCCCGCGCGCGAGGTCTGCGGCGCCCTGTTCCCGCTGGGCGGCGAGGGCGAAGCGCAGGTGAGAAAGCAGGTCTGCACCCGCGGCTTCAGCCCGTTCGGCCACAGCTGGGCCGAGTACTTCGTGCCGGGCCGCGGCTGGGTGCCCGCCGAGCTGCGCGGGTTCGGCCGGCGTGGGTTCATCCCGCTGACCGTTCCCGATCCGGCGCTGCGGCGCGAGCTCCAGCGCGTCCTGTACGAGCGCTATCCGTTCGGCGCGCTGCACCCATATCGGGTCGTCTCCGGACCGCAGGCCAACCGGCTCGCGCCGTTCCAGCTCCCCGCCGGCGCCGATCCGGCCGCCGCCAAGCGCGCGCTCGATTCGCTCGTCTATGACGTGGTCTGTACGTTCACGCGCGGATCAGCCGCGTGAGCGGATCGAATCGATCGAATCGATCGAGTCAGAGAGAGTCATAGACCGCCTCGACGAGGGCGTACTGGCACAGCTCGCTCTCGCCCGGCGGGCGGACTCGATTCAAGACGTAGCCAAAGCCGATGCCCCGATCTGGATCGGCAAATGCGAACGAGCCGCCGTTGCCGCCGTGGCCGAACGCCCGCGGGCCGATGCGAGGCGGCAGGGTAGGCGGCAGCATGAACCCGAGCCCGAACGTGAACGGCACACCGAGCACGCAGTCGGTCCCCGTCGCCTGAACCTCGCAGGCGCGCGCCACCGTGTCTGGCTGGAGCAGCCGGATGCCGTCTACTTCCCCGATGCACGCCGCGTACAACCGGGCCAGCGCCCGCGCGCTGCTGATCCCGTTCGACGACGGCAGCTCCACCGCGTGCAGCGCCCGCGTGTTCCACGGCTCGTCGTAAGGAGCCAGCTCCGAGGCGCCGGCCCCAACCTTCCACAGCGGCGCGACGCGCGGCTCGAGCGCCTCGGGCAACCCGATGTACAGCTCGAGCCCGAGCGGCCCGGCGATCTCCCGGGCCAGGTACTGCCCGAGCGTGGTGCCCGTCACCCGTCGCACCACCTCGCCGAGCATCCAGCCGAACGTGCGCGCGTGATAGCCGTGCGCGCTGCCCGGCGGCCACGCTGGCGCCTGGGCCGCCAGCGCCTGGATCATCCGTTCGCCGGCGAGGAGCTGCGCGTCTCCCGAGAGGCCGGCATCGGTGATCACCTCGGGTAAGCCCGCCTGGTGCGAGAGCACCCAGCGCAGCGGGAGCGCGGCCTTGCCGCTGGCCGCGAACTCCGGCCAAGCGCGAGCCACCGGCGCGTCGGCCGCGAGCAGCCCCCGCTCGATCAGCTGATTGACGACGACGGAGGTGACGCCCTTCGTCGTGGAGAACACGAGCACCAGCGTGTCGTGCTGCCAGGGCCGGCCGGTGCTCGGATCGGCCAGCCCGCCCCACAGGTCGACGACGGGCCGGCCGTCTCGGTAGACGGTGCAGGCGGCGCCGAGCTCGCCCCGGCGCTCGAAGTTCTCTGCGAAGACCTCGGCCACCCGCGAAAAGCCCGAAGCCACGCTTCCATGGACCGGGGCCACGCGATCGACGTTACCATGGCGGCCGTCATGCTCGGCGACGACCTCGCCGGAGCCGCGCGCAACCCAGGCTCCAGGGACCGCATCGCCATCATCGATGGCGAGCGCGCCGTCCGCTATGCCGAGCTGTGGCAGATGATCGAGCGCGCGCAGGGCTGGCTCGCGCAGCGCCTACCCGCGGGCGCGCGCGTCGCCCTCGTGCTCGACAACTCGCTCGAGCTGGTCGTGGCGCTCTACGCCGCCGCCGGGGCCGGCCTGATCGCCGTCCCGGTGGACGCCGCGATCCACCCGCGCAACCTCGACTACGTGCTCGGCGACACCGAGCCCGCGGCGATCATGTCCACGCGGCGGCACTTCCAGCGCCTCGCGGATCTCCCGGCGCTGGCCGCGCGGCCTGATCTGCTGCGTGTCGAGGTCGGGGGCGGCACCGGTGCCGACGAGGGCGGCGGTGCTGCGGGCGGCGGCGTGATCGCGTTCGAGGAGCTCCTCGCCCACGCCGCGCCACCCGCGGCACCCGCGGCGCCCGCCGCGCCCGCCGCTGATCCCGAAGCGCCCGCGCTGATCTTCTACACGACCGGCACGACCGGGCTGCGCAAGGGCGCGCTCCTGCCGCACCGCGCGCTCACGGCGGCGACTCGCAACATCAATGCCTTCATGCAGCTCCCTGCTGGCGTCACCGAGCTCGTCTGCATGCCGCTCACGCACTCCTTCGGGCTGGCCCGGCTGCGCTGCGCCTTCGCGGCGCGCGGAACAATAGTGTTGGCCAGAGGGCTCACCCGGCCTCAGGCCGTGCTCGAGGCGATCACCCGGCACGGCGTCACGTCGATCGGGCTCGTGCCGGCCGCCTGCCGCATGCTGCTCGACCATTACCGCGCAGATCTGACCGCCATCGGCGGACAGATTCGCACCATCGAGATCGGGAGTGACTTCCTGGATCGCGATCACAAGGAGGCGCTCCGGCAGGTGTTCCCGCACGCGCGGATCTGCATGCACTACGGGCTCACCGAGGCGTCCCGCTCGAGCTTCCTCGAGCTTCGCGCCGAGGCCGCGCACGAAGACTCCATCGGCCGGCCGAGCCCGAACGTGGAGCTGGCGCTGCTCGATGATGCAGGCGCGCCGGTGGCGCCCGGCGCGCCCGGCGAGATCTGTGTCCGCGGCGAGACGGTGATGCTCGGCTACTGGCGAAACCCCGAGCTCACGACCGCGGCGCTGCGCGATGGCTGGCTGCGGACCGGCGATCTGGCGCGCGCCGACGCTGCCGGCTACCTCTATCTCATCGGCCGCAAGTCGGACGTGTTCAAGGTGGCCGGCTTCAGCGTCGCCCCGCGCGAGGTCGAGTCCGTCCTCGGCGGCCACCCGAAGGTCGCCGAGGTCGCCGTGGCGCTGTGCCCGACCGCGCGCGTGCCCGCCGGGGAGCTCACCGCGTTCGTCGTGCCGGCAGATCCGAGCGCTCCGCCCGGCGCGATGGAGCTGCGCAAGCTGTGCCGCGACGAGCTCGAGTCGTACAAGGTGCCGTCTCGCTACTTGCTCGTGCCGTCGCTGCCGCGCACGCCGTCGGGGAAGCTCCGCCGCGGCGAGCTCGCGCAGCTCGGCGCGGAGCCGTGCTGAGCTTCGGCAGCGTCGTTCACGCGGATCCCGGGCGGGTGACCAATGCCGTGCTGTCGGCGCTCGCCCGGACCGGCCGGCGCGCGATCCTCCAGCGCGGCTGGAGCGGGCTTGCCCAGCACGGCGGCGTCTCCGACCGCGTGCTTGTCCTCGATGAAGTCCCGCATGCGTGGCTGTTCCCGCGCGCGGCGTGCGTGGTCCACGCTTGCGGGGCCGGCACGACCGCCGCGACGCTGCGCGTCGGCGTGCCCGCAGTACCGATCTCTTGGAGCGAGCCGCCAGCCGCCAGCTGCTCGATGAACAGCCAAAAACTTGGTAGGGCTACGACTGCGTGAGGATGACGCTGATGAGTGTCGCGTGCGCGCGGTCGACCTGACCGCGCCGCGCTTACGCGCGCTCACCAGCTCGACGTCACCGCGTGGCACTGCCGCGCTCATCCTCTGCGTCTGTAGCGTCGGCGCTCGTTTGCTGAGCGTGCTCGTCAGCGGCAAGCTCCACTCATGAGGCAAGCAACGCTCCTGGTCCTGGTGATGAGCCTGGCCGGCTGCGTGGCTGATATCGGCGACGACGATCTGCCTGCCATCGCGCAATCCGACGAGACGGCGAGCACGGCTGCGCCGACGCACAACCCTGACAACTGCCAGACACGATCTGCCTCGAATGTTGTTACTACAACTACGACATCGTGGACGGGTGGAAGTGTCGGAAGTACAAGAAGGGCAGCAATAACTACAATAACTGCTGGGCTGAGGCCATCAACAGGCTTGCCGACTGCCAGGTCCATACTTGCGATCGGCATGGCCCAATCGTGACTTGGCAATGACGAGGTGGATTGCAGAGGAGCACGTTACCTGGGCGTTCCCCGACGGACAGCGCAGGAAAGGCCGCATCGCCATCGGCGAGCCAGAGCCCGCCCCCGGCGGCGAGACCGACTGTGCATATGCGCTCGATGGTCTCGAGTACGTGGCTGGCCCCCTCAAGGGCTCTGGGGCGATGCAGGCGCTCCGCCTCGCGCTCAGCTTCATCGGATGGAAGCTGCAAGCCTTCTTGGCCGCGGGCGGGCGGGTGCTGAACGAAGACGGCGAGGACGCCGGGATCGAGGCCATATTCGGGCCACTGCTGGCGGACAAGCTGCGGACCAGCGAGCCGGAGGAGCCGGACGAGCCGGACGAGCCGTAGCAGCGCGGCTACGGCTGGACGACCTTCGCCATCACCGCGCACTCGAACCCCGCCGCGGCCCACGTCACCGTGACCCTGTCGCTGGCGAGCCTGACCGTCTCGAGCAGTTCCACGCGCGCGATCGAGCCGGCGAGGGCGCTGTCGAGCGCAAGGTCCTGCGTCGCGCCCCTGACGCGGTGCTCAGCACCTTGCGATACACCACCAACCCATCGGCCAGCACGATCTTCAGCCGGCGGTGCCCCGGGACGTGGTCCAGGAGCTCGATGCGCGAGCCACGCAGGACCTCGGTCCTGGCCACGGGTGATCCAGGCCACCAGCGGGAGCGGATCTGCATGCCGAGCCCGAACGTGGAGCTGGCGCTGCTCGATGATGCCGGCGCGCCAGTGGCGATCGGCGCCGGGCGAGATCTGTGTCCGCGGAGAGACGGTGATGCTGGAAGCTCCGCCGCGGCGAGTTCGCGCAGCTCGGCGCAGAGCCCGCCAGCGCCGGGCCGGCCATGCCCGCCGGGCCATCCGATCGCTCAGGCTCAGGCTTCTGCCGCGGTGCCGGCACCGTCGCCGAGCCGCGCGAGATCCTCGGCGCTGGCCTCGGCGGCGATCGCGCTGGCGAAGCCGCTGATCGTCGGATCCTGGAAGAACAGCGCGACCAGCGGGGCCTCGAAGGGGAGCCGCTGGCCCACCCTGTCGGTGAGCTCCATGCCTTGCATGGAGTCGCCGCCCAGCTCGAAGAAGTCGTCGTGCTTGTTCGGGCTGGCGATCCCGAGGACCTCACTCCAGCACTGCGCAATGAGCGCCTCGAGGATCTCGGTAGGCGATCGCTCGGCCGATCGCTCGGCCGTGCTCGTGGATTGCTCGTCGGACATCCGCTGCGACCTCGCTCGATAGTATCTCCGGGGCCGCCCGCGTACCATCGCTCGGTGCGGGTCATCATGGCGACGCATGGCACGCAGGGCGACGTGCAGCCGCTGCTCGCGCTCGCACTCGAGCTCTCGCGGCGCGGACACGAGGCGGTGCTCGCGGCGCCCCCCAACTACCAGGCGCGCGCCGAGGCGCTGGGCGTCCGCTTCCGCTCGCTCGGTCCCCACGTCGAGCACCAGCGCTTCAGCGATGCCTATTCGCCGCTCGCCGGCATCCCCGATCCGGCGGAGCAGGTGCGCTCGACGGTCGGCATGCTCGAGGCCAGCGCGCCGCAGATGTTCGAGGAGCTGCTCGCCGAGTGCCGCACCGCCGACGTGCTGCTCTCGTTCCCGTACCAGATCGCCGGGGCGATGGTCCGCGACACCCTGGATCTGCCGTACGTGTCCATTCACTTCTCGCCGTTTGGCACTGGCAACAAGAAGCTGGCCGCGGCGACCGCGCCGATCATCAACCGGATCCGCGGCCGGGCCGGGCTCGCC
>DATMCI010000326.1:0-47060 GCA_035558535.1 Kofleriaceae bacterium
CGTCCCGGCGGCAGGTCCAGACATGAGCGTGAAGTCGCCCGCGTTCGTGCCGGTGATCGCCACGGCATCGATCGTGAGTACCTGGGTGCCGGTGTTCGTGATGTCGAACGTGCGCGTGACGGTGGTCGTCGCCGCGTTCGCGACGCGAACCGCGCCGAAGTCCTGAGGCGGTACGTCGGCGTTCGCTGGAGAGGCGAATGCTGCGCTCGAGGCGGCGACCACGGCAACGACCACGAGCACGCCGGCCCCAGCACGCACGAATCGTGCACGAGCCACCTGTGCGAGCTCGAGCAGCAGCACTCTCGGCGCCCAGCCCCGAAGTGCCGCGAGCGGCCGTGATCTCGCCTGCCCCATCTTCACCGGAAGCTATCGTGGAGCCGAGCCCGCCACGAGCGCGCAAGATGGAGCGTTTTGCTGCACTCCATCCTTGGACTCCCCTGAAGCCCTTAATTCATCGACGAGGAGGAGCAGTGCAGCGTTTTGCTGCACTCCGCAGCTCACTCACATCCAGACCGCCTCGGCGAACTTCGCAGCGGCCCGGTGCTCCGGCTCGGTCTCGAACGCGACAGCCGAGCAGCAGCGCGGCGAGCACGAGCAATGCGCTGCCGGTGGTGCCCCGCGAGCCGGCGGCAGCATCAGGTTCGCATCATCGGAGGGCGCAGGATCAGGTCTACACCCAGTCGACAGCCTGGGCCGCGGCGAGCGCGTCGACGTAGCCGGCGCTCCATCGGGGGGGACCCAAGCCGTGAGGTAGCGCCTCGCGACAGGCAGCTCAGCTCGGATCGTCTAGCACCTCTGCAACTGAGGAGGCGAGGATGGCCTTTTCGAGCCAGCGTTGCAGCTGCGCTGGATCTCGCTGGGCCAGGATGCGCTGACGGTCAGCTTCGGGCACGGCGATGCCGCGGACGCGGAACACGGTGAGCACGGCATTCGCCCCATTCGCAACGCGCTCTTCGGCGCGGACCTCGGCGCGCCCCTCGTCCCAGCTTTTGATCCTGGCCATGATGAAGTCCTCCTCGTCCTCGGATCTCGCCGGGTCCTCTTCCGCGCCGGTCAGCTCACGGCGCTCGATGCCCGCGGTCGCATCGCTGACTCGCACGCCCGCGACGCGGGACGTCTCGCCGTGCTCGTCGCGCAGGAGTGAAGAGAGACCGAGCAGCACGTGCCGAAGCCCAGCGTGCGACGACAGGCAGCTCAGCTCGGCTCGTCGATCACTTCTACGACTGACGAGGCGATGGCGGCCCTTCGCAACCAGCGTTCCAGTTGGGCCGGATCTCTCTGGGCCAGGATGCGCAGACGATCAGCTTCGGAAACGGCGAGGCCACGGGCGTCGAGCACGATGAGCACGGCATTCGCCCCATTCTCGGCGCGGGCCTCGGCGCGTCCTTCGTCCCAGCTCTTGTTCATGGCCATGATGAAGTCCTTCTCGTCGGGGGAGTTTTTGCTCGGGTCCTGCTCGAGCGCCTGCTGCAAGCTTATCAAGACAGGCTCGGCGATGACACGCTCGTGTGCATCCGAGGGTAGCGCGGCCACCTCCCCGACGGCCTGCTCCAGGAGCGGCCCCGCCGCCATGATGCGCACGAGCAACGTAGAGGCATCGTTGCGGGGCAGCTCGGTCGCCACCACGATCCCCACGCGCAGGACGTCCGCGCCGCATGTGTAGACGCCCAGCGGCCAGTCGCGCGCGGGCAAGCGCTCGAACCGGAGCGCGGCCAGGACGGCCTTCGGGGCGCCGGCCGCGATGATCCAGAGGAACGAGTCGACGAACTTCTCGGGCGCGTGCTGCGGCTCGCTCCGCTTCTTGTGGTCGCGCGCGCGCGCCTGCCAGGACGCCAGGTGCTTTGCCAGGCACGCGCGGAAGTCCTCGGCGCCCGGAGCCTCGCTGTAGACCTCGATGAGACAAGGGATGGCCGCGAGCCGCCCCAGGAGGCCGAGCCGGTCACGCTCGGCCTCGCGCGCCGGGTCGGGCACGTGACTGAGGTCGGCGTACTGGATCTCCGGGTTGATCTGCTGGTTCACAAGCGTCGTGCCCGAGGAGTGCAAGGCTTTCTGGCCGATCTCCTTGGCGAGCAGATCGAAGTGATTCTTGGGCATGAGCGCACCGTAGAGAGTGCCACGAGTGAGCAGGAGGGGAAGCGTCGTGGGCAACAAAGGAGAGATCTCCCCTCCGACGGAGATGCCGGACTTGTCCTACCCAGCGAATCTCCACGTCTTCGCGTCAGATCTCTGCGTTCTCGAGCTCCTGCAGGGAGGCGTCCGGCCAGCCGTGATGTGCAATGAGGCTGCGCAGCTCGAACGTCCGCAGCTCGGGGTCCAGCAGCTTGCAGAGCCAGCGATCGACGTTCATCATCAGCGCCTCGAGCCACCGTCCGAGCTTGTTCTGGGTCACGATCATCCCGAGCAAGATGGGGTCACAGCACAAGGGCAAGGGCAAGTGCAAGCCCGAGGTGGCGCACACCACGCGGTCGACGTCGCGGCGATAGTGCAGGAGGTGAGTGAACAGCGTCTCCGCCGTCGAATCGTACAGTGGCTCGCCCAGCGGGCCGCGGGCCGCGACCTCCTGGAGCACGCGGCGTCTCCCGGCGCTGAGCTCACCCTCGAGGAACCGGCCGCCCAGGACGTCCGGGACAGTGCCGAGCCCGAGCGCGTGTGCGAGCGCGGCGACGCACTGGTAGCGGACGCGTGCGGAGCCCTCAGGCGGCGCGGTCTCGCCGGCCTTGGACAGCATGTCGAACGCGCGGATCAGCTCCGCCAGTAGATCCTCGGCGCCGAGCATGAACTCCTGCCAGGGCTCCCCGCCGAGCGCCACGTGCTCGAGGCGGTGCTCCCGGTCGTGCCAGGCAATCGCAAAGCCTTGCTTGGAATAATGGTGAATGTGCCACCCCAGCGCGCGTTGGTGCCCTGTCGCCGCGCCGAAGCGCCGCGCGATGTCTGCCTCGCACGTGATCTCGAGCGACGCGAGCGACGGGCCGCGAATGCAGATACTCTCGATCCTGCCGTACTTCACGCGCAGCTCGATCTGCTCGCAGCGGAGGACGCCGCCGCGCTGGAGCGTCGCGTCGACTCGCTTGGCCAGCGGGATCTCGACCGGGGGCCCGGCGGAGGCAGTGCGGTACACGCTGCCATCCCGGTCGGTCCGTGGCTCGTCGGGGACGTCTTCCTCTGCGCCGGTCAGCGCACGGCGCTCGACGCTCATGGCCGCGTCGCCGATTCGCACGCCCGCGACGCGGATCGTATCTCCATGCGCGCCGCGCAGGAAGAGTGGAGTGAGATCGAGCAGCGTGCGCCGAGTCTCGCGCGGCTCAGGTCCCGACCCGTCGCGTAGCTCAGCCGGATCGTCGAGCACCTCAGCGACTGATGAGGCGATGGAGGTCTTTTCTAGCCAGAGTTGCAGTTGCGCCGGATCTTTCTGGGCCAGGATGCGCTGACGATCGGCGTCCGAGACGGCAATACCACGGACGCGGAACACGATGAGGATGCTATCCGCCGCCGTCTCGGCCCATGCCTCGGCGCGTGTCTCCTGCCAGAGCTTGGTCTTGGCCATGGTGAAGTCCTTCTTGTCCTCGGCGATTCGCTCGAGTCCTGCCCGAGCGCGTGCGGAAGCATAGCAGGCGGTACCGGACTTGTCCTGCCCTGCGGCAAGTCTTCATTCGCCTGAGAGCTCACGTCTGGCGAGCGACTGGAGCAATGATCGTGACGCTCACCGCGGGCTCGGTCGCCACGACGATCCCGCCTCCGACGACAACGCCGGACATGTCCTACCCCGCGAATCTCCGCATCTCCGCGTCAGATCTCTCCGTTCTCGAGCTCCTGCAGATCGACGTCCGGCCAGCCGTGGTGGGCAATGAGGTTGCGCAGCTCGAATGTCCGGTGCGCGGGATCCAGCAGCGCGCAGAGCCAGCGATCGACGTCCGCCATCATCGCCCCGAGCCGCCCGCCGAGCTCGTTCTGGGTCACGATCATCCCGAGCAAGACGGGGTCGCTGCACAAAAGCCAGCCGGAGGTCGCGCGCACCACCCGGTCGACGTCGCGGCGATAGTGCAGGAGGTGGCTGAACAGCGTCTCCGCCGTCGAGTCGCGCAGTGGATCGCTCCCCGGGCCGCGGGCCGCGACCTCCTCGAGCACGCGGCGGCGCCCGGCGCCGAGCTCACCCTCGAGAAACCGGCCGCCCATGACGTCCGGGACCGTGCCGAGCCCGAGCGCGCGCGAGAGCGCGGCGACGCGCTGGTAGCGGACGCGCGCGGAGCCCTCGGGCGGCACGGTCTCGTCGGCCTGGGACAGCAGGTCGAACGCGTGTATCAGCTCCGCCAGCAGCTCCTTCGCGCCGAGCCTGGGCTCCTGCCAGGGCTTCGCGCCGAGCGCCACGTGCTCGAGGCGCTGCTCCTTGTCGTGCCAGGCAATCGCAAAGCCTCGCTCGGGATAGTGGTGAATGTGCCACCCCAGCGTGCGCTCGTGCCCCGTCGCCTCGCCGAAGTACCGCGCGATGTCCTCCTCGCGCGTGATCACGAGCGACGCGAGCGACGGGCCGCGGACGAAGATGCGCTCGATCGCGCCATCCTTCACGCGCAGCGAGACCTGCTCGCAGCGAAGGAAGCCGCCGCGCTGGAGCGTCGCGTCGACTCGCTCGACGAGCGGGATCTCGACCCAGCTCCCGTCGGGGGCGTTGCGATACACGCTGCCGTCGCGGTAGCTCCGTGACTCGCCGGGGGCGTCCTCCTCTGCGCCGGTCAGCGCACGGCGCTCGATGCCCGCGGCTGCATCGCCGACCCGCACGCCGGCGACGCGGATCGTCTCGCCGTGCTCGCCGCGCAGCAGAGGAGTCAGATCGAGCAACACGCTCCGAGTCTCGCACGACGCCGGCTCCGACTCGCCGCGTAGCTCAGCCGGCTCGCCGATCACCTCTGCGACGGATGAGGCGAGAACGGCCTCTCGAGCCAGTGTTGCAACTGCACCAGATTGCCTGAAGCGGCGGGTCGACGTGGCCGGGCCTCGTGCCGCCGACGGTGAGCGGGCCGCGGTGGAGGCTCACTGTCGGCGCTGGCGGCGCAGCTTTGGGCCGGAGCGCCGCAGCCCGAGCAGCGCGGCGAGCACGAGTAATGCGCTGCCAGCCGGGCCGCGAGCGCCGCTGGCCGCGCAGCCGCCACCGCCGTGCGCATCGACGAACACGGCATTGCCTGTGAGCGTGACCTCCTGCTGCGCCTCGGGATCCGTGTCGAGGTAGAGGCGAGCCTTCACGCTGAAGGTGCCGACCTTCTGCGCAGTGAACGTGACCCCGAACGCGCGCTCCGCCATCGGGGGCAGCTCGAGACCCGGCGCGAGGCCCTTGATCTGGAACTGGCTGGCCTGGTCGAACTCGATCGCGCGGATCTGGAACGTGTTCTCCGGGTCCTTGCTGGTCACGACGAGCGCGTCGTCGGTCGTGATGGGCACACCGACGCCGGTGTACCCGAGGTTGATCTCCTGGGCCCCCTCGGGCCCGAACTGCACGTTGCGGTTGATGCCTGTGCCGACGAGGGCGACGCTGGCCATGGGCCGATCGTTGTCGTCGTTCATGATGACTAGCTCCGCCTGTGTGGACCCAACGGCCGTGGGCGCGAACCGCACGAGGAAGTCGTGCGAAGCGCCCTTCGCGATGTCGACGGGCGTCGCGTCGACGACCTGCCACGCAGCGTCGCTGATCGTGACGGCCGATACCTTCAGCGTCGCCTCACCGAGGTTCCGGACCGTCACGGCGCGCACGGGCGCCAGAGCGCCGGGGTTGCGGAACGTGTCGGGGAACATCGGCGGGGGCTCGACCGAGAGCTTGCGATCGATGCCACGCCCACGAATGGTGATCGTTCCCCAAACCGGACCATTGACGATGCCCCCGATCAGGTAGTTCAGCCTCACGAGCCTCTCGGAGTCTGGGGGCGCTGCGATGGATGGCTTGTACGTGACCGGGATGCTGACCGACCCGTCCGGCTGCAGCGTCGTGTTGCCAGGCAGCATGATTTCAAAATCGAAATCGAAATTGGGATCGTCGCTGCGCGCGAAGCTCGTGAGGTAGAGCGTCCCGCCACTAGTGTTGGTGATCGTGATGGTCTGCGACACGTGCGGGCCCTGCACGTCGACATTCCCGAAGTCGAGCAGTGAGCTGGGCGTGACCGTAAACGCGCCGGTGATCGAGTTGGCACGCAGGATCAGCGTTCGCGTCGGGTTCGCGCCCAAGTTGCTGGTCACTGTCAGCGCCGCCTGCATTGTGCCGACGCGGTTCGCCGGATCGGCGCGCATCGTGACCTCGAGGAGCTCACCGGGTTCGAGCGTCTCCGGCAGGGCCCGGTCCTGCGTGCTGGTGCCGCCGCACGTCGCGGGTCTCCGGATCCGCACGTAAGTAAATTCGTTCACCACTGTGCCCGGAGCGGGCACGATCGAGAACGGCTTCAGGATCTCGATCTTGACGCTGCCGTTGTTGACGATGCAGAACGTGCGTTCGAGCGTGTCGTCGTAGAGCACGTCGCCAAAATCGAGCACGCTGGGCGTCAGCTCGTAGCCGGGCGCCAGCGGGTCGCCGGTGAGCGACAGCCCGGCCGTAGACCGCGCCGGCACCCTGCCCTCGGCGCCGGCCAACGGCGGCGCGGCGCTGGCCGGGCTCAGGACCGCGAACGCCGCCAGGGCCGCGACGAACCCTTTCGACAGCCAGCGCCAGCTCCACAATGCCGCGAGCGATCGTGAGCGCATTTCTCGCCTCCCATCTACCGAGCAGGAAAATATCGTGAGTCCGCGCCCACTACGAGGAAAATCAGTGGAGCTTTTTACTGCACTCCATGCGCAGCCTTCGTGCCGCCCGCGATTGTCACTGATGCGAGAGTGAGTGGAGCATTCCGCTGCACTCCATCAGGAGCTGTGAGGCGGGGCTGCCGTGGCCGACCTCGCTCCGCTTACGGCAAGCGGGCGGCCACCGCGAGGCGTCATCCTCAGCTCAGATCTCCCGTTCTCGAGCTCTTGCAGGTCGACGTCCGGCCAGCCGTCCTGGGCGATGAAGCTGTGTAGCTCGAACGCCCGGTGCGCAGCTCGGCCAGCGGGATCTCGACCCAGGTCCCATCGGTGGCGGTGCGGTACACGCTGCTTTCGCGGCAGCTCGGGCGGCGGCTCACCGCGCGCGCTGGCGGCGCAGTACCTCGCCGAAGCGCCGCAGCCCGAGCAGCGCGGCGAGCACGAGCAACGCGCCGCCGGCCGGGCCGCGAGAGCCGCCAGCCGCGCAGCCGCCACCGCCGTGAGCGCTGACGAACACGGCGGTGCCCTCGAGCGTGACCTCCTGTTGCACCTCGGGATCCGTGTCGAGAAAGAGGCGGACCTTCACGCTGAACGCGCCGGCCTCCTGCGCGGTGAACGTGATCCCGAAGGTGCGCTCCGCCATCGGCGCCAGCTCGAGACCTCGCGTGAGGCCTTCGACCTGGAACTGGCTGTCCTGATCGAGCTCGATCGCGCGGATCTGGAACGTGTTGTCCGGATCCTGGCTGGTCACGACGAGCGCGTCGTCGGTCGTGATGGGCACACCGACGCCGGTGTACCCGAGTCGGATCACGTCGGGCCCGAGCTGCACATTGCGGTGGATGCCCATGCCGACGAGGTCGACCTCAGCCATCGTCCGGTCGCTGTCGTCGTTCATGATGACGAGCTTGGCCTGCGCGGGCCCGGTGGCCGTCGGCGTGAATCGCACGAAGAAGTCGTGCGAGGCGTCCTTCGGGATATCGGCGGGCGCCGCGTCGACGACCTGCCACGCGTCGTCGGGGGCATTGACCATGACGGCCGACACCTTCAGCGTCGCCTCGCCGAGGTTCCGGACCGTCACGGCGCGCACGGGCGCCTGATCGCCGGGGTTGCGGAACGTGTCGGGGAACATCGGCGGGGGCCCGAGCGCGAGGACGCGATCGATGCCGCGACCGCGGATGTCGATCATTCCCTCGACCGGGCCGTTGGCGAGCCCCACGATCGTGAAGAGCAGATTCACGGTCCTCTCGGAGCCGGGGGGCGCCGCAAGGAGTGGCTTGTACGTCACCGGAATGCTGACGGAATGGTCCGGCGGCAGCATCGTGTCGCCGGGCAGCACGAGATCGAACTCGAACTCGATATCGGAATCATTGGCGCGCCGGAAGTTCTTGAGTTGGAGCATCTCGCCGCTGGTGTTGATGATCTTGATGGTCTGCGCTGCGGGTGGGCCCTGCACATCGACACCGCCGAAGTCCACCGTCGAGCCGGGCGTGATCGTGATCGCGTCGGCGATCGAGTTGGCGCGCAGGCTCAGCGTACGCACCGGATCCGTGGACAGATCGCTGTTCAGCGTCAGCGTCGCCTGCATCAGGCCGACGCGGTTTGCCGGAGCGGCACGCACTGTGACTTCGAGGAGCTGTCCCGAGGTGAGCGTTTGCGGCAGGGCCAGATCCTGCGTGCTGGTGCCGCCGCACTCCGCGGGCTGCCGGATCCGCACGACGGAGAGCTCGCCGTCCATGGTGCCGGCGGCGGGCACGATCGAGAGCGGAGTCCGGATCTGGATGTCGGTGCTGCCGGTGTTGATGATGCAGAAGCTTTTGCTGCGCCTTTCGTCGAAGGGCACGTCGCCGAAATCGATCACGTCGGGCCTCAGCACGTAGCCGGGCGCCAGCGGGCTACCGGTGAGCGCCAGCGCAGCCTTGGGCTGCGCCGGCTTCGTGCCGCGGCCGCCGGTGGACGGCGGCGCGGCGCTGGCCGAGCTCAGGATCGCAAACGCGGCCAGCGCCGCGATGAGCCCATTCGGCAGCCAGCGCCAGCTCCACAATGCCGCGAGCGATCGTGAGCGCATATCTCGCCTCCCATCTACCGCGCAGGAAAATATCGTGCGCCCGAGCCCGCTACGAGGGAAATCAGTGCAGCTTTTTACGGCACTCCATGCGTCGCCTTCGTGCGGCCCGCGATTGTCACTGACGCGAGCGTGAGTGCAGCATTCTGCTGCATTCACCCCATGAGCCGCGTGGCGGGGCCGCCGTGGCCGATCTCACGCCGACGGCGGCAGCGGCGGCGGCGGCGGCGAGCGGGCGGCCGCCGCGAGGCGCCAGCCTCACGTCAGATCTCTTCGTTCTCGAGCTCTTGCAGGTCGACGTCCGGCCAGCCGTGGTCGGCGATGAGGCTGCGCAGCTCGAACGTCCGGTGCTCTGGATCCAGCAGCGCGCAGAGCCAGCGATCGATATCCCCCATCATCGCCTCGAGCTGCTGCCCGAGCTGGTTCTGCGTCACGATCATCCCGAGCAAGGCGGGATCGCTGCACTCGAGCCAGCCCGAGGTCGCGCGCACCACCCGGTCGACATCGCGGCGATAGCGCAGGAGGTGCGTGAACAGCGTCCCCGCCGCCCTGTCGCGCAGCGGGCGGTCCACCGGGGCGCGGGCCGCGACCTCTTCGAGCACGTGGCGGCGCGAGGCGGCGGGCGCGCCCTCGAGGAACTGGCCGCGCAGGACGTCCGGGACGCTGCCGAGCCCGAGCGCGCGCGAGAGCGCAGCGACGCGCTGGTAGCGGACGCGCGCGGACCCGCCGGGCGGCGCGACCTCGTCGGCTTGCCACAGCATGTCGAACGCGTGCAGCAGCTCGGTCAGCAGCTCCTTCGCGCCGAGCCTGGGCTCCTGCCAGGGCGCCGCGCCGAGCGCGACGTGCTCGAGGCAGTGCTCCCTGTCGTGCCAGGCAATCGCGAAACCTCGCTCGGCATAGTGGTAGATGTGCCACCCCAGCTTGCGTTCGTGTCCCGTCGCCGCGCCGAAATGACGCTCGATGTCCTCTTCGTGCGTGATCCCGAGCGACGCGAGTGACGGGCCGCGGATGAAGATGCGCTCGATCGCGCCGTCCTTCACGCGCAGCGCGATCTGCTCGCACCGGAGGAAGCCGCCGCGCTCGAGCGTCGCGTCGACCCGCTCGGCCAGCGGGATCTCGACCCAGGTCCCGTCGGAGGCAGTGCGGTACACGCTGCCTTCGCGGTAGCTCCGTGACTCGCCGGGAGCGTCGTCCTCCGCGCCGGTCAGGGCGCCGCGCTCGATGCCCGCGGCCGCGTCGCCGACCCGTACGCCCGCGACGCGGAGCGCCTGGCCGTGCGCGCCGCGCAGGAGTGGAGCGAGATCGATCCGCACGTGTTGGGCCAGGTCGCTCAGCTCGGCTCGTCGATCGCCTCTGCGACCGAGGAGGCGATGGCGGCCTTCTTCAGCCAGCGGTTCAGCTGTGCCGGATCTTTCTGGGCCAGGATGCGCTGCTGATCGGCCTCCGATACGGCGATGCCGCGGGCGTGGAACACGGTGAGCACGGCATCCACCCAAGTCTCGGCGCGGGCCTCGGCGCGGCCCTCTTCCCAGCTCTTGATCATGGCCATGATGAAGTCCTTCTCGTCCTTGGAGAATTTACTCGAGTCAGGTCCCAGCGCGGGCTGGAAGCTTAGCAAAGGCAGGCTCGGCGATGACACGCTCGTACGCACCCGCCGGCAGCGCGGCCAGCTCCTCGACGATGCCGGACGTGTCCTACCCTGCTGCAATCCTTCGCTTCGCCTGCGCAGGGGCGAAATCGATCGAATCCCAATCACCAGCCGTGCTCGGTAACAATGCGGCCGGGACCTTTGACGGTGTGGGGGGCAGATGCGATCCATGCTGTGCAGCGGCCCCACCGGCCCCACCGGCCCTATCAGCCTTGCCGACCAGTCCACGAAAGCCATGAACGCAGAGAGCCGAAAGATCCGGAATCGCTACCTGGTGCTGAGCCAGTTCATCTGGCTGCCGACCTCGCTCATCGTCGGCGTCAACACGCTGTTCCTGCTCGACGGCGGGCTCAGCAACGTCGAGGCGTTCGCCGCCAACGCGATCTACACGCTGGGGCTCGTCCTCTTCGAGATCCCGACGGGCATGGTGGCCGACACCTGGGGCCGGCGGACCTCGTACCTCCTCGGCGCCGGCATCCAGCTCGTCGGCAACCTCCTCTACTTCTGGATGTGGCACACGAAGGGCCCGTTCTGGGGCTGGGGCGTCGCGTCGCTGCTCCTCGGCTTTGGCTACACGTTCTTCTCGGGCGCGCTCGAGGCCTGGCTGGTCGATGCCCTCAAGCACGCAGGCTACGAGGGCGATCTCGATCCCATCTTCGCCAGAAACCAGATCGTCACCGGCGCGGCCATGCTCGTGGGCACGGTCGCCGGCGGCTTCATCGCGCAGCTGGCGGTGCTCGGCGCGCCCTACCTCGTCCGGGCCGGCCTCCAGCTCGTGAGCTTCCTCGTCGCCCTCGCGATCATGAAAGACCTCGGCTTCACCCCCGAGCGCTCCGCCGGCATCGTCAAGCAGGTCAAGACGCTCGCCGCCGCCGGCTGGCAGCACGGCCTGAAGAACCGCCCCGTGCGCTGGGTGATGCTCGCCGCGCCGTTCTACATGGGCACTGGCATCTACGGGTTCTACGCGGCCCAGCCGTACCTGCTCGATCTGTTCGGCGACCCGCAGGCCCTCGGGGTCGCCGGCATCGCCGCCGCGGGCATCGCGGGCACGCAGGTGGCGGGCGGCTTCGCCGTGCCGTACATCCGGCGGATCTTCAGCCGCCGCACGCACGTCCTCCTCGCGTGCGCGGCCCTGACGGCCGCGTCGCTGGTGCTGATGGGCCTCGTCCAGATCTTCGCCGTCGTGGTGACCCTGCTGGTGCTCTGGGCGGTGGCCTTCGCCGCGAACGCTCCCGTCCGGCAGGCGTATATCAACGCGCTCATCCCGTCCCGCCAGCGCGCCACCGTGCTGTCGTTCGACTCGATGGTGAACTCGACGGGCGGCGTCGCGTTTCAGCCGATCCTCGGCAGCGTCGCCGACACCGCCGGCTACGCGGCCTCGTACATCGTCTCGGGCGCGGTCGCCGTGCTCGCCTTGCCGTTCCTCCTCCTCGCCCGCCGCGAGAACGTGAGCGCCGACCGGAGCGCCGACCAGAGCGCCGATCAGTCGACGGCGTCGACCGCGGCGAGCGCGTCGACGTAGCCGGCGCCGACCTCCCACTCGCCGTAGCCGGGCATCGCGCGCGCCGTCGCGCGCAGCGTGGCCTTGATCTGATCCGGCGTGAGGGCCCCGTTCGCGTCGAGCATCAGCGCGATCACGCCCGCGACGTGCGGCGCCGCCATCGAGGTCCCCGAGGCGCACGTGTAGCCGAGCAGATCGCCGACGCCGATCACGCACGTCGTCGGATCGGCCTGCAGATCGAGCGCCGTCATGACGATGCCGGTCTTGCTGCGCGCCGAGACGATGTGGACGCCGGGCGCCGTCACCGTCGGGTGGTACACGGCGTCGCCGGGGATGCCGCGCGACGAGAAGTCCGCGAGCTGGCGGGCGCGGCCGTCGTTGCACTCGGTCACCGAATTCGTCGGATCGTCGCCGGTCTTGCAGCCGGCGGCGACGCCGATCACCCACGGCGCGACGCTGTACGGGTTCAGCGTGTTCTGCGCCGAGCCCTCGTTGCCGGACGCGAACACCACCGCGATCCCGGCGTCGTGCATCGCCTTCGTCGCGATGTTGATGGGATCGCCAGGGTCGAACGCGCCGGTCGTGCCCCACGAGTTGTTGACGACGCGGATCTCGTACTCCGCGCGGTGATCGAGGATCCAGTCGATGCCCGACAGCGCCCACAGGATGTTGATGCCCTCGCCGACGCCGACGCCGACGATGCGCGTGCCGTACGCGACGCCGGAGTACGTGCTGGCGCCGGTGCCCGCGATGATGCCGGCGACGTGCGTGCCGTGGCCGCTCGTCGTGTCCGTGTCCGGCAGGTTCTCGACGAACAGATCGCGCCCGAGCACGTCCGTGCCGATCAGATCGCTCGCGCTCGCGAGGATCTTCACGTTCTGCACGGTCTTCGTCGGGTAGCTGAGGCCGGCGTGCGTGCCGTCGACGCCGCTGTCGAGCACCGCGACCGTGACGCCGCGGCCGATGATGCCGAGGTCGTGGACCAGATCGGCGCGGAGCGTCCGCCGGCTCTGCGCGAGCATGAATTCGAGCGGGCGATCGAGGTAGATCCCCTTCACGCCGAGGAGGGTCCGCACGAGCGTGATCTGCGTCCCGGTCAGGCGCGCCGCCACCAGCGGGAGCCGCGAGAAGCCGAGCACGCCGCCGCCGAGGCCGGTGACCGCCGTCGCGATCGCCGAGGTCGTCCGCGAGCCGTCGAGCGTGAGCACGACGCGGTGCTGCGCGCTGGCGGGCGCCGAGGCGAGCACCGCCGCGAGCGCCGGATCGAGCTTCGCGAGCGGGAGCAGGTGGCTCTCGGAGGTGCCGGTGGCGCCGGTGGCGCCGGTGGCGCCGGTGGCGCCGGTGGTCGCGTCATTGGTCGCGTCATCAGGTGCGGTGCAGCCGACGGCGAGCGCCAGGAGGAGCAAGCGGGTCTTCATCATTCGGCACACCGTAGTTGAGAAAATCGAATATGAGTCATTGTGAGAGTCCTCTCCGCGGTCGACTCCCCATCTCGCGAGATCGGCAGTAGCGCACTCCTCCCGAGGCGCGATACGCGGCCGCCGGCTCACGATCGCCTTACGTGAGCCGCGATCCGGCAGTCCGAGGGCGCGGTACAACGAAAGGTGGCCGTCGCACGCGGGCGGTTGACAGCTCCTATCAAGAAAATGTAAACGTCTGGAGGGTCGGGATGTAAACGTTTACATGGCGCAACGCACCCCACGCAGCCCCCGTAGCTCCCGCAGCTCGCGCCGCGATCCTCGCAGCCCGCGCGGCGCTGGCGGCCTGCGCGGCGCTGGCAGCCCGCGCAGCTCCGGCAGCCGGCGCGGGGCGGAGGAGCCCCGGGCGGCGACGCTCAATGACGTCGCGCGCGAGGCCGGCGTGTCCGTGGCGACCGTCTCGCGCGTCGTCAACGGCCAGTCGAACGTCACTCCGGAGACCCGCGAGCGCATCGCCGAGGTCGTCGCGCAGCTGCGCTACATCCCGCACTCGGCCGCCCGCAGCCTCATCACGAAGCGGACGCACGTGATCGGCGTGCTCCTGCCCGACATCTACGGCGGCTTCTTCTCCGAGCTCATCCGCGGCATCGACGCCGCGGCGCGCGAGCAGCAGCTGCAGGTGCTCCTGTCGAGCTCGCACGGCGACGCCGAGCAGATGCGGTCCGCGATGCGCGCGATGCGCGGCCGCGTCGAGGGCCTGCTCATCCTCGCGCCGCAGGTCGACGCCCGGGGCCTCGGCGAGCTGGATCCGGTCACGCCGATCGTCTTCATGAACAGCCGCGTCGAGGGCGGCACCTCGTCGTCGCTCGCGATCGACAGCTACCAGGGCGCGCGCGCGATGGTCCGCCACCTCGCCTCGTGCGGGCACCGCGACATCGCGCACGTCGCCGGCCCCGCCGACAACTACGACGCGCAGGAGCGCGAGCGCGGCTACCGGGACGAGATCGCCGCGTCGCTCTCCCGCGCGCGGCCGTACGTGATCCGCGGCGACTTCACCGAGGCCTCGGGCTACGGCGCCGGCCGCGCGCTCGGTGCCGAGAGCCGGCGCCCGTCGGCCGTGTTCGCGGCGAACGACGGCATGGCGCTCGGCTGCCTCGCGGCGTTCGACGAGCTGGGGCTGCGCGTCCCCGATGACATCGCCGTCACCGGCTTCGACGACATCCCGCAGGCGGCGTTCGTGCGCCCGGCGCTGACCACGGTGCGCGTCCGGATCGCCGAGCTGGGGCGCTGCGCCGTGAGCCAGCTCGCGGAGGCGATCGCCCACCCGGAGGCCGCGCGCGCGATCACCACCATGCTCCGGCCCGATCTGGTCGTCCGCGAGTCCTGCGGCGCCGCGCGCGCGCGCTCGTCGTTCTCGCACCGGCAACCCGTCAACGACGGAGGTCACGATGGTACGGATCCCCGCCTCGAGTCCCGCGGCACGAGCGATCGGTCGCGGCGCTCCTCTCTGCGGCTGGCACCGCAGCCCAAGCCGCCCAAGCCGCCCAGGCCGCAGCCTTCGCGGCCCTCGCGAAAGCAGCCGCCGTCCCGGTCGCGGAAGCGCTAGTCGCGCGCTCGCGGTCATCGCCGGCCTCGCCTGCGCGCTCGCCGCGGCGCCCGCCGCCCACGCGCAGCGCGTCACGGGCACCGTCTCCGGCCGCGTCTTGCGCGGCGCCGAGCCGCAGGCAGCGGCGAAGATCACGGCGACGAGCCTGACGACGGGCGCCGTCGTCGAGATCGCGAGCCGCGCGAATGGCGCGTACGTGCTGCCGGAGCTGCCGCCGGGGCAGTATCTCGTCGCGGTCACGCTCGCGAGCGGCGAGGAGGCCGTCGAGTACGTCGAGATCGGCATCGGCCAGACGCTGCAGCTCGATCTCGACGTCACGAAGACGGACGCCCGCGGCGCCGAGCGGATCGAGGTCTCGGGCCGGCGCAGCGAGCTGCGGACCTCGGAGGTCGCGACGAACGTCGGCCGCGAGCAGATCGCGAACCTGCCGCAGAGCAACCGCAACTTCTTGAACTTCGCGCAGCTCGCGCCGGGCGTCCGGGTCTCGGACGACGAGTTCAACAAGAATGTCTCGTCGGGCGGCCTCGCCGCGCGCCAGACCAACGTGTTCGTCGACGGCGTCAGCCTCAAGAACAACATCATCCAGGGCGGCGTCGTCGGCCAGGACGCGAGCCGCGGTAACCCCTTCCCGCAGCTCGCGGTCGGCGGCTTCCGCGTGCTGACGCAGAACTTCAAGGCGGAGTACGAGCAGGCGGGCACCGCGATCATCTCGGCGATCACCCGGTCAGGCGGCAACGACGCCCACGGCGAGCTCTACGCGAGCTACCAGGACCGCCACATGGTGGCGATCGATCCGTTCGCCGAGGAGAAGATGCAGCCCAAGCCGCAGTACGGGCGCTACCAGATCGGCGGCCTGGTGAGCGGCCCGCTCGTCAAGAACCGGCTGTTCGGGCTCGTCACGTACGAGGGCAACTACCAGGACCGCGCGAACCAGGTGGCGATCGGCAACCCGACGCCCGAGAACCTGATGCTGTTCGGGCGGTTCGAGGGCAACTTCACGAGCCCGTTCCGCGAGCACCTCGCGTTCTCGAAGGTGACGTGGCTGCCGGCGACCGACCAGACGGTCGATCTCTCGTTCAGCCTGCGCCGCGAGACCGACATTCGCAGCTTCGGCGGCCAGACCAGCTTCGAGAACGCCGAGAACGTCCGCAACAACGTGATCACCACGGCGCTGCGCCATCAGCTGCGCACGAAGCGCGGCATCGTCAACGAGGCGACGTTGCAGTTTCTGAATTCGCAGTTCAACCCGACGGTGCTGAATCCGGATCTCCCCGGGCGAGAGTTCATCGGCGTCATCAAGATCGGCGGCCGCGACACCGAGCAGGACATCGTGCAGCGCACCGTCACGCTCCGCGACGACGTCACGCTGCCGAGCTTCCAGGGCGCGGGCGATCACCAGGTCAAGGTCGGCGCCAAGGTCGCGTTCCAGCACTACCAGGTCGAGCGCGCGCTGTTCGGCAATCCCCTGTTCAAGTTCCGGATCGATCCCGGGAACAACCTCGACTTCACCGTCCCGTTCGAGGCGGAGTTCGGCGTGGGCGATCCGCGGGCGACCGCCTCGAACAAGCAGATCGGCCTGTACGCGCAGGACGACTGGCAGCTGAGCCCCAAGCTCGAGCTGAACCTCGGCCTCCGCTGGGACGTCGAGACCAACCCGCTCAACAACGACTACGTGACGCCGGACGCCGTGCGCGCCGCGGCCACCCAGCTCGCGAGCGAGGTCGCGGCGGTGAACGGGCCGGACTTCTTCCGCGTCGAGAACTACCTGACCGACGGCTCGCAGCGGCAGATCTTCCTCGGCGCGATCCAGCCGCGCGTCGGCGGCTCGTACGACCTGCGCGGGGACCAGAAGACGGTGCTGTTCGCCGGCGGCGGCCGCTACTACGATCGCACGCTGTTCAACACGGGCGTCGACGAGCGGCTGCGCCTCCAGCACGCCAAGCGGACGTTCCGGTTCTCGCGCGACGGCACGATGCGCGACGGCCAGCCGACGATCGCCTGGGATCCGGCGTACCTGAGCCGCGACGGGCTGCAGGGACTGATCGATCGGGGCGTGGCGCCGAAGCCGGAGATCTTCCTGCTCGAGAACGACACGAAGCCGTTGCACAGCGATCAGATCAGCGCTGGCGTGCGCCAGGCGGCCGGCCCGTTCAGCGTCGCCGTGACGTTCAGCCACATCCGCAGCGAGAACGGCGTCGGGTTCTACCCGGCGAACCGCGAGGTCATGGGCAAGCGCAACTTCCTCCCGGTGCCGGGCGAGTTCGGCAACGTGCTGCTCTCGGCGGACGACATCCAGTCGCGCTTCACTGGCATCTTCGTCACCGCCGAGAAGCCGTACACCGAGGCCTCGAAGTGGGGGGTGAGCGCGGCCTATACGCTGTCGTGGTCGAAGATCCGCGGGGATGACTTCAACTTCGACTTCCCGACGATCAAGGACACGCCGCTGACGCCGGGCGAGGCCGACGAGCGGCATCGCCTCGTGCTGGCGGGGATCGTCGGGCTGCCGGAGGAGTTCAAGCTGTCGACGCTGATGACGTTCGGGACCGGCGTGCCGTTCGACATCGGCGACGCGTCGGCGGGCTTCGACGCCGACCAGTTCCGGGCCCGCCGCAACAGCGGCCGCTACCACACGTTGATCGAGTTCAAGCAGATCGATCTGCGCATCGCCAAGGAGCTGCAGGTCGCGCCGAAGCACCGCATGTCGGCGTTCGTCGAGGTGTTCAACCTGTTCAACTGGTACAACTACGGCGACATCAACGGGTTCATTCCGCCTGAGGGCGCCGAGCCGAACCTCAACTTCGGGCAGCCGGCGAGGATCGTCGGGCCGACGCGCAGCTTCCAGGTCGGACTCACGTATGGCTTCTAGGGCGGTCGCCGCCGCCGCGCTCGCGGCGGTCGCGCTCGCGGCGGTCGCGCTCGCGGCGGTCGCGGCGTGCTCGGGCGGGCGCGTGCTCGACGGACCCGGCATGGGCGGGCCCACGGGTCCCGGGGCCGGGCCCGGTCCGGTGCTCTCGCCGGAGGACGCCGCCCTGCTCGACGACCTCCAGCGCCGCACGTTCGACTTCTTCTGGAAGACGACCGATCCGAAGACCGGCCTCGTGCCGGATCGCTACCCGACGCCGGCGTTCTCGAGCATCGCCGCCGTCGGCTTCGGGCTCACCGCGTACCCGATCGGCGTCGAGCGCGGCTACGTCACGCGCGCGGCGGCGCGCGAGCGCGTGCTCGCCACGCTGCGGTTCTTCCGCGACGCGCCGCAGGGCGAGGGCGCGAGCGGCGTCACCGGCTACAAGGGCTTCTACTACCACTTCCTCGACATGAAGACGGGGCACCGCTTCCGGGACATCGAGCTGTCGTCGGTGGACACGGCGCTGCTCCTCGCGGGCGTCCTGTTCTGCCGCGAGTACTTCGCCGGATCGGATCCCGAGGAGACCGAGCTGCGCACGATCGCCGACTTCTTGCTCGGGCGCGTCGACTGGCGGTGGATGCAGCCGCGCGCGCCGGCGATCGCCATGGGCTGGCGCCCCGAGTCCGGGTTCATCGAGCACGACTGGGTCGGCTACAACGAGGCGATGATCGTCATCCTGCTCGCGCTGGGCGCGCCGACGCTCAGCGTCGAGCCGGCGGCGTGGGACGCGTGGACGCGCAACTACGACCGGACCTGGGGCACCCGGGACGGCCAGACGCACCTCGCGTTCGGTCCGCTTTTCGGACACCAGTACAGCCACGTGTGGGTCGACTTCCGCGGGCTCAGCGACCGCTACATGCGCGCCAAGGGGATCGACTACTTCGAGAACAGCCGGCGCGCGACGCTCGCGCAGCAGGCGTACGCGCGCCGAAACCCGGGCGGCTGGACGGGCTACGGCGAGCACGTGTGGGGCCTCACCGCGTGCGACGGCCCGGGCGACCTGACGCTTGATGTCGGTGGCAAGCCGCGCACGTTCCGCAACTACTCGGCGCGCGGCGCCAGCGACTTCGACGACGGCACGCTCGCGCCGACGGCGATGGTGTCGTCCTTGCCGTTCGCGCCGGAGATCGTGCTGCCGGGGATCCACGAGCTGCGCCGCCGCTACGGCGCGCAGATCTACCGCGAGTACGGCTTCGTCGACGCGTTCAACCCGAGCTTCCCCGAGGGCGCGCGCCCACAGGCGGGGTCGGTGGTGCCTGGCGCCGGGTGGGTCGACGTCGACTACCTCGGGATCGATCAGGGGCCGATCCTCGCGATGATCGAGAACTACCGCAGCGATCTCATCTGGCGCGCGATGCGGCGGAGCGCGTACCTGCGCCGCGCGCTCGCGCACGCCGGGTTCGCCGGAGGTTGGCTCCAGGAGCAGCCCAGGTGAGCGAAGCGAGCGGCTCCATGCAGCCGAGCGCGTCGCGAGGTGAGGAGGGGGGCCGCTCGGCCAGCGGACGGGAGCCCCGGTGAAGAACGCGAACGCCCGGGCGAGGGCCCGGGCCGCGCGGGCGTCGCTCGCGCTCGCCGGGCTCGCGTCGCTCGCGCTCGCCGCGTCGCTCGCCGCGTGCCAGGGCGACGGGAAGACGACCGTGCGGTTCTGGGCGATGGGCAGCGAGGCGGAGGTCGTCGCCGAGCTGATCGAGGGCTTCGAGCGCGCGCACCCCGAGCTGCGCGTGGACGTCCAGCAGGTGCCGTGGATGGCCGCGCACGAGAAGCTCTTGACCGCGTTCGTCGGCGAGGCCACGCCCGACCTCGCGCAGCTCGGCAACACGTGGGTGCCCGAGTTCGCCACGCTCGGCGCGCTGGCGCCGCTCGATGACGCGGTCGCGGCCTCGGCCACCACCTCGTCGGCTGTCCCGCCGAGCGACTACTTCGCCGGCATCTGGGCCACCAACGAGGTCCTGGGCCGGCTCCACGGCGTGCCGTGGTACGTCGACACGCGGCTCCTCTTCTACCGGCGCGATCTGCTCGCCGCGGCCACCGGCACCGCTGACGTACCCGAGACGTGGCCCGCCTGGCTCGCCGCGCTGCGCGCGATCAAGGCGGCCGGCGGCCCCGAGCGCTACGCGATCCTCCTGCCGCTCGACGAGTTCGAGCAGCTGCTCGCGCTCGCGCTGTCTCAAGACGAGCCGCTGCTCCGCGAGGACGGCCGGTGGGGCAACTTCCGCAGCGCGGGCTTCCGCAGCGCGCTCTCGTTCTACCTGCGGCTGTTCGCCGACCGGCTCGCGCCGCTCGTGATCCAGACGCAGGCGAGCAACCCCTGGCACGAGCTCGGGCGCGGCTACGTCGCGTTCATGATCTCGGGGCCGTGGAGCATCGGGCAGATGAAGCGCCGGCTCCCGGCGGCGCAGCAGGACAGCTGGGGCACCGCGCCGCTCCCCGGCCCGACGGGCCCGGGCACCGGGGCGGCGGGCGGCTCGAGCCTCGTCGTGTTCCGCGGCGCGGCGCACCCGCGCGAGGCGTGGCAGCTCGTCGAGTACCTGTCGCAGCCGGCGCAGCAGAAGCGGTTCTACGAGCTGACCGGCAACCTGCCGCCGCGGCGGACCACGTGGGACGATCCGGTGCTCGCGAGCGACGCGCACGTGCGCGCGTTCCGCCTCCAGCTCGAGCGCGTGAAGCGCACGCCGCCGGTGCCCGAGTGGGAGCGGATCGCCACCGAGATGCGCGTGGTCTCCGAGCGCGCCGCGCGGCGCGTCGGGCCGGCGATGACGGAGGCCGAGCTCGCGACGATCGCGCTCGAGGCGGCGACGGAGCTGGACGCGCGCGTCGACGCGATCCTCGAGAAGCGGCGGTGGATCCTCGCGCGGCGGGAGGCGCGGTGACGGCGAGCGCGCGCGCGCCGGGATCCCGCGCCCGCCCGCCGGGAGCGCGCGCCGCGTGGTGGTTCGTCTCGCCCGCGCTGCTCGCGCTGGCCGTCTCGTTCGCCGTGCCGGTCGTCGCCGCGCTCGCGCTCAGCTTCACCGACTTCGACATCTACGGCGTCGCCGATCGCGGCAACGTGCGGTTCGTCGGCTGGGACAACTACCGCCGGCTGCTCGAGGCGCCGCTGTTCTGGACCGCGCTCCGCAACACGCTGTACTTCGTGCTGGTCGGCGCGCCGCTGTCGATCGCGGTCTCGCTCGGCGCCGCGCTCCTCCTGAACGCCCGCGCCGCCCGCGCGCGCGCCGCGTTCCGCACCGCGCTGTTCTCGCCGGTGGTGACGACGGTCGTCGCGGTCGCGCTGATCTGGCGCTACTTGCTCCACACCCGCTACGGGCTCCTCAACGACCTGCTCGGCCGGTTTGGCATCGACGCCGTCGACTGGCTCGGCGATCCGGCGTGGTCGATGCCCGCCATGATCCTGTTCGCGATCTGGAAGAACTTCGGCACGAACATGATCATCTTCGTCGCCGGGCTGCAGGCCATCCCGGCGGACCTCTACGAGGCCGCGCGGGTCGACGGCGCCTCGCGCGTCGCGCAGCTCCGGTACATCACGCTGCCGTCGCTCGCGCCGACGATGCTGCTCGTCACGATCCTGACGATGGTCGGCTACTTCCAGCTGTTCGCCGAGCCGTACGTGATGACGCGCGGCGGCCCGGCGCAGAGCACCACGAGCGTCCTCTACTTCATGTACGAGGAGGGCTTCAAGTGGTGGAACCTGGGGTACGCGTCGGCGGTCGCGTTCGTCCTGTTCGCGCTCATGCTCGCGGGCACGCTCGCGCAGCTGTCTCTGGCGCGCCGCTGGAGCCGCCTGTGAGCGCCGCGCGCGCGCGCGGGGCGAGGCGGGGCGAGGCTTGGATCATCAACGGCGCGCTGCTCGGCGCGGCGGTGGTCGCGGTGTTCCCGCTCCTGTGGATGATCTCGGTGTCGCTGATGGCGCCCGGCGAGGCGAGCACGGCGCCGCCGCCGCTCGTGCCGGCCGCGCCCACGCTCGCGGGCTACCGCGAGCTGTTCACGCGCGCCGACATGGCGCGGAACCTCGTCAACAGCCTCGGCCTCGCGGTGGCGGCGACGGTGCTCTCGCTCGCGTTCAACGTCGCCGCCGGCTACGCGTTCGCCAAGCTCCGGTTCGCCGGCCGCGAGCTTTTGTGGCGGCTCCTCCTCGGCATGATGCTGATCCCGGCGCAGGTCGCGATGATCCCGCTCTTCCTCATGCTGAAGGAGGCGGGCTTCGTCAACAGCTACATCGGCGTGCTCGTGCCGTCGCTCGCGAACGTGTTCGGCATTTTTCTGGTCCGCCAGTACGCGCTGGCTATTCCAGACGAGCTGCTCGAGGCCGCGCGGATCGACGGCGCGAGCGAGCTGCGGATCTTCCGCTCGATCGTCTTGCCGGTGCTGCGGCCGATCCTCGTCACGCTCGCGATCTTCGCGTTCCTCGGGTCGTGGAACGACTTCTTGTGGCCGCTGATCGTCCTGACCGACGACGCCAAGCAGACGCTGCCCGTGGCGCTCGCGGCGCTCGGGCGCGAGCACGCTGGCGACAGCGAGCTGATGATGGCGGGCGCCGTCGTGACGATCGTGCCGGTGCTCGTCCTCTTCCTGGCGCTGCAGCGGTACTACATCCAGGGCCTGCTCGCCGGGAGCGTGAAGGGATGAGGCGCGGCCGCCCGCGCGCGCTCGTCGCTGTCGCCGCGCTCGCGGTGGCGTGCGGCCGCGGCCGCCCCGCCGCGCCCGATGGCGCGCGCGTGCTCGACGCGTTCGATGACGTGGCGCCATGGCGCGCGACCGGCTCCGACGGCGTGCGCTCGGCGGTGCGCGGCGTCCCCGGCGCGCGCGGCCAGGCGCTGCGGCTCGACTTCGATCTGGCCGGCACGTCGGGCTACGCCGTGGCGCGCCGCGCGCTGCCGCTGGAGCTGCCCGCCGACTTCGAGCTGTCGTTCGAGCTGCGCGGCGAGCTGGCCGTGAACCACCTGGAGCTGAAGCTCATCGACGAGAGCGGCGAGAACGTCTGGTGGCACCGCCGCAAGAACTTCGAGTTCCCGCGGAGCTGGCGCCACATGACCGTGAAGCGCCGCCAGATCGAGTTCGCGTGGGGCCCGACGGCCGATCGCACGCTGCGCCGGGTCGCCGCGATCGAGCTCGTCGTCGCGGCGGGCCGGGGCGGCGGCAAGGGCTGGGTCGAGCTCGACGAGCTCGTGCTCCGCCCGCGCGCCGCCGTCACCACGCCGCCGCCGCGCCCCGTCGGGACCGCGTCGTCGTCCGCGGCCGGCGCGGGGCCGGCGCTCGCGCTCGACGGCGATCGCGCCACCGCGTGGGCGAGCGATCCGGCGGCCGGCGCGGCGCAGCGCTTCACGATCGATCTCGGCCGCGAGCGCGACCTCGGCGGCCTGCTCGTTCAGTGGGCCGACGGCGGCGGCGCGACCGACTACACCGTCGAGCTGTCGCGCGACGGCGCCGCGTGGCTGCCGGCGGCGAGCGTCACCGGCGGCGACGGCGGCCTCGATCCGATCCCGCTCCCCGAGGCGACCGGCCAGACGGCGCGCTTCGTCCGGCTCGCCCTCGCGCGCGGCCCGAGCACCGGCTACCGGCTCGCCGAGGTGGAGCTGCTCGAGCCCGAGGCCGGCGTGAGCGACAACGCGTTCGTCGCCGCGCTCGGCAAGCGGCTGCCGCGCGGCGCGCTGCCGCGCGGCTTCTCCGGCGAGCAGCCGTACTGGACGATCGTCGGCGTCGACGGCGGCGGCCTCCCCGCGCTGCTCTCGGAGGACGGCGCGCTCGAGCTGGGCCAGGTCGCGCTCGGCGCGTCGATCGAGCCGTTCGTCGAGCACGCGGGCGCCGTGACGAGCTGGGCCACCGCCGGCTCGATCGAGCAGTCGCTCGACGCGGGCTACCTGCCGATCCCCAGCGTCGTCTGGCGCGCCGCCGCGTGGGAGCTGCGCGTCACCGCCGTCGCGACGGGCGGCCCCGACCGCGCGCGGCTCGCGGCGCGCTACACGCTCACGAACACGACCGCCGCGCCGATCACCGCGCGGCTCGTGCTCGCGGTGCGCCCGCTCCAGGTCAACCCGCCGACGCAGTTCCTCAACATCACCGGCGGCGTGCGCCGGATCGAGCGGCTCGCGTGGCAGGACGGCGCGGTCGTGATCGACGGGGCGCCCGCGGTGCACGCCGTGACGCCGCCCGATCGCGTGAGCCTCTGGTCCTCGCACGTGGTCCGCTTCCCGGCCGCGCCGCTCGCGGCGACGGCCGCGCTGCCGTCCGCGTCGGCGACCGCGGAGATCGCCGATCCGGCGGGCCTGGCCTCCGGCGCGCTCGTCTACGAGCTGGCGCTCCCCGCCGGCGGCGCGGCCACCGTCGTGCTCGCCGCGCCGCTCACCGGCTCCGCCAACCCCGGCGCGCCCGGGCTCCCCGGCTCGCCCACCGCCGCCAGCGCCGTCGGCTGGTTCGAGGCCCAGCTCGAAGCGGCGCGCCAAGGCTGGCACGCGGCGCTCGATCGCGTCGGCTTCCGCGTCCCCGCGGCCGGGGCGCCCGTCGTCGCGACGCTGCGCTCCTCGCTCGCGTACATGCTGATCTCCCGAGACGGCGCGATCCTCCGGCCCGGCACGCGCTCCTACGCGCGCGCGTGGATCCGCGACGGCGCCATGATCGGCGAGGCGCTCCTGCGGCTCGGGCACCCCGAGCCCGCCGCCGATTTTCTGCGCTGGTACGCGCCGCACCAGTTTCCGTCCGGGAAGGTGCCGTGCTGCGTCGAGGGCACCGGCGCCGTCCCCGTGCCCGAGCACGACAGCCACGGCCAGCTGATCGTCCTCGCCGCGACGCTCCACCGCTACACGCGCGATCGCGCGCGGCTCGGCGCCGTCTGGCCCAACGTGCAGGCCGCGGCGCGCTACCTCGACGAGATCCGGCGCTCCGAGCGCACGCCCGCGAACGAGGCGCCCGAGCGCCGCCCGCGCTACGGGCTCTTGCCGCCGTCGATCAGCCACGAGGGCTACTCCGCGAAGCCCGCGTACTCGTACTGGGACGACTTCTGGGCGCTCGCCGGCTACCGCGACGCCGTGTGGATCGCCCGCGAGCTCGGCGAGCTCCCGGCCGCCTCCCGGCTCGCCGCGCAGCAGGCCGAGTTCCAGCGCGATCTGCTCGCGTCGATCACCGCGAGCGCCGCGCTGTTTCGCACCGCGTACATCCCCGGCGCCGCCGACCTCGGCGACTTCGACGCCACCTCGACGACGATCGCGCTGTCGCCCGGCGGCGCGCAGCACCTCCTGCCGCCCGCGCTCCTGCGCGGCACGTTCGAGCGCGCGTGGAGCGAGCTCACCGCGCGGCGCCCCGGCGGCCGCGCGTGGGACGCGTACACGCCGTACGAGCTGCGCCTCGTCGGCAGCTTCGTCCGCCTCGGCTGGCGCGACCGCGCGTGGGAGGCGCTCGCGCAGTACCTGGGCGATCGCCGCCCCGCCGCGTGGAACCAGTGGGCCGAGGTCGTCGGCCGCGCGGCGCGCGAGCCGCGGTTCATCGGCGACATGCCGCACGCGTGGGTGCATTCGGACTACGCGCGCTCGGCGCTCGATCTGTTCGCGTACGAGCGCGACGCCGATCAGGCGCTCGTGCTCGCTGCGGGGCTGCCCGCCGCGTGGTTCGGCGCCGCGCCCGGTGCCGCACCCGGTGCCGCGCCTGGTGCCGCGCCCGGTGCCGCGCCGGGCGCGGGCTTCGCGATCGATCGCCTCCCCACGCCGTACGGGCCGCTCTCGTACAGCGTGACGCCGACGCCGCGCGAGCTCACGATCCAGATCGGCCCCGGCGCCGTGCCGCCCGGCGGCCTCGTCTTCCCGTGGCCGCTGCCGGTCCCGCCCGGCGCGGCGCGGCTCGACGGCCGCCCTGCGCCCTGGCGCGGCGATCCGCCCGAGCTCGTGATCGCCCAGCGCCCCGCGACCCTCGTCATCTCGCTCCCCTCCTCGCTCCCCTCCTCGCTCACCTCGCCTGCCACCCCGTGAACCGGAGCACCCAACCGCCATGACCGAGTCGTACCGCTTTCCTGAAGGCTTCCTGTGGGGCTGCGCCACGTCGGCGTACCAGATCGAGGGCTCGCCGCTCGCCGACGGCGCCGGCCCGAGCATCTGGGAGCGCTTCGTGCACACGCCAGGGCTCACGCACAACGGCGACACCGGCGACGTCGCGTGCGATCACTACCGCCGCTGGGCCGACGACGTCGCGCTCATGCGCTCGCTCGGGATGCAGGCGTACCGGTTCAGCATCTCGTGGAGCCGGATCCTGCCGACCGGCAAGGGCCTGGTGAACCCCGCCGGGCTCGACTTCTACGAGCGGCTCGTCGACAAGCTGCTCGCCAACGACATCACGCCGCTCATCACGCTCTTCCACTGGGACCTGCCCGCCGCGCTCGACGACCAGGGCGGCTGGCTCAACCCCGACATCGCGCGCTGGTTCGCCGAGTACGCGGACGTCATGTTCCGCCGGCTCGACGATCGCGTCACGCGCTGGACCACGCTCAACGAGCCGTGGGTCGTGTCCGACGGCGGCTACCTGCACGGTGCGCTCGCGCCCGGCCACCGCAGCCTCTACGAGGCGCCGATCGCGACGCACAACATGATGCGCGCGCACGGCGCCGCCGTGCAGGCGTACCGCGCCACCGGCAAGCACCAGATCGGCCTCGTCGTGAACCTCGAGCCGCAGGCGCCCGCCTCCGACGATCCCGCCGATCACGCCGCTGCCAAGCGCATGGACGCGTACATGAACCGGCAGTACCTCGACGCCGCGCTGCGCGGCAGCTACCCCGAGGAGCTCGCCGAGATCTTCGGCGCCGCGTGGCCGCACTGGCCCGCGAGCGACTTCGAGCTCATCAAGCAGCCGCTCGACTTCCTCGGCGTCAACTACTACACGCGCAACGTCCGCCGCCACGATCCGCGCGCGTGGCCCGTGCACGCGGCGCCCGTGCGCCTGCCGCAGGCGACGTACACCGAGACGTCGTGGGAGGTCTGCCCGCCCGCGTTCACCGAGCTGCTCGTGTGGATCAAGGAGCGCTACGGCGATGTGCCGCTCTATATCCTCGAGAACGGCGCCGCGTTCTTCGATCCGCCGACCGCCGCCGAGGACGGCCGCGTCCGTGATCCGCTGCGCGTCTCGTACCTGCGCGCGCACCTGCGTGCCGTCCACGCCGCGATCGCGCGCGGCGTCGACGTGCGCGGCTACATGGTCTGGTCGCTGCTCGACAACCTGGAGTGGTCGCTCGGCTTCTCGAAGCGCTTCGGCATCGTCCACGTGAACTTCGGCACGCAGGAGCGCACGCCCAAGGACAGCGCCCGCTACTACGGCCGCGTGATCGCCTCGCACGGCGAGGCCCTCGCCGACCCGCTGCCGTAGTCGGCCCGTAGGCTCTCCTACGGAGGGCTACGGAGGGTTCGCGGCGACGCCGGCCGAGGCGCTCGCCTCGATCGGGCGCGTGCGCAGGAACGCGCGGGTGAACGCGGCGGCCGAGGCGCACGCGAACTTCGTCCAGGCGTCGGCTCGCTTCAGCCCGACGATGTCGCTGATGCCGCGGATCGCGAGCATCGGACATCGCTCTCGTACGGCGCGGTAGACGCCGCCGGACTCCATCTCGATCGCGAGCAGGTTGCGTGCGGTCTGGAGCCAAGGGATCAGCAGCTCCGGATCCTTCACCAGTCGATCGCTCGAGGCGATCGGCCCCGCGGCGTAGACGGGCGCGCGGGGCGTAGCGCCCTCGCCGTGGTGATGCTCCAGCTTGGCCCGCAGCTCGCGTTGCCACTCGGGCGATCCGTAGAGCTGCTCCTTCCGCGTCCATGTCACCGGCGGTTGTGGCGGGAGGTCGGCGGTCCAGCTCCCGAGCTCGTCCTCGCGAGCCGCGAGGTTGGTAACGACAGCCGCCAGCGCCTTGTCGATGGGACCGCCCGTGACCGCATACGTCGGCTCCTGTCCGGTCTTCCGCGCCTCGACCGTGAAGTCGTGGATCCGCGTGGAGACGACGACATCGCCGAGCGTCACGTCATCCGAGGGAAGCCCACCGGCGATCCCGACCACGAGCACCAGCCGCGGAGCGAGATCCTCGATGAGGTCCCTCGCGGCGTCCTGGGCCTCTCCATGGCCTTGCTCGACCAGGCGCAGCACGGCGACCGTGTAGCGATCGCCATCGCCGGCATCCGCATGGCGCAGCGCGTACTCGCGGCTCGTGCCCTTGTGAGTCCCGGCCTTGCTCGGGAAGACGCCGAGCAAGGCGCGGAACTCGTCGTCACGGATCGTCAGGATTCCGATGTCCACCTTCGATCGAGCAGAGGTAGAGGGAGCTGCCGAGGAATTCGCGGTGAGCGGGATTGGCGGAGCGACTGCCGCGAAGATCGCGACCGGCTGGCTCGCTGGAGGAGCCGCGGCCAGCACGAGTTGGCCGGCATCGACGTCGGCGCGGACCTTGAGATGCGGGCGAGTGCCGTCGTGCGGCCCTTCCAGGCTGATCGCGGCGAGCCCCTGCTTGTAGGCCGCTGCGACCGATTCGTGTTCGCCCAGGCCGCCGTAAAAGCCGATCGCGAAGCTGCGGGCCGCGTCATCCTGGATCGTGCCGCTCACTCCGACGACGCAATCGACGTGCGCGAGCAACGCGTCGGCCTGTGCATCGCTGTAGCAGGCGTTGAGGATGACCAGCTTCACCGAGGATCCCGCCGCGCTGAACGTCTCCGCAATCGCGGCAGGCGAGACGACTCGAGCATCGCCGCTCGGCGTCTGGAAGAGCAGCCCGTCCGGGCCGCCGCGGCCGGTGAAGTGGACCACCGTTGGTTTGAGGGCGCGTAGCTCGCGGAGCAAGTCGAGCGGCTGGGCCGCCCACCGGGTCACGAGCTCGAAGCGGTCCCGGAAGCCGCTGCGCTGCAGCTCCTCTTGCATCGCGCGCGCCTCGCGATCGAGCGCACGGGAATCGGTCCCGCTCGGATTGGCGGCCAGGAACAGGATCGTGTGCTTCATCGGCAGCCTCTGCGAAGCGGGCTCTGGAGCCCGGGAGGAGGTGCGTTGTTTGTCAGAGCCGCGATCGTCGCGGCTCGTGCTCTCGCGGCGATTCGAAGGCGGCCAGTCGAGAAACCAGACGGAGCCGAGGGCGTCGTCGGCGATGATGGCGGTCGCGGTCGCCGCGACCTTGAAGAACTCGGCGTTGGCCCGATGCGTGAAAAGACAGGCGTTGGACTCGAGGTCCCAGACCTTGAGCGTCTTGTCACGCGAGGCCGAGACCACGCGCCGCCCGTCCGGTGTCACCGCGCACGCGAGCACCTGGTTGGCGTGGCCTTGCAGAGTAGCGACGGCTTGCCCCGTCTCGAGGTCCCACACCTTGAGCGTCGTGTCAGCCGACGCCGAGACCACACGCCGCCCATCCGGCGTCACCGCGCACGCGTCCACCCAGAAGACGTGGCCTTGCAGGGTGGCGACGGCTTGCCCCGTCTCGAGGTCCCACACCTTGAGCGTCGTGTCACGCGACGCCGAGACCACGCGCCGCCCGTCCGGCGTCACCGCGCACGCGGTCACATGGTCGGCGTGGCCTTGCAGGGTGGCGACAGCTTGCCCCGTCTCGAGGTCCCACACCTTGAGCGTGTCGTCCCCCAACGCCGAGACCACGCGCCGCCCGTCCGGCGTCACCGCGCACGCGGTCACCAAGCCGGCGTGGCTTTGCAAGATGGCGACGGCGTGCCCCGTCTCGAGGTCCCACACCTTGACATCCGAGAATGTTTGGTAAAACGAGAACGTTTCGTCAGACGACACCCAGACCACGCGCCGCCCGTCCGGCGTCACCGCGCACGCGGTCACATGTTCGGCGTGGCCTTGCAGGGTGGCTATCACTTGCCCCGTCTCGAGGTCCCACACCTTGAACGTCGAGTCAGACGAGGCCGCGACCACGCGCCGCCCGTCCGGCGCCACCGCGTACACTTTCACAGGTTGGGCGTGGCCTTGCCGGGTGGCGACGGCTTGCCCCGCCGCGAGGTCCCAGACCTTGAGCGTCGTGTCATGCGACGCCGAGACCACGCGCCGCCCGTCCGGCGTCACCGCGCACGCGAACACCGAGTCGGTGTGGCCTTGCAGGGTGGCGACGGCTTGCCCCGTCTCGAGGTCCCACACCGTGAGCGGTCTGCCATGCGACGCCGAGACCACGCGCCGCCCGTCCGGCGTCACCGCGCACGCGTTCACAATGGTGCCGTGGCCTTGCAGGGTGGCGACGGCTTGCCCCGTCTCGAGGTCCCACACCTTGAGCGTCGTGTCATGCGACGCCGAGACCACGCGCCGCCCGTCCGGCGTCACCGCGCACGCTCTCACAAAGTCGACGTGGCCTTGCAGGGTGGCGATGGCTTGCCCCGTCTCGAGGTCCCAGACCTTGAGCGTCATGTCATCCGCCGTCGAGACCACGCACCGTCCGTTCGGCGTCACCGCGCACGCACGCCCACTGTGGGCGTGGCCTTGCAGGGTGGCGACGGCTTGCCCTGTCTCGAGGTCCCACACCTTGAGCGTCGTGTCAGCCGACGCCGAGACCACGCGCCGCCCGTCCGGCGTCACCGCGCACGCGAGCACCAAGTCGGTGTGGCCTTGCAGGGTGGCGACCGCTTGCCCCGTCTCGAGGTCCCACACCTTGAGCGTCGTGTCAGCCGACGCCGAGACCACGCGCCGCCCATCCGGCGTCACCGCGCACGCATTCACGCTAGCGGTGTGGCCGACGAGGTTGCGCTCGAGCGCAGGGCTCTCACTCGTGGCTACGTGGCGCAGGCGCAGGAAGCTCGCTCCGGCTGACAGCAGGAGCTGTTGATCGAGGTCCTCTGTGCTCCACCCCGACCGCCGCAACTGATTCCACACCAGCGCCGCCGTCGCCTCCGGCGCTTCTCGCAGCCAGTGCGATTCGCGCGCGAGCGCCCGGGCCAGGTCGACGAAGCGTCGGCGGAGCGCTTCGTCGCCGCTGGGGCGACAGCGCTCGGCCGTACGCGCCACGTCGGCCTCGGCTTCGTGCACACCGAGCTCTCGGCACTTCGCCTCCAAAAAGCCCATATCGGCGGCCAGGCGCCAGGCATCCGCCCACGCGCCGGCTTCGGCGCGATGGGTCAGTGCATGGTGCAGCGCGTATCGCCGCGCCGCTGCCTCCCTGGGCGCCGGCCAGGTCGCCAGCTTTCGTGCCAGGGTTCCATGATGGGCACGGACGGTCGCGGCGCCCAACCGCTCGACCATCAGCTCGCGCACCCAGTCATGACGCGGGCGATACGCCAGCGCGCCCGCCCACGACGCCGGCTCCTCGAGCAGGAGCTGCCGCGCGCTCGGCACGAACCGTTCTCGTTCCTCGTAGCTCCACCCGGCCACCTCGGTGAGCGCGTCGAGCGAGAGCGCCTCCTGCGCCGCGCACACCAGGCCGAGCCCCAGGCGCACGCTCTCGTGGGACGCGGCCCGCTCCCACACCTCGCCGATCAGCTCCTTGAGCCCGTGCGGGACCCGATCCACGCGACGCTCCGCTGCGGTCAGGTCCCGCAGCGTGTCGTGGAGCATCACCGCGTGCAGCACGTTGCCCTCTGCGCGTGCGATCGCAGCGGCAGCCGTCGCGGCCGGCAGCGGCGGGTCATATTCGGAAGCGACCGCCTCCCAGAAGCCGCGGACGACAGCCTCGTTGGATGCCGCCCACCGGGGGGCGTCGAGGTCGAGGCGCCGCACCGGGTTGCGCGCCTCGAGCCAGCCGAGGTGCGGGTACGTCCGCCGCGTCGCGCACAGGAACCGGATCCCCGCGGGCACGACATGCGGCAGGAACCGCGGCAACGGGTTGTCGCCTGGCTCGGCGCGGGTCTCGTCGAGGCCGTCGACCACGACCACCAGGCGCCCCGACGAGCCCAGCTGCTTCGAGACCCGGCCGAGCAGCTCGAGCAAGCGCCGCTCGGGCTTCGCCTCGGAGTCGCACAGGTCGGGGTAGGCCGCCTCGATCTGCGCCGCGATCGACGCGGCGATCACCTCCGGCTGATCCCAGTCGGCGACCTGGCGGCGGACGAAGTGATGCGGCACCACGGCGCCGGCGGCCTCGCGCCGCAGAAGCCACGCCGCGAGGATCGCGCTCTTGCCCATCCCGGGGCCGCCGGTGACCACGACCCACCTGGCGTCTCCCGGTCCGAGCAGCCACTCGTCGAGCCGCGCCAGGACGTCTTCGCGCCCGACGAACCGGGCGTGTCGCTGCCGCTCGATCGTGAAGTCGATCCGCTCGCGGCTTCCGCCCACGCGGCCAGACTATCGTAACCGGGCGCGACTCGTCACCGAGCCGCTCAAGGCGAGTCGTCGACTCTCCGCGGCTCGCGCTCGGCGGGTCGACGATCCCCGCCAGGTCGAGGAGCAGGTGTACGAGGACGCCACCCGGCTCGTCTGGGTCGCTCAGCGCGGCGCTAGGTGACCGGGACGCGTTGCTTGTTGTCGTCGAGATAGAACACGTGCGCGCCGACGTCGAGCAGCGGGCGCCGCTCGCTCAGGGCCATCCAGCGCTCTGGCCAGATCACGTTCACCGCGTCCATGGGCCGACCTTCGCGGTCCTGCTTGCGTCGCGCGAGGGTGCGCAGGCCGTAGATCTCGCGGACCAGGACGTGCCGCGGCTCGGGGCCGCCGACGGACAGCGGCGTCTGGGTGATGAAGCCGAACAGCTCGAAGGCCCGGGTGTCGGGGTCGTAGCCGACCTCGGCGAGCGCGGGGTAACCGGCCTTCTCGGCCTGGTAGTCGCCGAACTCCCACCAGGGGGCGAACTCCTCGCCCCAGTGGGGCTTGGCGTAGTACGTGGTCAGGTCGGCCTTCGCCGAGCGCGTCATATGCATCGTGGACTCGAACGTGCGCCCGAGCCAGGAGTGCTCGTCGAGGTCTGCGAGCCCGCGAGTGCACAGCCGATGCGCGCCGACCATGTCGATCGTCTGCCACGCGCACCAGAACGCCTCGGGATCGTCGTAGGCCTCGGCGACCTCGGCCTCGGTCGTGATGACGAAGTGATGGGTCCGCGCGATCGGGGGCTCGGGCACGAAGCGCGTGAAGCCCCCCGGGGTCCGCTTCACCGCGGCATGGCCGAACGCGGGAAGCTGCAGGGCACGCCGCGCGACCTGCACCATCGTGTGAACCCAGTCGGCGCGCGGCTTGGTCTCGGGCGGGTACTGCAGCGAGACTTCGTACATCTCATCGCCGCGGTGGATCGCGAATTCGAGATCTTCGCTGGTCACAAACCTCGCGTAGTGCGGCGTCTTGCCCGCCTTCGGGAGCGCGGCGCGAAACGCGGCCAGCGATCCCGGCTTCGTCTCGCCCGGCTCGATCCCGAGCTCCGACGCCGCGAACCGCACGACCTTCCCGCCGCCCGCGGTCGTCACAGCGTCGGCGTATGCAAGCACCAGCTCGGCGAGCAGCACCGAGAACGCGTGCCCGGCGACCAGCTGGATATCGGTAGGAAACCACTGCTTCATGACGGCCCTTTCTTCACAGGTGCGAGCGACGTTGCCAGCGCGAGGTCTCCGGTCTCGCCGTCGAAGTACATGACATGGATCCCGGCAGGGTGACGCCCGAGGAGCTGCTTGATCTCGGGGGCATCGGTCATCCGCTTGAGCGCCGCCTTGGCCTCGCTCTCGCGCGAGAACACATAGACCAGGCCGACGTACTCGGCTTCTTTCGCGTGCGGCGTGAGCTTGAACCCGCCGGCCTGGTCGGACGCCCGCCTGGCATAGTCCCGCGCCTGATCGAGCTTGAACGCGCCCTGGCCTGCCTTGTCCTCGATGGCGTACTTGCCGGGCGGCAGGTGCGCCTCGACGTCGGGCTGCAGCTTCACGGTCACGACGCCGTCGGGCGTGCGTGGCCTCGCGAGCCCCGCACCGCTGAACTTGCCCGGCGTTTCCTGCGCGTTCGCTTGCCGGGCGCGAGCCCGGTGTGCTGCGCCGGCTCTCCTGTCCTGTCGCCGCCTGCTTTGCCGCTTCGCTTGCCCCGCCCATACGACATGGCGCCTCCGCTGGATCAGCCCCATAGCACCCCGTCATTAGTCGATACAAGTCGACATAAGCCCGATACGCGTGGCGGCACAAACACAGGAGACCAGTGCGTTCTCTATATATAATCTATAGGCTCTTCGGACTCGCCCCTCGAGCCGCGGTTGCTCGCTCGCGCTCGGTCTCCTGCGCACTCGCGGCAGCAGCTGGAGCCGCATGTGTGCCGCGCACGAGCTCGCCGATCCCCGCGCGACGATCGCGGCGCGCAGCTCCTCGCCATCGGCACGCACGCCTCAGGCTCGATAAGGTAGCGGACCGCCCTGCCGCGTGCTCGTGCCGTCGAGCCGCGACGGTTCGCTTGTCGGGCGTGAGCCCGGGTGTGCTGCCCCGGGCCGCTTGTCCTGTCGCCGCATGCTCCGCCACTTCTCTTGTCCGCCCATACGACATGAATCCTCCTCCGCGCACGCCCCTCAGATTCTGGATCAGGCACATAGCGCTTCATCACTGGTCGGAACAAGCCCGGCGCGCGTCAGGGCCTGGCCATCAGGGCCAGCGCAGCCGCTTGAGCGTCGTCAGGAGGCTCTCGCGCGTGACGAGATCGAGCACGTCGAGGGCGTCGTCGGCGCGCAGCAGCAGCCGGTGGTGGATCCCGACGCGGGCCATCAGCACGGAGAACGGCATGTCCTTGGCCTGCTTGATGCCGCGCCAGGCGGCCGGATCGCCGGCCGCGAGCGCGCCGACCACGCGCAGCGCCGCGGCGGCGATGTGGCGCGGCACTGTCTCGAGCGCGGCCGCCGCGGCCGCCGCGAACCGCGGGACCAGGATCGCGCGCGGGGCCCCGCCCGCCGGCAGGTCAGCGACCGCGGCGTCGAACCCGTCGTCCTCCGCGTCGGGCTCGCCCGCGCGCGCGGCGATCGCCGGCCCGGCCGCGCCCACGCGCGCCGCCGGCTCGGCCGCGCCGTGCGCATCGGCTTTACTCTCGGTCTTGCTCTCGATCGCGTCCGAGAGCTGGCGCCGCAGCTCGCTGCGCTCCTCGTTGCGCTCGCGGATCAGGGCCTGCAGCTCCTCGATCTTGCCGCGCAGCGCGCGCCGCTCCTGCTCCTGGGTGTCGGTCCGCGCCGCGCGCGGGCTCGCCTCGCGCTCGGCGCGCTCCAGCTCGCGCTGGTGATCGGCGACCTGGCGCTCCAGCGCCACCAGCCGGCCCGCGGCCCGATCCAGCTCGGCGCGCAGGCTCGCGGCCGTCTGCGCGAGACGCGCGCGCTCGGCCTCGGTCTGGCTCGCCGCGCGCTGCTGCGCCTGCGCGCCGCCCAGCGATGCCAGGAGCGCCTGCGCCGGATCGCCCGGCGCGAGCAGGAGCTCGTCGCGCGCCTCCTCGATCCGCTCGAGCAGCACCGGCCGATCGAACTCGTGGACCGCGTGCAGCGAGCCGCGCGCGATCAGGATCCCGAGCGCGGGCAGCGTGGCGAGCGTCGCGTACGCCAGATCGACCTCGAGGACGTTGTCGGTGCCCGCCACGGCGGCGCGGGAGAGCGCGTCGAGCCGCGCGAGCGCGTCGGGGGCGCGCGCGGCCAGCGCCACCTCGAGCTGGAACATCGCGTCGCGCGCGGTCTCGTCCTGCCGCGCCAAGAACTCCCGGGCGGCGTCGTAGTGCCCCGCGCGGAGGGCGTCGAGGATCACGTCGTCCAGGTACTCGGCCGCCGCCTCCGGGCCCTGGCGGCGGGTGAGCTCGTGGAGCGCGAGGCAGGCGCGGCGCCAGTCGTGGAGCTCCGCCTGGCGCCGCACGACCGCCAGGACAGCGCCGTCGCGCAGCCGGGACAGATCGAGCAGGGCCAGATCGGCGCGCGACAGCCGGCCGATCTGATCGGCCTCGAGCCGCGGCTCGAGCGCGCGCAGCCGCTCCGCGCGCGGCGACGCCGCGCCCGCTGGGCCGCCGCTCGACCGATCGGCGCAGCACCGCTTGAACTTCTTGCCGCTGCCGCATGGGCATGGCTCGTTGCGGCCGACCTTGGGCACCGCCCGGGCTGGCACGCCTGGGATCGTGTGGTCGTACGCGCGCTCGGGCAGGAGCGCGAGGATCTCATCGATCGGCTCGTTCCATAGATCGAGCGCGAACCGGCCCATGGTATCGGCCAGCCGGATGCCGGTCTCGTCCACGTGCTCCTCGCAGAGCGCGGTGAGGTGCGGATCGGCGAGCTGGGTGGCGAGCCAGCCGACCAGCCCCGTCGCGCGCACGAACATCCGCAGGCGGCGGACCAGGCGCCGCAGCCGCGGCACGAGCACGGGCCGAACGACCTCGGGGCGCCCGAGCTGCCACAGCGCGAACGCGGCGTAGCTCGTCTGGTGGATCCCCGCTGTGTCGTCGGAGAAGCGCCAGCGATCGAGCAGCCCGAGCAGCGCCGGCAGCGCGTCGCTGTCCGCGTGCCGCGCCAGCGAGAAGAACACGTCCATGCGCTCGACGCCGACCAGGACGTCCGCGACCAGCTCGGGCGGCAGCGGGAGGCCCAGCTTCACGCGGCCGAGCACGCGGATCGTCGCGTCGTCGTAGTCGGCGCGCTCGAGCGCCGCGCGGATGCAGCGCTCGTCGCACGCCGCCGGCTCGGCGATCAGGTGCGCGAGGCTCGCGCGATCGAGCGCCAAGGCCGGGGCCAGCGCCGCTTCCTCGGGCTCCGCGCGGAGCTCCGCGCGGGGCTCCGCGCGCGCGTCCGTGCGCGCCTCTGTGCACGCGGTGATCGCCGCCGTGACACCGCCGACCCCCTCGATCCCGGGCGACTCCATCTCCCATCACTATATTCACCACGTGCGCGCCGTCGATGGATTCGAGATCACGAATCGCATGAATCGCCTGTCCGAGCCCTCAATCAGATCTCTACAGATCTCTATTTCATCCAGGCACTCCATAGGTGCTCTTGATGTAGACGTCGGTATCAAGATTATATGAGCAGCGAATTGACCTCACGACGCGTCTTCTCGTCGTGCGCCGCCGCGGCCGCTCGGATCCGCTCGCTCAGCGCCGCGTCGTCCTTGAACGTCGCGAGCGCCCCCGCCGCGGCGATCGCGTCGCGCGGGCGATCGCGTATGACGTTCAGCAGGTGCTCTGTCGCCGGCTCGTGGCGCAAGAGCGCGAGCGCGAGGTAGCCAATGCGGTGCCGCTGTGCGGGCAGGCAACCGTCGCACCACGCGACCAGCGGCTCGAAGGCGCCTGCGTGCCGCGCGCCGCCGAGCGCGATCGCCGCGATCTCGGCGCGCTCGTCGTGTTTGGCCAGGAGGCTGATCAGGAAGTCTTCGGCGCGCCCGCCCCCGAGCTGGAGCAGCGACTCGACGCACGCCGTCAGCACCTCCGGCTCCGGATCACCGATCTTGACCTTGTAGCGGAGCAGGGCCGCGGCGTCTGGATGCCCCGCCTCGCCGAGGCCCTGCGCGGCGGCGACCCGCGCCGTGCGCTCGCGATCGGCGAGCAGGTCGGCGAGCACGTCGAGGGCGTCGGCGCGGCCGAAGTGCGCGTGCGCCAGCCCGCACACGCCGCGCAGCTCGGCCGCCATGTCGTCCTGCGTGCCCCAGCCCTCGAGCTGCTCGATCGTGAGCCCCGCGACGAGCACGCGATCTTCCCAGTGATCCAGCTCGTGCAGCGCCCGCGCGATCGCGATCTTGCCGCGGCACCCCGGATCGCGCTGGACCGGATCCTCGCGCAGCGCCTCGAACGCGTCCGGCAGCTCCGGCACGAGCGCCTCGAGCCGGTGCGCGGCGACGAGCCGCGCCGCCGCCGCGATCAGGATGCCGCTCTTCGAGCGCAGCGCGTCACGGAGCACGCCGGGTGCGTCCGGTGCCGCCGGGTCGAGCGTCCGGAGCGCCGCCAGCCGCTCCTCGAGGCGCGGCGCGCCGCGGCGGGGCGCCGCCCGATCCTGGCTCCTGCGGCGAGATGGGGGCATGCCGTATCCTGGCTCAAGACGGGTCGATCCATCGACCCGCCATCGACCCGTCTTGTCGATCGGCTCGCTGGCGCAGACGCCGGCTGCCCTCACGGAGCAGCTCGCCCTCGCGGACGCGGGCTCAGCGCGCGAAGCGTGTCAGGAGGCGCACGTAGAACGTCACCGCGCCTGGCAGGTCGGCGACGGCGATCCGCTCGTCGACGCCGTGCAGCCGCGGCAGGTCGCCCGGCCCGATCCGCATCGGGTTGAACCGATAGATGTGGTCGGCCAGCCCGGCGTAGTGCTTGGCGTCGGTGGCGCCGAGGACGAGCCCCGGCGCCACGACGATGCGCGCGTCGAGCTCGCGGATCGTCGTCATGACGCCCTGGAACGTCGGATCGTCGATCGGCGAGATCGGTGATGCGGCGGCGACCTCGCCCTCGGCCTCGATCGTCACGCGCGGATCGTCGACGACGCGCCGCAGGTGGCCGAGCACGCCGGCGATGGAGTCGCCCGGCCGCAGCCGCACGTTCAGCGTGGCGCGGGCCCGCGCCGGCAGCACGTTGGACCGGTCGCTGCCGGCGAGCATCGTCGGCGCGATCGTCGAGCGGATCAGCGCGTTGCTCGAGGACGCGCCCGCGAGCGCGCGCAGGACGAGCGGCTGGAGGAGCCACAGGTTCGCCATCAGCACCCGGCGGCCGAACCCCATCTCGGGCGCCAGGTGCTCGAGCATCGCCCGCGCCACGCCGTCGAGCTCGGACGGCATCGGGTCGCGATCGATCGCCGCGAGCGCCCGCGCGAGGACGCCGACGGCCGTGGCCTCCGGCGGCATCGACGAGTGGCCGCCCGTGACCTGCGCCGTCACCGCGATGTCCGCGAACCCCTTCTCGGCGACGCCGATGAGCGCGACCGGCCGATCGATCCCATCGATGATGCCCTGGGTCACCGCCATGCCCTCGTCGAGGACGAGCGCCGCGCGGGCGCCGCGGCCCTGGAGCGTCGCCGCGATCCGGGCCGCGCCCTCGCGGCCGCCGACCTCCTCGTCGTGGCCGAACGCCAGGTAGATCGTCCGGCGCGGCAGGAACCCCGCGCCGAGCAGGTGCTCGATCGCCTCGAGGATCGCGATCACAGCGATCTTGTCGTCGAGCGCGCCGCGCCCCCACACGAAGCCATCGGCGATCGCGCCGCCGAACGGCGGGTGCGTCCACGGCACCGCGGCCGTGGCCTCGGCGGGCACGACGTCCTGGTGCGCGGCGAGCACGATCGCCGGCAGCGCCGGCTCCTGGCCCGGCCACGTATAGAGGAGGCTGTAGCCGCCGATCACCTCGCGGCGCAGCTCGCGGTGGACGCGCGGGAAGGTCTCCGCGAGGTAGCCGTGCAGCTCGAGGAACGCGCGCGGCTCGACGGGCCCGCCGTGGCTCGAGACGGTCGGCAGGCGCAGCGCGCCCGCGAGGTGGGCCGCCAGCTCGGTGCCGGGGCGCACGGGCGGCGCCAGCGGCGGGACCGCCGCGGGCGCCGGCTGCCGCGACGAGAGCCGCGCCGCGCGCACGAGGAGGACGCCCACCAGCGCCACGGCGAGCGCCGCGAGCGCGAGCAGGCCGCGCCCGAGGTACCGGCGCCAGCGCGGTCGCCGAGGCGGCGCGGCCGGCGCGGCCGGCGCGGCGCTCGCGGCGGCGGCCTCCGGGCTTCGGTCGTCCCCGTCCCGGGGCGGCAAGGTCGCGGTCATGTTTGACTCAGATTCCGCGAATTTACGCGCGCTCGGGCCGGGCGCTCGCGGGGATCGCCAAAAATCTACGAAACCGGCCGGAGCGGTGGCCGATGCACGCGCCCAGTTCGACCTGGTCCGACTTGGGTCGAAGGAGGAAACGCCAGATGCATCGTCACAAGCTCACGTATGTCCTGATCTCGCTCGTCGCTGTCGTCGGCTCGGCCGCCGCCGGGGCCGGGTGCACCGTCAACGGCAAGCCGCTGCTCTCGCTCGGCGCGCAGACCCCGGCGCCGCTCGCCGCGCCCAGCGGCACCGGCAGCACCGGCAGCACCGGCAGCACCGGCGCCACCAGCGCCGGGCCCGTGATCGCGCCGGCCCCGTACACCTGGTGCAAGGACCTCCGCGACGACCCGGGCGCCAGTGAAGCCAGCGACCTGCGGCGCGCGCTCGATCCGGAGGCCGACGCCGGGCTCGCCGTGCCCGTGATCATGCAGGCGCTGTGCTACCCGCGCGAGGCCGCGCGAGGCCAGCGCGCCGCGCTCGAGGCCGCGCGCCGGACCTGGATGCAGCGGCTCCTCGCCGACGAGCGCGACTGGGCGACCGACCTCGTCGCGTGGGCCAACCTCCCGCACGCGGGCCGGATGGACGCCTTGCAGCACACCGTCCACCCGCGGCCGGACGTCGCCTGGACGATGACCGGCCCGCTCGATCAGTGGGCGCTGCTCCACACGCGCGTCGGTGACAGCGACGCCTTCGCGCTGCAGCCGGGCGCGCACCATTACATCGCCGACGCGCTGCCGCTGACCGAGGCCGGCCGGCTCGCGTTCATCGAGCGCTGTATGTTCGAGGGCGGCACCCACGCCGCGATGCGGCCCGTCGAGTGGGCGATCTGCCAGCCGGATATCGACGAGCTCGACGTCAGAAAGCTCGCCGCCGAGATCCGCGCCGCGTCCGACCGCGCGCTCGCCGATCGGATGGCGATCCGCGCCGCGACGAGCAAGGTGCTGCGCCACCGCGGCGCGCACGCCGCGGCCGTCGCGCAGCTCGTCGCGCGGGACCCCGCCTACGCGAATCTGTTCGATCTCGCCCGGGCCATGCGCGTAGAGTGGAGCTTCCCCATCCCGTCGCGGATCGAGCGGCTCGCCGAGGTGCGCGTGACGGACGATGCGCGCGCGCGCGGCGCGCGCGAGGCGCTCGCGGGCTGCTCGGAGCGCATCTGGCCGTTGTTCGCCGCCGCGGTCGGCAGGCTCCCGGCGCAGCGGTTCGAGAACCTGCGCGGCGATCCGGCGCGCGCCCAGACGTTCTTCGACGCGGCGATCGGCGCGATCCTCCAGGACCCCGACGCGTACCTCGCCGCGAACGCGCTCCTCGCCTGTGAAGGCGCCGCCGATCACCTGCTCGCCGCGCTGCGCGCCGGCCTCGCCTACTGGCCTGGCTTCCGCGGCCCGCGCACCGCGGCCCTGACCGTGTTCCGCCACGTCAACCTCGTGCCCGATCAGCGCGGCGAGCAGATCGTGATACCGCAGGTCGCGCTCCCGCTCGCCATCGAGCGGCGCGAGCGGTCGATCGACGAGCTGCGCGTCACCGCGGTCGGCACCATCGCCACCGTCACCGAGCGGGGCGACATCGTGCGCGTCACGTTCCCGGCCACCTCGGAGCGCCAGGACCAGTGCGCGAGCCGCCGCACGACGAACCGCATCTCGCGCATCGACGCGAGCGGCAATGTCCACTACGAGTCCGTCTGCACGCAGTGGCAGCGCGTGCGCGTCGACACCACGCTCCGTCCCGTGGACGTGCCCCGGCGCTACGCGGCCGGCCTCGCGCCCGGGCGCTACGTCTCGATCATCGCCGGCATCCCCGAGGCCGTCTGGGCCACCGCGAGCGCGTCCGCGCCGATCGCCGCCTTCGGCGCGCTGCTCCGGTAGCGACTGCCACATCGCGGGAGCTGGGCGCGCTGCTCCGGTAGCGACTGCCACGTCGCAGGAGCTTGGACCCGCTGAACGGGGGGCTCACGCCCGGCGGTACGGCGCGACCTCGCGCCGGCCACGCTCTCTGCGACGAGATCCTCATATCTCGTCGCAGAAGTTTGCCCGGTGGGTTCCAGCCGATATCCGTCGGTGTTCGAGGAAACGGCAACCGGTCAGAACCTCTGCTCTGCGACGAGATCCTGGGGGGCTGGTGTCAAACTCCGAGCTCGAGCACTGACAGATCGAGGGATCGATCCGTTACCTGTGTTTGGAGCAGCCGGCGCTCGTTTGACACCAGCCTCCTACACGGCCACGCCGTGGTCCGCCGCGCCGCCGCCCACCGGATCGAAGTACACGCCGCGGACCCAGCGCGGGCCGGCGAACGCGGTGCGGCCGTGCAGCATGCGCCAGTTGTCGTAGAGGAGCACGTCGCCCGGGCGCAGCCGGAACGTGAAGTGGTGGCGCGCGTCGCGCAGGAGCCGCACGAACCGATCGTGCGCGCGGTACCAGGCCGCCACCCGCTCGAACGGCAGCTGGTAGGGCGCGGTCGTGAAGTACGACGACCGGACGTGGATCCGGCCACCCCGGAGCGTGACGATCGGCGAGATCACCTCGCGCTCGAAGTGCCGCTGCCGGCGGTGGAAGCGCACCGGCGTCTCCTGCAGGATCTCGGCGGCCTCGGCGTCGAGGCTCGCGAGGTAGTGAAACGCGGCCTCGCCGTCCGCGAGGAGCGTGTCGCCGCCGCGATCGGCGCTGCGGATCCCGTGCAGGAGCTGGTAGCGCGGCGGATCGTCGAGGAACGGCTGATCGGTGTGCAGGCCGATCGCCGCGTCGGTGTAGCCGAGCTGGTCGGTGTTGGCGTTCGTCGTGTTGTCGGTGCGCAGGTCCTCGATCCGCCCGAAGTGCGTCTCGATCACGCCCAGGCCCCGCGCCGCGAGCGCCGCGATCCACGCCTCGGTCTCGACCGCGGGATCTGCGTGCTCGCGGCGGACGAGCGCGGCGCCGCGCGCGGCCACGCGGGCCAGGAGCTCCTCGGCGACGGCCGCGGGACCGGGCGCCCCGGAGAGCTCGAGCAGGGCGACGTCCGCGGGCGGGCGCGGCACCGCCGCCCGGCCCACGGCGTACGCGTGCCGGAACAGCCAGGCGAGCGGGTACCGGCTCGTGCGGCCGTCGTGCGCCCAGGTCACGCGGACCACGCCGTCGTCGACGGCGGCGTCGATGATCGCCAGCTCGTCGGGGAGCTCGGCCGAGTCGAGCTGCCGCTCGCCCGTGATCGGGTGGCGATCGACGTCGCAGTTGTGGCGGAGCCAGCGCAGGTGGAAGTCCGCGTGGCGATCGGGCTCGATCACCCGCACGAAGTCGTCGTGGAGCTCGAGCCGCGTCACGCTCGGGCGCCCGCGCGGCGGAGGAGGGAGATCCTGGCGGTGGCGACGAGCCGGTCGCTCACGCGCGCTCCGGTTCGGTGCGCGCCTCGAGGGGGAAGACGCCGTACTCGCCGATCGCCACGCGGTAGCGCGCCTCGAAGTCCTCCGGCACGCTGTGCACCACCGAGGGCCGCGTCGCGAGCCGGTCCACCCACGCGGCGATCGGCGAGCGCGGCACCAGCTCGATGCCCGACCAGCGCTCGAGGAGCCGCACGCGGAGCATCGTCGGCGCGACGGCGAAGTCGACGATGCCGACCGCGTCGCCCCCGAAGTACTCGCCGCGCACTCCTTGCTCGAAGCGCGCGAGCAAGCTGGTGAATGCCTCGCGGGCGGCGCCGAGCTCGTCGCGCGTCTTGATCGAGAGCATCCGGTGCTGCGCGGCGAACAGGTCGTTCGCGACCTCGACCCACGCGCGCTGCCGCGCGCGCTCGTAGGGATCCTCGGGCATGACGCGCGGCGGGTGCGTCTCGTCGAGGAACTCGAGGATGGCCAGCGACTCGAACAGGGGGTGCCCGTCGGCGATCAGCACGGGCACCTTGCCGCGCGGCGAGATCGCGAGGAACCAGTCGGGCTTGGCGCGCAGATCGACGGAGCGCCGCTCGAACGGCACGCCCTTCTCGTGCAGCATCGTGGCCGCGCGGTGGACGTACGGGCACACGGGGTGGCTGACCAGCTGGAGCGACGAAGGCGTGGACATGGGTTCTTCTCCCGTAGACATATGTCTCACGAAACGCAGGCCTGTACCGCGGAGGTGCGAAGCTCGCGCGCGCGTGTGCGCGCCGTGGCGATGAACGCGGCCGCTCTCGATCCTTGCAGGCGCGGCCCCCGAGGCGCTACGAGATCGGCGTCCCCAGATCCGCTGGCGGAGGCATCATGAAGCACGAGCTCTGGCGCAATATCCTCGTCCCCCACGACTTCTCTTCGTCGGCGAACCACGCGTCCGCGATCGCGCGCGACCAGGCCAAGCTGCACGGGGGCAAGCTCCTCCTCTTGCACGTCTGCGATCTGCCGCTCGATCTCGGTCCCGACACCACGGTGATCCTCGCGGCAGGCTCCGAGCCGATCACCATGCGGCACCACGTCATGGCGACCGCGGAGGCGCACCTGCGCGACCTCGCGGAGCGGCTCGGCAAGGACGGCGTGGCGGCGGAGGTGGTCGTCCGCGTCGGCAAGCCGGCCGACGAGATCCTCCAGTTCGCGACCGAGCGCGGCGCTGACACCATCGTGATGGGCACGCACGGGCGCACCGGCCTCCGGCACCTGCTCGCCGGCAGCGTCACCGAGCGCGTCGTGCGGATGAGCCCCGTGCCGGTGCTGACGGTCCGCCACCCGGACTAGCCGCTCGGCCCGCCAGCGCGGCCACGCCCCCGAAGCGCTGGCTCACCGGCCGCGATCATCGCCTGATCGCGCGCGGACGCGGACGCCAGCGCGCGCGCGCGGACGCAGACGCCAGCGCCCGCGCGGACGCAGACGCCAGCGCGCATGGACGCAGACGCCAGCGCGCACGCGTGGACGCCGACGCCAGCGCCCGGGCGTGGATGCAGACGCCAGCGCGCGCGTGTGGACGCGAACGCCGACGCCAGCGCGCGCGTGTGGACGCAGACGCCAGCGCGCGGACACCGACGCCAGCGCGCGGACGCCGACGCCAGCGCGCGCGAACGCCGACGCCGACGCCAGCGCGCGCGCGTGGACGCAGACGCCAGCGCGCACGCGTGGACGCAGACGCCAGCGCGCGCGTGGACGCAGACGCCAGCGCGCGCGTAGACGCAGACGCCAGCGCGCGCGCGTGGATGTGAACGCGGACGACGCCAACTCCCACGCACGTGGATGTGAACGCGAAGGCAGCCAGCGCGCGCGAACGCAGACGCCAGCGCGCGCGAACGCAGACACCAGCGCGCGCGGACACCAGTGCGCGCGCGGACGCCGACGCCAGCGCGCGCGCGAACGCCAGCACGCGCGCGTGGAACAGACGTCAACGCGCGCGCATGGATGTGAACGCGAACGCGGACGCCAGTGCGCGCGCGCGTGGATGTGAACGCGGACGCCGACGCCAGTGCGCGCGCGTGGATGTGAACGCGAACGCCGACGCCAGCGCCCACGCGCGTGGATGTGAACGCGGACGCCGACGCCAGCGCCCACGCACGTGGATGTGAACGCGAACGCGGACGCCAGCGCGCGCGCGCGCGGATGCCAGCGCCCACGCGTGGACGCGAACGCGGACGCCAGCGCACGCGCGTGGACGCGGACGCCAGCGCGCGCGCGTGGACGCAGACACCAGCGCGCGCGGACACCAGTGCGCGCGCGGACGCCGACGCCAGCGCGCGCACGTGGATGTGAACGCGAACGCCAGCGCCCATGCGTGAACGCGAACGCGCACGCCAGCATCCACGCGTGGACGCGAACGCCGACGCCAGTGCACGCGCGTGGACGCGCGGCGCGGTGCTCGCGGCCTCTTCCGATCCGCTGCGCCTCGCGTGCCCCCCCGGGCTTCACTCCTTTGCTGGGAGGTTAGTGCCCGCGGCCACGGCGGTCGTGGGTGCTCGCACGACCGGCGAGCCCGCGCGGCCTGCGCGCGCTGCGCGCGCCAGGCCGCTGGGGGCCCCGCGCGCTCGTCTCCGCTCTCGGAAGAGGCCGGCTCGCCAGGGCGCCGCGCGTTGGCGTGAACGCGCGTGGTTAGTACCGTGCGGGAGAACACGACTTCCGAGCCGGGGGCCTGTCGGTACGGCGCGGCATGTTGCGCGTGGTTAGCACCGTACGAGAGAGCACGACTTCCGCGACCCAGAGGTCGCGCGCCTCCTCAGCACTGATCTCGACGCGCGTTGCCCCGGCTCAGGCGCGCTCGCCGACCCAGAGGCCGCGCGTCTCCTTGGCACTGACCTCGACGTGGTTGGTGTCGTACGGAGAGTGCGACTTCCGTGGTGTCGAATGTTGCCTGTAAGTTGGCTCGAAACGCCTACGCCTCGTCAAAGGCTTGTTTGATGCCACCCGCGTGGCGAGGATCGTCTCGAGAGCGCCGTCGCGCACGCCCTCCGCGAGGCGCCCAGGGACTCGATGAGCAGTATCAGATTCGCATCATCAGAAGACGATCGCGCAGAGCCGCGCGGCGATGGATCAAGAGCGGCGCAGGATCAAAGTCTACGCCCCAACCGAGTCTGAAATTGTCCGAGCCGTGCCTGGTTCCGTCGGCGGATGGCGGCGGACTAGGGAGACGCGGTCCCCCAAGCGAGTCTGAGGTTACGCCGTCGAGGCCGGGAGCCTCAGGCCGCAGCAAGCTCCGAGCACGAAGCTGAAGATGGGAGTCTCATATCTAGAATTCTTGATGCCCATTCTCCTAGCCAAGTCGGATTCCGCGTACTAAACGATATCGGCGAAATCAACGCATCCAGTGCTCGTACGTTTGTAGAGACTCACATGGGCCGCACACGCAAGACACACGAACAGATGACGATGGCGTTCCGAACGCGTGGTGGACGGCGGCCGGGCGCTGGGAGGACGGCCCGAGGGCCGCGCCCGAGCGAGCGCCACAAGGAGCGGCCGGCTCACGACCGTCGGCACCCAGTCCACGTCACGACCCGTGTGGTCGATGATGTCGCGAACCTCCGCCACCGTGACTTCTATTTACAGCTGCGCGAGGCCACGATCGTGACCGCGCGGCGCGAGGACTTCCGCATCGTCCAGATGTCCATCCAACGCAACCACCTGCACCTGATCATCGAGGCGGAAAACAAGGAGGCGCTGTCGCGTGGGATGCAAGGGTTCTCGATCTCAACGGCCAAGCGCGTGAACGCGGCGATCACCGCGCGCACGGGCGTGCGGCGCACCGGCCGGGTCATCGCCGATCGGTTCCACGCGCGGCCGCTCACGTCGCCGCGCGCAGTCCGCCATACGCTGGCGTACGTCCTCAATAATTGGCGTAGGCACGGAGAGGATCGGTCGGGGCTCCCGCGGACGTGGAAGGTCGATCCGTTCTCGAGCGGCCCGCTGTTCTTTGGTTGGCAGGAGCTGGAGGACTCGCCGGTGCTGTGGCCCCTGCGCGAGACGTACCTGCCGCTCATCGTGCTGCGCCCGCGAACCTGGCTGCTCGCGAAGGGTTGGCAGGAGCATCACCCGCTGATCTCAGTGCACGAGGTCCCCGGTCCGCGAGCCGAGCCGCGGGCAACTGCTCGGCACTGATGGCCCGCGGCGGCGCCTGCTCGCCTCGGCGCTGATGGCCCCGACGGCGCCTGTTCGCCTCGGCACT
>DATMCI010000327.1:0-19579 GCA_035558535.1 Kofleriaceae bacterium
CATCATCGGGTCGTACTTCGAGTGGTGCGCCGACGTGTCGACGGGATCCTTCGCGCCGCCGCGCATCGTCTGATCGTTCGCGAGGACGAGCCCGTTGTTGTGCTCGCTCGTGACCTCCTTGACGTTGTGGCAGAAGTAGCAGGTGATGCCGCGAGCCGCCGGCGGCAGCGCCTCGGGATCGAAGCTCGCGAAGTCGGTGATGCCGAGCTGCTTGGCCATCGGCGCGTGGCAGTTGATGCAGAAGTCGCCGAGCGCGCCGCCGGTCTCGCGCTGGCCGCGCCGGTTCATCGCGATGAACACCGGGTCGTCGGAGGCGTACGCGTGCATCGAGCCCGACCACTGCTGGTAGTGCTTGGGGTGGCACTCGGCGCACGTGCTCGGATCCTGCAGCGCCTCGATGGGGAGCTTCGGATCGCCGCACGCCCCGAGCGCGAGCGCGAGCACGAGCCCGAGCGCCGGCACGGCCCAACGCCGCATCATCGGCCGCCCCCCGGCGCGGCGCTGTTCACCGGGCCCGGCGCGCCGGCCTCTATCCACAAGATCAGCGAGCAGCGCTCGGCCGCCGTCAGCGACGCGCCCGAACCCGGCGGCATCTGGTAGTCCTTGCCCGGCGCGCCGGTGCGCACGACGAGCTCGCTGCACCCCGGATCGCCCGGCACGACGCGCCCGTCGAGCAGCTCGCCGTGCGCGACCGCCGGATCGGGGAGCGCCAGCACGCCAGCGCCGTTCGCGGCGTGGCACGAGCTGAGCTGGCTGCCGCACCCCGCCTTGAGCGTGTTGTTGTAGACGTTGTCGAACGTCGGCGCGTAGAGCGGCGAACACGCCGTATCGACGGTGACGCACGCGGGCGGTGCGTCCGCCGAAGGGCAGCCGGCCAGCGCGGCAGACACCACCGCGAGCCACATCCGTCGCATCCGTGGACTCTACCCGAGGCCGCGCGGCAGGAAAGTGTCTCGGCCCACACGGGTCATCCTCTTGGTCATCCTCTTGGTCATTCTCTTGGTCATTCTCGCTGCCACCTCGCGGACGTTACGCCCACGGCCGGGTCGCCAGCGGCGCGAGCGCCTCCACGAGCGCCCGGTAGCGGCGATATGCCGCATCCGCCGCGCCGCGGGCGCCCGGATCTGGCGCGAAGCTCCGCGCCGGCGGCGGCGCGAGCGCCGCGGCCGCCGCCAGATCGCGGTGCACGCCGGCCGCCACCGCCGCGAGCATCGCCGCGCCGATCGCGCACGTGTCCGTGCTCGCCGCCACGTCGTGCGGCAAGCCGAGGACGTCGGCCCGGAGCTGCGCCCACACCGCGCTGCGTGAGCCGCCGCCCAGGAGGAGCACGCGCTCCGCCGGGAGGCCCAGCGCCGCGAGCCGCTCGACGACGTCGCGCGCCGCGAACGCCAGCCCCTCGAGGACCGCGCGCGCCGCGTGGCCGCGATCGTGCGCGACGGCGAGGCCGTGCAGCGTGCCGCGCGCGTGCGGCCGCCACACCGGCGTCATCGCGCCCGCCAGCGCCGGGACGAACGTGACACCGCCCGCGCCCGGCGGCGCCGCCGCCGCGAGCGCGTCGAATTCGGCGTCGCCGGCGATCCCGAGGAGGCGCGCCGCCCAGCGCAGCGCGCCGCCCGACAGCCAGCCCGGGTTCTCGACGAAGAACGCGCCCGTCGGGTACGCATGCGTCTCGAGCATCGGCTCGGCGGCGGCGCGATCGAGCACCGGCTCGAGCGACAGCGCGCCCACCACCTCGGCCGTCCCGATCCCGCAGACCACCGGCCCTGGACCTGTCACGCCCGCGCCGAGCGGCGTCGCGAAGTCGTCGCCCGTGCCGACCGCGACCACGGTCCCCGCGCGGAGGCCCGTCGCCCGCGCCCCCGCCGCCGTGAGCGCGCCCGCCACCTCGCACGCGCCCGCGAGCCGCGGCAGCTCTGCCGGCGCGATCGCGAACGCCGCCAGGAGCGGCGCCGCCCAGCGCGGGCCGCCCGGCGCCGCCAGCTCGAGCAGCATCGTCGTCGACGCGAGCGCCGGATCGATCACCGCCTCGCCCGTCAGCCGCTCGACCAGGTACGAGACCGGCTGGTGAAAGCGCGCCGCGCCCGGGTAGCGCGCCCGCAGCCAGGCGATCTTCGGCGCCATGTGGCTCGGATCCGCGACCTGGCCCGTCAGCTCGAACACCGCGCGCGGATCCGCCGCCGCCGTCTCGGCGATCGCGCGGCGGTCCTGCCAGATCAGCGCCGGGTGGAGCGGCGCGCCGGCCGCGTCCACGGCGATCGCGCCGTCGCACTGGCCCGAGAACGCGAGCGCCACCACGTCGTCCGGGCCGGCGCCCGCCGCCGCGAGCGCGCCGCCGATCGCAGGCGCGAGCGCCGCCATCCACACCGCCGGATCTTGCTCGGCCGCGCCTTCTGACGGGTAGCTCGTGGCGTAGCCGATCGCGTGCGCACCGCGCACGGCGAGCCCCGCATCGCAGACGACCGCCTTGCAGCTCTGGGTTCCGAGATCGACGCCGACGAGGAGCACGCGAGGATGCTAATACAGAGCGTGAACTTCTTCGGGCACGCGGCCGTCGCGAGCTGGTCCTCCCCGGAGGCCGGCGTGGCGCTCGGCGCCATGCTGCCCGACTTCCAGACCATGAGCGGCGCGCGCGTCGCCGCGGCAGCCGACGCCGCGGTCGCCACCGGCATCGCGCTCCACCACGCCACCGACGCCGCGTTCCACCGCCTGCCCGCCACGACCGCGCTGATGCGCGAGCTCGACGAGCGGCTCGCCGCGCGCGGCTGCGCCCGCGGCCCGCGGCGCGCCACCGCGCACGTCGGCGTCGAGCTCCTGCTCGACGGCGTCCTCGTCGGCGAGCCCGGCTACCGCGCGGCCTACACGCGCGCGCTCGCGCTCGAGGTCGAGCTCGTCTGGCACGACCCCGGCGATCCGCTGCGCTTCGGCGGCCTCCTCGCGCGGCTGCGCGCGCACGGCGTCCCCGACGATCTGCGCCGCCCCGACGCGATCGCGCAGCGCCTCGCGCGCATGCTCGCGCACCGGCCGCTGCTCGCGCCGTCGGCCGCCGATCTGCGCGCGATCCGCGCCGCGCTCGCCGAGCACCAGCCGCGCGTCGAGGCCGCCGCCGACACCGTGCTGCGCGGCACGCGCGCGGCGCTCGAGGCCGCCGCGTCCTAGCCCGTCCCGCCGCGCCGCCAAAGCCGGAACGCGTGGTGCACCTTCGCGTCGCGGAAGTCCGGCGGGATCGTCTCCCGCGTCCGGTCCTCGATCGCGAGCGCGCCCCACGCGGCCAGCTGGAGCTGGAAGCGCCGCCGGTTCGTCGAGAACCACACCACGCCGCCGTCGGAGATCACCTCGAGCACGTCGCCGAGCAGCGCCGCGTGATCGCGCTGGACGTCCCACGTGTAGCTCATGCGCTTGGAGTTCGAGAACGTCGGCGGATCGACGACGGCGAGGTCCCAGCGCCGGCCGCGGTGACGCGCGTCGGCGAGGAACTCGCGCACGTCGGCGTGCACCAGCTCGCCCGAGAGCCGGTTTTGCGCCAGGTTCTCGCCCGCCCAGTCGAGGTACGTCCGCGACAGATCGACCGTCGTCGTCTGCATGCCCGCCGCCGCCGCGTAGACCGAGAACGAGCCTGTGTAGCCGAACAGGTTCAGCATCGTCTTCGCTGGCTCGCGCGCGACCATGCCCCGCGTGATGCGGTGATCGAGGAACAGCCCCGTGTCGACGTAGTCGGCGAGGTTGACGCGGAACGCGTGGCCGCCCTCCTGCACCGTGCGCCACGCGCCGGCCTGGCCCAGCCGCTCGTACTGGTGGCCCTCGCGCCGGCCGACGAGCCGCTCGCGCTGCTTGACGAACACGTCCGTGGCGTCGAGCGCGCCCGCGACCGTGGCCACCGCCTCGTCGAGCCAGGCGTCGCCGCCGCCGCGCTCGTCCGGCGCGCCGCTCCGGTAGTCATTGATGACGAGCGCGCCCTCGTACGTGTCGACAGTGATCGGCAGCTCCGGGATGTCGCGGTCGTAGACGCGCCAGCACGTCACGCGCTCGCGCCGGGCCCACTTGGCGAGGTGCCGCGCGTTCTTGCGCACGCGGTTGCCGAGCATCTCGAACTGGCCAGACATCTGCCGAAGGATGGCCCGCGCGTCAGATGCCGGCGACGCCCCGCTGCGTCTTCACGCGGTACTCGAGCGTGACCGCGCGGCGGCCCAGGGGCGGCAGCTCCACCGACCACGTCACCATGCCCCGCTCGTCGATCGCGCGCGCCGTCACCTGCGTGATCTCCTCCCCGCCCGGATGATCGTCGGTGCCGAGCAGGTAGCCGTCCGGCGCCGAGACCTGGACGTCGACCTGCTCGACCTCCGAGATCGGGATCCGCTCCGTCACGACGATCTCCCGCCGCTGCCCGCCGAGGTTCGACAGCCGCACCGCGACCCGCACCTTCTGGGTGTTCCACCCGCCGAGCAGGCCCGCCTCCTCGCGCTCGGTCGTCTCCTCGCGGTGGACGCGGATGTCCGCCTCGGGCCCGAACCCCAGGTAGAACTTCTCGCCCGCGGCGACGAAGCCGAGCTCCGCGCGGCCCACGTAGCCCGAGGACATGATCAGATCGACCGGCCCGGCGAGCAGCGGCTGCGGGCCCGTGTTCACGATCCGCGCGCGGAGGTGGACGTGCGGCGAGCGCAGCGGGACCGCGACGAGCGACAGCTGCACCGCCGTGGAGAACGCGCCCACCGGGACGCGGTGCGGCGCGCCGTCCGCCTTGATCGTGGCGTTCGGCGCGGTGAGCACGAGGCCGAGGCCCCCGTCGTCGATGCCCGGCACCTCCGCGGCGCCCGGCCCCGCGCCCAGGCCCGTCGTCTGCTGCTCCTGCTCGCGCGCCTCGACCACGACCTGATCGGGGCGCCGCCGCGCCATGAGCTCGTCGTCGGCCAGCGCGGGCGGCTCGACGCCCAGCGACGGGCGCTCGAGCGAGAACGTCAGCGCCGCGTCCGTCCAGTCCTCGCCCGTCGCCTGCCACACGCACGCGCTCGTCTGCCACTCGACGCGCGTCTCGCGCGCAGCCAGCACCGCGCGGTGGTACGGGCGCCACGCGGCGCCCGGCACCACGTAGTGGACCGTCACGACGCAGTCGGCCGCCTCGGCGCCCGGCTCGGCCTCTGGATCGGCCTCTGGATCGGCCTCCGGATCGACGACCAGATCGATCACGAGGCGCGCCGCCTCCTCGCCCGCCTCCTGCTCGGCGCGCGCGATCCGCGCGTCGAGCCGGGCCAGCGCGCGGCCGAGCTCCTCGGCCGCGAGCTCGGCGTCCGCGCACCGCGCGCGGGCCGCCGCGTCGAGCGCGTCCAGCTCCGCGAGCGCCACCGCCGCGCCCGGCGCCGCGATGCCCCGCGCCGCGCCGCGCGCCAGATCGCGCAGCGCCGCGGCCAACAGCTCGACGAGCGCGGCGCTCTCGGCGCGCGCCGCCGCCGCCGCCGCCGTTGCGCGGTCGCGCTCGGTCTCGAGGCGGACCCGCTCGGCGCGCAGCCGCTCCGGCGGCTCGTCCGCGGCGGCCGCCGGATCGCGCCACGGCGCCAGGTAGCGCTCGCAGCGCACGTCGAGCACGCGCGCGCCCACCGCCGTCGCCGTCAGCGTCTTGTCGGCGAGCACCGGCGCGACGCGCTCGACCGCGATCCGGTGCTGCCCCGCGGCGAGCGGCACCGCGCCGCTCCGGGTGATCGCGGCGCGATCCTCGAGCACCGTCACCGCGACGATCGGGACGCTGGCCGGGACCAGCGCCACGGGGACCGGCGCGCTCACGACTCCCTCCGGTTCCCGCCGACCAGCTCGTGCCGGCCGCTGATCTTGACCTCGTAGCCCGCGCGCATGGTCCGCTTCTGCGCCGCCGGGATCGTCAGGCGCCAGCGGTGGCCGCCGCGCAGCCGCTCGTCGCGCGGCGCCTCCGGATCCGGAGTCCAGCGCTCCCACGCCGGCTCGACGCGGCCGAGCGTGATCTCGACGTCGTCGTCGCCCTCGCGCGCCACCGGCACGCGCTCGCGCACCTCGAGCTCGACCGCGCGGCCCGACACGTTCTCCACGTCGATCGTGATCGCGTGGATCAGCTTGAGCGCGCCGCGCAGCATGCCGCCGACCTCCTCGCGGAACTCGGTGTTGCGCGCGATCTTCACCGCCGGATCCACGCCGAGGCCGATCTCGAGCGAGCCGCCCGGCGGCGTGAAGTCCACCGCGCTCGTCACGAGGAACCGACCGCGGTCGTAGACGTCGATCGGCCCCGGCAGGATCGGTCCCGGCAGCGGGTTCTCGATCGCGGCCACGCGGAAGACATCCGCCTGCTCGCGCGGCACCGCGACGTGGCGGAGCTTCGCCGTCCCCGCCTTCGCCGTCACCGCGATCGAGTGCCACGCCCCGTCAGCGCGCACGTCGACCGCGCCGTCGGTCGCGAACGCGTAGTCGTACGTGTGCAGCCACGCCGCCGCGCAGCCCTCGGGCAGCGCGAGCGCCTCGACGCGGCGCCGCATCGCGGAGACCTCCGCCTCGACCGACGTCGCGTGGCGATCCGGCGGCGCCGGCACGAGCCGGCCGCGCGCCGGTGACGCCGCCGGCGCCATTCGCAGGTTGCCGTAGTCGAGCCGCGCGGCCGGCGGCGGTGGCGGCGCCGGCCGGTACGCCTTTGGCCTGCCGCCACCGAAGCCTCCCGCCACCGGCGCTACCCCCGGCGGCACCGCCACCGGCGACGCCATCGAGGGGCGCGGCGCCGACGAGCGGGCCACCTGCTCGGCCGGCCGCGCGAGGCGCTGCCGCCCGCCTTTGGCCTGCGGCTGAATATCAGCCATCTCCGGCATCGGCTCCGCCCGCTTCTTCTTCTCGTTCGCTGGCGCCGCGTCGTTGTACGCGGTGTACCCGCCGACCGCCCCGCCCTCGTCGTCGTCGTACGCCTCCTTCGAGAGCGACGTGCCCTCGTCCCACACCTCGCGGGACAGCTCGGCGATCGGCGCCTCCTGCTTCGGTGCGTGGCCCATGTACGTGCCGTCCTCGAACTGGCTCCCCGCCGTGAACGGCCTGGGCTCCGGCACCGGCACCGTCGTCGCCGCCGGCACGAGCCGCCGCCGATCGCGATCGTAGTCGGCGAACAGCGCGGCCGCGCCGACCGGCGGCGAGCGGAAGCCCCCGCGCGCCGACTCCGCCTGGCGGCGCCCGATCCGCTGCGCGGCCAGCTCCGGCAGCGCCGCGAACCGAGCCGGCTCCGCCGTCGAGAGCAGGAGCGGCACCGCCGTCCAGTCCTCGCCCGTGTCCTGCGCGACCACCGCCCGCACCTCGACCGCGGCGCGCTCGCCGTCGATCCGCGCGACGTAGCTCGGCGCCCAGCGCGCCGCGCCCACCAGGTACTCGAGGTGGAGCGTGATCGCTCCGCCCGCGCCCGCGCCGTCGCCGCTCGGGCCGCTCGGCAGAAGCTCCACCTCGACGTGCTTGCGCAGCTCGTGGAGCTTCGCCGCGCGCGCCGTGCCCGCGCGGCGATCGCGATCCGCGGCCGCCTCGGCGGCGCGCTGCGCGTCGGCCGCCTCGCGGCGGGCCGCGGCGAGCGCCTCGCGCAGCGCCCCACCGCGCTCGGTGCGAAGCGCGACCACGCCGCGCCGCGCCGCCACGACCTCGCCCCACGGCGCCGGCGGCTCATCGGTCTCGTCCTCGACGGTGATCGGCGCGCGCGCGAGCTGATCCAGCGCGGCGGAGAGCCGCGCGACCTCCGCCTCGGCCCGCTGCACCCGGAGGCGCGCCGCGCGCAGCTCGGGCGTCTCCTCGGCCGCCGCCGCCCCTTCATCCGGCGCATCGACACCCGCGCGCACGTTCGTCGCGATCGCCGGCCCGACGACCTCGACGCGCACGGTGTCGTCGATCACGGTGATCGGCAGCCCCGCGATGCGCACGCGCGTCGGGACCGGCGCGGCCAGCTCGGTGACGCGCCGCACGCGCGCGCCGCTCGCGTACACGGTTACACGCTCGAGGCGCGACTCGACCGAAACCACCGCCATTGCGGCAGGGTCGGCCCGGGCTCGAAACCCTGTCAAGTCTTGCCCGCGGCCAGTTGCATGTACTAGTGTCCGGCGCCTCTAGCTAGCCGGCCGTCACACCGGGAAGGATCACGACATGCTTCGGAAGCTCTCAGTGGGGTTGTTTCTCGTCCTCGCCGCCTGCGGTAGCGCGAAGGTCATCCAGCGCACGCAGAGCGGTGGCGTCATCGAGCTGCAGGGCGACCGCAACAAGGCGATGGAGCAAGCCTCGCAAGAGATGGCCGCGCACTGCGGCGGTCCCGGCAGCTATCAGATCACCCAGGAAGGCGAAGAGGTGATCGGCCAGGACACGTACGTCCGCGAGGACACCTCCGAAGCGTCGAAGACGTCGCGCAGCGGTCGCCGCAACCGGACCGACACGACCACGACCGGCCAGACGAGCACGCGCAACGCCACCGCGTGGCGCGTCCACTACACGTGCGGCGGCGCGGCCGGCGGACCGCCTCCGGGCCCCGCGGGCGGCACCGTCCCCGAGGGCTCGGGTCAGCCTGGCGGCCCGGCCAACTAGCGCTTCGATCCCCGGAAACTCCCGACGTCGCCGGCCCGCCAGGCCGGCGATTCGTGTTTTCGGAGCGCGCCGCGTGATATCGAGTCGAGGCACATGCGCCTCGCGCCCCTCGCCCTGCGGCAGCGCTGGGAGCGGTACTGGTACCGCGCCGGTGGCCGCTACGCCGCGGCGGCCGTGCGCATCGCGCTCGGCGTCAGCATCTTGTGGATGCTGTGGCGGCTGCGCGGCGGCCAGGGCGGCACCCCCGAGGCCGCGCCCGACGAGCTGTATCGCCCCATCGGGATCTTGAAGCTCCTGCCGTGGCGGCCCGGCGAGACGACGTTCGCGATCCTCTGGCCCGTCGCGTGGCTGTCGACGCTCGCGATGCTCGTCGGCGCGTGGAGCCGGGGCGCGACCGCGGTGAGCTTCGTCGCCGGGCTCGCGATCGCGTCGTACGAGTACTCGTTTTTGCCCACGTGGTCGCACGACAACAATCCGCAGCTGCTCGCCCACCTCGCGTTCCTCGGCGCGCGCGGCGGCGACGCGTGGTCGATCGACGCGTGGCGGCGCCAGCGCCGCGGGCTCGCCACCCCCGAGGACCACCCGTACCTGTGGTCCGTGCTGCTCGTGCAGCTCACCGTCGCGCTCGTGATGGCGAACGCCGCGTTCTACAAGCTGCACGCCGGCGGGGCCCAGCTGTCATGGATCTTCTCCGACAACCTGCGCAACCACGTCCTCGCGCGCTTCGATCTGAAGGGGCTGCCGCGCACCGAGCTCGCGAGCTGGCTCATCGAGGAGCCGGCGCGCTGGAAGGCCGCCGCGCTGCTCAACGTCATCGCGCAGCTCCTGCCGCTCGCGGCGTGCTTCGCCACCCGGCGCCCCGTGCTGCGCGCCGTGCTCGGCGGCGCGTTCGTGACCGAGACGGTCGCCCTCGATCTGGTGATGGACTTCCCGAACTACCTCTGGATCCCGCTCGCGGCCGCGTTCGTCGACTGGGACCGGCTCGTTGCTCGGCTCGTTGCTCGGCTCGGCGCGCGCGCCCGCCCCGCCGCGGCGCCGCGCCCGATCGGCGCCGCCGACGCGATCGCCGCGCAGGGCCCGCCGTCCCGCGCCGCCCGCGGCTTCCTCGTCGCGTTCCTCGTCGCCGACGTCGCGATCGCGTTCTGGCGGTGGCCGCGGATCGACCAGAAGCTCAGCGCGTACCCGCTGACCGCGTTCCCGATGTTCGCGACCATCCGCGCGGAGCCGCCGTACGGCGAGCACCGGCCGTACGAGTTCCTCGAGACCCGCTTCGAGGTGGACGCCGATCCCGCGCCCGGCGCGGACGTCCTGGCCTGGGCCGACTCGCACCGCCGCGGCTGGCAGCTCACGAATGTCCGGTCGCCGGACGCCTTGCACCAGCGGCTCACCGCGTTCGCGGCCGAGCTGCGCGCGGCGTTCCCCGCCGCCACCGTCCGCGCCGTGCGGGTGAGCCTCGTCGCGATCCGCGCGGCCTCGTACCCGGCACCCGCGGGCCTCACGCGCGCGCCCGTCGCGACGCTCGCCGAGCTCACCGCCAGCGGCGAGCTGCGCGCGATGCTCGGGCGCGTCGACGGCGCCGGGGCCGCCCCCAGCCCGCGCGGGCTGCCGCCGCCCCAGGGCCTCGCCGTCTACGATCGCGGCCAGCGCACCGAGCTCGCCGGCCCGCCGCCCCGCCGCGCGTTCGTGCTCGCGCGCGCCGCCGTCCCCGGCCTTGGCGAGCGGTGGTTCGTCGTCGGTACGCGGCGCTGACCTGCCCGCTCACGCGAGCAGCCGCGTGTCCTCGAGCGGCGCGTCGAACAGCCGATCCGTGCCCTCGAGCGCGAACCGCCGCGCCGCCGCCGCCACGCGCGGGCCGTGGCCGTGATCGAGGCACCACTGCGCGTGGCCCGCGAGCAGCGCCAGCTCGAGCGAGCGGCCCAGCGCGAGCGCGAACCGCCGCGCGCCCGCCTCGAGCCGATCCGGCCGCGGCAGCGCCTCTTGCACCCACGCCGCCGCCCGGCGGAACGCGCCGCGCGCCGCCTCGACCGGCGCCGCCAGCGACGCGTCGGTGACGCCGGCGACCGCGCGCTCGACCTCGGCGCCCAGCGCCTCGAGCGCGCCGCCCTTGCCCAGCGCGCGCAGCGTGTCGAGCGACAGGACGTTCGTGGTGCCCTCCCAGATCGGCAGCACCTGCGCGTCGGCGAGGAGCCGCGGCAGTCCCGTGTCCTCGACGTAGCCCGCGCCGCCGCACGACTCGATCGCCTCGGACGCGACCGCGACCGCCTGCTTGCCCGTCGTCAGCTTCGCGAGCGGGATCAGCGTGCGCGACAGCCGCTCGCCTAGCTCGCGGTCTGCGCCGCCGCCGTGCTCGAGCGCGCCGATCAGCTCCGCCGAGCGGAACGCGAGGCAGAACGCGCCCGCGTACTCCGCCTCGAGGCCCGCGAGCGTGTCGGCGTGCAGCGGCTTGTCGACGAGCAGCGCGCCGAACGCGCGGCGCCGACGCGCGTAGTCCCGCGCGAGCGCGAGCGCGCGCCGCATCCCCGAGACCGCGCTCACCGCGTTCCACGTCCGCGTGATCGAGAGCATCGGCGTGATCCCGCGGACGCCGTCGCCCGGCGTGCCCACCAGGGTCGCCGGCGCCCCGTCGAGCGAGAGCTCCGCCGTCGGCACCTTTCTCGTGCCCAGCTTGTCCTTGAGCCGGTTCACCGTGATGTCGCGGAGCCGGCCGCGCTCGTCGCGCAGCTCGACCAGAAACAGCGCGAGGCCGCGGCTGCCCTCCGGGTTGCCCTCGGGGCGCGCGAGCGTCAGCGCCATCTGCGACGTCGTCGCCGACGTGAACCACTTCGTGCCGTACAGGCGCCAGCTGCCGTCTTCGCCCTGCCGCGCGACCGTCTCGCTCTGCGAGACGTCGGAGCCGCCCGTGCGCTCGGTCATCCACTGGCCGCTCGTCCACATCTGCTCCGGATCGCGCGTCGTGAGCCGCGGCACGTACCGCTCGATCAGCGCGCGATCGCCGCTCGCGAGCAGCGTGCGCGCCGCGCCGTCCGTCATCGCGAGCGGGCACGAGTACACGTCAAGCGAGGGCCCGAGCACGTGCACCACCGCGAACTGGTGCGTGCGCGCGCCCGCGCCCAGCCGCGGCTCGTAGCCGGCGGCCACCATGCCATGGCGCGCGGCGAGCACCTGCGCCTCGCGCCACAGCGGCGAGACATCGATCCGATCGATGCGCTGGCCCCACGCGTCCCACTGCGTGAGCACCGGCTCGTTCTCCCGGTCCGCGAGCTGCTTGCCGTGATACTCGACCGCCAGGTCGCCGAGCGCGCGCAGCTCGCTGGCGATCTCGGCCGCCGCCGGGCCGAGGCTCCGCACGATCCACGACGGCAGGAGCGGATCGTCGTCGAACTGGTTGCCGAGCCGCGGAGGCTCCTGGAAGAACGCCATGGCCGACGGTACCCCATGCCGAGCCGGTCCGGAGACGCCGCCAAGCAGAGGACCGCGCGAGGCATTTGCCCTTACCCTGCCTGCCGTGAACCTGCTGCTCCTCGAGCCCGGCGAGGTCGTCGGCGACACCGCGTCGCTCTCCGATCGCCGCGCCGCGCACCTGCGCGCCGTGCTCGGCGCCCGCCCCGGCGCGCGCGTGCGGGCCGGCGTGCTCGGCGGCGGCACCGGCACCGCCCTGGTCCTCGCCGACGACGGCGCCGCGATCACGCTGCGGCTCCAGCTCACCGAGCCCGCGCCGCCGCCCTTGCCCGTCGAGCTCGTGCTCGCCGTGCCGCGGCCCAAGGTGCTCTCGCGGACCATCGAGATCGCCGCCTCGTTCGGCGTCGAGCGGATCGCGCTCACGAACGCGTGGCGCGTCGACAAGAGCTACCTCGCGTCGCCGCGGGTCGCACCGGACGCGCTCGCCCACGCCGCGCGCCTCGGCGCCGAGCAGGGCGCCACGACGCACGTGCCGCCGATCGCGCTCCACCGCCGGCTCATGGAGCTGCTCGACGGGCGGTGGCCCGCGCCCAGCGCGCCGCCCGGCGCAAAGCTCGTCGCGCACCCTGGCGGCGCGCCCCTCGAGCGCGCGCTCGCCGGCGACGCGGCGGCCGGGCCGATCGCGCTCGCGATCGGTCCCGAGGGCGGCTGGATCGCGCGCGAGGTCGACACGTTCGCGGCGCGCGGCTTCGCCGTCGTCTCGCTCGGCGCCGCGATCCTGCGCGTCGAGGCCGCCGTCGCCGCGGCGCTCGGCCAGCTCGTGCTGCTCCGCCGCCTGGCCGGCGCGTAGTCGCCGCGCCTCGCGCACCTCCGGCGCCCTGCCGCTACGACGTCACCGGGGCGAACGCGATCACCGAGTACGCCACCGCCACGTGCGTGCCCGGGTTGTGGTAGCCGTGGCGCTGATCGCCGCGGAACGTGACGACGTCGCCCTCGGCCAGCGTGTAGCGCTCGCCCGCCACCGCGAGCTCCACGGCGCCCCGCTCGCACGTCAGGTACTCGCGCGTCCCCGGCGTGTGCGGCACGCCCGCCATGCGCGCGCCCGGCGGCAGCACCATGCGCTCGATGTCGAGGCCCGGCAGCGGCTCTGGCAGGAGCTTGCGGATCGCGACCTGGCCGCGGTCCCGCGTCGGCAGCTCCGACGCCTTCAGGTGCCGCGCCGACGTGCGCGGCGCCGCGAGCAGCTCGTCGAGCCGGACCTGGAGCGCGTTCGCGACCTTGATCAGCACCGCGAGCGTCGGGTTCGCGGCGCCCGACTCGAGGTGCGTCCACGTCGCGCGCGGGATCCCCGCGGCGCGCGCGATCTGCTGCTGCGACAGGCCGCGCGCCTCGCGGACCGCGCGGATGTTGTCGGCGAGGTGATCGTGCTCTCGGCTCATCGGCTGGCCTCCTGCCAGTATATTAACCTCCCTGATGACCAATTAGCAGCGCCGACCTAGGCTGTCTCCCACGGAGGAAGCCATGAACATCCAGGGACGAAGCGCGCTGATCACCGGAGCGAGCCGCGGGCTCGGGAGGGCGCTGGCCGAGGCGCTGGCCAAGCAGGGCGCGCGGCTCGCGCTGGTCGCCCGCCACGCCGGCCCGCTGCAGGACACAGCCGCGTCGATCCGCGCGCAGGGCGGCGTCGCGCACACGATCGTCGCCGACCTCGGCGACAAGGACGCCGTCCACCGCATCGCCGGCCAGGCGCAGGGCCACATCGGCGACATCGATCTCGTCATCCACAACGCGAGCACGCTCGGCCCCACGCCGCTGCGGCTCCTGCTCGACACCGAGTGCGAGGACCTCGCCGCCGTCCTCGAGACAAACCTCGTCGGCCCGTTCCGGCTGACCAAGGTGCTCGCCGGCGCGATGGCGCTGCGCGGCGCGGGCGTCGTCGTGCACATAAGCTCCGACGCCGCCGTCGAGGCGTACCCGCGCTGGGGCGCCTACTCGATCTCCAAGGCGGCGCAGGACCACCTGAGCCGCGTCCTCGCCGCCGAGCTCGAGGGCACCGGCGTGCGCGTGCTGAGCGTCGATCCCGGCGAGATGGACACCGTGATGCACGCCGAGGCGATCCCCGACGCCGACCGCACCCAGCTCGCGCGCCCCGCCGCGATCGCGGCGCGGATCGTCCAGATGATCGCCGATCCCGCGCGGGCGGCCCACGGCGCGCGGCTCGTCGCGCCCCGCTGGGAGCTTGCGTCGTGAAGGCGCCCGCTCCGCACGACGTCGCGGCGTGGTGGCCGCACACGCGGAGCCCGGCGCCGCCGGTGCCCGCGCCGCCCGCCGCCCCGCCGCTCGCCGCCGACGAGATCGATCGCCACCGGGTGCGGCTCGTCGCGCTCGATCGCCACACCGGCGCCGCCGCGCTGCACGCGTTCGCGGCGCTACCGCGGCTCCTCACCGCAGGCGACCTCGTCGTCGTCAACGACGCCGCGACGTTGCCCGCCTCACTGCCCGGCCAGACCGAAGCCGGCGAGATCTTCGAGCTGCGGCTGTCCGCGCCCGTCGAGGGCGAGCGCCTCGTCGGCGTCCTCTTCGGCGCCGGCGACTGGCGCACGCGCACCGAGGATCGCCCGCCCCCGCCGCGCGTCCTGGCTGGCCAGCGCGTCACCGTCGGGCCCCTCGCGGCCACCGTCGCCGCCGCGCGCGGCCGGCAGGTCGAGCTCGACGTCGACGTCGGCGTCGGCGTCGACGCTGGCGGCGCCGGCGGCCGCGATCCGGCGGCGCGCCGCGACGCCTTGTGGCAGGCGCTCTACGCGAGCGCCGCCCCCGTCCAGTACGCGCACCGGCGCGATCCGCTCGCGCTGTGGGCGGTGCAGACCGCGTACGCCGCGCGGCCGTGGGCCGTCGAGATGCCGTCGGCCGGCCGCCCGCTGACGTGGGAGATCCTGCTCGAGCTCCGCCGCCGCGGCATCGGCGTCGCGGCGCTCACGCACGCCGCCGGCCTCGCCTCCACCGGCGACGCCGCGCTCGACGCCGCGCTGCCGTGGCCCGAGCGCTACGAGGTGCCCGAGCGCACCGCCGCCGCGGTCGCCGCGGCGCGCGCCGCCGGCCGCCGCGTGATCGCCGTCGGCACCACCGTCGTCCGGGCGCTCGAGGCGTCCGGCGGGCGCGCCGGTGCCGGCGTCGCCTCGCTCGTGCTCGGGCCCGCCACCCGCCCGCGCGTCGCGGACGGCCTCGTCACCGGCCTGCACGTCCCCGGCGAGAGCCACTACGAGCTCCTGCGGGCGTTCGCGCCCGAAGCTCAGCTCGAGCGCGTCCTCGGGTGCGCCCGCGCGGCCGGCCTGAGCGGCCACGAGCTGGGCGACGCCTGCCTCATCTACTGACGATCAGAACTTGTAAGACAGGCCGAACCGCGCGTAGAGGATGTAGTCCGAGTCGAACATCGGGCCCGAGAACAGGCCCGTGAACAGCGCGCGCTCGCTCTGGAACGGGGCGCCATCGAGGATGCCGTACACGTTCCAGTGCTGATCGATCGCGATCTCGGCGACCACGCTCAAGAGGAGCCGCGCGCCGTTGTCGCGCCCGAAGAAGTCCGAGCCATCGCTGCCCGTCAGCTTCTCGGCGCGCGTCCGGTCGGCGTCCGAGATCGAGTCCGTCCGGTACTGATCGCACACCTCGATCGGATCGGTCGCCTCGAACATGTTGCTGCCGACGATCTCGGGGCAGTGGCGATCGCTCCACAGCTGGAGGTAAGCCCGGCCGGTGATCGTCACGTTGCTGAGCGCCGTCAGCGACGCGAGCACGCCGCCCTCGAACGTCACGCCGTTGCGCTGCGAGTCGTCGAACAGCTTGCTGCCCCACCACCCGTTCGCGAACAGCGCCGCCGAGAACGGGCTGTTGTCGACGAACATCATGCGCGCGCCGATGCCCAGGTCCGAGCGCGCGAACATCGTCCGCACCGCGACCGTGGCGTCGAATCCGAACTTCTTCTCGATCCGGCCCGCGCCGACGGTGATTCGCCCGTTCAGGAAGTACGGGTAGCCCGCGTCGAAGTCGACCGTCGAGCGCCCGCGCGGCAGCGTGCGCGCGCCGAACGACGACAGCCCCTTCTGCTCGGCCAGGAGCTCGCCCTCGCTCCGGCCCGTGATCGCCAGCTCGCGCGAGATGGTCTGCGTCTTGCCGCCCTCGATCGACACCGTCTGCTCGAACGGCTGGAACCCCGGGTACGTGAGCTGGACCACGCTGTCGCCGACCTCGACCTCGTTGTCGAACGGCGTCTGGCCGACGGCGATGCCGTTGATCCCCACCTGCGCGCCCGGCGGCGTCGACAGGATGCGCAGCCGGCCGACCGCCTTCAGGTCCGCCGACACCGTGATCACCTTGCCCGCCTCGACGATGACCTTCTGCTCGAACTGCTTGTAGCCCGGGAGCCGCACCACGACCGGGTGCTCGCCGATCGCGATCCGCTTCTCCACGGGCACCTTGCCGACCGCCGCGCCGTCGATGAACACCTCGGCCTCCGGCACCGTCGAGACGACCTTGAGCAGGCCCTCATCGTTGGACGTGTTGAGATCGAACTTCACGATGTCCGATCCACCGGCGCGGACCGTCACTTTCTTCTCGCCCGTCTGGTAGCCCGGGGCCTTGACCGCGATGATGTGCTCGCCGGCCTTGATGTCCTTGATGTCGACGGGCACCGGGCCCATGTCGGTGCCGTCGAGGAACGCGCGCGCGCCCGGCGCGTCCGACATGACGCGCACCACGCCGACGCCCCCGTGCAGGAGCGGCGCGATCTCCGCGCGCACCTTCGACTGCTTGTTCGCCTCGACCGTGATGGTGTTGCGCCACGGCGGCGCGGGCGCCTTCCTGACCTCGACCACGTGGACGCCCTCGACCACGTTGTTGATCACCGCCGGCGTGTTGTCGGGGTGCTTGTTGCCGTCGATGTAGACCTCGGCGTCCTGCACGTCGGCCTCGACGATGATCGTCCCGTACTTCGGCTTGGGGATCGCGACCAGGACCGGCGTCAGGACCAGCGCCGGGGTGGACGTCAAGTCCACCCACTGCGACAGCGTCTGGTACCCGGCCTTCGTGATCTCGATCTGGTGGCGCGCGGGCGTGGTCTGGATGACGAGCGGCCCCTGCACGATGCCGGACGGCTGGCCGTCGACCGAGACCGCGGCGCCGATCAGGTTCGGATCGGCGTCCGAGCGGATCTCGATCTGCGGCCTGCGGACGAGCGGCACGAACAGCTCCTGGGCGGTGCGCACTGCCGCCACCTTGAGCGAGCGCTGCGCCGGCTCGAAGCCCTGCATCTCGATGATGACGGCGAACTCACCCTTGTTGAGGGTGCCCGTCCACGGCGTGGTGCCGATCGCCGGGCACTGCTTGCTGCCCAGGTAGATCGTCGCGCCGGGGGGCGCCGAGTCGATCTTTACCTTGTACTTGCCCTTCGCTGCTGGGCAGCTCTGGGCCTCTGCCGTGCCGCTCGAAAACGCCACCGCTAGCAGGACCGCGAGCGGGGCGAGGAGAAGACGAAGCCAAGTAATCCTCATCGGTTTTCCTCGGTAGACGGACGGCCCCTAACCTATCAGGTGTGGGGCGCCGAGGCGGCAAAGTCGCGCCGTTTTCACGGGTCGATCACACCACCTGGCAAGTGCCGGCCACCTGGCAAGTGCCGGCCACCTGGCAAGCCCCCGCCTACAGGAGGCCCCGGGCCAGCGCCGCGAGCAGCCCCAGCCCCACCACGACGCGATAGACGGCGAAGCCGACCAGGTCGTGGGAGCCGAGCCACTTGATCAGCCACGCGATCGAGAGGTAGCCGCTCACCGCGGCCGTGATCGTGCCCACCGCCAGCGCCGGCACCGCGTTCGCGCCCAGCCCGTGGAACGCCGAACGAGCTTCGAAGATGCCCGCGCCCGCGATCGCCGGGATCGACAGGAGGAACGAGAACCGCGCGGCGTCGCTGCGCGAGAAGCCCAGGAGCAGCGTCATGCAGATCGTGGCGCCCGAGCGCGACACGCCCGGCACCAGCGCGAGCGACTGCGCGAGGCCGACGAGGATCGCGTCGGTGTACGTGATCGAGGCGAGCGGCCGGTGCGCGCCGCGGCCCGCGGCGTACCGATCGATCAGCGCCATCGCGAGGCCGACCGCGACCAGCGCGGACGCGATCACGTACAGCGATCGCAGATCCCCCTCGATGTGCTTCTTGAGGAGCAGCCCCGCGACGACGATCGGCACCGTGCCGACGGCGAGCAGGAGCGGCAGCCGGCCCTCCGGGGAGGACGGCGCCTTCACGAGCGCGACCGGCAGGCTCACCAGGTCGCGCGCGAAGTACGCGAGCACGGCGGCGAGCGTGCCGAGCTGGAGCACCGCGGTGTACGCGGCGCCCGGATCCGGCTGGTGGAGCAACGCCGGCACCAAGCGCAGGTGCGCCGTCGAGGAGACCGGGATGAACTCGGTGAGCCCTTGCACGATGCCGAGCAGAGCTGCGAGCCACAGCGCCATCCGGACACGCTAACATCGGGCCCCCATGAAACGGCTGCTCGCCGGAGCGTTCCTGCTGCTCGCCGCTGCCTGCTCGGGCAGCGGCGGTGGCAGCGGTGGTGGCGGCGGCGGCGGGCCCCTGCGCCCGCCCGGGCCCGGCGGCCAGCCGCCCGACAACCGCACACCGGTGCCGCCCACCGCGGCGGCGCCGACCGAGCGCGAGTGCGACGCGCTCGTCGCGCACGCGATCGCGCTCCGCGTCGCCGAGCTTGCGCAGACGCTCCCCGCCGAGCAGGTGCCCACCGAGGCGGAGCAGGCCGCGCTCGGCGCCGAGCTCCGCGGCCAGTTCCTCGCCGACTGCCGGCGGGGCACGCGGCGCGGCTATGACTGCGCGATCGCCGCGAAGACCCTCGCCGAGCTCGGCGGCTGTCAGGCCAGGCCCAGGAGCTCGACCTCGAACAGCAGCGTCGCCCCCCCCGGAATCTTGCCGCCGGCCGCGCCGCGATCGCCGTAGCCCAGCTGCGCCGGGATGAGGAGCGTGCGCTTGCCGCCGACCTTCATCGACGCGACGCCTTCATCCCAGCCCTTGATGACCCGGCCCACCCCCAGGGGGAACTGGAACGGCTGCCCGCGGTCCACCGAGCTGTCGAACTTGGCGCCTTTCGCGCCGTTGACCCAGAGCCAGCCCGTGTAGTGCATGACGCAGGTCTGACCATTGGCGGGGCTGGGCCCGGTGCCCACCACGGAATCTTCGTACTGGAGGCCGCTCGGCGTTGTCTGCATCACGGCATCGTAAACGATCCGCTCGAGGCCGGCGCGGCGTTGTACGATGTGGGTCGCGTCGTCAGGGAGTACGCCTTGGCTGCGCTATTGGGGGAGTCGCTTATCTATGTTGACGAGACACTGGCTCGGATCCGTTGTGGTGGGGGTGGTGGTCGCGGTCGTGGGCTCGAGCGCGGCATTCGCCTCCCCACCGAACGCCGACGTACCGGCTCAGGACTTCGGCGCGGTTCGCCTGGCGAACGCGGCGACGACCACCGTCACGCGCACGTTCGACATCACGAACACCGGCACCCAGGTACTCACGATCGATGCCGTGGCGATCACCGGCACGAACGCGGGCGACTTCACGCTCATGTCTGGACCTGCCGCCGGGACG
>DATMCI010000328.1:0-112397 GCA_035558535.1 Kofleriaceae bacterium
CGCGCGGGACGTAGAACGTCTGGTGGCTGGCGAGGTCGTTCTGGAACTGCCGGAACCCCGCGATCCCCTGCGCGACCACCACGTCACGCGCGAGCGAGCCGCGGCCGTCGCGATCGAGCGCGACCGCGAGGCCGTACCACGTGGAGGTCCGCGAGGCGGTGCGGAGCGACTCCCGGTACGCGTCGATCGCGTCCTCGAGCCGGCCGAGCATCATGTACGTCTCGGCGAGGTTGGGCCAGGTGACGATGAGCACCTCTCCCTTGCCGTCGGTGCGCTGGACGATCGCCTCGTAGTCGCGCGCCGCGGCGGCGAGGTGCGCGGAGGTGGCGAGCTTGGTGTGGATGATCGCGCGGGAAAACAGGATGCCGCCGAGCTCGCCGCTGAGCCGCGGATCGAGCGGCGCCTTGGCCTCGAACGTGTCCCACGCCTTGATCGTCTGCTCGGCGATCGTCGTGTTGATCGCGTCGGGCGCGCTGCAATCGGCGAGCGGCGACCGCGTGCTGCCGAAGCGCGTGTCGCTGTCGCAGTTCTGCAGGTAGAACGACCACAGCACCATGCCGATCCGGAAGTACGGCTCGGCGGCCTCTGGCTGCGCGGCGGCCGCCCGGCGGTACGCCTCGATCGCGCGCTGCACCTGCTCGCGGATCGCCGACGCCGAGCTCGAGCGGATCCCGGCCTGGGTGACGTGATCGTCGCCCTCGCGCAGCTCGCGCTGGTAGGTCTCGCGCGCGGCATCGCTCCGCGCCGGATCGAGCGCGCGCTGCCAGACGTCCGGACGCTTGCCGTCCGCGGCGGCCTGGGACAGGCTCGCGACGACAAGCGCGGCGGCAAGCGCGGCGACAAGCGCGGCGACAAGGGGCGCGCGGCTCATGGTACGGGAAGTCTACGAGGGATCGCGCTCGCTGGCGCGGGTTGTTGTGGCGGTTTCGCGCCAGCGGTTGCGCGGCGTTGTGCGTCGATCGCCTGGATATGGTCGAGCGCCCGGCCGCGGTACGTCGGCGGGCCGGCCGCCGCGTAGAGCGCCCACTCGGCGCGGGCCTCGGCGTACTGGTTGAACGACTCGTAGAGGAGGGCCCGGTAGTAGTGCAGATCCTCGGGGGGCAGAAAGCGCATCCGCGCGAGCTCGAGCTGGATCTGCGGCCGGTACTGCGCGCCGAGCGTCGACTGCATGTGCTCGAGCACCTCGAACGCCGCGGCGCGCTGCTCGTCCCGATCGAAGAGCACCGCGAGCGCGAACGTGAGGATTGTCGTCTCGTGCGAGACTTGGCTGCGCGAGCGCTCGGGCAGCGCGGCCGCGATCGCGTGGATCGCGGCCGCCACGTCGCCGCGCGCGGCGAGCACGGTGGCGTAGTGGATGACGGCGTACGCCTGCTCGAGCGCGTTGCCGTGGAGCGGCACTGGGCCCTGCGCGAGGCGCAGCCAGCGGAGCGCGCGCTCGGTGTCGCCGGCGCGGAGGTGCAGCGCGCCGAGGCGGGCCACCACCTCGATCGGCGCGCGCTCGGGGCTGGTGAGCTTGGCGGCGCGCTCGAGCGCCTCGATGGCCTCGGCGGTGCGGCCGAGCTCCTCGGCGGCGCGCGCGAACGCGGCGAGGGCGTCGACGTTCTCGGGCGCGCGCTTGCGCGCGTAGGCGAGGAGGTTGTACGCGTCGCGGTAGAAGCGCGCGCGTTGCTCGAGCGCCCACTCCTCGTCGCCGTTGCGCGCCTCGTCGGCGCGGAGCATCGAGGCCCGCGCCTTGGCGACCAGCGTCCGGACCTCGTCGCCGTTCGGATCGACGATCCGGCGCCACAGGCCGGGGCGGCCAGGCGTGCGTGCGCGGGGCGGCTCGTCGCCGGGCTGGGCGTCGGCGGCGGTGCCCGCGCCCAGCGCGCTCGCGGCCAGCGCGAGCGCGAGCGCGAGGGAAATCGAGACGTGGGGCCACCGTCGGCGCACGGCTCGAGTATGAAGGTGGGCTCCCGGTGGTGCCAGGCGGGCGCGGGCCGGGGCGGGCCGGGGCGCAGGCCGGGGCGCGGGCCCGCGCGCAGGATGAGGCGGGCGCGGCGGGAGGAGAGCGATCGATGTGAGCCGTGGGCGATCGGGGAGCGCGGGCCCCGCGGGGGAGCAAAGGCCCCGATCGGGGGCACGTGTGACATCCGTGGTTCCAGGTAGTTGCTCCTGACCGATCCTGGCCTGACGCTTGCTCGTACTGACAGCGTGGATCGAGGAGTCATCGCGACCGCCTCCGAGCTGTTCGAGGGGCGGCATTACCCGAGCGTCGTGGCGCTGTGCACGGACGCGCTGGACGACGAGCCGGAGTGCGTCCCGCTCCTGCTCCTCCGCGCGCGCTCGCACGTGGCGCTGCGGCGCGACCTCGAGGCGCAGGCCGACCTCCGCGACATCATCCGCATCGATTCGCGGTGCGCGATCGCGTACCGCCTGCTCGGTGTGCTCGCCGCCAAGCGCGACGAGAACGAGCCCGCCATCCTCTTCTTCCGCGAGGCGCTCCGCCTCGACCCCGGTGATCGAGAGGCCGCCGACTGGCTGCTCGTCGCCGATGCTTCGCTTCGACCAGCCGCGGTAGCACAAAAACTCCCGGCACCCGCTACCGCGGCTGGTCGTTTTCCCTCTGCGCCCGCGCAGTCCCCCGCGCAGCACCATGCGCGGGACCACCAGCCGCGCTTCGCGCGCGGCACGCGCCAGCCGACGGGCGCCGGCCACGCCGAGTCGAACGATTTCTACGACGAGCGCCCGACGAAGCCGTTCGCGCGGGGCGCGGAGCAGCCCGAGGCCCGCTGGACGCGGCGGCCGGCGCCGACGCCCGATCCGCTGCCGCTGCCGGAGCTCTCGAATCGCGCGCCGAGCCAGGCGCGCTCGACGCCGCCGCCGCGGATCGAGCGGCGTGAGGTGACCGAGGAGCTGTCTTCCCAGGAGGTGATCCCGCTCGTCACGCCGAAGCTGGGCGAGCTGGCCACGATCCGCGGCCGCGCCTTCACGAACACGCCGCCCGCGAAGCCCGCGCCGCGGCTGGGGCAGCGGCCGATGGCGCGCAGCGCGATCCGCGAGCTCCCCGGCTTCGGCGAGTACCTCGTCGCGCAGGGCATCTTGACGGAGGAGCGGCTGCGCGCCGCGCAGGCGTACCAGCGCTCGATGAAGGTCCAGCTCTCGACGGCGATCGTGACGCTCGGCCTCGCGACGCCGCAGCGCATCGAGTGGGCGTCGGTCGCGCATCAGTCGCAGGTCGGCCAGCGCGGCCAGTAGCTGCCGCTGCGCTGCGCTGCGCTACGGCGCCGCGCTACGGCGCCGTCAGAGCGACGAACCAGCCGGGGTGATCGGTATACGTCATCGAGATCTTCTTGCTCGAGCTGAACGTGAAGTCGGTCGTCGCGATGATGTGCTGGACGTCGCCGTCGCCCTTGCGGAAGTTGCCGGAGGGCACGCAGTCCTGCGCGTCCGGGATCCAGTTGTACTTGAGGTTCAGATCGCCGCCCATCACCGTCGGCCGGTAGCCCCCGCCCGACGTGCGGACCGACGGGATCGCGGTGTTCATCAGGTACTTGCACTGATTGAGCGCGACCGAGCCGACGGTCGCGAGGTGCGTCGTGCAGCCGTAGTAATTGCCCGTCGCGGACAGGCATAGCCACACTCGCATCTCGTTCGAGCCCGTATCCTGACTCGCGTAGACGCCGCTGTACGTGGTGTGTCCGGAATACGTCCCGGGGATATGGGCCAGGAGCCCGATGCCGTAGCCCTGCCCGTTCTTGCACTTGTAGGCGGCGTTGGTCCGCCGATCGACCGCGGCCTTGAAAGCCCACACCACGGTGCTCCCGCTGTAGACGTTGGCGAGCGTCGCGGCGAGCTGCGGGACGTCGTTCTCGCAGATCTCGTTCAGCGTCACGACGTCGGGCGCGTTGCTCTGGATGACCGCCTGGCCCTCGGGGATCGACTGGCCGTTCTTGTAGCAGCCCGCGAACCCGCTGTTGCAGAGGTTCAGCTGCAGGACCCAGAACGGGTACCTCGCGGGCAGCGCGGAGGCCACGTCGCCCTGCGCCGCCGCGCCGGGCTCGCTCACGACGACGCCGCTCTTCACGCACGGGCCGGCGCCGCCCTCGCAGTCCTCGCGCACCTCGCGCGCCTCGCGCACCTCGGGCCGCGCCGCGGCGGGCGCCGAGCGCTCGCCTGCTGCGTCAGAGGCATCAGCGGGCTCGTCGACACACCCGATCATGCCGAGCGCGCCGAGCGCGCAACAAACGATCATCGAACGCGGGAATCTCATCATCTGGAGCAACTCCTCTCGATCCGGCTTCTCCGGCCAAGTCCGGCCCCGGGGCGGACAGCCTCTTCCGGATGGAGCGCTCGGATCAAGGATCGTTCGAGGATCGTTCGAGGATCGTCAGTCGGTGCTGAGGTACCGCTCGAACGCTTTGAAGTCGTACTTCCTCCCGAGGAAGTCTTTCACGAGATCCGCGGCGTCCTTCGTGCCGCCCGCGACGAGGATCGCGTCGCGGTAGCGATACGTCACATCCGTCGCGAGGAGGCCTGTCTTCTCGAACGGCGTGAGCAGGTCTTTCGCGATCACGAGTGACCACATGTACGTGTAGTACATGGACGAGTAGCCCACGAGGTGCCCAAACGAGGTGTGGAACTTCGTCCCCTCGACGTAGGCGAACGGCGTGTACTGCTTCTGCAGCGCCTTCACCATCGCGAGCTGATCGAGCTTCGCCGGATCGGCCTGGTGGAAGCCCAGCGAGATCGCCGCGTAGAACATCTGCTGCAGCGTCTGGAGGCCGAGGCCGAACTTCTCGGCGCGGCGCATCTTGGCGACGAGCTCCTTGGGGATCACCGCGCCCGTCTCGTGGTGCCGCGCGAACCGCGCGAGCGTCTCGTGGCTCCAGCCCCACTCCTCGAACATCTGCGACGGCGCCTCCACGAAGTCGTGCTCCGTCGCGACGCCGCTCTGGCGGACCCACCGCTGGTGGCCGCCGAGCACGTGGTGCAGGAGGTGGCCGAACTCGTGGAACATCGTCACGACGTCGCCGTGCTCCATCAGCGCTGGCGCGCCGCTCGCCGGATCCGGCCGCGGGAAGTTGCAGACGAGCGCGCCCTCGGGGAGCTGCTTGCCGAGCACGCCGTCCTGCACCGAGAACTGCGCGGCGTGCTTGTACTTGTCGGGCCGCGGGTGCATGTCGAGGAAGATCCGGCCGAGCTTTTGTCCCTTGCGCGTGACGTCGTAGACCGCGACCTCGGGGTGCCACGTCCGCGGATCGGTGGCCGGCTGGTACGTGACGTCGTAGATCTGCGACGTGATGTCGAGCAGGCCGGCGAGCACCTTGTCGTAGACGAAGTACTTGCGCACCTCCGTCGCGTCGACCGCGTACTTGGCCTTCTTCACCTTCGTCTCGAGGTACGCCTTCTGCCAGTCGGCGACGGCCGTCGCCTTGGGGTCTTGCGCCTTGGCCTGCGCGAGCAGCTCGGCGTAGTCGCGCGCGGCGCGCGGCCGCGCGAGCGCGGCGATCCGCTCGATGAACTGCGCCGCCGCCTTGCCGCCGCGCAGCATCTTGTCGTCGCTCTGGTAGTCCGCCCAGTCCTTGAAGCCGAGCAGCTTCGCCTTCTCGGCGCGCAGCGCGAGCAGCCGCCCGATCAGCGCCTCGTTGCTCTCCCCGGTGTTCTCCCCGGTGCCTCGATCGCCGCGGCTGCGGAACTTGATGTAGAGCTCCTTGCGGAGCGCGTCGTCGTCGGCGTACGTGATGAACGGGATGTAGTCGGGGTAGTCGGTGGTGACGCGGATCTTGCCGGCCACCGCCGGGTGCGCGGCGATCCAGTCGGCGGGCAGCCCGGCGAGCCGCTTCGGATCGGTGATCTCGATCGCGCGCGTGTCCTCGTCGATGTTCTTCTGGATCTGCTGGCCGACCTTCGTGGTCTCCTCGTCGATCGCCAGGACGCGCGCGCGCGCGGCGTCGTCGAGCGTGACGCCGGCGCGCCGGTAGTCGCGCAGCGTGACCGCCACGAACCGCTTGCCGGCCGCATCGAGCTTGCTCGTGTCGGCGGCCACGATCGCGCCGTAGATCCGCCGATCGAGGAGCAGCGCCGACACGAACGTCTGCACCTCCTGCTCGCACGCGCGCGCGGCGTCGCGGAGCTTCGCGTCCGGGTGCACCGCGGCGAGGAGCGACGACATCGCCGCGGCGTTCGCGACGAAGCGCGTCAGCTCGTTGAACGTCTCGAGCGTGTCGGCCGCGCGCGCGGCCGCGGCGCCGAGCAGCGCCTCGCGCTGCGCCTTCGCGGCCGCGAGCGACGCCTTGCACACCGGCACCTCCGGCTCCGGCGGGAGCGCCGGAGGCCGCGCCGCCGGTGCGGGGGCGGGCGCGGGCAGCTCGCCCACCGGCGGCGTCTCGGCCAGGTCGGGCAAGGGCTTCGCCGGCGGCGGGCTCTTGCAGCCACCTCCGAGCCAGGCGGTGATGGAGGCGGCAACAGCAACAGAGACAACAACAGCACGGCGCATATCGATCACCACACCGAGCAGGTCTTGGCCGGGCTCATCGGCGTGCCCGGCGCGCAGCTGAAGGCCTCGGCGAATGCCTTCAGGTTGCGGAGCGCCCCGTAGACGCGGAACTTCGGCGGCGCGTGCACGTCGGCGTAGAGGCGCCGCTGGACGTCGTCCGGCCGATCGCGGCTGCACCACGCCTGGCCCACCGCGAGGAAGAACTGCTGATCCTCGGTGAAGCCATCGGCGACGTACACCTTCGCGGCGTCCCGGCGCATCGCGCGGTACGCGCCGAACGCGACTTTTACGCCGCCCAGATCGGCGATGTTCTCGCCGAGCGTGAGCTTGCCGTTCACGAACGCGCCCGGCGCCGCCTCGAACGAGGAGTACAGGTCGGCGACGCACGCGCCGCGCTCCTCGAACCGCCGCTCGTCCTGCTTGTCCCACCAGCTCGCGAGGTTGCCGGTGCCGTCGAACCGCGCGCCCTGATCGTCGAAGCCGTGCGTCAGCTCGTGGCCGATCATCATGCCGATGCCGCCGAGGTTCGCGGCGATCGCGCGGTCGGGGCCGAAGAACGGCGGCTGCAGGATGCCGGCCGGCAGCTCGACGTGGTTCGCGGTCGGCTCGTACCACGCGTCGCTGTCGTAGACCTGCAGCCGCCACTCGTTGCGATCGGCGGGCCGGCCTGCTTTGGCGAGCTGGTAGCGGGTCTCGAACGCGGCGGCGCGCAGCGTGGTGCCGAGGAAGTCGTCGCGCCGGACCTCGTACTCGTACGTCCGCCAGCGGTCGGGGTCCGGATGACCCGTCATGCGGACCATGCGCGTGAGCTTGCCCTGCGCGAGCTGGCGCGCGGCGTCGGTCATCCAGTCGACCTTGCCGAGCTCGGTGTGCATCACCTCGGCGATCGCGTCCATCATGCGCGACGCCGTCTGGCGCGTCTGGGGCGCGAAGTGCTTCTCGATGTACTTCGCGCCGAGCAGCTCGCCGAGCGCGTCGCGCGTCGCGGCGATGCACCGCCGGGCGCGCTCCTCCGGCCGCTCGATCCCGCGCACCGCCTTCACGAGCTCGAACGCCTCGTCGTCGAACGGCCTGGGCAGCGCGAGCGAGGCGCCGTGGACGAGGTGATAGGTGAAGTAGCTCGCCCACTGCGGCCACTTGAACGCGGCGCGCAGCGTGTCGAGCTGGGCGAAGAATTTCGGGGTGCCGAGCACGAGCTGCTTCGTCGGCTCGGCGCCGAGCGCCTTCCAGTACGCCTTCCAGTCGATCGACTTCGCCTGGCGCGCGAGGGCCGCCTGCTCGATCGGGTTGTACATCGCCGGCAGATCGCGCTGCTCGGCCCGGGACTTCATCAGCTTCGCGAGCTCGCCCTCGATCGCGACGACGTCGGCGGCCGCCGCCTCCGCGCGCGCCGGCGGCGTGCCGGTGAGCGCGAGCGTCCGCGCGACGTGCGCGCGGTACATGTCGACCTTGGTCTTCAAGTCGGGCCGCGCGTAGTAGTCGCGGTCCGGCAGGCCCAGCCCCGCGGCGTCGAGGTAGACGATGTTCGTCGACGACTCCTTGAGGTCGGCGTCGATCCGCACGCGCCACACGACCCAGCGCCCGAGCTTGTGCAGCTCGGCGAGCGCGGCCAGCCACGACCGGGCGTCCTTGATCTTCGCCACGCGATCGAGGAGCGGCGCGAGCGCGGCCGTGCCGGCCTTGCCGATCGCGGCCTCGTCCATGCACGCCGCGTAGAAGTCACCGAGCCGCTTGGTCCCCGCGTCGGCGCCGATCCCCTTCGCCGCCTCCTCGAGCAGCCCGCGCAGCGCGGCCTGGTTCTTCTCCTGGATCTCGGCGAACCGGCTCCACCCTGGCCGGTCCGCCGGGATCGGGTGGTTCTGCAGCCAGCCGCCGCACGCGAACTGGTAGAAGTCGACGCACGGATCCGCGGTGCGATCGAGCGAGGACGCCTCGAGGCCGACCTCGGCGAGCGTGACCTTCACGGCCTGCGCGCCCGGCGGCAGGCCCGGGATCGCCGGACCGGCGCCGGAGCTGGAGCCGGCGGCCGCGCCCGCGCCTGCCGCGCCCGTGCCGGCGGCCGCGCCCGCGGCGCCGCTGGTGCCGCCTGCCGCGCCCCCGGCGCCCGCGCCGCGGCCGTCCGTGGCTGCGGTCGCGCCCGCGCCGCCCGGCGGCTGCGGAGCTCCCGGCCCGCTCTGCGCCGGACCCGGCTTGCCCGAGCAGGCCAGAAGGCCCAGCAGCACGACGACGCGTCGAGTCCACATCGCCGACGAAGGTATCACCGCCGCCGCGCCGCCTGGCACGGCCGTGCCGGCCATCGCCGGAGACGCGCCCGCGCGCCTACCGTTTGCGCTTCTTGAGGCTCGGACACAGCTCGGCACGCTCACCGAGCAGGAGCCGCACCCAAGCGTCGTTCTCCGGCAACACGCGCATCCGCGCGTGGATCAGCGCAGAGAACACGGCGTCGGCGAGCGCGTCACCCAACGCGACTGCCACGCTCGGCAGCGCGAACAGGTCGACGCTCGATCGAAGCGGGAGGCCGTGGAACCGTTCACGGACGATCCGGCGTGCCTTCGTGTCGTCGAGGGCGATCGGCAAGCCGCGCTCGCGAGCGAGCGCGATCGCCGCTGCCTCTCCATCGCCGAGATCGTTCGGCGGTGCGGCTCCGACCAGCTCGATGAACGTCTCCATGGTTGCGGGCGTCAGCCCGACACGCTCGATCAACCCGGCCGCGACGAGCGGATCGAGTGGATTTGCGCCGCCTCCGGGTGCCAACGGATCGCGGAAGATCTCCCGCGACGTGACGTCGGGGACGAGGCACATACCTGGAATCGCCTGCAGCACTGAAGCTGCAGCCCCACAGCCCAGCACGTTGATCACGATGCTGGCATCGAGGACGATCCCGTCGGCCATCAGGCACGGGCCTCGAGCGGGGCATCGATCGATTCCAGCGACGAAAATGCGTCGATCGCACGTCGTAGCTCGACGCGATCGAGGACCAGCATGTCCGCGAGCTGGCCTTCGCTATAGAGTCCCTGCTCGCTCGCCTCAGCGGCGAGCAACAAGAGGCGCGTCCCTTCGAGGCCGATCTGATCTTCCTGTTGGCCGAGCACCCGCTGTACAGCCTTGTCATCGAGACCACGCTCCTTCAGCGCGTCGAAGGTCCCGTGGGGCAATAGCTCGAGGCCCTCCAGCCGCCGACCGAAGTCCTCTAGCGATACGCCGAGACGACGCGCGCCCAGGATCAGGTGCCGCGCGGCGAACGTGCCGGTTTCGCCGACGTACTCCTCGAAGATCCGCCGTACCGTCGCGCTGGGCATGAGGAACGCCGCGGCAAACGCATCCGCGAACACATCGTCGGGGCCCTCCCTCGTCGCATCGGCCATCATCACGCTCGGCTCGTAGCGCGCCGTCATGAAGTGCGAGAGCTCACGTGCGAGCGTCCAGCGTCGGCGGCCATGCGAATGCAGCTTGTTCAAGGCGACGCACGCGCCGATCTCCGGGTCATATGCGTACGCGCCGGCGACCGACGGCGGCAAGGGCCGCACGAAGATCCGTACGCCCATCTCCAGCTCCAAGATGCTCTCGAGATCGGTGATCGGCCCGAGCCCGAGCCCGAGCCTGGCGCGCAGCTCGGCGGCTACCTCCTCGGCTTGCTGGGCTATGCGTCCGCGGCCGATCCTCCGCTCCGGGGGATAGTCGACGAAGCTGACCTTGTCGAGCCGCCGCTCGAGCTCGACGTACGCTGCGGCCACATCGTGCAGGACGCCGAGCGCGGCGATGGCGTCGCGGTCGCCCTCCGGCGTCCGGCCCTTCTTGCGAAGCCGTCCCACGATCTCGACCTTCACGGCGCTGGAACGGAGCAGCGAATGGACGCTCACCTCGTAGCGCTTGGCCAGCGCGATCAGCTCCTCGGGGCGCGCCTCGCGATCGCCCTTCTCGATCGCGACGAGCGTCGTGCGGGCCATGCCGACGGACTCAGCGGCTTGTTCCTGGGTCAGTCCCATGGCGGTTCGAGCCACGCGGAGCCGCTCTCCGATGCGTGCCGGATCCATAGTTTTCATGGGTTTGCGCCTGAGCTACAGGCTGGTCCACGGACATGACAATGTCAACGCTCCGCAGGATCTCTCACGACAACGCCGAGAGTCGGCTGGTTCGTCGCCCTGACGGCGCTACGGCTGCGCTCACGCCGGCGTCACGCGAGATCTTAGTCCGGGCGCGGGTAGCGCCGCACGACGGCGAGGATGTCGTCGCCGAACCGCGCGATCTTCGCCGGGCCGAGGCCCGGGATCCGGGCGAGGTCTGCGTGCGAGGCCGGCCGCTGCTGATCGATCGCGAGGATCGTCGCGCGCTGCAGCACCATGTACGACTTCCAGCGGAGCTTGCGCGCCATGCGCTTGCGGTAGCGATCCAGCTCGAGCTGGACGTCGGTGGTGCGCGGCAGGCGGCGCCCCCGGCCCGCGGCGCGGCGCTGTCCGGCCGCCGGACTGTCCGCGCCGCGCGTGCGGGCGGCGCGCGCGGCGCTGGCGCCGGGCAGCGCGAGCGTCGGGTACTTGCGCCCGCGGCGGACCAGCCGGCGCTCCTGCACGAGCTCGTCGATCGCCGCGAGGATCGATGCCTCGCTCGCGTCCACCAGGAGGCCGTGCTGCGGCAGGTGCAGGAGGCCGTGCGCCGTCATCGCCTTGGCGCGGCTGCCGCGCAGCGCCCGCGCGAGGTTGACCTTGCCGATGCTGCGCTCGAGCGCGCCGACCGCGTCGACGATGATCTGGCGGGCGGCCGGGGGCAGCGCTGCGACCTCCGGATCCGGCCGCGGCGCGCTCCGGGCGCGCGCCCGCTCCGGGTCGACGCACACGTCGCACCGGCCACACGGCGCGTGCTCGTCCGCGCCGGTGAAGTGCGCGCACAGGAGCTGCTGCCGGCAGCGCCCGGCGAACGCGTACGCGGTGACCGCCTCGAGCGCCTCCTCGCGGCGCCGCGCGAGGAGCGCGGAGCCGCCCTCGAGCTCGTGCAGCCGGCGCTGCGTGACGATGTCGCCCGGCCCGTAGAGCAGGAGGCAGTGCCCCGGCAGGCCGTCGCGGCCGGCGCGGCCCGCCTCCTGGTAGTACGCCTCGAGGCTGCCCGGCGCCTGGAAGTGGACGATCGCGCGGACGTCCGGGAAGTCGATGCCCATGCCGAACGCGCTCGTCGCGCACAGGACGCGCGTGCGGCCCACGCCGAACGCCTCGTGCGCGCGCTCGCGCGCCAGCGCCGTGCGGCCCGCGTGGTAGTGGCCCACCGCGAAGCCCGCCGAGCGCAGCGCCGCCGCGACCGCCTCGGACTTCTTGCGCGTGGCGCAGTACACGATGCCGCGCCCGCTGCCGTGGCGCTGGCGCAGCCCGGCGCGCTCGAGCGCCTCGATCGTGGCCTCGAGCCGCGCCTCGTCGCGCGACAGGTGGCTGACCTCGAACGCGAGGTTCGGCCGCGCGAAGTCGCCGCGGACGGTCGCCGGATCGCGCAGCCCGAGCGACGCCGCGAGCTCGGCGAGGACGCGCGGGGTCGCCGTCGCGGTGAGCGCGATGACCGGCGCGGCGATGACCTCGCGGAGCTCGGCGAGCCGCAGGTACTCCGGCCGGAAGTCGTGGCCCCACTGGCTCACGCAGTGCGCCTCGTCGATCGCGAGGAGGCCGATCGGCGCGCGCGCGAGCAGCCGCCGGAAGCCATCGAGCACGGCGCGCTCCGGCGAGACGTAGAGCAGCGCCAGCTCGCCGCGCATGAGCGCGCCGATCGCGGCGCGCCGCGCGTCCTCGTCCTGGTGGCTGTGGAGCGCCGCCGCGGCGATCCCGCGCCCCGCCAGCGCCGCCACCTGATCGTTCATGAGCGCGATCAGCGGCGACACCACGAGCGTCGTGCGCTGCCCCCGGGCGAGCACCACCGCCGGCACCTGGTAGCACAAGGACTTCCCGGCCCCCGTCGGCAGGAGCACGATCGCGTCGCGGCCGGCGAGCACGGCGTCGACCGCCGTCTCCTGGCCCACCCGGAACGCGGCGTGGCCGAAGACCTCGCGCAGGACCGAGCGCGCAGCCGAGCCTTCCATGAGGGCAGGCAGGGTGCCGCGCCGGTCTGACAATCGTGCCCGCGCGGCCGCCAGGGCGCCGCCCGGATGCCATGCTGTGGCCAGCATGGCGGATGACTCCGGCGCTTCGCTCGAGACCGCGATCGATGACGATCCCGACGATCCCGCCGCCTACTCCGTCTACGGGGACTGGCTGCAGCGGCGCGGCGAGCTGCGGGGCGAGCTGATCGCGCTGTCGCTCGCCGCCGAGGCGCAGCACGCGGCGGATCCGCGCAAGAAGCCGCCCGCGCAGCTCGCGCTCGGCAAGCTCCTGAAGAAGCACGCCGCCGCGCTCCTCGGCCCGCTCGCGCGGCTCGTCGCCGATCCCGCCGATCCGACCGCGCCGCCCTTGATCTGGCGCCACGGCTTCATCGCCCGCGGCGAGCTCACCGAGGCGCCCGAGCGCCCCGCCGCGCCGTTCGTCGGCGAGCTGCTCCGCCACCCGTCGGGGCGGTTCCTGCGCGAGCTGATCGTGAAGACCGAAGGGGAGGGCCCGGCGGTCATCGATCTCCTCGAGGCGTCCGCGCCGCGGTCCCTGCGCGAGCTCGAGCTGCACGCGCTCGTCGATCTCGGCGATCTCTCGGCGCTGTGGGCGCCGCTCGCGCGGCTCGAGCGCCTGAGCCTGACCGGGCGCGGCTTCGAGCTCGGCGAGCTGCGCCTGCCCCAGCTCCGGCGCGCGCGGCTCGCCGCCGCCGAGCTCTCCGGCAGCTGCGTCCGCGCGGTCGCGCGCGCGGCGCTGCCGCACCTCGAGCGCCTCGAGCTCCGCTTCGGCGGCCGGGGCGCCGATCTGGCGACGTTCGAGGACCTGCGCCCGCTGCTCCAGCGTACGGATCTGCCCGCGCTCACGCACCTAAAGCTCCGGCGGGCGCCGTACGCCGGCTCGATCGTGCGCGAGCTCGTCGGTGCGCCGCTCGCGCGCCAGCTCGTGGTGCTCGATCTCTCGCACGGCAGCCTGAACCCGGCCGACATCGAGGTGCTGGTCCAGCACAAGGATCGCTTCGCGCAGCTCCGCGAGCTCTGGCTGCCGCTCTCGCGGCTCCGCGATCAGGATCGGCGCCGGGCGATGGAGATGGCCAAGAACGTGATCTCCGACGCGCGCGGCCCGCAGGATCGCCTCGACGACGAGGTCCACGAGTACGAGCTCCGCACGCGCGCCTCTGGCCCGCGCCGCGCGCCGCCGCCCGGCCGGCCGTGATCCCCGTCCTCGGCGTTTCGCGTCGGGCGAGCGACGCGATGCTAGGCTCCTCCCATAGTGCAACCGGCGCGCGATCCGCGGGACGAGCTGTACGAGGCGTACCTCCGGGTGCCCGATCACCAGCACGCCGAGATCGTGAACGGGACGCTCTATGTCATGCCGCTCCTGGCACCGCGATACGCGGACGCGGCCTCGGTGCTCGGCGCCGAGCTCGGGGGGCCGTTCCAGCGCGCCCGTGAGGGACCCGGCGGGTGGTGGATCATCGACAAGCCCGAGCTGCAGCTCGTCCCGAAAGAGCCGGTCATTCCCGATCTCGCCGGGTGGCGTGTCGAGCGCATGCCGCGGCTTCCGGACACGGCCTGCTTCACGCTCGCGCCCGACTGGGTGTGCGAGGTGCTGTCGCGCTCGATCGAGAAGCTCGATCGCGACGAGAAGCTCCCTTACTACGCCGAGCATGGCGTGCTCCACGCCTGGCTGCTCGATCCGATCGACAAGCGCCTCGAGGTATACGCGCTCGATACCGAGACCAGGCGCTGGCGCGAGGTGAGGATCTACCAGGGCGACACGGCGGTCCGCGCTGCGCCGTTCGACGCGATCGAGCTCGATCTCGGCGCGCTCTGGTCGCTGCCGCGCATCGCCTGAACGATCAGTCGTTCGTCCGCCGCCCTCATTCGACGAGAGACAACGCATACCGCCCGCGCCAGGCGCCGGCGATCGCGTTCCTGTCGTCGAAAGCAACACACCAGATCGGATCCAGCGGCTCGAGGTCTCCGGGAGAGCTCGACATTGCCGACGGCGCCGCCGCGTTAGCGGGTGAGAACAATGCCGGAAGATCGGCGATGGAGAACACCGCCGGTGCAGCGAGCGGCTCCTGCTCTTCACGGGAGCGAGGCAGTGACGTCATGAGCACTTGCTTGTTGCGTGAGACCAGTCCTGGAATACCGTCGGCATCCATGGGCGGAAGGCGCTGGCCTTGGTTGAAGGGGGCGATCCACCAGGCGCGATCTTGCCCCTCGGTGTGCAAGTCGGGATGAAACGCGTACCGCGAGCCATGATGGGGGAGCTTCAGACCTTTGTGCTGGCCGAGCTCGACATATCTCGAGAGGACGTCGGCCCATCCTCCCCGTATGGGCTTGCCGGCATAGTCGATGGCAGGCAGATCACTCCCCAGTACGAGCCGGGTCGCGCCGAACGTCACCTCGATCACGGCGCTGATCTCGTTAGGCCGCTCCGCGAGCTGCTTCGACCGCGCGGCGCGTTCGAGCGCCTCTTCGAGGTGGTCGAGCTGGGGCGCGCAAACCTTCACGGTCACGCGCGACGACGATGTTGGAATCACTTCCCCATCGACGAGGCAGAGCTCGCTCTGCGGGCACTCCTCCCAGTACCGACGAATCGCGCGCAGCGCATCGACGGCCCGGCTGATACGCTGGCGACCGGTCGTGGGTGTGACCTGGCGAGGATCATCGGCCACGGCAAAGGCGCGCGTGGGGTTCGAAGGTGGAGCGCTCAGCGCCACGTATCGAGGGCGCGTCTCCTCGATGAGCCTTCGAATCCCTGCGGCGTGGTCCCGATGGGGATGGGTGAGCGCGAGGCAGTCCACGGCCTCGGCTGGGTCGCGCCACGTCTCCAGGATCTCGAGCAGCGGGAGTTTCTCATCTGCGACGTGGCACCCATCGACGACGAGCCACCCCGTGTGGGGGAGCGCGACCGCCAGACCTTCGCCGTTGCCCGGGCCCGCGACGAAGACGTACAACAGTGCCCGATCGAGAGTTCCAAGATCGTGCAGCGCTGCAGGATGCAACAGCAACGTCAGGACCTCAGATCGTTGACGAGCCTCTCATACTCCACATCGAGGAGCGACGACGCCAGCGCCTGCGTACGCCGCACGATCCGCGCTCCGCCTGCGTATTCCCCGAGCTCGAAGAAGCCCTCGGCATCTTCTGCAGGTTGGTTCGCAGCGTCTCGCCACTCTCGATCGGTGAAGGTCACTTGCTGTGCAAGCCTGGTCTGTGTGTCTGCGATGACAGCGACTACCTCGGTCGGGTGAGCATCGAGCACGCGCCCGGGCCACCACCGCCGGAGCTCGTGCTTGTCCGCGTTGCGAGCATCGAGCACGCGGGGCTTCTGCCAGCGCTCGTGCTGCGGCACCTCGGCCGGATAGACCGACTCCCCGAGCCGTAGACCCTCTTCGTGATCTTCGACGAGCGAACGCAGAGCCGATAGATCGTGCTCGGAGTCGAGCCAGCGTGGATAGATCTCGTCCAGGACGCTCCGGGCTTCTTGGACATACCCGAGCGCCAACCACTGCCGGCATACCCACTGGTGCAAGTGAAGCGCGAGCCATGGAGACGCAGCCATCCGGTCGCCGGTTGGATCGACGTATCTCAGGGCCTCTCGCCAGGCGTGCTCGGCCTCGGCCAGCGTACCGTTGGCGATGAGGAACGTGGTCCATCGCGCGTTCCACCATGGATTGTCCTTGTCCATCGCGACGGCCGCTGCGTAGCCGTCGCGCACGAGCCGTTTCGGGCCGTGCGCGCGTTCGAGGTTGAATGCCTCGTAGTGGAGCGAATAGCTATCCTCGCCAAAATCCTCGATGCACCTGCGATATAGCCGCGCTGCTTCGTCGTATCGCCTCCGCACGAGGCTGAGGTGTCGAGCGCGCTCCCAGATCTGCTCACGGCCCAGGTGTCGCTGGGCCTCCCAGCTCTGTCGGGTTGCTTCTCCTCCCCAGGCAAGGTGATGCACCTTCTCGAGCCAGGCGATGGCGCGGTCCGCATTCAGGTGGCTCGGAGCTACCTCTCCATCGAGGTTCTCGTAGTAGCGCGCCAGCTCGGCATGCGTTGCTTGCTCGTCTGGAGGAGCGGGATTGGCCGCGCGACGGAAGTGCGTCATCAAGATCTGACGCGTGCGTTCGGGGACTCTCACTTGCTCGCGTCCATAGCCGATGCACGAGGTCAGGAGTGGCAAGTACTCTTCATCGACCCCGGAGAGCTTGCGCACCTCATCCAGCGGAAGCGGCCGGCGCGCGATCAGGAGCCGCTGAACCGCGTGGGCCAGGGCAGGGCGCGACTCGAGGGCACCGGCCAGACGGGACGCCAGCCCCTCCAGCGCGGCGTGGGCGGGCCTGCCTCCCAGGGCGACGATCCCGACATGGAGCCGTGTCTCGAGAGGGGTGTACGTGATCTGGTTCTTGGCCATCCAGCCCGCGACGTGCTCGGCGGCTCGACGAAAGCGGCCTTCCAGCACCTTCGACTGGATCTGTTCGGCGCGGACCCTCGGCACCTCTAGCTTGTGCACCGGCGCCTGCTCGAACCCCTCAGGAGGAATCTTGTCGTCTCCCGTGACCACCAAGATGCGCAGTGACTCGTTGGTCGCGAGCCCCTTGAGGATCTCTGCGACACGCTCTCGAGAGACCCGGATGTTCTCGATCTCGCGTCGATCGGACCACGAGATCGGAAGTATGACCGCGAGCAAGCACCCTCGCTCCGCGAGCTTGCAGCCCACGACGGAGGCTTGCTCCAACATCGGTTGCCTGGGGTGGGCGATGATCTCCGGTAGACAGCCGCCGTGCAGCGCTCCTTGAACCAGGGCGTGCAACGCCGCATCGAGATCGGAGAGAGGAGGGATCTCGATGGACAGAACACCGTGCTTGCGGCTCAACCGCTGAACGATCGAATGGCGGCCCGTGCCGGTGCCACCCTGCAGCCAAAGACGACCCTGAGAGATTTTCCCAGTGAGATCTTGGGCGAGCCGTTCGGCCCACCCGTCGAGGCGCGCTTCATCAGTGCCAGGGTCGAACACGCTGAACCTACCGCTCACTCGCCCGGGGAGGTGGGGGCGCAAATGAGCCTACCATGGTTCCTACTGGCGTCTTCCTCGAGAGCGGCGGCGGCGCGCGCGTCTTCGAGCAAGGCCCGGATCTGGGCAGAGAGCGCGGCGGTGCTCCAGCCCGCCTGGGCGTCGAGGAGCCCGAGGTACAGCTGCTCGCAGGTGTGGCCCTTGCCGGCGTACGTGCCGCGCACCGCCGCTGACTCCGCGGTCGCCGGGTAGAGCAGCACCGCGCGGGCGCCCGCGAGGAGCTCGTTATAGACGAACATCTGCTTCAGATCCTCGTCGGAGGCTCGGCCGTGCGCCGGCACCTTCCACTTCGTGTCGATCACGAGGAGCGGCTGGCCCCGGCCGCTCCGCGGCGCCGCGCGTACGACGATGTCGGGGCGCACGTGGCGGCCGGCGTCGTCGGGGGAGCGCCAGAACAGGTGGCGCTCCTGCGTCGTGACGGCGACGCCGGGGACCCTGGTCCGGCGGAACAGCGCGGCGACGTAGCGCTCCCACAGGGCGTTCATGTCGAAGAGCAGGGCGAACACCCTCCGGGGGCCGGCCCGGAGCTGGGGACCCTGGTGCTCCAGGATCATGCGCGCGTACACGAGCGCCGCGTGGTACCGCTGCGTCGAGCGGGTGAGCCGGATACGCTCGAGCAGCTCGCGCGTCACGCCGGTGTGCCGGACCTCGGGCAGCCGGGCGAGGCACGCCGCGACGCCGCTTCGGGCGTGCGGCGAGAGCGCACGCCCGGCGAGCGTGTGGAGCGCCGCCGCGAGCACGCGATTGATCGCGATGTCGTGATCGTAGGTCGGGTGCTCGACGAAGAAGCGATCGGCGCGGGCGGCGTTGTCGCGGATGTGATCGGCGATCGCGAGCCGCCCGCGGAACACGGCGCCGTTCGCGGCGACGCGCTGGTACCCCTTCGCGAGGCCGCTGTGCATGAGCGGCTCGAGCTCGGCGATGAACCCGAGCGCGATCAGATCGAGCAGCCGGAGCCGCGCGAGCTGTTGCGCGGCGGCGGTCGTGCGCTCGATCCGGAGGCCGAGCGCGACGCAGATCATCTCGAGCAGGCCGGCGCGCCACACCTGAGGCGAGCCTGGCGCGCCGCGATCGGCCTTCGGCAGGATCGCGATCGCCAGATCTCCGACCTCGAGGTATCCGACGAAGCTCCGCAGCTTGATCCGGCGGTGCCCGACGTCGAAGACCTGGCCGCCGTGCGCGTCGCTCCACCGGACGAGCGCGTCGAGCTCGGCCTGGCGGAGCCCGCGCTCGTCCTCCGAGACGTGCAGCGTCTCGTGCTCGAACACCTCAATGATCCGCGACACGCTTGTAGATCCGCTGGAAGGCCACGTTCGACAGCGAGGCGATGTCCGCCAGCTCCCAGGTGGGCTTCGCCTCGAGGGTGTCGCGATCTTCGTGCTCGAAGTCCGCGAAGTCGGTCCACGACGGGGCTCGCCTGCGAATGAAGTCCTTGCCGAGCACGAGCCCGATCTTTCCCCAGTCGCCGAAGAAGTACTCCTGGAGGAGCGGGATCAGCTGATTGCGGAATACGTGCTTGAGCCCCTCGAGGGTGGGCCGCTCCGCCAGCTGCATGAAGTAGGCGTGGCCGATGCAGTGGTCTCGGTCGTAGAGCTTCTCGAGCCGGCGGTTGATGGCCCGCAAGAGCTCCCCGGGGTGGATGTCTCCTTCGATCATGAACTGGAGCCGATCCGGATCCGGCGGCAGCTCCTGGAACTCGAACCGCCTGCGGAGCGCGGTGTCGAGCGACTCGATGCTGCGATCCGCGGTGTTCATCGTCCCGATCACGTGGAGGTTCGGCGGCACGCCGAAGGCGCGCCTCGAGTACGGGAGCCTGACGATGAGCTCGTGCTCCCTGCCGAGGCGCTTGTCGGCCTCGAGGAGTGTGATCAGCTCGCCGAAGATGCGCGCCACGTTGCCGCGGTTGATCTCGTCGATGAACAGGGCGTACGGGGGAGCGCCGCCGAGCAGCGCCGCGCGCTGCTCGGGAGCCAGCGCGCAGAGCCGATCGAAGGTCCCGTGGTAGCCGGCGAGCGCCAGCGCCGCCTGAACGGCCTGCAGGAACACGCCGTCCTCGAGCCGGTACGCGAGCGCGCGCCCGCCCTCGCCGCCGAGCTCATCGATGACCGGCCGGATGCCCTCGATGAAGTCCTCGTAGCCGTACGCCTGGTGGAACGTGACGAATGCGTGATCGCCGCGCGCCGGCGCTGCCGTGCGCCGGAACCTCGGCATCAGCTCCTGCGTGAGGTAGTGGGTCTTGCCGGTCCCGGGAGGGCCGTAGAGGATCAGGTTGAGCGGGAGCCGGGCGGAGCCGGAGCAGGCGCTGGCGAGCTCCCAGGTCTTCGCCAGCTCGGCCACCGCTCGCTCGTCCGCCTCCTCGTCCAGCTCCAGCTCATCCTCCTCGTCCTCCGCGTCCTCTTCGTCCTCCGCGCCGAGCGCCTCCTCCTCGTGGGCCGCCGTCGCCACGAGATCGTCTGGCGTGAGCCACCTCGCGAGCTCGAGCAGGGGCGTGCCGCGCTCCCGCGCGCCCCGGCGATCGATGAACTCGAGCTTGAGCAGCGCGAGGTGGATCAGCCGGCGGAACGCGACCTGTGCAGAGGGCAGGAGCGCGCCGCTCGGAGCCTCGACCTCGCAGAGCTCCGCGACGCTGTTGCTGATGATCGGGAGCCTGGAGTCTCGCAGCACATCACGCATCCCGGTGTTCAGCCGCTCTGCGGTCCCAGCGGAGAGGTGCGCCTTGCGCTTCGTGGCGAAGAACCGCGCCTTGAGCTTGGCCGCGCTGCCCGCCTCGGCGCGCTTGAGCGCCTTGGCCACGTTGATGAAGATGACTTCTCGCCGCTCCGTCCGGACGCGGACGCAGAGGTCGTGCAGGTACTTCCCTGTGGCCCAGTAAAAGAGGTCCACGAGGAGGCGACACTGGCCCCCGGGCCAGGTGCAGCCGACGCTCACACCCGCCGGCCATACCGGATCATCGGTCGCGAGCGCGAGCGCCTCGAGCACCGCCGGCCACGGCACCTCCGCCAGGGCCGATACAGTGCAGGACACGCTCACGTCGCCGACCACGAGATCGAACGAATGGGCGCCGGAGAGCAGATTCCGGATCGCCTCCAGACTGACCTTGCTGACCTTGTTCGCGTCGGTCCTCATTGACTCGGCATCTCTGCGCGCTGCGTGCGAGTCGGGTCAGCCTAGCAAGCTCGGCTTCACAGGTGGATTGGTGACACCTCGTTTTGCTGACTCCTGATCCGTCGGAGATCGACTCCCAATCACGCATCCAGATACATGCATATGTTTCATAGATCGCGGCGGGCCGTGGCGTCGTAGCGTGGCGAGGGCGCGCGGGCTAGGATGCGCGCCGTGGCTCAACACGCACCGACCGCTTCACGCCAGTCGCCCCTGCGCACCGCGATGGCTGGCCTCATCGGCAACGTCCTCGAGTGGTTCGACTTCGCGGTGTTCGGCTACTTCTCCAGCGCGATCGGCAAGCAGTTCTTCCCAGGGGACGATCCGGCGGCGGAGCAGATCAAGGCGTTCGCGGTGTTCGCGATCGGGTTCTTGGCGCGCCCGGCCGGGAGCCTCATCCTCGGCGTCATCGGAGATCGGATCGGGCGCCGCGCGCTGCTCACGCTGTCGATCGCGCTCATGGGCGTCGCCACGCTCGGGATCGGTATCCTGCCGACGCACGAGACGATCGGCGCCCTGGCGCCGGCGCTCCTGGTGCTGATGCGCGTCGTCCAGGGCTTCTCGCTCGGCGGCGAGTTCACCGGCTCGATGGTGTACACGACCGAGCTGGCGCCGCGGGCCCTCCGCGGGCTCGTGAGCAGCTCCACCGCGGCGGGGACCACGCTCGGGTTCATCCTCGGCTCGGCCACGTCGCTGCTCGTCGACGCGGTGCTCACCGCCCAGGAGGCCGCAGATTGGGGTTGGCGCATCCCGTTCATCGGCAGCGTCGTGTTCGTCATCGCAGGCTGGTTCCTGCGCAGGGGCATCCACGAGTCCGAGCAGGGCCAGAAGGCGGCGGCGGCCCGCGCGCCGATCGGGACCTCGCTCCTCGGCGACTGGCGCCCGATCGTGCAGACGTTCGGCATCGTGGGCATGACGAACGCGGCCTATTACCTCACGTTCACGTTCGCGGTCGAGCGGCTCAAGGTGCTGCTCGGCGCGAAGAGCGCCTCGTTCCAGCTCGTGAACACGCTGAGCCTGTTCGCCGTGCTGCTGGCGAAGGTGCTCGGCGGCTGGATGTCGGATCGCGTCGGCCGCCGCCGGATGATGTTGGCGCTGACGGTCGCGACGATGGCGGCGATCTACGTCGCGATGCCCATCATGATGTCCGGCTCGCCGCTCGAGTTCATGTTCGGCCAGGTCTTGATGGCGCTGCCGCTCGGTATGGCGCTCGGCCTCCAGGGCGCGATGCTCGTCGAGATCTTCCCGCTTCGCACGCGCGTCACCTCGATGAGCTTCGGCTACAGCGTCACGCTCGCGCTCTCCGGTGGCGTGGCGCCGTTCGTCGCGGCCTCGCTGATCAGGGAGACGGACAACCCGATGACGCTGGCTTACTACGCCATGGTCTACGGCGTGATCGGCCTCTTCCTCATGTGGCCGATGAAGGAGACGAACTCGCGCTCGATCGACGAGTGAGCCGACGAGTGAGCCGCGGGCGGGCGCGCCCTTAGTTCGCGCCGCAGCGCGTGTTGAGCTGCGGCAGGAGGTTGTTTGTGCGGTAGAAGTAATACTTCGCCGTGTACGGCACTTCCACGATGCCGCCGAGGAGCTCGGCGGTGCAGCCCGCGGACGGCGCGAGGCCGCCGGTGGTCTCGAGGCGCTGGATCGCGGTCACGTTGGACATCGTGCTGAGCCAGGGGCCGCTGTTGCTGACCACCGAGAGCAGGAGCCACGGGATCGCCGTGGAGTCGACCGTCGCGCTCTGAGCCTTCGCGCCGACCACGGTGCTGCCGTCGTTGTACTCCCACGTCGGTCCCGCGTAGTGTGTGCCGACCACGGCATCGTTCTTGAGGAGATCTGCCGCGGGCGCCACGAGCGACCACGCCGCGCCCGTCGCGGTGGCCTTGCACGCGTACTGCTGGACGCCGGTCGCGTCGAGCACGAACGCGAGGTTCTGATTGAGCGGTGGCGCGAGGATGGCCGGTGTCTCTGCGGGACAGGCGCACGAGAGGAGGAGCGCGCTCTCGGCAGTGTCGGTCTCCTCGCCGCTGTCGACGCAGGAGGGCACGGCGAGCGCGAGGCACGCGGTGAGCACGATGTGGAGCGAGGTCTTGTACAGGTCGGAGAGGTTGATCGCCATCTAATCAGCTTATGTCGATCACGATGATAAATAAAAGTTGTATATGGTGAGAGTCTCCTATTTCTGTGGTGTATTCATAGTATATAATGAAGAGCGCGCACTACAGCATTTACTGACTAGCGATCTTCATTGGCGTGGAGGACGCGGCGTAATGTGAGCAGTACGCGTAACCAATGCTGGCCCAGATCATCGTGATCGGGTCACTCGCGCCGAGCTCGCGCTCGTTCGATGTTCGATGTTCGATGTTCGATGAGTGAGCAGCGTCGGAGCTTCGCGCGCTGGCTAGAGCTTCGTGCCGCCGAGGAGCTCGGCGCTGCAGCCCGCGTCCGGCGCGAGGCCTCTGTTTGTCTCGAGGCGCTGGCTCGCCGTCACGTCGGACATCGCGCCGAGCCAGTTGCCGCCATGGCCGACCCCTCCTCGACGCTGTCGACGCAAGAGGGCACAGCGAGCAGCGAGATGAGCGCGAAGCCCCTACTAAGAACTACATTATACGAGGTGTTGTACATGGTAGGAGCGCTTATTCTGTGTAGCCTTGATACCTTAGCCAGTGTGCTCCTGCGCTCGATCTGTCGCAGATATGTATGGTGAGATCTTCCTATTTTGAGCAGAGTGATGAGGCTCGAGCGTCATGTACGAGCTGATTCAGGCAGTTCGCGTACCAGCGCGCCCAGATGTGCTCGCGCACAGTTCCACGCGGCAAACATGTGCGTATATAGGTCACTGTGGAGAAATGGCGGCGCGTGCATCAACTGCGCTGGATGCGCACCGAGCCGGCGCTTGCCGCGCCCGCAGCTCTATATAAAGGAGAGGCGCGGCGCGTCATGACCGAGCGCGCGATCAGTAGGCGTAGCCGATGCCGGCCGAGATCATCTTGATCGAGTCGCTCGCGCCGTCGGCCTTGAACATGTCGCCCGTGTCGTACTTGAAGGTCCAGGAGTAGCGAGTGAGCGACGCCTCGAGGCGCGCCTGGAGGGGGCCGAGCTTCGCGGTCGCGCCGAGGGCGCCGCGCAGGCCGCTGGCGCTCGCGCCGAGCGAGAACCGCTTCTCGATGATGTCGCCGCCCGATATGACGATGCGGTTCTCGACGGCGAGGTACGGCTCGATCGTGCCGACGAGGAGCGCGCCGCGCACGCCGAGCTTGATCGCGCGGTAGTCGGCGTCGGGGACCAGGTCCAGGTTGCTCGTGTTGTTCGTGTTGAACTGGTGCTGATCGCGCACGAAGCCGGCGTTGGCGTCGAGCGCGAACTTCGTGAACGTCCAGCGGTGGCGCGCGCTGACCTCGAGGCTCTGCCAGAACGTCGTCGTCGTCCCCATGAGCTGCGCGCCGACGACCGGCTGCTTGTTGAGCGGGAACTGGATGCGGAACACGAGCGCGAGGCCGCGCAGCGCGCGGACGCCGGCGAGGTTGCCGGGCCACACCTCGATCATCGGGCCGGCGATGACCTGACCGCCCTCGTTCTCGTTGGACAGATCCGCGGTGGCCGGGTTGTTGTCGTTCATCGCGTTCTCGTAGGTGAAGCTGCGGAACCCGATGTCGATCAGTCCGGCGACCGCGACGAGCTTGCCGCGCGGCGCCCGAGGCGCGGGGACCTCCTTCTGGACGTCGGGGCCATCGCCGCCGTTCTCGCCGCCGCCACCGCCGCCGCCGTTCTCGCCGCCGCCGCCGCTCTCACCACCGCCATCGCCGCCGCCGCCGCCGTCGCCGCCACCGCCACTGCCGCCGCCGCCGGTCGGACCGGTCGAGACCTCCTTGCCACGGACGACGACCTCCTGGTCTGGCTCCACCTCGATGATGTCCTGCAGCACCTGCTTGCCGCCCACGGTCAGCGTGATCGTGTGCTGCCCGGCGTCGATGTCGAGCTTCGCGGGCGCCTTGCCCTTGTCGACGTCGCCGATGCGGATGCGCGCGCCCTCGGGGCCCTTGACGATGACCGTGCCGACCGCGCGCTGGAGCTTGAACTTGAGCGCCGGGACCTTGCCGCGCTTGGGGACCACGAGGCTCTCGACGAGCGAGACGTGGTTCGCGACCTCGACGATCACGATCTGCTCGCCGACCGGCGCCTTGAACGTGCACGGCGTCTTGCACAGCGAGCCGTCATCCTTGGAGTTCAGGTAGACGTCGGCGCCGGGCGGATCGGTCTCGATCTGGACATCGCGCTTCTGGGCGCGCGCCTCGCCGACGATGACGAGGAGGACGAGCACAGCAGCGAGGAGGACCCGCATGGGCCGCGGATGATACCGCGCCGGGAGTCCGGGTGCAGCGGGCGTTGAGGTGGGTGCCGTGGGTGCCGTGGGTGCCGCGGGTGCCCGGTGCCTCGTGCCAAGCGCCCGGCCATAATCGGCTCGTGATCGGGCCCACCAGCAGCGCGGCGTTGCGGCTCGCGGGGCTGCTCACGGCCCTGGGCCTCGTGACCAGCCGGCTCGGCCTCGTCGCCCACGAGCTCGTCGGGCACGGCGCGACGGCGGTGGCGCTGGGCGGGCGCGTCCTCGAGGTTCGCCTGTTCTGGTTCGCCGGCGGCTGGATCCGGTACCGGCTCGAGGACGCGAGCGACGGCGCCGCGATCGCCGTCGTGAGCGGCGGCATCGCTGTCGAGCTGGTGATCGGCGCCACGCTGTGGCTCGCGCTCTGGCGTCGCGCGAGCACGGCGGCGCGGCTCCTGCGCGGCATCGGCGCGGCGCTCGTGGTCCACGCCGCGTGGTACCTCGCGGCGGGCACGTGGCACGGGTTCGGCGACGGCGTCATCCTCCGCCGCGAGCTCGGCGCGGCGCAGGTCCCGGTCGCGCTCGCGGCGGGCGCCGTGGCGATCGCGATGGCGTACCTCGGCGCGCGCGCCGTGCTCGGCCTCCTCGCCGCGATGGTGCCGGGCGGGCGCGCGGCGCGGATCGGCGGCGCGGCGGCGGCGATCGTCCTCGCGGGCGGGCTCCAGCTCATGCTCGCCGCCGGCGAGGTGGAGCTCCGGCGCGACGAGACGTACGGTCGGATCATGCGGCGCGAGCGCGATCGGCTCGTCGAGCGCGAGCTGGCCGAGTGGCAGCGCGGGCTCCGCGAGCGCGGGCTCGAGGCGAGCCGCGACGACGCGCGGCGCCGCGCGCGCGAGCTCGAGGAGCAGCACCGCGAGCTGCCGTTCGCGCACGTGCTCGGCGCGCTGACGCTGATCGCGATCGGCGCGGGCGCGTGGCGATCCCGCGCCGAGCCCGCGGCGCCGGTGCGCGGCCGCCTCCTCGGCGGTACCGCGGCCGCGGCCGCGGCATCGGTGCTGCTCGTGATCGCGCTCGACGCTATGCTCGTCTAAGATGACCGCGAAGATGACCGCGATGGAGCGCAGCGTCCACGAGCTTCTGGGCGGCAGCCTGCGGCCCAACGACGCGCGCAGGTTCCTCATCGAGGCGATGCTCGGCGCGCGGAGCGCCGACGGCGTCATCGACGCGCGCGAGACCGCCGCGCTCGAGCGCGAGATCGCGCAGCACCCGCTGTTCCAGGGCCTGGGGCCCAAGGCGCGCACGCTGATCGATCTCTCGACCGACGCGATCCGCTTCGCGGGCAGCGCGATCAGCCGCGCGCCCGCGATCGCCAAGGGCCTGCCCGCGCGCATCCACCGCCTGGCCGCGTACGGCATGGCCGCCGAGGTGGCCGCCGCCGATCAGTCGATCGAGGAGGGGGAGCTCACGTTCCTCGAGGCGCTGCGGGTCGCGCTGCGGATCGCGCCGATCGAGGCCGAGCAGCTCGCGGCCGCGGCGGGCGAGGGCCGGATCGCCGCGCACCTCGATGATCGCTACCTCCGCATCAAGACCCTGATCCCGATCGCCGCCGAGGTGTTCGCGCTGCGCGCGCTCGCGCGCGGGGGCGCCACCGACGAGGAGCGGTTCAAGCTGCGCGACTTCTTCGCGGCGATCCCCGATCTCGCCATGTCGCGCGACGAGCTCGACGCCGAGATCTTCCGAGCGTTCCGCCGCCCGCGCGCGCCCGGCGCGGCGGTGTTCGGCGAGCTGGCGCGCGTCGCGAGCGGGCTGCCGGATCCGGTGGACCGCTACTGGATCGTGGTCTACACGATCGTGGCCGAGCAGCCGGCCGCGGTGGCGAGCTGGCGCGTCATCCCGTTCGTGGGGGTGATGCAGACTGCGTTTCAGGTCGCCGAAATGGATATGGAGCTGGCGGTCATCGACGCGCTGTCGTTTCCGGCGTCGCTGCCGCGGCCGAGTTGATCCGCGGCGCTCGCTTCGAATGTCGTCCCATGCATAATGCAGCCGAGCTTCCCATGACCCCCGAGACCATCCACCTCGTCGAACGCGTTCGCAGCAAGCTGAGCGAGAGCGAGCGCCCGTGCGAGATCGCAGGACCCATCCCCGAGTCCGCGATCTCTGCCGCCGAGGAGGCGCTCGGCGTGACCTTCCCTCCGTCGTATCGCAAGTTCCTGCGGACGTTCGGCGGGATCGCGATCCCTGCCCACCTCGGCGTGGTCCACGAGTTCGTCGGCGTCACGCCGCCCGGCCGCGATCCGTCGGCCCGCCTCGGCGCGCCGGGCGACGTCGTCGGCCGCACGCTCGCCGCGCGCGCCGAGCGCAAGCTCGCCGAACACCTCGTCGTCGTCGGCCTGGGCGCCCAGTCGCAGTCGCAGGAGGAGTGGTTCTGCCTCGACGTGAGCCGCCCGCGGTCGAACGGCGAGTGCCCGGTGTTCCTCTACGATCCGCGCGACAACGCGCTCGATCAGGAGTTCTACAAGGACTTCGGAGAGATGCTGGAAGAGGTGATGGGCTTCGTCGCCGACAACCTCGATCAGCCCCTCGACTGAAAGTAAACATCGCCCGAGCCGGTCCTCCCGGCCGGGCCGATCCCTGCGCGCCCTCGCGCGGTGGGCGGCTGCAAGACTGGTAGTCGATTTCACAGACGTACCCGGGGCCACCCCGAGGCGGTGCGCTTTCCGCTATCGGGCCGCGCGATCATTTGTGTACGTTGCGCGCGATGCGCCTTCACTTCGCCTGCGTGATGCTCGTGCTTGTCATCTCTGGCGCGGGCAGCGGCGGATGCGGCGATAACAGACACCTGCCTGGCCTCGACGGTCCCCCCGACGACGGATCGCCGCCGCCGGACGGGCCGCCGGAGAACGAGACGATGTGCGAGGCGCTGCCGCCGATCACGTCGGGGACGTGCGCGGTCACCGGCACCGGCGCGGGCAAGCTCCTCAAGGGCAATGTGCTGACGCCGACGACGGTGTACCGCGGCGGCCAGGTCGCCGTGGACGCGGCCGGCATGATCACGTGTGTCGGCTGCAACTGCGCCGCGGCCGACCAGACGGTGATCACGTGCCCCGACGCGGCGATCTCGCCGGGCCTCATCAACACGCACGATCACATCACGTACACGCATAACCAGCCGTACACCGACGCTGGCGTGCGCTACGAGCACCGCCACCAGTGGCGCCTCGGCCAGGACGGCAAGCCGGAGATTCCGTACCTGAGCGGCGCGAGCGCCGATCAGGTACGGTGGGGCGAGCTGCGCTTCCTGATGGGCGGCGCGACCTCGATCGTCGGCTCGGGCGGGCAGAGCGGCCTCTTGCGCAACCTCGACAGCACGAGCCAGGAGGGGCTCGGCCAGGGTCCCGTCAACTTCGACACGTTCCCGCTCGACGACGGGAGCGGCAGGCGCCAATCGATGGACTGTGACTACAACGGCACCCCGACGACGGCGGCCCAGATCGCCGGCATCGACGCGTACGAGCCGCACACCTCCGAGGGCATCGATGGCTCCGCGCGCAACGAGTTCTTGTGCCAGAGCTCGACGACGTACGACACGATGACGCCCGGCGTCTCGAACAACCTGCTCCTCGGCAAGACCGCCATGATCCACGCGATCGGCCTCCAGGCGCCGGACCTCGACGCGATGGCCAAGGCGGGCACCGCCCTCATCTGGTCGCCGCGCTCGAACATCACCCTGTACGGCGACACCGCGCGCGTCACCACGGCGGCGCGGCTCGGCGTCGAGATCGCGCTCGGCACCGACTGGATCCCGACCGGCTCGATGAACCTCCTGCGCGAGCTGCGCTGCGCCGACGACCTCAACAAGACGTACCTCGGCAAGCTCTTCACCGACGAGCAGCTCTGGCAGATGGTGACGCTGAACGCCGCCGCGGTGACCGCCACCGACGACGTGATCGGCCTGCTCGCGCCCGGCCGCGTCGCCGACATCGCCGTGTTCGCGGGCCGCGGCAAGACGTACCGCGCCGTGATCGACGCCGAGCCCGCCGACGTCGCGCTCGTCATGCGCGGCGGCAAGGTGCTGTACGGCGACGGCCGCACCGTCGAGTCATTCGCGCAGAGCTGCGATGTCGTCGACGTCTGCGGCACCGAGAAGCGCGTGTGCCTGACGACCGAGGTCGGCAAGACGTACGCGGCGCTCCAGACCGCGGCGAGCGGGGGGACCGGGATCTACCCGGCGTTCTCGTGCGGCCCGCCGGCGAAGGAGCCGTCGTGCACGCCGAAGCGCCCGACCACGTTCGATGGCTCGACGATCTACACCGGCGCGGTGACGCCGACCGACAGCGACGGCGACGGGATCGCCAACACCGCCGACAAGTGCCCCGGCGTGTTCGATCCGATCCGGCCCGTCGACAAGAGCGCGCAGGCCGACGCTGACGCCGACGGCCAGGGCGACGCGTGCGACGTGTGCCCGCTCGTCGCGGGCAGCACCACGTGCCCGGTGATCGATCCCAACGACCGCGATCAGGATGGCAAGCCGAACATCTCGGACAACTGCCCCGACATCGCGAACCAGGACCAGGCTGACACCGACGGCGACGGCAGGGGCAACGTGTGCGACGCGTGCCCGGCCGACGCGAACCCGGGCACCGTCGGCTGCCCCACGACGATCTACAAGATCAAGAACGGCATGACGCCGGTCGGCTCGAAGTCGCGCATCACGAACGCGCTCGTCACCGGCAAGGGCTCGAACGGGTTCTTCGTCCAGGTGAAGGAGGGCGATCCGGACTACATGGGCGCCGACTACTCCGGCCTGTTCGTGTTCACGGGCACCGGCGCGCCGCCGCTCGCGAACGCCACCGTCGGCGCGCGCGTCACCGTCGACGGCCGCGTGGCGAACTTCATGGGCCAGCTCGAGCTCGACACCGTCCTCACGGTGATCGCCACCGCGCCGGGCCCCGAGGCGCTGCCACAGCCGATCGACGCGACCTACGCCGAGGCCAAGACCGGCGGCGCGCGCGCGGCGGCGCTCGAGGGCGTGATCGTCTCGCTCGGCACGGGGACGGTGACGGCCGTCGACGCCGCGAACGGCGAGTTCACGCTCTCCGACGGGACGGACGCGCTCGCCGTCGACGACTTCCTGTTCGTGCCGAGCCCGACGCCGCAGGTCGGGGCCGTGTTCCGCGCGGCGCGCGGCATCCTCACGCTCCGTCAGATGCAGAGCAAGCTCGAGCCGCGCGGCGCCGTCGACCTGGTGCCGGGGCTCGCGTCGCTGTCGCCCGCGCTGGCGTTCGCGCGGGCGGGGCAGACGACGGACATGCCGACGTTCCCGGCGGCGCTCACCGTCACGCTCTCCGGGCCGGCGCAGGGCGCGACCACCGTCACGCTGACCTCCAGCGATCCCGCCGCGCTCACCGTCACCGACGTCACGATCCCCGACGGCCAGGTCTCCGCGACCGTGAACGTGACCGCGCTCGCGCAGAGCGCGTCCGTGACCGTGACCGCGATGCTCGGCACGACGACGAAGACGGCGGCGGTGCGCGTGCTCGGCGCGGCGGAGGTGCCGGCGACCGTCACGCTGTCACCGGCCACCGCGAGCATCGCGCCCGGGGGCATGGTGCAGCTCACGGCGACGCTCGATGTGCCGGCGCCTACCGGCGGCACGATCGTGGCGCTCGCCGTCACCCCGCCGGGGTCCGGCACCGTGCCGGCGATGGTGACGATCGCGGAGAACCAGCTGAGCGCCATGTTCACGTTCACCGACACCGTGGGCTTCGGCAGCGCGACGGTGACCGCGACGCTCGGCACACAGACGAGCAACGCGACGATCAACGTCCTGGGCAAGCCGGACCACCTCGTGATCAGTCAGCTCTACGGCGGCGGCGGCAACGCTAACGCCACCTTCACGCATGACTTCGTCGAGCTCCACAACCCGACCGCGGCGCCGCTCACGCTCGCCGCGGGCTCGGTGCAGTACGCGTCGGCGGCGGGGACCGCGTGGACGGCCAACGCGCTCCCGGCGAACCTGACCGTCCCGGCGGGCGGCTACCTGCTGATCCAGCTCGCCACCAACAGCGCCACCGGGATGCCGCTGCCGGCTCCCGACGTGGCGATCACGATGGGCACGATCATCAACATGAGCGCGACCGCGGGCAAGGCGGCGCTCGTCGGCAGCACGACCGCGCTGTCCGGCGCGTGCCCGACGTCGGCCACCATCATCGACCTCGTCGGCTACGGCACGACCGCCTCCTGCTCCGAGGGCAGCCCCACGCCGAACCTGTCGGCGACCAGCTCGGCGCAGCGCAAGCAGGGCGGCTGCATCGACAGCAACAGCAACAGCGCCGACTTCACGACCGGCACCCCGATGCCGCGCAACGGCGCGACGCCCGTCTTCATCTGTCCGTAGCGCCGCCCCGCGTGGCGTTCTGTCGCACGGCACCGTGCGTCATGTGCGGAACCGCGCGGCCGTCCCAGGCCGCGGGGCCATCGTCCTCGGTACAGGCGCGCTCGGGCGCGCTCGGGCGCGCCGCAAGCGCCGACCGCGATGGTATAAGCGTCCCTTTCCAACCGCGGAGCCTCGCATGCCGTTCTCCCTCGATAAACAGGGTATCTCCGTCACCGAGATCCATCGCAACGCCTCTCCCGCGTTCCTCTACGAGGCCGCGCTGCGCTTCGAGAAGGGCTCGACGATCTCGTCGACCGGCGCCCTGATCGCCTACTCCGGCAAGAAGACCGGGCGCAGCCCGACGGACAAGCGCATCGTCGACGAGCCCGAGGTCCGCGACGACGTCTGGTGGGGCAAGGTCAACATCAAGCTCGATCCGCAGAGCTTCATCATCAACCGCGAGCGCGCGATCGACTTCCTGAACACGCGCGAGCGCCTGTACGTCGTCGACGGCTATGCCGGCTGGGATCCGAAGTTCCAGCTCAAGATCCGCGTGGTCTGCAGCCGCGCGTATCACGCGCTGTTCATGCACAACATGCTGATCCGCCCGACGGAGCAGCAGCTCGAGACGTTCGGCGAGCCCGACTACGTCATCTACAACGCCGGCGGCTTCCCGGCGAACCGCCACACGGCCGGCATGACGTCGACGACGTCCGTCGATCTGTCGTTCCAGCGGCGCGAGTTCGTGATCCTCGGCACCGAGTACGCGGGCGAGATGAAGAAGGGCGTGTTCACGATCATGAACTACCTGATGCCGAAGCAGGGCGTGCTCTCGATGCACTGCTCGGCCACGCAGGCGCGCGACGGCTCGGACACGTCGATCCTGTTCGGCCTGTCCGGCACCGGCAAGACCACGCTGTCCGCGGATCCCAAGCGCCTCCTCGTCGGTGACGACGAGCACTGCTGGAGCGACACCGGCATCTTCAACATCGAGGGCGGCTGCTACGCGAAGGTGATCAAGCTGTCCAAGGAGCAGGAGCCCGACATCTGGAGCTCGCTCTGCTTCGGCGCCGTGCTCGAGAACGTCGTCTACGAGCAGACGTCGCACGTCGTCGACTACGACAACACGTCGCTCACCGAGAACACGCGCGGCAGCTACATCCTCGACACGATCCCGAACGCGAAGCTCCCCGCGGTCGCCGGCCACCCCAAGAACGTCATCTTCCTCACCGCCGACGCGTTCGGCGTCTTGCCGCCGGTCGCCAAGCTCACGCCCGCGCAGGCCATGTACCACTACATCTCGGGCTACACCGCGAAGGTCGCCGGCACCGAGGTCGGCGTGAAGGATCCCGAGCCGACGTTCTCGCCGTGCTTCGGCGGCCCGTTCCTCGTCTGGCACCCGACGAAGTACGCCGAGATGCTCGCCGAGAAGCTGCGCAAGCACGACGCGCAGACGTGGCTCGTCAACACCGGCTGGTCGGGCGGCGCCTACGGCACCGGCTCGCGCATCAAGCTGAAGTACACGCGCGCGATCATCGACGCGATCCACTCCGGCGCGCTCGCCGACGTCCCGACGCAGGAGGATCCGGTCTTCGGCCTCGCCGTCCCGACCGTGTGCCCCGAGGTCCCGACGGAGATGCTGCAGCCGCGCAACACGTGGGCCGACAAGGCCGCGTACGACGAGAAGGCCCGCAAGGTCGCCCAGCTGTTCAAGGACAACTTCAAGCAGTACGAGGCGCAGGCCACCGCCGAGGTCCGCGGCGCCGGCCCGAAGATCTAGCTCCGAGCGCAGGGGCGCGGCGGGCTGGCGCCAGCCCTGACGATGAATCCGTCGCGTGCGGCGCGTCTCGACGCCGCGCGCGGGGCACGCGCATAATGGGCCGATGCACCGGATCTCCGCGCTCGTGCCCGTGCTCGTGGTCGTGACAGCCGCGTGCGGCTTTCACGCGCCGGGTGGTAGCGGCGGCGGCGGCGGCGATGATGACGGTGGCGGTGGCGGCGGCGCTGACGCCCGCCCTGGCACCGACTCCGGCGTGAGCCCAGGGGCGTGGTGGAATCCGGCGTGGTCGTCGCGGATGCGGATCGCGATCAACACTTCGGTCGCGCTGCCGGCCGGCTTCCAGCTCGGCGTCCCTCGCGATCTCGACGTCGCGCCGTGCGACGGTCCTCGTGACGCGGTCCGCGTGGTGCGCAACCACACGGCCGAGCTGCCGCGCGTGATCGACGAGCTCGGCAGCGGCGTCTCCGACGAGTGGATCTGGTTCCGGCTCCCCGCGTCCGTCGCGGCGGGCACCGGGCCCAGCGAGTACTGGCTGTACTGCGGGAACGCGAGCCCCGGCGCGCCTCCCAGCTCCACCGACGTGTTCGATCTCTACGACGGATTCGACGGCAACTCGCTGTCCGGGCTATGGAACGCGCAGGGCACCCAGGTCACCGTGATGGGCGGTGCGGTGACGCTCGGCGGCACCGGCAACACGATCCACTCGAAGACGTCGTACGGCGCCGGCACCGCCACCGACTTCGTCTTGCAGGCGGCCGGGAGCGCGGTCAGCAGTCCGTGGTTCTGGGGCGGCTTCGAGGTCCAGTTCTCGGTCACCGCTCCCTGGGTGATCTGGCACGCCCGGAACGCGAACCAGGTCCGGCAGGAGATCCTCCGCAGCGGCTCGAACGCGAGCTTCGCGAACGAGCGCGCGCTCGATACGGGCGCGCACCTCTACGGCGTGGAGCACTACGGGACCTCCGCCGGCTTCCGCTACAACAACGCGCCCGTCGGCACGATCTCCTACGGCGGCAACATCGGCTTGATGAACGTCCGGCTCCACAACTACCAGAGCGGCGGCACGATCCAGATCCTCATGGCCCGCGTCCGCAGGGCGGTCTATCCGGTCCCGACGGCGACGCTCGAGGCCGTCGAGACCCAGCCATAGCTGCGCTCCGCGCGAGGCGGCGCGCGTCAGCGGCGCGGGGGCGGGGCGGCGGGCGCCGCGCCCGGCGGATCCCACTTCGGAGCCAGCATGACCGGCATCGGCTCGGTCGCCTTGCCGTCGATCTCGAGCACGAGATCGAAGCCGCGCGAACGCGGAGTTGAGGGCGGGCTACGGCTTCGGTGTGGTCGGCGGGGGCGCGCTCGCCTTCGTCGGATCGCCGGCGTCGACGAGCACGAGCCGGCTCGGCTGCAGGTGCTTCTTCGCGACGCGCTCGAGGTCGGCCGGGGTGACCGCCTGGAGCTTTGCGCGCAGCGCCTTCTCCTCGGCGGTCGTGCGCCCGAGGTACGTCTCTTGCCGGAGCAGGTACGCCACGTAGCTGTCGTTCGACAGGTTCGTGTCCTGGTCCTTGATCCACGACTCCTTCGCGCGCGCGAGCTCGTCGGTGGCGACCTTGCCCGTCGCGATCTTGTTGATCTCCTCGAGGATCGACGCCTTGGCCTTCGCGAGGTTCTGCGGCGCCACGATCGCGTACGCGCCGAACCCGCCGGAGGCGTCCTCGGGGTCGGCGTACGCGTACGCGCCGGTGCCGTACGACAGGCCCTCCTTCTCACGCAGCCGCATCCACAGCCGCGAGCTCGCGTCGCCGCCGAGGAGGTGGCCGACGAGCAGCCACGCCGGGTAGTCCGGATCGGTGTCGCGCATCGCGAGGTCGTGCGCGACGGCGATCTGCGTCATCTCCTTGTCCTTGACCTCGATCGACTTCGTGGTCGCCGGCACGTTGAACGGCTTCTGGGTGAGGCGCGCGTACGGCTGCTTCGACTTCCAGCCGCCGAGCACCTTCTCGACCTGCGCGGCGAGCGCCGCCGCGTCGAAGTCGCCCACCACCACGAGCTCGGCCTTCGCGACCCCGAGGAAGTCGCGGTGGAACTGGCGCAGGTCGGCCGCCCTGACGGCCTTGATCGCGGCGATCCGCTCCGCCGGCATCCAGACGTAGCGCGGATCGTCCTTGGGCCACGGCGACGTGATCTGGGCGAGCGTCGTCCACGCGAGCGTCGACGGATCGGTGAGCTGCTGCTCGAGGCGCGCCAGCCGGTCCTGCTTGACCAGCTCGAGCTCCTTTTCGGGGAACGTCGGCGTCATCAGCACCTCGGCGGCGAGGTCCAGCGCCGCCGGCAGCTGATCGCGGAACGTCTCGAGCGTGAGCGTGAACGTGCCGGGCGAGCCGTTGATGTCGATCCGGCTCTTCAGCTTGTCCTCGAGGTCCTGGATGTCCTGGTAGCTCCGCTTCGCGGTCCCGCGCGTGAGCGCCGCGCCCGCGAGCTGCGCGATCGTCGCCTTGCCCCGCAGGCTCTTCTCGTCGCCGAAGTGCAGCGCGAGCTGGAGCTCGACCTTGCCGCCGCGCGTCTTCTTCGGCAGGAACGCCGCCTTGATCCCGCCCTTCAGCTCCTTGCGCGTCGTCCGCGCCTCGATGTTCTCGAACGTCGCGGCGAACACCTCGCCCTGGTCCTTGACCGTGCCGCTCTCGATGCCCTTCACGGCCGCGGCGACGTCCGGCGTCTCGGTGTGCGGCGCGCGATCGACCGCCTTCGTCGGGATGAACCGGCCGGTCGTCCGGTTCGACTGCTTGAAGTACGCCGCCGCCACGCGCTGCACGTCGGCGACGGTGACCTTGCCGACGCGGTCGCGGTACGCAAACAGCGTGCGCCAGTCGCCGAGCGCGGCGAACTCGGAGAGCTCGACCGAGATCTCCTCGCTGTTGGCCATCGTCAGCTCGAGCTCCTTGAGCGTCGCGGTGCGCCAGCGCTCGACCTCGCGCTCGTCGATCTTGCCGGTGCCGAGCTTCTCGATCTCGGCGAGCATGAACTGCTCGACCTGATCGAGGTTCTTGCCGTCGCGGACCCGCGCGGTGAAGTACGCGAGGTACGGATCGCGGAACATGAGCTGGTAGCCGGTGACGCCGGCCGCGAGCTTTGTCTCGACCAGCTTCTTGTACAGCCGGCCGGACGGCTGGCGCGTGAGCACGTCGATCGCCGCCTGCACCGCCGGGAAGTCCGGCGAGGCCCCGCCGACCGTGTGGTACGCGACGCCGAACGCGTGGATGTCGCCGTTGCGGCGCAAGGTCACCGAGCGCTCGCCGTCCTGCACCGGCTCGACGGTGTACGACTGCTGCAGCACGCGCGCGGGCTTCGGGATCGCGCCGAACGTGCGCTCGATCGTCGCGAGCGCCGCCTTCTCGTCGAACTTGCCGGACACGACCAGCAGCGCGTTATCGGGCTGGTAGTACTTCTGGTAGAACGCGCGCAGCGCCGGCACCGGCACGCGCTCGATGTCGGCGCGCGAGCCGATCGTGTCCTTGCCGTAGTTGTGCCAGAGGTACGCGGAGGACACGATGCGCTCGCCCAGGACGCCGATCGGGTTGTTCTCGCCCGCCTCGAACTCGTTGCGCACGACCGAGAACTCGGTCTTCAGGTCCTCCGGCGAGATCAGCGCGTTCACCATGCGGTCCGCCTCGAGATCGAGCGCGAACTCGAGGTTGTCCGGCGTGGCGGTGAGCGTCTCGTAGTAGTTCGTGCGATCGGTCCACGTCGAGCCGTTCAGGTGCGCGCCGCGCTCGTTGAGGAGCTTCAGGACGTTGCGGTACTTCGCGGTGCCCTTGAACAGCATGTGCTCGAGGAGGTGCGCCATGCCCGTCTCGCCGTAGCCCTCGACGCGCGAGCCCACGAGGTACGTGACGTTGACCGTGAACGTCGACTGCGTCGGATCCGGGAACAGCAGCACGGTGAGCCCGTTGTCGAGCCGGTACTCGGTGATGCCCTCGACGGTGCGGACCTTCGTCGCCTTGGCGCGCGGGGCCGGCGGCTTCGCGGCGGCCTTGGGATCGACGGCGGCGACCTCGGTGGGCGGCGCGGCCGGCGGCGCGGGGGCCGCGGGAGCGGGCCGCGTCGGCGCCGCCCAGGCCAGGCTGGCCCAGAGCGCGAGTACGAAGGACGGGAGGAGCTTGCGCATGGCTCCTCACTAGCACGACCCCGGCGTCGAGATCGGCGCCGAATTCGGCGATCCGCGATCAGAACTCGAAGTTGGCGCCGGCGAACCAGGTCGTGTCGCCGACCCAGAGCTTGGTGTCCGAGCCAAAGCCGTCGACGCGGCCCCAGAACACCTCGCCGTAGAAGCCCGCGTGCTGGAGGCCGCTGTTGCGCATCGACCGGGCGGCGGCAGTGTCGATCCGCTCGGCGCGGATCGCGAGCCCCGCCGACAGCTGGACGCCGGCGGTGCCGCCGTACGCCTTGTCGTCGGTGCACATATCGCCATCGTCCGTGCCGCCCTCGCAGACCTTCGAGGTGCCGCTCGGGCCTTTCATCCACCACATGTAATAGGCCAGGCCGGCGCGGACGTAGGGGATCACCGGGACGCCCCAGCGATCGTCGGCGTACGTGAGCCGGTACGTCACCGTGGCCGCGAGCGGGATCAGCCGGAACGTGGTCTTCGATCCGGTCGAGCGCTCGCGCATCAGCTCGTCTTCGGTGGTGCCGTCCGCGTACGCGTACGCCGACTTCTGCATGTAGCCGATGGTGCCGCCGACACCGATCTGGCCGAAGCGGCTCCAGACGATGCGGTCGACGTCGAGCATCGGCAGGATCTGCCAGACGCGCTGCTCGTGCTTCTTGCCGTCGACGTAGTAGTTCCCGAACATCGCCTCGTACGGACCCAGGCCCGTAGTGGCGTTCTGCGAGAACTGGAGATCGATGTCGGGGGTGTACGGGCCGACGCGGATGCCGGCGTTCCACTTCACCTCGCCCGTGCCCTCGATCGCGGACTGCTCCTGCGACGGATCCTCCCAGTACGGCGTGAACTCGTCGGCTGCGGCGAGGCCCGGCGCGAGGCCCAGGGTGGCGGCGGCCGCGGCGGCGGCCGCGGCGACGCGCAGCCGGCGACCGCGGAGGAGCGCCGCCCGGCGGCGCCCCAGCCAGCCGAGCGCGGCGAGCAGCGCGAGCAAGAGCGGCAGGCCGAGCAGGTGCCAGGCGAGCGCGAGCGCGACGAGCGGCAGGAGCGCGATGCCGACGGCGATGCGCGCCGGCAGCGAGTGCACGTGCAGCTTGCCGAGCGTCGCGTAGTAGGCGGTCGTCAGCCAGCGGCCCGCCGCGCTGCGCGCGAGCGTGTCGTCGCGGAACTCGCGCAAGGTCCGCGTCAGCGGGTTGCCGTCGCCGTACGTCGTCGAGAGCAGGCAGCCGCCGTCGACCGCGCCGTTGCGGTCTTGCAGATCTTCCCAGAAGTCGATCACCGGCCTCGGGGTGACTGTCGTCGAGAAGTAGGTGGCAGTGTAATTGCCAGATGCGTCGATCGCGACCAGCGCGACCTTGTACGGCGTGAGGTTCTTGAGCTTGCTGATCGTCAGGTTCGTCGCGCCCATCTCGCTCTGGCCGCACAAGAACGTCGGATCGAGGGTCGTGAACGCGGCGGGCGGCGCGGTGACCTCCATCTCGTCGGGCGTGCCGGGATCCGTCGCGCTGATCATGAACGGATCGGTAGCGGAACAGACGTCCCCCACCCGCTGGTACTTCTGCTCCGGCACCACCACGTCCTCGACCTGCGTGTCGTCGAGGTTTGTGCACAGCGCCTGGAAGTAGAACAGGTCGGTCGAATCCGAGGGCAGCTCCCAGGAGATTTCGATCGAATCCTCGCTCCCCAACGCCGTCAGCTTGGTGGGGAGCGGTGGCGATTTCGTGTCGACTCCCTTGACGGTTTTATCACTGTACGGGCTCGGGACGGCCTCAGTGACCCAGTGATCGTACTCGGTGTCACCATCGCGGTCGACCATCAGCCACACAGACGCCGTCGAGATCGCTGGATTGCACGCCCCCATGGTGTTCACGTTGACGGCCTTGTACAGCGGGACCCGGATCTTCGCTCCACCATTAATCTTGATGCTGTCGATGCTGGAGATGGAGTCAATTTTCAGGCAATCCTGGTCGATCCGCAGCGGGTCGCCGCAGTTCTTCCCGACGAAGATATCGACCGGGCGCGAGAGGCCCGTTTCGAGGCTGAGCGTGATGTTGTACCCGAACGTCTGGGTGTTCAGATCCGCTTGGCTGCAGGTGCAGTGCGCACCATTTAGGATCTGGCGGACCTGGTCGCTGTCCTTGGGGTCTATGAGCTGGCCGCCTGTCTTGTCTTCGACCAGGAACTTCTCGAGCTTCAGGGCGGCTTGGTTCGGCAGCGGCATGTTATCCGCGGCGCGCGCCACGCCCGCGCTCGCCAGCGAGCCCAGGACGACCAAACCGACCGCTACGAAACGAGTCATCGGGGCTGCTCTTTGCAAAGGGAGGGCCGTCGCGGATCCTCGACGGTGATCGTCGATATCACGCACAGATGGGCGCAGCAAGAAGCCCCCTTCGGGCTGCCAATCTGGCACAGGCGCGACGTGCCGCATGTCACCCCGTCAGCGGCGTCCCCCGAGCTTCGCCCCTCGCTCGCGCCCGGGACTCAGGCGCGCCGACGCAGCTTCCGCACCGCCTCGACCGCGGCGCGCACCTCGTCGACGAGCTCGCGCGCCCGCGCCTCGGCGGCCGCGTCCGCCCGGGCGCCCCATTCGGCGGCGTAGTACAGCTCGACCAGCTCGCCGAACGCGGCCGCGCCCGGGTCGCCGCGCGCCTGCATGCGGGCCGCGAGCTCGCGCGGCGTGAGCCCCGGCGCGCGCGTGACGCCGCCCTTCGCGAGCGCCTTCGCCGCGCGATCGTAGCTCTCGGCGAGAGCCGACCGCACACGGACCGGCCGCGCCGCGCCCGCTTGCCCGCCGCCTGCCCGCCGCCTGTGCCTGCGCCTGCGCAGCACGAAGATCGCGATCCCGCCCGCGAGCGGGATCGCGAGCCACCACCGCGCCACCGCCGCGTCCCAGGCCGCCGTCGCCGCGCGCTTCACCGCCGCCGCGCCCGACCGCAGCGCGCCGCCCACCTCCTTGAACAGCGCGAGCTGCGACGAGAGATCGTACTCGATGACCCACTTCGCCCACTGGAAGCGCAGCGTGTCGAGCATCCGGCCCAGCCGCGCGGCGAAGCCCGTGCCGCCGCGGTCGAGCCGGTTGCGCTCGCTCGGCGGCGTCGGATCGAACGTGACCCACGTGCCGCGGTCGCCGACGCCCGGGAAGTACACCTCGGCCCACGAGTGCGCGTCGCCTGCGCGCACCGCGACGTAGCCCTGGTACTCGTTCCACTCGCCGCCGAGGAAGCCGTTGACCTGCCGCGTCGGGATGCCCACCGCGCGCGCGAGGATCGCGAACGCCGACGCGAAGTACTCGCAGTGGCCCAGCTTGCGATCGAACAGGAAGAAGTCCACCGCCTCCTGGCGCCCCGGATCCGCGAGCTCCAGCGTGTACTTGAGGTTCGCCCCGAGCCAGCGCTGGATCGCCACCGCGCGGTCGTAGGGGTTCGTCGCGCCCGCCGTGATCTGTGCGGCCAGCGCGCGCGTGCGCGGCGTGATCTCCGGCGGCAGCTGGAGGTAGGCCCGGAACTCCGGCGGCAGCTCGGCAACCGCGGCGCGGAGCTCCTCGGGCGGCGGCGTCTCCAGATCCGAGTACACCGTGTAGTGCACCGTGCCGCCGTGCTCGAGGCGGGCCTCGTCGTTGCGCTCGATCACCGGCTTTCTGCGCCGCAGCGTGTGCGGGTACTCGATGATCCGCGGCCGGCCCGCGCCGAACAGGACGTCGGAGTCGAGCGGCTCGAGCCAGACCTCCTGGCGCACCAGCTCGCCGGAGAGCCGATCGATCTCCGGCACCGGCAGCGCGCGGCCCGCCCACAGGAGCACGCGGCGATCGCGCGTCTGGTTCTGCTCGAGCGTTTGCCGGGTCGGCGGCGCCTCGCGGCTGCGCGACCACTGCCCGCCCTGGTACCGATCGAACGACACGCCGCGCCAGTGGAGCTCCGGCGCGGCGCGGCTGCCGTACCGCGGATCGATCTCGACCCGCATCACGACCGCCGCGTTGTACTTGATGACGCCGTGGCCGCCGAGCTTCACGCCGTCGGAGAACCCCGCCATGGTCAGCCCGCCGCGGCTCTTCAAGAAGAAGCCGAAGCCCACGCGCGGCAAGGACAAAAACACGAGCGCGGCGAAGAGGAACACGCCGAACGACAGCGCCGCGGTCCCGCCGAAGAACGGGCCGCCGACGATCCGCCGCGAGTCGAGGATGCGCCGCACCTCGACGCGCTCCGACGCGCGATCCGCGGCGTGCTTGACGAGCAGGTTGTCCTCCATCTCGCGGCGGAGGTGGAACAGCGTCACCGCCCACGTCGCCGAGATGACGAACCCGAGGAAGCACAGGCCGTACGTCAGGTCCGGGTTCAGCACCGAGCCCGCGACCAGCATGAGGAACGCGAGCAGGTAGAGCTGCTGCCAGTCGCGCGCGGCGCGCCGGTTGAACGCCTTGGCCACGGTGAGCCAGACGAAGAACTGCGCGGCGGAGCCGACGAAGTCCGTCGTGGCGACCGCCGTCAGGACCGCGTACGCGAGCGCCAGGATCGAGAGGACCGTCCACACCCACGTCCACGTCTCGAACTTGATGAGCGGCGGCTCCCACCACCACGACGCGACCAGACCGATCAGCCCGCCCAGCGTGATCAGCGGGGAGAGCGCGCCGCCCAGGACCATCGCGGCGAACGCGCACCCGACCATCAGGTACGTCGTCGTCTTGTGCGCGATCGCGAACCTCATGCGTCCATCACCACCGTCGTGGCCGGCCGCTTGCCGCCCGGGACGCCGCGCGGGATCACGAGCACGCTCTCGACGCGCGCCGGGATCGCCGCGAACGGCGCCTCCTCGGCCGCGTACGGCAGGAGCGCGAGCGCGCGGCCGATCCGCGCGTCGTGCGATCGACCCGTGCCCGCCGGGACGTGGCAGCCGCGCGCCGCCAGCTCGACCGTCCAGCCCACCTCGAGGTAGACCGTCGCGAGGCTCGCCGCGACGCAGATCGCGCGCTCGACGGCGTTCACTTGCGCCTCCTGCGGGGGCGTCAGCGGGCTGCCGTCGGCCTGCGCCTCGCGCACCGCCTGCGGCAGCGCGTTGTCGACGGCGATCACCACGCGCCGGGCGAGCTCGTCCTCGTACTCGCGCACGAGGAGCCGGCCCGTGCGCGCGCTCGATCGCCAGTGGACGTCGCGGCGATCATCGCCCGGGCGCCGCTCGCGCAGGCCGAAGAACTCGCCGCGCCGGCCCAGCCGGCTCACCGCGGCGTCGCCCGTGCTCGTCGTGCGTGCTGGCGGCCGCCCCACCGGGTAGCGCGCCGGGTACACCAGCACCTCGAGCGGCGCGTCGACGTCGCGCGACTTGCGGAACAGCGAGAACGGGAACTTCGTCGCGACGCGGTAGCCCGAGAGCTGGTAGAGGCCGCGCCGCGCGAACGTGTGGCGGTAGCTCGTGCGCTGCGACTTCCGCGGCGGGATCTTCAGGAAGTAGCACCGCTTGTCGAGCGGCGTGCCGCCCATCAGGTCCTCGACCTCGATCGAGAACGAGGCGCGGCGCTCCTTGGTGTTCTCGATCACGACCTCCATGAGGAACGGCTCGTTCGCGTACACGCGGGGCGGCGGCCGGCGCTCGACGACGAGCCGCTTGAGCGTCAGCTCCGAGAGGATCCCCGACGCGATGATGAACGACAGGAGCCAGCCGAGGAGCAGGTAGAGGAGGTTGTTGCCCGTGTTGACCGCGGCGAACCCGATGCCGACCGCGAGCAGCGTGATGACGCGGCCCTCGCGCGTGAAGCGCAGGCGGCGCGGCGGCCGCAGGCGACGGCGGAGGCGCGCCCAGAGCCCCATCGCCTACGTCGGGACCGGGACGCGGCTGGCGAGCTCGCCGATGATGCGCTCGGCGTCGCCGCGCGCGCGCCCCAGCGAGTCGTACGTCTGCGCCAGCACCAGGCGGTGCGCCAGGCACGGCACCGCGAGCCCCTTCACGTCGTCGGGGATCACGAAGTCCCGGCCCGCCGCGAGCGCCGCCGCCTGCGCGGCGCGGTACCAGGCCAGCGCGCCGCGCGTCGAGACGCCCACGGCGATCGACGGGTGGCGCCGCGTCTCCTCGACGATCGCCATCGCGTAGTCGACGATCGCGTCCTCGACGCGGATCGCCTCGACGCCCTCCTGGAGCGCGCGCACCGCGGCGAGATCGACGACCGGCTGGAGCCGCGCCACCGGATCGCCGCCGGCGCGCTCGCGGAGCAGCTCGCGCTCGACCGCCTTGGCCGGGTACCCGAGCGAGATGCGCAGGAGGAAGCGATCCATCTGCGACTCGGGGAGCGGGTAGGTGCCGTAGTGCTCGGCCGGGTTCTGCGTCGCGACGACGAGGAACGGCTGATCGAGGCTGTGCGTCGTGTCGTCGATCGAGACCTGGCCCTCGCTCATCGCCTCGAGCAGCGCCGACTGGGTGCGCGGCGTCGTGCGGTTGATCTCGTCGGCGAGCACGACGTTGGCGAAGATCGGCCCGCGCCGGAGCTCGAACACCTTGCCCGTCTGGTCGTAGATCGAGACGCCGACGATGTCCGAGGGCAGGAGGTCGCTCGTGAACTGGATCCGGCGGAACGTGCCGCCGAGCGACGCCGCGAGCGCGCGCGCGAGCGTCGTCTTGCCGACGCCCGGGATGTCCTCGATCAGGAGGTGCCCGCGGGCGAGCAGCGTGATCACCGCCGCCCGGATCGCCTCCGGCTTGCCTCGCACGACCGTCGCGATCGCGTCCTCCAACTTACGCACCGCTCCGATATCCGTGGAGGAGAGCGGAGCAGACACCGACACCGCGGACATGCCGGCGCAGTATAGCCTGCCGAAACCGATGCGGGGCCCCCGAGTCGCAAACCGCAGGCCCCGTGCCGCGGTGGCAGGCCTAGGTCCGGCCCGCCGGTCAACGTGGCACGCGTGCCACGCGTGGCGCGCTCAGTCGCGCAGCCTCATGAGGAGCTGCAGCACGTACCAGAACAGCGTCGCGATGGTCGAGAACAGCATCAGCGACGCCGCGACGTAGGCGGTCGGCGGGAAGACGCTCATGACGAGCGAGGTCTGGAAGAGGATGTAGCCCGCCATCAAGAGGATCATGAAGCCGCTGAACAGCGCGCCGAGGCTGAATCCGAACGCGATCGACGCCAGGATGATGCCGAGCGCGCCGAACGTGGCGATCACGAGGATGCCGCGCAGGAACGAGAAGTCCTTCTTCGTGACGAACACGACGAGCGTCAGGCCGACGAAGATCGTCAACGTGATCACGATGGCCTGCGTCAGGATCGACGCGGCCGCGCCCGTCATGAGCGGCGTGCCGGTCGCGAGGATCTCGGCCCGGATGCTCGGGCCGCCGGTGCGGAGCATGAGGATCCAGAGCAGCGGCTGGAGCAGCAACGCCTCGGCGACGACCGCGAGCGTGAGCCCACCGTACTGAAGCCCCCGCGAGGTCTCCGAGCGCGCCAGGCGCTCCGCGACCCAGCCGACCGCCATGAAGGCGACGAGGACGAGCAGCCAGTGCCACCTGCCGCTGGCGGCCCACTTCGTGAACCCCCAGCTCATCTTGGGCGCAAACCTCATCATGCCGCCCGTGATCGCGGCGAACGCGATCAGCGCGATGCCGAGGTGCGCGTACGTCTTGCGCAGGAACGAGACGCGGTCGCTGACGCCCAGCGTGGCGACGGCGCCTGGGATCGGACGCTGGTGAGCTGCTGCGAATGCCATGAATTCGCCCTCCTAGATGGCCCTTTTTAGCACGGAACCCTCCCTGGCAAGCCGCCACATCGCGGCGCCGCCCCGGGAGCCCACTCTCTTCGTCGGGCGCGTCCCTGCCGCACGCCGCTGCACGCGGTCGCCCGTCGGGCGCGTGGTACCTTCAGCCGTGGTCGACTTCGCCGACTACCTGCGCGTCGAGGAGGACAGCGAAATCAAGCACGAATTCGCGGACGGCCTGGTCTGGGCGATGGCTGGCGGCACGCCCGCGCACGCCCGGATCATCGCGAACGTCTCGGCGCTCCTCCACCGCGCCCTCGGCGATCGCCCCTGTGACGTGTTCTCGTCGGATCTTCGCGTCCGCGTGCGCTCGGTCAACCGGGCCACCTACCCCGACGTCTCCGTGATCTGCGGCCAGGTCGAGCTCGATCCGGAGGACCGGCGGGGGCACACCGCGCTGAACCCGACGGTGCTCGTCGAGGTGCTGAGCCCGTCGACGGCCGAGTACGATCAGGGCGAGAAGCTCGACTACTACAAGCAGATCCCGTCGCTGCAAGAGGTAATGCTCGTGCACCACGACGCGCGGCGCGTGGTCGTCTGGAGGCGCGAAGGCTCCGGCTGGCACTCGTCCGAGTCCGTCGAATCAGCCGAGCTTCGGTCGATCGGCGCGAGGCTCGCCCTCGCCGACATCTATCGCGACCGGCTTGCCTGAGCGCGGCGCTCGATCGGCGCGGCACGCGGCTCGCGGCTAGCGGCTCGCCTTGAGCTTCCTGATCTCGGTGATGAGCTCCGGGATCGCCTTCTCCCAGTCGGCGACCAGGCCGTAGTCGGCCACCTGGAAGATCGGCTCGTCCTTGTTCTTGTTGATCGCGACGATCGTCTTGGAGCCCTTCATGCCGGCGAGGTGCTGGATCGCGCCGGAGATGGCGACCGCGAAGTAGAGGTTCGGCGCGACGATCTTGCCGGTCTGGCCGACCTGCCAGTCGGCGGGGACCATGCCGGCGTCGGTGGCGGCGCGGGACGCGCCCATCGCGGCGCCGAGCAGGTCGGCGAGCTCCTCGAGCACCTTGAAGTTCTCGCCGGTCTTCATGCCGCGGCCGCCGGACACCACGACCTTGGCGTCGCCCAGGTCGGGGCGATCCGACTTCTGCGCGTCGAGCCGCTCGAACGCGGCGCCGAGCGCGTTCACGGCGCCCGCTGGCGCGCTCGTCACGGCGCCCTCGGTGCCGAGCTCGGCCGCGGCTTCGAACTCGGACTGGCGCGGCGTGACGACGATGGTCGGCGTGCCGATCTGCACCGTCGAGTACGCGTTGCCGGCGAGGATCGGCCGCACGAACGTGTCGGCGGCCTCGATCTTCGAGACGTCGGAGGCCATGCCGGCGTCGAGCAGCGCCGCGACGCGCGGCATCAGGTCCTTGCCGATGGCGGTCGCGGTCGCGGTCACGACCGTGGCGCCCTGATCCTTGGCGACGCTCGCCACGACGGGCGCGTAGGTCTCGGCGAGGTAGTGCTCGAGGCCCGGATCTTCGACGGTGACGACCTTCGGCGCGAAGCGCGCCGCGGCGGCCGCGGCCGCCGCCGCGCCCGGCCCGGCGAGCAGGATCACGACGTCGCCGCCGTGGAGCTTCGCCGCCTGGCGCGCAAACGTCAGGTTCGCGAGCGCGCTCGTACGGAGCGCGCCGCTCTGGAATTCGCAGAAAGCGAGGACGTTCCCCATGGTGGTGGTTCCTTTCCGTTCCCTAGAGGGCCTTCGCCTCGTCGGCGAGCTTCTTCACGAGCGTCGGGACATCGGGCACGAGCTGGCCCGGCGGCCGCGGCGGCGGCAGCGTCACCGACAGCTCGCGGATCGCCGGCTTGGCCTCGGCGCCGTGGTCGGCGAGCTTGCCCGTGGCCATCGGCTTCTTCTTCGCCGCCATGATGCCCTTGAGCGACGGCAGGCGCGCGCCCTCGCCGGAGTAGTTGTGCGTCTCGGGCGTGACGCCGTTCTTCACGGCGCGCGGCGCGACGATGCGGAGGTCCACCGTGACCACGGCGGGCACCGGCACGCGCTTGTACTCGACGCCGCCGTCGACCTCGCGCCCGACGAGCAGCGACTGCTTGTCCGCAGCGAGCTCGATCGACGCGGCGAACGTGGCCTGCGGCCAGCCGAGCTTGCCGGCGAGCATCTGGCCGACCTGGTTGGCGTCGCCGTCGACGGCCTGCTTGCCCATGATCACGAGGTCCGGCTTCTCGGCCGCGATGATCGAGGCGAGCACCCCGACGACGATCCGCGAGTCGATCTCGGCGTCGGTCGTGACGACGTGGATCGCGCGGTCGGCGCCCATCGCGAGGCAGGTGCGCAGCTCCTTCGCCGCGTCCTCGGGGCCGAGCGTCACGACGATGATCTCGCCGCCGTCGACGCGCTTGTTGTCCGCGCCGTTCTCGAGCAGCCGCAGCGCGGTCTCGACGGCGTACTCGTCGAACGTGTTGACGATCCAGGATGCGCCGGTCAGGTCGATGTGGCCATCCTTGATCTTGGCCTTCTGCGTCGGGTCGGGGACCCGCTTGACGGGAACCAGGATCTTCACGGTGACGTCTCCTTGTTGGGTCTGCGAGCGATTCCAGAAGTGACGAGCGCCACGACCCAGTCAGCGGCGCGCACGATATCGAACTTCTTCGGGCGGGCACCAGGCGGCACCGCCGAGATCGGTTGCCGCGCGAGCACCCACGCGAGCGAGAGCTCGTCGAGCATCCCGAAGATCATGCGGGCCGCCACGTGGCTCGGGATGGTGCGATCGAGCTCGCCGCGCTCCTGCCCGGCGGTGATGAGCCCGCCGAGCATGCGGAGGAAGTCCGCGAACTCGGGGTTCTCGTACTCCTTCATGAACTTGCTCGACTGGCGGAGCTCGATCGTGAGCACCTCGGCGGCGCCGGGCTCGTCGTGCACGAGCCGGAGGTACGCGCGGATGAACGCGCACAGCTGATCGGCCGGCGGCACGTCCGCGATCGCCGCGCGCAGCATCGCGTTGACCTGCTTCATCCGCGTCTCGAACAGCGAGATGAGGAGGTCGTCCTTGCTCTTGAAGTAGAGGTAGATCGTGCCGTCGGCCACGCCCGCGTCCTTGGCGATCTCCGAAACGCGCGCGGCGAAGAAGCCGCGGCGCGCGAAGACGCGCTCGGCGGCCGCGAGGATCCGCTCGCGCTTCTCGGTGCGGTCCGCCCGATCCGCCCCTGAATGAATGGTCATTCAGCGGAGAGATACCGCCCATGACGCGCGACGTCAAGCCACGCGCGCCGGTGTTGGGCGCCCCCGACGGCGGCGCCGCTTTCATTGAAATTGCCGAGGGCGAGAGCTACAACGGGGCCGTGTCAACGCCACGGATTTCGGGGTCTTTCCTCCTCCTGTTGGTCACGGCCCCGCTCCTCGTCGGCGCCGCCTGCGAGCGGAAGCAGACGACCGATACCGGCGCGATCCAGGCCGCGGATCGCGCGCCCTCCGGCCCGGTCGACACGACGCCGCTGACCGGCGTCGACGCGAGCAAGCTCGACGAGGGCAAGAAGAAGCTGTTCTACACGCTGGTCGGCTCGCTCGGCTCGCCGTGCGGGCAGGCGCAGAGCCTCCGGAAGTCGGTCACCGAGGAGACGAGCTGCAAGCGCGCGCCGTTCGCGGCGAAGTACGTGCTCGCGCTCGTCGAGGACGAGGTGAACGAGGCGACGATCCGCGAGACGTACACCGCCAAGTACGAGGCGAAGACGCCGCCGCCCAAGCTCGACATCGGCAAGGCGCCTCGCCTGGGCAACGACGACGCGCCGGTCCGGCTCGTCGAGTTCTATGACTACGGCTGCGGCGGCTGCAAGGCGTTCAAGCCGATCCTCGACAAGATCCTCGAGGAGTACCGCGACAAGGCCGCCGCCTACTTCCTCATGTACCCGCTCGGGAAGTGGCCGGACTCGAGGAGCGCCGCGCAGGCGTCGCTCGCGGCCGCGCAGCAGGGCAAGTTCCGTGAGATGCACGCGATGCTGTTCGAGCGCGCGCCGGCACACAACCGCGACGCGGTGATGGGGTACGCCAAGGAGCTCGGGCTCGACGTGGAGAAGTTCAAGGCGGCGTACGAGGCGGCCGGACCACAGGTCGACCTGGATCACGCCCAGGGCGAGAAGTCGGGCATCGAGTCCACGCCCACCCTGTTCATCAATGATCACAAGTTCTCCGGGCCGTCCTGGCGGTACGTGGGGCTGTGGATCGACGAAGAGGTCGCGGTGAATCGATGAGTGAATCGATGACCGGGGAGCGCCGTCTCAGCGACATGCCGCTCGTGTCCTTCCTCTGGAAGCTCTCGCCGCGCGCCTGGTCCGCCCTGGCGCTCCTCGCCGTGATGGCGGTGGCCGCGCCGGCCCGCGCCGATCTGAAGGTGGGCGATCGGATGAAGGAGCTCGACAACGCGGTCGACGCGAGCGACAAGCCGTTCAAGCTGAAGTCGATCAGCGGCTGGAAGTTCGTGAGCGCGAACGCCGCGTGGTGCGAGCCGTGCAAGAAGGAGCTGCCGCAGTGGGACAAGCTGCAGGCGGCGCTCGGATCGAAGATCACGTTGGTCGCGCTGTCGCTCGACAACGACGTCAAGGACGGCAAGGCGTTCCACAAGAAGCTGAAGCTCTCGCACATGAAGCTCGTGTACATGCCGGAGGAGAAGTCGGCGGTGGCCGCGTCCTACGGCGCGTCGACGATGCCGGCGTCGTTCGTCATCGACCCCGATGGCGTCGTCAAGTACGTCCACAAGGGCTTCGATCCGCGCAACGCCGACGGCGAGTACAAGAAGATGAAGGAGCGGCTCGAGAAGCTGCTCAAGTAGGGCGGGCGGCGGGGGGACTACTCGCGGACCCAGCGCTCGACGTGCGTGCTCGGTGAGGACCACGTGCACGCCTGCTCGGGCGCGTCCGGCCACGCAAGCGGCGGCGCCGGATCGGCGAGCACGAGCTGGAGCGCCTCGCCGGCGCACGCCGTCACGTGGGCGGGCGCCCGGCCGACGCACGCCTGCGCGCCGCGCATGTAGCGCCGGCGGACGTTGCCGTGGATCCCGCCGGGCGTGCGCTGAAAGCCGAGCACGCGCGGGGCGACCTCGAGCCCGGGCACCGGCGCCACGTCCGGGAACAGCGGGTACGCCTCGAGCTCGGCGCCGCCGTCGAGGATCATCCAGCGCTGGCCGCCCGCGACGTACACGCCGCGCAGGTCGTCGTCGCACGACGCGAGCGGCGGGCGGCGATCGCAGGCGCCGCTCCCGGCCGCGAGCGCGCCCGCCGCGAGCAGCGCGCGCGCCGCGCCACGGCTGGCCGGGCTCATGCGCCGGCCCGGCTCACGCGCCGGCCCGGCTCGCCCGGCTCGCCCGGCTCACCCGGCTCACCCGCCGGCCTGCGCCTTGAGCTGCTCCGCCTGGTCGTACGCACGCAGCGCCTCGATGAGCTCTTCGATGCCGCCGTCCATGATCGACGGCAGGTTGTGCTTCGTCAGCGAGATGCGGTGATCGGTCAGCCGGTCCTGTGGGAAGTTGTACGTGCGGATCTTCTCCGACCGGTCGCCGGAGCCGACCAGCGACTTGCGCTGCGCGCTCGCCGCGGCCGCCTGCCTGGCCTGCTCCGCCTCGAGGATCTTCGAGCGCAAGATCTTCATCGCCTTCGCGCGGTTCTTGATCTGCGAGCGCTCGTCCTGACACGCGACGACGACGCCGGTCGGCAGGTGCGTGATCCGCACGGCCGAGTCGGTCGTGTTGACGTGCTGGCCGCCGGCGCCGCTCGAGCGGTACGTGTCGATCTTGAGGTCCTTCTCGTCGATCTTGACGTCGACCTCCTCGGCCTCGGGCATCACCGCGACGGTCGCCGTCGACGTGTGGATGCGGCCCTGCGCCTCGGTCGCCGGCACGCGCTGCACGCGGTGCACGCCGGACTCGAACTTGAGCTTCGAGAACACGTCCTTGCCCTCGACCAGGGCGATGACCTCCTTGAAGCCGCCGGCCGTGCCCTCGGACAGAGACATCACCTCGAGCCGCCAGCCCTGGCGCTCGGCGTAGCGCGTGTACATGCGGTAGAGGTCGCCCGCGAACAGCGCGGCCTCGTCGCCGCCGGTGCCGGCGCGGATCTCGAGGAGCGTGTTCTTCGCGTCGTTCGGATCCTTCGGCAGGAGCAGGATCTTGATCGCCTGCTCGGCGGTGGAGCGCGCCTCCTCGAGCTCGGTGGCCTCCTGGCGCGCCATCTCGCGGAGGGTCGCGTCGGGCTCGACCTCGGCCATCTGCTTGGCCTGCGCGAGGTCGTGGAGCAGCTTCTGGTAGCTCCGCCACGCCGCGACGAGCGGATCGAGCTCCGCGTGCTCGCGCGAGAGCTTCATGAACTCGGCGCGCTTGCCGATCACGTCGGGGAGCGCGAGCAGCGCGCCCACCTCTTCGTGACGACGCTCGAGCATCGCCATCTTGTCCCGGAAGTTCTGGGTGTCGAACATGGCGCGTCGCGCAGGCGAGCTCGCCGCGGCCAGCGGGCCGGGCGACTACGACTTCTTCGCGTACTTCTTGTTGAACCGATCGATGCGGCCCGCGGTGTCGAGCAGCTTCTGCTTGCCCGTGAAGAACGGGTGGCAGTTCGAGCAGATGTCGACGCTGAAGTCGCCACGCGTCGAGAACGTGTCGTGGGTGGTGCCGCACGCGCAGGTGATGCGCGCGGGGCGGTAGTGCGGGTGACCGGCGGTGTCTTTCATGGCTACGTCCTTCTCGTTACTGCCGGCGAGCGGCAGGTCTCGGGGAGCCCGTATCTATAGGGAGAGCGCGCGCCGAAAGCAAGGCTCCCCGTACGGCCCGGTCGGTTCAACCGCTGGAAATCACGTGAGGCGCTTGCCGCCGAGCCGCGGCGGCGCCCGGTCGGGGTAGAGCGGCAGGAGCTCGTGGCCGACGCGGAGATCGCGCACGCCGCGGTACCGGGCGGCGAGGTCGAGGCTGACGTAGACCTTGTTCGCGTCGGACAGGCCGAAGCTGGTCGACACGATGATCTGCTCGTCCCCGACGCACTCGTAGCCTTCGGGGATGACGTCGTGGCCGTAGACGCTGAGCGTGCCGCCGGTCGCACGCAAGAACCGGCGCGCCTCCGCCTCGGTCGCCGAGCGGGCCCACAGGATGCGGCCGAGGACCGGCGTGTCGAGCACCTCGAGCGGGCTCGACAGGCCGGCGCCCGACAGGTCGACGCTCTCGAGGTCGGCGACCGAGTCGATCTGCGCGGCCGGCGCGCCGTGCGTGAACACGGCGCCGCACGGCGCGATCGCGACCAGCGCGAACGTGTGGATGATCGCCTTCATGCGCGCGGTGCCGGTGGGGCCGAGGATCTGCTCGAGGAGCGCGACCTCGTCGGCGGCGAACTTCGCGGTGTGCGGGCCGCCGACGTGGCCGTGCTCGTGGTTGCCGAGCAGCGCGTGGACGTGGCCGGGGTACTTCGCGGCGAGGGCGGCGTACGCGTTCATCACCTCGCCGGAGGCGTCGCGGTAGTACTCGCCGAGGAAGTCGGGCCAGTCCTCGGGATCGATGTGCGGCCCGTGGATGAGGTCGCCGGTGAACAGGAGGTAGGCGTCGCCGCGGTGCTCGCGCCGCGCCTGCTCGTACAGCTCGACCATGCGCCGGTAGTCGCGCATGCAGCCCTGTAGATCGGTGCAGACGAGGAGCCGACCGTGGTCGGGTAGTCGCAGCACACGGGCCATCCAACCTGACGCTACCCCGATCCGGGCGGGGGCGTCTCGTGTTCGCGATCGCGATGTGGGATCCTCCCCGGCGTGCGACGAGCGAGAGCCATCGTGACCGGTCGGGTCCAGGGCGTGTCGTACCGGGCCTCGACCGCGTCCGAGGCGCGCCGGCTCGGCGTGGTCGGCTGGGTGCGCAACCGCGCCGATGGCTCCGTCGAGCTGGAGGTCGAAGGGTCCGACGAGCGGGTCGCCGCGCTGCTCTCGTGGTGCGAGCAGGGGCCGCCCTCGGCGCGGGTGGCGCGGGTGGCGGTCGAGGAGATCTCGCCGACCGGGCAGGACACGGCGTTCGCGGTCGTGCGGTAATAGGGGGCGCAGCCGATGGCGCACGACGAGCATCGCACCGGCCAGGATCGCGCAGACGGTTCGACCACCGCCGGGTCCGGGGCATGCCGATGAGAGTGCCGAGCGGGGCGGCCTGGTGCGCCGAGTACCCGACGGGCCTGACCATCGCAGATCTCACGGACGCGAAGTTCCGGGCCAGCGTGCAGGCGTTCCACGACGCCCTGCTCGCGGCGGCGACCTCCGCGAACAACCTCAAGATCTATATCGGCGCCACGCTCCGACCCGTCCGGCGCGCGCACCTCATGCACTACGCCTATCGCGTCGCCAAGGGGCTCGTCACACCGGCCTTGGCCAACACCGCCGCTGCCGCAGCAGGAATCAACATCAACTGGGACCACGGCACTCTGGCCGTCTCCAAGGCGAAGGCGGGAGAGATGGTGACGACCTACGGCATCGCCTATGCCCCGGCGCTGACGAGCCGCCACACCGAGGGCAGGGCGATCGACTGGACCATCACGTGGAGCGGGAGCCTCATGATCGCCAAGAAGGGCGAGAAGACGAAGCTGGACTGCACGGGCAACGGGGCGATCTCCCCGAATCTGCACAGGATCGGCGCATCGTACGGAGTGGTCAAGCTGGTCAGTGACCCGCCACACTGGTCGACGGATGGCCACTAGTGCCCGGTGGGCGATGACCGCCGGAGCTCGCGATCGCTTGAAGCGTGTTGCGTGCACGAGCTGCGCAGGCGTGGTGCTCGTGCGGCTCGTCGCCGTCGTCGTCGTCGCTGCCTGCGGCTCGCAGCCTGCCGGGCCGCCGCAGAACGTCACGAGCGGCGCAGGCGCGTACGTCGCGGTCGCGCCGGATCAGCCGCTCGGCCGGATCGGCATCGCGCCGCTGCGCGCGCCCGACGCGGGCGACTGGCTCCCGGCGGGCGCCCAGGCCGTGCTCGTCCCGCTGCCCGCCGAGGGGCTGGCTCCGGGCGCCGCGCTGTCGGCGATCGACAGCGCCGGGCGTACCGCGCGCGTCACCGCGGGCGCTCCGGCGAAGGTGCCGTACGGTTGCGACGGCAACCAGCTCGACGTCCTGCCGTTCACAGGCGGTGAGCTCGCGCCGGGCCCGGTGTGGCTGCTGCCGCCGGGGGCGCCCGCGGCATGGAGCCCGCGGGCGCTCGCGATCGCGTCGCCAGGAGCGGCGACCGAGGCGCAGCGCCGCTACACCGTCGGGCCGCTGTCGCTCGAGCTTGCGCGCACCGACCGCGCGCGCGGCACGCTGGCGATCGTGCGCGGTGGCCGCGCGCTGCACCAGATCGCGATCGAGCGCGGCGAGATGGAGGGGGCCGAGCCCACGCCGCTCGACATCCGGAGCTCCGGCGTCGCGATCCCCGAGCCGGTCGGCGCCTGGTCGCTCGCCGAGGAGGGGCCGTTCCTCCTCATCCTGCGGGTGCCGTCCTACGAAGGCGTGAACGTGACGGCGATCCTTGTCGAGGACGCCGGCGCGCGCGAGCTGCCGGAGCTGGCGATCTATCTGTATCGCTGCGCGTTCTAGCCGCTCGTGCGGGAGTGGCGCTCGACCGGCGGCGGCTGAAGGCTCGGGGGCGGGGAGCTGCGCTGGCGCCGGAGCGTAGTAAGCTAGGTCTGCGCAATTTTCGTTGACGATCGCGGGCTTGCCGTACGGACCCGGGAGAGAAAGGCGCATCCCACATGGCTGGTGGATTCGACGCAAAACCAGGCGGGGGTAGCCTCGTCCAGAACGGTCAGGCCGGTGGAGCTCTTGCCGCGCCTGGCAAGCGCACGCTCACCGAGCAGGTGAACGGGCCTGCCGCGCAGGCACCGGCGCGCGTCCGGGTGACCGCGCGCGGCCTCAACGTGCGCAAGGAGCCGACGACGGACGCCAACATCGTGGGCGGGCTCCGCCGCGGCGATACCGTCGACGTGATCGATCGCGATGGCAAGTGGCTCGTCGTGGTGCACGGCGGCGCGAATGCGTTCATCCACGGCGATTACGTCGAGCCAGCCGAAGCGACGCCGCCAGCGGCGCACCCCGACGGCGCGGCGGCGCCGAAGCCGCAGGTCGCCGCCGATACGGCGGACCGCGCGACGCCGCCGCCGAAGACCGCGCCGCCGACGGGCGTCGCCGATGAGCAGCCGTGGTGGTTCGATGACGAGACGCGCGCCAAGCCGGTCGAGGCCAGCGCCAGCGCGAGCGCCAGCACCAGCGGCGGCAGTGGCGCGCAGCAGGTGCTCGCAGCGGTCGTGGGCGCGGCAGAGGGCCTGTACGAGGCGGTCGTCGCGCCGTTCGTCGGATCTGGTGGCGACGCCGACGGAAAGCGGCAGCCCACGACGCCGACCACGACCACGACCACGACGCCGACGCCCGATCCGACGCCGACCACGACCAAGACCCCGGCCACGACGACCAGCAAGACCTCGCCGGTGCCGTCGCTCACGCCGGGCGACCTCCACGACGAGAGCCTCGAGCAGATGGTCACCGCGCTGAACCTCCCGCAGGTGACGTCGATCGCGGGCGATCTGGCGGGCCTGAAGGCCAAGAGCCGGGAGCTGCAGGAGAAGGCGAGCCGCAAGGAGGAGCGGGGCAAGGGCCGCGACGATCTGGTCGCCAGCATCGGGGCGGTGCGGACCAAGCTCGCTGCCCTCGACGGCGCCGGCGCCGATCCCAAGCAGGTCACCGCGTTCAAGGCGGCCGTGTACCGGGCGCTCAACGACATCGCGCCGTACTACTTCCAGTCGCGCAACATCGACATCCTCGAGACTCCGCCGGCCGACAAGACGCGCACCTGCAACATCACGTGCCTCGGGATGGCGCTCGAGAGCCTCGGCCGATCTCCCGCGTCGTTCACCGGCGACCGCGCCGCGGTGCTCGCGGCGGCGCGCGTCTACCAGCACAAGGTCGTTGGCGACGACGTCTCGGATGGCGCCGTCGACGCCACCGCGGGGACCGGGACGTCGTGGGACAAGCTGGCGGGCATGCGGTTTCCCGACTTCCTCGAGCTCGCGGCGATCGCCCACGAGATGAAGGGGCCCCCCACCGACGAGAACGTCAAGGCCGGCGCGAAGCTCGCGTGGGACGCGATCCTCAAGTGGGACAACCTGAAGCAGCTCGGCCGGCAGTTCGGCGCCAGCGTCCAGATCAAGATGTTCGACGCGACCGGCATCAAGACCGACCGCAAGCAGAAGACGGTGAGCGACGAGAAGGTGATCGACCAGCACGGCGACAAGAACCGGATGCCGGTCGAGGCGTACATCAACGCGCGGAACAAGGCCGACGCCAGCGGCAAGGAGACCGATCGCGCCAAGCTCGAGAAGCTCCGGCCGGCCTACGAGCAGGCGATCGCGGGCGAGGGCATCGAGGACCGGCTCTCGCTCGACGCGTACAAGCAGCACGTGATCGATCACATCGGTGCCGACCTCAACGCGGGCGCCGCGGTGATCGTGGGGCTGGCCGGCCACTTCGTGCGGCTGCAGGCGATCCACGAAGATCACGTCGTGGTCGACGATCCCGCCCGCGACACGCGCAGCGGTACGAAGCTGACGTTCGCCGAGGCGCGCGCGATGGGGTACTTCCACATGCGCTTCGTGCTCTCATGAGCCGCCGCTTCCTGATCTGCGCGTGTCTGCTCGCCGCCCCGGCCGCGTGCAAGGGCTCGACGTCGTCCCCGGCGGCCGGAGCCGAAGGCAGCGGTAGCGCGGCCCGCAGCGCGGAGCCGGCGGGCTCGGCGGCGGGCGCGCCGGCTGGCTCGGCGGTGGGCGCGCCGGCTGGCTCGGCGGTGGGCGCGCCGACCGCAAGCGCGGCGGGCGCCAGCTCGGCAGGTTCGGCGGCGCCCGCACCCGCTGCTGCAGGCGCGGCGGCGCGTCCCCAGGCGTTCCTCGACTTCGAGGCCGTCATCTTGCCCCTGCTCCGCGAGCCGGAGGGCGAGGCGCGCAGCCGCAAGACGTGCAAGCAGCTCATGACGCTGCAGACGAAGGCGCGCGGCCTCGCGCGGAGCAAGCCACCCGGCGTCGACGAGGCGGCGTGGCAGGCCGCCTACGAAGACGTCAGCGGATCGCTCCACGGGCTCGCGCCGAACTGCAACGACGATCCGCCCGACGACTCGTCCGAGCTACCCGGCCTGTACAAGAGCTACCTGCGCCTGACGGCGCTGCTCCCCGGCGCCTCGAGCGCCGGCAAGTAGATTCCACCGCGGCGATCCCACCGCGGCCAACGGCAACTCGCGCCGCCGATGGGATGCGCTCGCTCTGCCAGCTCCCGGTCGGGGAGAGCTGCGCTGGCGTGGGCCGAACCTCAGCCGGCGGCCATGCCGGCGTGCAGTCGCACGGTGGCGGCGCGGTTCGAGATCCAGAACCGCATCAGGTCGCGCACCGTTTCCGAGCTCTGCACCAGCGCCGCGCCGCGGACGTCGGGGAGATCGCCGACGACGTGGCGCAGCGCATCGATGCTCGCCGTCAGGTCGTCGCTGACCAGCAGCGCGGCCCGGATCATCGACTGGTTGATCGCGGCCTGCCAGCGCGCGAGGTCGGCCGGCGGGTTGGCCGCGAGCTCGGCCGCGGCGACCTCCATCGGCCGCCGCCACTTGCGGATCACCGCCTTGCGCAGCACCTCGCGCGCATCGTCGACATTTCCGGGGGCCGCGCCGCGAAGCTGGAAGCTCGGCACCACGATGCGGGTCGCGCCGACCAGCGCGACCTCGAGCTCGGCCGTGCTGAGCGACAGCGCGGGATGGAGCCGGGTCGCGATCGAGGCGAGCGCGTGCGCGAGCAGGAACACCTGCTGCCCGATCGGCAGCCGGCGGACCGCCTGCGAGACCACGAGCGCGGGGAGCTCGAACGGCTCGATGACGATCACCGGCTCGGCGGCGGCGTGCTCGTAGAGCTCGAACTCGGCGCCGAAGATCCGGCCGATCCGCTGGGCGAGCTCCCACAGCGGGCTGCTCGATCGCGCGCCGAGCCGGTCGCGCGCGGCGATCCCGTAGCGATCGAGCGACGGCGGGTACAGCTTGCCGATCCCATCGGCGATCGCCGCGAGCAGGGCGGCCGCGGGAGCCGACGTCGCGGCGTCGACCGCGATCGTCGACATCACGGTCGCGTCGAACGAGCCGTCGGCGGCGCTCGCGGGGCGCGCGAGCGGCGGAGCGGCGCGATTGGCTTCGCCGAGCACCGTCAGGACGGACAGCACCCGCAGCGCGTCGTCGGCGCGGCCGCCGCGTTCGAACAGCGCGCCGAGCTCGCGCCATGACTCGGCGTGCCACGGATCGTCGGCCACCGCCTGCTTGAGCTCGACCAGCGCCTCGTCGAGCCGGCCGGTCTCGCGGAGCTGGCGGCCGAGCGCGAGGACGAGCCGGCGGTCCCGGTGGGTCGCCGCGATGCCGTCGCTCAGCGCCTCGATCGCCTTCCCCGGCAGCCGCATGCCCTCGGTATAGGTGCGCGCGAGCTCGAGGTACGCGCCGCCGAGCGAGGCCGGATCACCGGTCGCTCGCTTGATGTGCGCGGCGAGGCCGGCCGCGTACGCCGTCCAGTTGCCGTGGACCTCGATCGCCTGCTTGAGCTCGCGCTCGGCGTCGCCGCCCGGGCCCTCCAGCGCGAGCGCCTCGCCGAGCGCGGTGTCGGCGGCGGCGGCCTCGCCGCGCTTGCGCTGGATCCTCGCCACCCGTACCAGCGCGGCCCCCTTCTCCTGCGGCCCGTCCGCCAGCTCGACGAGGCGCTGGGTGGTCTTGACCGCCTCGGCCTCGTTGCCGCTGCGGAGCTGGATGTCGGCGAGCCGCCGCAGCGCGGCGGGGTGGTCGGGCTTGTGGCGCAACACGGCCTCGACGCACCGGGTCGCGCGCTCGATGTTGCGGAGGCGCTCGTCGAAGATCGCCGCGAGCCGGAGGTGCGCCTCGGCGCGAGCGGGCTCGTCGGAGGTGAGCGCGAGGAGCTGCTCGAGCGCGGCGACCGCGTCACCCCACTGGCGGTTGCGCTCGTAGGCCTCGGCGAGCCGCGACAGGGCGGCGACGTGGCCGGGCGTGGCGTCGAGCGCGCGCTTGAACGCGCTGATCCCGGCACCCAGGTTGTCGAGCCGGCCGGCGTACAGCCCGCCGACCTCGAGCCACAGCGCGGTGCGGCGCTCGGGCGACTTCGCCGACGTCGCGGTCTTCGACAGGATATCTACCAGCCGCAGGATCTGGCCGGTCTCGATCAGCGGCTGGAGGATCCGCTCGGCGCCCTGGGTGTCGTCGGGCCAGACCTCGAGCGCGCGCTCGAAGTCCTCGACCGCGCCGAGATCGTTCATCTGCTCGCGGCGCAGGATGCCGGACCGCACGAACAGCTTGGCCGCGATCTCGGGCCTGCGGGTCAGCTCGGCCTCGAGGCGCGCGGCCTGGGCCATCGCGCGGGCGTTGCCGAGCAGGTCCCCGACGCGGGCCAGCCCGCGGATCGCGGTCAAGAGCGCGGGGTCCTTCTTCACCGCGTCGCGGTACGCGTCGAGCGCGCGGCGATCGCCCAGCCGCTCGAGCGTCTGGCCGAGATCGGTGAGGAACGACGCGGCGACGCCGGGGTTATCGGAGACCTCGCTCGACCGGCGGTAGACCTCGGCGAGGCTCGGGTCGTCTCGGCGGGTCCGGCCGATCTGCTCGAGCGCGGCGAGCGCGGTGTCGTCGTCGCGATCGAGCGCGAGGATCGCTGCGTAGGCGGCGACTCGATCGTCGACCGTGCCGAGGCTCCGGGTCTCGCGCAGGCGCGCCAGCTCGCGCAGCGCGGCGATCCGCGCGCCGGGATCGGCGAGGGTCTCGCTCAGCCGCTCGTAGACCCGCGCGAGCTTGCTCCACGCGCCGGTGGCCGCGTAGAGCGGCTCGAGCGCGAGCAGGCCGGGGATCACGCCGACCTCGTGCTGGATGACCGCCTCGAAGCACGTCACCGCGCGCGCGGCGTCGTGGAGCTCGTCGCGATAGATCTCGCCCTGGCGCATCATCACGTTTGTCAGCTCGACGGGGTCCTGGGTCGCCGCCGCCCCCTCGGTCAGCATCTCGAGCAGCCGCGTCCAGTCGCCGCGCTCGCTGTAGAGCCGGGCCAGCGCGATGCGGGCCGGCCGGTAGCCGGCGCGGTCGTAGAGCGCGCGCTGGTACGCCGCGATCGCCTGGTCGGTGTCACCGAGCCACTCCTCGCGGACCTGTCCGAGCCGGTACCAGCTGATCGCGCGCGCGGGTGAGTGCTCGAGCCCGGCGGCCTCGAGCTCGAGCGCGCTGGCGAGCGCGGCCCAGTCGCGGCGCTCGCGCGCCAGCCGCACCAGCGCGCGGATCGCCGGGCGGTACGTCGGGTCGAGCTCGAGCGCGCGGCGGTACCGCGCGACCGCGGCGTCGACGTCGCCGAGCTTGTCCTCGCACAGCTCGCCCATCTTGTGGAGCAGCGCGATCGCCTCGGACGCGATCGTGGTCACCGCGACCTCGCGCTCGTAGATGTCGAGCAGATCCGACCACCGCCCGGCGCGGTAGTAGATCTGGCCGACGCTGGCGAGCGCCGGGACGAACGCGGGATCGAGCTCGAGCGCGCGCCGGAGCCGCGCCAGCGCGCCGTCCGGATCGGCCATGTGCTCGTCGAGCACCGTCCCGACGCGGTGGAGCAGCCCGACCCGGAGGGCCGCGTCGTCGACGAGCTCGATCTCGCGCTCGAGGGCTTCGACGAGCTGTGGGTAGCGCCCGGCCTTCTCGGCGACGCGCTGCACCGCGTGGATCGCGACGAGGTCGTCGGGATCGAGCTCGCGGATCCGCCGGAACGCGTGGAGCGCCTGGACCGGATCGCCGAGCGAGTCCTCCCACACCGAGCCGATCTTGAACAGGTAAGCGATCTTGAGCGACGGGAGGCCGGTCTCGGTGACCGCGCGCTCGAGCAGCTCGACGAGCTCGCGGTGGCGATCGAGCTGGGCGTAGAGCCGGGTCAGCGCCTTGAACGACGCAGCGTGGCCGGGGACGAGCGTCAGCACGCGCGCGTGGTGGGTCACCGCCTCGGCGGGATCGCGGAGCTGGATCTCGAACAGCTCGGCGACCCGGCTGTGCGCCGCCGCCGCCCGCGCCGTGACCGGGGTCGCGGCGGCCTCGGCGAGGTGCATCTGGATCAGCTCGGCCCATTGCTTGCGAGAGGCGAGCAGGCGGCCGAGCGCGTGGAGCACCGGCAGGTACGTCGGCTCGAGCTCGAGCGCCGCGCGGTAGCACGCGATCGCCTCGTCAGGCTCGGCGAGCGAGCCCTCGTGGACCTGGCCGAGGCGGTGGAGCAGCGCGATCCGCTCGCGGTCCTCGGCGGCGAGCCTGACCAGCGCGGCGAGCACCTCGGTGAGCGCGACGAAGTCTTCGGCCTGCTCGTAGCTGCGCGCGAGGTCCTCGAGCACCAGCGGATCGCCGGGCGCGGCGTCGCCCGCCTTGACCAGCGCGGCGACCGCCTCGGCGCGATTGCCAAGCCGCTCGCTCTGGATCCGCGCGAGCCGGTACAGCGCGAGCGCGCGGCGCGAGTCGTCGCTGGTCTGGTGCGCCTCGCGCTCGAGGACGGTGGCCAGGTTGCGCCACTCTTGATCGCGGCGATAGATCCGGCCGACCGCTTCGAGGGCGCCGAGCGTGCTGGGATCGAGCCGCAGCGCGGCCTCGTAGAGCTCGGCGGCGGTCGGGCCAGTGCCGTCGCCGCGCCGCTCGACGAGCTGGGCGCGCTCGACGACGATCGCGGCGCGGTGGCGGGCGTCGCCTACGACCGCGTTGGCGGCGTGCTCGAAGGTCTGGAGCAGGGCCTCGGCGGGACCGTGCCGGCGATCGCACTGCTCGATCGCCTTGAGCACGGACGCGCTCGACGGATCGTGCTCGAGCGCCCGGGCATAGAGCTCGCGGGCGCGCACCGGATCCCCGAGCTTGTCCTCGACGAGCCGGCCCTTGTGGTAGTGCAGCATCGCCTTGCGCTTCGACGACGACGTCAGCTTCTCCTCGGCGTCGAACAGCGCCAGCGCGGCCTCGACGTGCCCGCGCGAGATCTCGGCGCGCCGCGCGCCGCGGATCGCCGGCACGTAATCGGGCGCGCCTTCGAGCGAGCGCTGGTAATGGTGCGCCGCCTGCTCCGGCCAGCCGGTCGCCGCCTCGTAGGCGCGCGCGATCTCGTAGTGGAGGCGCGCGGCGCGCAGCGGCGGCGGCGCGGTGTCGAGCTCAGACTCGCAGGTCGCGATGATCGCGCGGGTCTCCGGATCGAGCGTCGGCCCGATCGGCAGCGAGGCGTTGGTGTCAGCCGGGGTGAGCTCGTCGAGATCGTCGTCGATCTCGTCGACCTCGACCGTGTCGGGCCGCGCCAGCGCGGGCGCCGCCGGTGCCGGCGGGGGCGCCGCGGGCGCCGCCGGGAGCGCCGCGGGCGCCGCCGGTGCCGGCGGGGGCGTCGTCGGTGCCGGCGGGGGCGTCGTCGGTGCCGGCGGGACGCGGGGCGGCGTCGTCGCGGGGATGCCGCGGGCGGGCGACGGCGGCTTGGCGCTCGGGGGCGGCAGCGTCGCGGAGGGCGGCGCGGGCGGCGGGGTCGGGGTCGGCGTCGGCGTCCGCGACCGCGAGGCGGCCGGGGAGGGCAGCGGCGCTGGCGAGGCGGGCGGCGGCGGCTGCGTCGGCGATGGCGCGGCGCGCGGCGGTGCGGCTCCCGGGGCGGGCGCGTCGCGTGGCACCGACGGGATCCGACCCGCGACCAGCCGGGCCTGGGGCGCGGATGGCTTTGCCGGCGAAGCGCCGTCGGGCACGCCTGTAGCGATCGGCGGCGGTTTCGTTGGATCGCGGGTCACCTGGAGGTCGTCGCCGACTCTACCCTCATCCGACTCGGCCCGTCATGGTCCGGGCGGGTCCCCCGCTGCTCGGTCAACCGGGCGACGTCAACTACGGGTGCTGAACACTTCGTCGAGCGAGGCGACGACGCTGGCCTTTTTCAGCCAGCGCTCCAGTTGCTTCAGATTCTGCTCTCCCAGGATGCGCTTCCGGGCAGCTGCCGACACGGGAATGCCGCGCACCTGCAGCACGGTGAGCACCGCCTTCGCCTGCGTTTCAGTGCTGCCCTTGGCGATGCCTGCGGCTCGCGCATCCTCCCAAGTCTTGTACATGGCCTTGATGAACTCCTCCCCTCGGAGAGTGCCACGAGCCCCGGACCGCAGCGACATGCTCACCCGTCGGACATTGATGCGCGTACTAGGAGATAAGCACTGTATTGTAAGATGCGCTACTGCCGGAGTGTGTCCGGTATAAAATATGGATAAGGGCGAAGGCGGAGGTGGACCGTGAGGGCGGGGGCGTGAAGAGCGCGGCAAGGGATTCGCAGCCTGGCCCCGAGTCGGGCCGACACGCCGACGCGCTGGAGCTCGCCCGTGACTTGCTCGACGACGCTCGGCACGTCATGGCCGCGCCCGACGACTCGACGCTCAGCGCCGAGGGCATCACCACATCGGCAAGCCCGAGCATGCGAAGGGCATGCTGCGCGCGGTCGGTGAGGCCGCTCGGGCAGCCCACACGGTTCAAGTCCCAACGCGCTACGGCGTACCAAGCCACCCTTCGCATGAGGAATCGAGCCCTGGGTCACCGCGGTCCAAAAACTTGACAACGTCTGCAGCACGTCGAGGATGAAACGATGAGCGCGCAGAGCTTGGCTGTGACTTCGTCGGCATTGTCGTGGGCCGAAATCCGCCAGCAGTACCCCAACGAGTGGGTGTGCCTGCTCGATATCGATCATGAACTGGATGGTTCGATCCGCTCTGCGCTCGTCATCAGTCACGATCGTTCGATCGTGGCGGCGCTCGATCAGCTCGGTACATCGAAGCCCGATACCACGGTCGTGCATACCTGGGGACATCCCTTGCAAACGCCCCGCATCGAGATCGTTCATGAGAGTCGAGACCTCGTTCGATCTAGTCGGTGACCTGATCGGCGTCGACGCCGTCGTTGTCGGCCCGACCGGTCGCGCCCAGGTCCAGCTCATCTTGGATACCGGGGCGGTGATGACGACCGTGGTGCCGAGCGTGGCCGACTCGATCGGTTACTCTTCTGCGCTGCGAGTGGGCTGGACCGTCACCCGCACAGCCGCTGCGGAGGAGCGCGGCTATATCGTGCGCTCCGAGGTCTCGACGCTCGGGTTCACGGTGCCTGATCTACGAATCGTCATTGCGGACCTTGGCTACGGCATCGAGGGGGTTCTCGGCATGGACTTCCTGCGCCTCTTTAACCTCGAGATCCGACCCGCCGAACCGCGAATCCTCGTCGAGAAGATCGGAATGCATAGCCGGCGGTGAGCTCCGGACCCACCCTGAGGCGTGGGTGGATCCAGCGGACCCATCTGACCACCGAGCGGAGGCGTCGACGGCCGCGGATCTAGTTGGCGCGAGAGGAGCGAGCAGTGCTCGTACGACACGAGTGCGATGTCTACGGTCCACGGGTTCACGATCGCCGACGATCTGCCGCCCTGCGCGTCCATTGGGTCGAGCCGCGGATCGTCGTCCAAGTCGGCTTCATGGAATGAACGCTCAACAGCAAGCTCCGCCACCCGCGGCTCATCGGAATCCGGGGTGACAAGTCACCGTGCGACGTCGTTCGCGAGCAGTGACCATCACTTAGGGCGGGCGTGACGGAAACGATTCTTGTGTTTGACGTAGGCCCCGCGCGCCGACAGAGTGTGATGTCCGTGATGTCCGCCGAGACGCTGCGCGCCACGCGCCGGCGCAGCCGCACGGACACGATCGCTCGCGCCTCGTAGCTCGACGTCTACTTCGCTCGCCTGGCCGCCGCGGTCCCGCGCCGCGGCGATGCGATCGACGTCGCCGCGTTCGAGGCCGAGTGGGGTGACGACGAGTCCGAGCTTCACGGGCGGACGTGCGATCGGTGTACACTGCGCGCGCCAGATGGTCGAACCTCGCTTCACAAACGTGATCCTGCCACAAGACATCCAGGCGCAAATGCGTGTTGCGGATGGCCTCTATATCCTCGGCTGTCTGGATCGGCGGGTCACGCTTCACTCACAACAAATCCGTGCTCTGAACCTCGTCTATTCTCTGCGTCAGGTTGGCATCGTGGCTCCGGGCAGCCAAATCCTCGTCGTGGGCGGCGGCGTCGCGGGGCTGACGGCGGCCGCGGGGGCAGCACGTCTCGGGATGCGGGTCACACTCCTTGAGCGCGAGGATGAACTACTCCATCTCCAGCGGAACAACACGAAACGCTGGATCCACCCGCATATTTACGATTGGCCTGCGCCTGGCGCCACGGCCCCTGACGCGACCGTCCCGATCCTTCGCTGGAGAGCCGCGTCGGCCGGCGACGTCGTACAGCAGATTCTCTCCGGCTTCAATGCCTTGCCCGAGAACGAACGCAAACTCATCGACGTCCACCTGGGTGCCGAGGTCGCCGACCTGGGTAGCGGTCCCGAGCGCCGTGTAGCCTGGCACGCGAAGGGCGTCTACGACGCGCGTGTTTCGGCGGTCATTCTCGCTGTCGGCTTCGGCCTTGAGCGAGAGGTCGAGGGAGTGGAGGTCCTCTCCTACTGGCGAGACGATTCACTCGATCAGGCCCCACTCAAGGGTCGAGGTAGGACGCTCATCTCGGGAACCGGAGACGGAGGTCTCGTCGATGCCCTGCGCGCCAGTGTGCGCGACTTTCGGCACGACGCAATGATCGATGATCTCGTGGGCGATCGCGATCTCGAACCAGTGAAAGAGCGGCTGCTCGCCATCGAAGACACTGCGCTCGTACAAGAGAGGAAAAAGAGGGGTAGCGGGAGTGAACTCCTCCACGATGCGTATAAGCAACTCTCGGAGGACTACGCCAATGTACTCTCGAAGACAGTCGACGCCAAGCTCCGCAGGCTCCTCCGCAAGGACGTCACCGTGGTTCTGAATGGTCGGGATCCGACGGCGTTTTCGCTCGGTGCGTCGATTCTAAGCCGTTTCTTGATCTCGCGGCTTCACTTCGCCTTCGGTGTTCGCTACCACCCCGGAGAGCCGGCGATCAAGAAGGTGTCTTCGACTTATGAGGTGCGCTTCAAGGTCGGAAAGCCTCAAATCTTTGACCGCGTGATCTGCCGTCACGGCCCCGACGGCGCGCTGGAGCACGACTTCCCCGAAGTATGGAGGGGCTGCGCCGACAGGCTGAAAGATCTCGCCAGTCTCGATCAGACGCGACGACCAACCTACGGTGACACGTTCGATCAGCCGCGGAGCGGCGTGAGCGACGACGAGAGGCCTAGCACAGAACTCGAAGCGGAAATTCCAACAATAGGGCAGGTCCGACGAGGACCCACCTCCACACCTGCCGACCGTGCGCCGGCAGCGCCTACCGGTGGCCGTGGCAGCTCAGTGTTCTTATATCGATCTCGCGCAGACGAGTTCGCTCGGACAGTAAAAGATGAGCAGTTGACTCATCGCTTGCTCAAAGCATTCAAGGAGATATTCGGCCACAATCCCAGCAGCAGTGAGGTCGAAGCGTGGAGAAGCTCCCTCGCGGCTATGGCCGAGGTGTTCGAGTGCGACGTTCTTCAGGAAGCTTATGTGTTTGTCGAGTTCAAGATGCCGATGTCATCGAGCCGATGCGATCTGATCGTGGTCGGGAACGACGCAGATGGTATACCGCATGCCGTAGTGATCGAACTCAAGCAGTGGAGCAAGGTGACTAGCTCCGACGTCCGTAACATGGTGATGAGCCATGGTCGGCGTCGCGTGCACCCCTCTGTCCAGGTCAGGGGGTATTGTCAGTATTTGCGGTACTACCATCAGGCGTTCACTGAGTATGATGTCAAGATCGATGGATGCTCCTTCCTCCACGATATGCAGGATCCGAGCTCAATTATACTCTTGAGATCGCCACACCCTTTTCAGGATCTTTCGAAGGATTATCCAGTATTCGTGCACGGCGACATGGAGCAGCTACAGCAGTTTCTCAGCGAGAGAGTGGGGCACGGTGGCGGAGATCGAATCTCCGAACTGCTATCCGAGGGCAGCGTACGGCCTGCCACTGAGTTGCTGAACTACGTGAATCAGGCCATCCAGAGCCGGTTCGAGTGGATGCTGCTAGACGAGCAGCGAGAAGCGTTCGATCTGATCACCAGCAAAGTGGAAGCTAGCCGCGGTACCGACTCTAGGTCCGTCGTCATTGTGCGCGGCGGTCCGGGCACCGGCAAGAGCGTTCTTGCCATCCAACTCCTTGCGTACGGCGCACAGCACCACTGGCGCGTCGCACACACCACGGGCTCTAAGGCGTTCCGCACCGTGCTGCAAGCGGCCACACAGGACAGCGCCGATCAGATACTGATGAAAATCCACAGCACCAAGATGCGAGGGAAGCTACCCGTCAAGGAGCTGTTCACCCTCTCGCAGGAGATCGCTCGCATAGGCAGCAAGAGGAAGGACGTCTTCGAGTTGGTCGTCTACGACGAGGCGCACCGGCTTTGGGACTACCGGCGGCGGATCTTCCAAAACATGAACAAGAAGCTCTCCGATGTACCCATGATCGAGGAGCTAATCAACTCGACAAAAGTCGTGGCCTTCTTCCTCGACCAGAATCAAACTGTCCGACCTTACGAGATCGGAAGCGTGGAGTATATCCTCGAGCACTCATTTCGTTTGGGTGCGAACGTCGAAATTGTCGATCTAAACACTCAGTTCAGATGCGCTGGTAGTGCGGCATACATCGAATGGGTCGAGCATGTCCTCGGTTTCGAAGGTTCGTCGTCCACGGTGTGGCGTGATGTTGATGGCTACCGATTCGATATATGCGAGTCTATGCAGCAACTACAACGTAAGCTCGATGGGAGGCGCGCCATCGGATACACATGCCGTCTCGTAGCCGGCTTTTGCTGGCCTTGGTCGAAGCTGCAACCTGGAGAGCCGCTACCGCACGACGTTCGCGACGATAGGTTCGGCACCTGGAGCGCACCATGGATCGAGAAGAGCGAGCAGGATGCTGAGCCCTCGGAGCACCGCTACACGAAATGGGCGCAAGACCCCTCCTACTATTCCCAAGTCGGATCCATTTACTCCGCGCAGGGCTTCGAGTTTGACTACGTTGGTCTGATCTTCGGCGAGGATTTACTGTATCGTAACGGCCGATGGGAGGCTTGCCTAGAGCATAGCCACGATCAGCAGCTAAAGCTCGACCTTAAAAAGACTGGCGAAGATCCTACGGCTCGCATCAGAAATATTTATCGCGTCCTCCTCACGCGAGGGATGAGGGGCACGTTCGTGTTCTTCCTTGATCATCAGACGCGCGAGCGCTTCAAGCTCCTTCTCGCCGGATGACGGCTCTCGCTCGCGAGATCGTCGGCCCCAACGGTCGTGCAGGACCGGCCTGTAGATGGCAGCAGAATCCGTTTTGTTTTGACGGTCGGGTCGATGGCGCCGTCGAGCCCGAGCAGATCACCTGGCGTGCTCGCTAACAGCAGGTCGGCGAGCAGGCCCCACGCCCGTACCATCGCGATCGCGAGCCAGCTCGGGGCGAGCACCCACCTACCTCCGCTCGTTCTACCCCTGGTGCTGGCCAGGCCGATCGCGCCGGCTGGTGGGACGAATTCCCGTCGGAGGATCCTCAGACCGTCTCCTCGAAAAAGAACTTCACTCGCTCGTTGAGTTTGAGCACGAAATGCATGATCACCAAGCTGTGTTTCAAGAGCTGGGTGTCTCGCTCGGGCGGAGCCACCGGTCCTACCGGGCTTGGAAACTTGCCCCCATGGAAGAGGTTATTCCTGATCCGTTTGACACACCGGACGATGAACCCGGCCTCGGTTTCGTTAGCTCGGTGAGGTGTCTCTTCCCAGTCTAGGGTACTGTTCCGAAGAACCTGCCGACGTGGCGGAGACCTCAGAAGATAGTCGCGCGCCTCGGTGAAGTCGCGGCTACCAAGCTCAGCCCACCGACTCTCGATCGAAGCGATGAACGCGTCCCACGCCGGCTCAGCACCGCCGTGACGCGCAACCTGCGCGAACCCCGCCCGTTTCAACGCGTACTCCATGCGCGAGAACGCGACGAAGAACTTGTACACTAGGTGTTCGTCGAGTTTCATCGTAGGCTCCAGCCGCGGTTCGACGCGTGTATCCAGCATACGCCACCAGCGACCGCGCTCCAGAACAGGATCGGAGCGCTCCTCTCAACCTTAAGCTCGGCGAGGAGTGGGAGCAGATTGCGACGCAGCCGGCGGTCGTCTAATAGGTCGCTTCGCGCGCCGGCCAGTTCGGCGGCCACCGCGGTGCTCGGCTCCGCGCCCGGGCCGGCCGCGGACCGCCGCGCGGGCGCCGCGCGAGCCGAGCCGGTGCGATGCCGGGCCGATCGCGTCAGTCGTCGAGGCCGAGCAGGTCTCTCGCCTCGGGGTCGGGCGGGCGGCACACGATGCGATCGACGGTCGCCATCTTGGCGTGGATGACGTCGCAGACCGGCGTGAACGACGCCTTCTGGAACGCGCGCAGCGACGCCTGGTTGTCGGCGGCGATCAGCGCCCACGAGCGGTAGGCGTCGGTCGCGCGCAGCTCCTTGGCCAGGTGCTCGAGCATGACCGGCGCGACGGCGCGGCCGCGCGCGGCGGGCGGCACGTAGACGCTGTGGATGTACGCGTCGTACTTGGACATCCGCAAGATCCGGCCGAGCTCGGGCGCCTCGATCGGGCCGCGGGCCGCCCACGCGATGCCAGCGGGGCGGATGTCGATGGTCGCGAGCACGGCCTGATCGCCGCGCCGCCACAGCATGCGCGCGGTGGCCTCGTCGAGCGAGAGCTGCTCGATCAGGTCGGCGCGCCGCTGCGAGTCCATCGCGTCGAAGTCGGCCTCGGTGAACGACCGCAGCTCGAGGCCGACCACGGGCTCGATGCCGCGCGTCCACAGCTGGCCGCGGTAGAGACAGTAGCGGTCGTACTGCGCGACGCTCGCGGCGGCGCTGCGGATCTTCGTCCACGCGGCGCGGGCCTGCGCCGCGGCCACCGACGGCGTCTCGCGGGCGCGGCGCGCCCGGCGGGCGACGCTCGACGCGGCGCGCCCGACGGTGGCGGTCGTGGAGTGGCCCCACACGCGGACCGACAGCGCGGGCTGCTTCGACGTCGGCAGCGCCGGCAGCTTGTAGTCGCCCGCGCCGGTGACGACGTCGAGCGCGATGCAGCCGCGCGCGCGCGCGGCGATCGCCTCGCCGTGGAGGAGCTTCGCCGACGCCTTCGCGCCGCCCTGCTGCGGATCGACCGCCATCGCGAGCACGACGGCGCGGTCGGCGTCGTCGACGACGAGCGCCGCGGCGATCGCCTGGCCGGTCGAGTCGTCGATGCGCGCGAGCCGCACGCGGCCCTGCTTGCCGAGGGCCATCGCGACCTCCTCGAGCAGGCCCATCGCCTCCGGATCGGCGAGCGGCGACGGCTCGTCCCGCTCGGCCCACTCGAGCCGCGACAGCCGGCGCAGCGCGCCCATGCCCTTGCGGAGCGAGGCGAGATCGTCGCCGTACGTCGTGAGCACGCCGGTCGCGTCCGCGGCGTCGACCGGCGCGAGCGCCAGCGCGATCCGCGACGCGCCGCCGGCCGACGGCGCGCTCTCGACGGTGAACCCGGCCGGCGCGAGGCGCTGCACGAGGTTGGCGCGGACGCGCGACGGATCGGCCAGGGGCTCGAGCTCGATCAGATCCCACGCCGCGCTCTCGTCGATGAGCTTGCGCGCGAGCGCCGTGCCGGCGCGATCCTCCCAGCCGGGGCGCGCGAGCAGATCGAGCGAGGGCGGGCGCGGGCCGGCATCGCCGATCATCCGCAGCTCGCGCGTGTCGAGCAGCGCGACGCGGACGGTGCGGCGGTAGAGCGGCGCCAGGCAGACGATCTCGCCGGCCGCGACGGTACCGGCCGGATCGGGCTCCACGGCCCGGCCCACGAGCACGTGCAGCTCGGCGCCGAGCGTTGCGTGGTAGGCGCTCCACCACGGGATCAGCCAGTCGGGGCCGCGAAACAGCGCGCCAGCACCGGTGGCGGCGGCCAGCGCGCGCCACTCCGCTTCGAGCGCGCGGAGCTGCATCAGCTCGCGCACAACTGTTACCTCGATCGCCATGCGCGTCGCGACGTTACCACGGACGATGCGCGCGCGCGCTGCCTTACGCCGGCCGCTGCATCACGGCTGCGAAGAATCCGTCCGTCCCGTGCGTGTGCGGCGCGACCGTGAACGAGGTTTCGGTCCCGAGCGCCGCGGCGCGCGCGCCGAGGACGCGCTCGAGCGGGACGCGGGCCAGCTCGGGGTGCGCGCCGAGGAAGCCGGCGACGACGTCCGCGTTCTCGACCGCGAGCACCGTGCACGTGGCGTAGACGAGCCGGCCGCCGGGCGCGAGGAGCGTGGCCGCGCCGTCCAGGATCTCGCGCTGGCGCGCCGCGAAGCCGGGCAGATCGGCCTCGCGCAGCCGCCAGCGCGCCTCGGGGTTGCGCCGCAGGGAGCCGATGCCGGAGCACGGCGCGTCGACGAGCACGACGTCGGCGCGGCCGCGCAGCGCGTCGAGCGCGGGCGGCCACGCGCCGCCCTCGAGCAGCTGCGTCTGCGCGTTCGAGACCGTTGCGCGCCGCGCCCGCCGCCGCAGCTCCTCGAGCTTCTTCCCGTCGACGTCGGTCGCGATGATCCGGCCGCGGTTGCCGAGCCGCGCCGCCATCGCGAGCGTCTTGCCGCCCGCGCCGGCGCACAGATCGACGACGAGCGGCCGCGGCCCGGCGCCGGCCGTGGCCAGGTCGGCGAGCAGCTGGCTGCCCTCGTCCTGCGCCTCCATCGCGCCGCGCTGGAACGCGTCCAGCGAAAACAGGTTCGTGCGGCTCTCGACGATCAGTGCCGTGTCGCACCACGAGCCGGCGCGGGTCTCGAGGCCGGCGCCGGCGAGCTCGAGCGCCAGCGCCTCGCGGGCATTGATCCCCGCGGGCTCCGCAGCCGCAGCTCCGGCCGCGGCCGCGGCTCCCGCCCGCGGGGCCCCCAGGACCAAGAGGTTCGCCCGCACCGTCATCGGCGCCCGCTGGTTGAGCGCGCGCGCGAGCGGCTCCGCCTCGTCGCCCCAGTCGGCGACGAGCCGCGCGGCGAGCCAGTCCGGCAGCGAGGCGGCGAGCGCGATCCGCGCCGCCGGCCGGCGCTCGGTGGCGATCGCCTCGTCGACCGTCGCGACGGCGCGCCAGTCCAGCTCCGGCACCGCCTGCGCGGCGCGCGCCGGCTCGATCAGCCGCTCGAGCACGAGCAGCGCGAGCAGCCGCTCGAGATCGCGCGGCGGCTTCTGCGTCCTGCGCCCGCGCGCGATCGCCGCGTCGATCCGGCGCAGGTGCCGCACGAGCCCGTAGAGGACCTCGCCGACGAAGCGCCGCTCGTGCGCGCCGACCCACTTCTCGCGGCGGAACGCGGTCGCCAGCCGATCGGTGACGAAGCCCCAGTCCATGCGCGTGCGCTGCCATAGCTCGAGCACGAGCGCGGAGAGCCGGCCGCCGCGCGCCGGATCGGCGAGCTGCGCGGCGAGCGCCTGATCAGGAGATGGCTTCACGTCCTCAGGCGAGCGCGCGGTAGTCCTCGAGGATCAGAAACAGCGGCACGAGGCCGTGCCCGCCGAGCTTCTTGACCGTGCCGAGCGAGTCGCCGATCCGATCGATGCGCTCGCGGTTGCGCTCGATCAGCTCGGGGCCGGCCGCGAGCTTGCCGGCCACCTGCTGGCGCACCGCGGTCGCCTCGCGCTCGAGCGAGATCAGGAAGCGGCGCTCCCACGAGTTCGACGGGACCTGCGCGGCGAGCAGCTCGTCGAACGCGTCGACGTGCAGCTCGCGCCCGACTCTGTGGAACGCGCTCGCCGCACGGTCGGGCTTGACCTTGCCGCCAGCCAACGTGGCGAGCAGCGGGAACGCCTCGCGGAGCAGCGGGCCGCGCGCGAGCGTGGCCGCCACCTCGGCGGAGAAGCCGCGCTGCAGGAGGTCCTGCTCGCGCATGTCGTACGCGATGCGCGCGGCGCCCTCGAGCGTGCCGACCAGCGCGGCGGCGGCCGCGTCGAGCTGCGGCTTGGTCTTGGCGACGTCGGCCGGCTCGAGCCGGAAGCTCGCCTCGTTCCAGTTCCACCACCGCAGGACGCTCCGGTGGATGTCCTCGAACGCCATCAGCGCGGCGTACTGATCGGCCGCCGCGATCTTGCCGTCGCCTGCGTGGATCGCGGCGCGGATCGCCCGCCCGCCGAGCAGCTCGTCGAGCGTGAAGTAGCGCACCACGAGCTCCTCGATCGGCGTGCTCGTCTCCTTCACCAGCTGCACGAGCAGCGTGCAGCCGGCCTGGTTGATGATCGCGTTCGTGACCACCGTGGCGATGATCTCGCGCCGCAGGTGGTGCTTTGCGACCTGCTCGGGGAACCGCGCCGCGGCCGCGGGCGGGAAGTACGCCGCGAGGAACGGCTGGAACAGCGGCAGATCCGGGATCCGCGACGCCAGGACGCGCCCGTAGAGATCGCTCTTCGTGTGCGCGACCAGGACGGCGAGGATGTTCCGCGGCAGGCCCTTGCCGCTCTTGAGCCACCCGCGCAGCTCCTCGTCGTGCGGGATGTGCTCGGCGGTGCGGGACAGGCCGTGCTTGTCGAGGTACGACAGGACGTCGAGGAAGCTGTCGCCGTGCTTCTTGCTGCGCCCAGCCTCCATCGAGAGCAGCGCCGACTGCAGGTAATTATCGAGCACGCACGCCGCGGCCACGTCCGGCTCGAGCTCGCGCAGGAGCTTGTCGCGCTCCTCGCGGTGGAGCTTGCCCGACGCCATGAGCGGCGCGAGCAGGATCTTCAGGTTGACCTCGTGGTCGCTGCAGTCGACGCCGGCCGAGTTGTCGATCGCGTCGGTGTTGTGGCGCCCGCCGTGCTGGGCGTACTCGGTGCGCCCGCGCTGCGTGATCGCGAGGTTCGCGCCCTCGCCGATCACCTTCGCGCGCAGCTCGGACGCGTTGATACGGACGTGGTCGTTGACCTTGTCGCCGACCTCGCCGTGCGACTCGCTCGTCGCCTTGACGTACGTGCCGATGCCGCCGAACCACATGAGGTCGACGTCGAGCCCGAGGATGGCGCGCACGATGTCCGGGCCGCTGACGACCTTGGACTTCAGGCCGAGCAGCGCGCGCGCCTCGGGCGACAGCGCGATCTCCTTCGCGGCGCGCTCGTACACGCCGCCGCCCTTCGACAGGGCGTCGTGGCGGTAGTCGCTCCACTGCGTGCCCGGCGCCGTGAACATGCGCTTGCGTTCGGCGTACGACTTCGCCGGATCGGGCTCCGGATCGATGAACACGTGCTTGTGGTTGAACGCGGCCACGAGCTTCATCTGATCGTTCAGGAGCATGCCGTTGCCGAACACGTCGCCGCTCATGTCGCCGACGCCCGCGACGCGGATCGACGTCTTCCGGATGTCGATGCCCATCTCGCGGAAGTGGCGCTCGACGTTCGTCCACCCGCCGCGCGACGTGATGCCCATCGCCTTGTGGTCGTAGCCGGCGGAGCCGCCCGACGCGAACGCGTCGTCGAGCCAGAACTTGTAGCGCTGCGAGATCCCGTTCGCCGTGTCGGAGAGGTGCGCCGTGCCCTTGTCGGCGGCGACGACCAGGTACGGATCGTCCTCGTCGTAGCGCAGGACGCCCGGCGGCGGGGTGATCGCCGCGCCGGCGTAGTTGTCGGTGACGTCGAGCAGGCCGGAGATGAACACCTCGTACTGCGCGCGCGCCTCCTCGCGCGTCGGCTGGAGCTTGCGCGTGACGAAGCCGCCCTTGGCCCCCTGCGGCACGATGATGACGTTCTTGAGCGCCTGCGTGCGCTGCAGGCCCAGGACCTCGGTGCGGAAGTCGTCGGGGCGGTCGCTGTGGCGCAGGCCGCCGCGCGCGACCTTGCCGCCGCGCAGGTGGATGCCCTCGACGCCCGGCGCGTGGACGTAGATCTCGTAGAGCGGGCACGGCCGCGGCATGTGCTCGACGAGCGCGCTCTCGATCTTGATCGAGATCGTGTCGCCGCGCCCCGGCCGGTAGTAGTTCGTGCGGCGCGTCGCCTCGAACAGATCGATGAAGTAGCGCAGGATCAGATCCTCCTGGATCACGGTCACGCGCTCGAGCATCTCGTCGTACTTGCGCGCGATCGCAGGGAGCAAGCGCTCGGACCGCTCGGCGACTGACTCCTTGCGCTCGGTCGCGAACTTGGTCTCGAAGTACTCGACGAGGAGCTTGGCGAAGTGCGGGTGCTTGAGCAGCGTCTCGTCGACCGCCAGCGTGCCGAAGCCCTGGAACACCTGGACGAAGTAGTTCCGGTACGTGATCAAGAGATCGATCTGGCGGTGGTCGAGCCCCGCGAGGTAGCCCAGGCCCAGCAGGCGATCGTCGAGCATGTGGCCGACGAGCACGCGCTGGATGGTCGCGCCGAGGCGCTCGAGCGTGGCCGGGTCCTCGATCTTGTGGCCGTCCGCGCCGGTGACCTCGAAGCCCGTGATGTAGACGTCGGGCAGGTTCGGGGACGGCTCGAGCCGCTCGGCGAGCCGGCTCGTCGTGCGCAGCGCCATGCGGTGCAGGGACGGCACGACGTCGTTCAGGAGCAGCTCCTTGCGCGACACGATGCGCAGCGACGTGTGGTGCGCATCGCCTTCGCCCACCGCGACCAGCGCGACGCGCAGCCCCTCGCTGTCGTCGAGCTTCTCGATGTTGCTGATGTCGAGCAGCGCGAGCTCGGGCGACAGCGTGCCCTTGTACGAGTCCGGGAACCGCGCGCCGTAGCGTGTCCAGATCTCCTGCGCCGACGCGGTGGTGGTGAGGTAGCGCGCCGTGTTCCCCGAGCCGTCCGAGCGGACCCGGTAGCGCTTGAAGATGAGGTTCCGCAGCTGGTCGTCCCAGCTCTCGAGCAGGTGCTCGAGGCTCTCGGCGAGCTGCTCGAGATCGGTATCGGCCACGCCCGGCCGGTACTTGCCGACGGTGAAGTGCAGCCGGAGCGGCGACTCGTCGTCGGTCTCCTGGCGGTACTCGCGGAGGTGCGGCACCTGGAGGAACTTCCGGATCTCCTGGGACAGCTCCTCGCGCAGCGCCTCGGAGAACCGCATCCGCGGCACCATGCAGACGATGGTGAGCCGCCGGCCGCGCGGCCGCCGCCACACGAACACGCGCGCGTGGTCCTTCGACTCGGCGATCCGGAACTGCTCGACGATGTCCTTGATCTCGTCGATGTTCCAGTAGAACAGGTCCTCGACGGGGAGCGAGTCGACGATCGCGACCGACTTCGTGTACGCGTAGCTGCCCGGCTGCTCCTCGAGCTTGGACATGACCTCCTTGCACCGCTTGCGCACGACCGGCACGCGCCGGTTCGCCTGCTTGAGCGCCTTCGTCGAGAGGAGGCCAATGAAGACGTGCTCGCCGAGCTTCTTGCCGTCGGGGCCCACCTGCGCGACGCCGAAGTAGCGCACCTGCGCGACCGAGCGCACCACGCTCATGTAGTCGGTGCGATAGAACGAGTACACCTCGTCGCGCTGGCGGCGCGTCGCGACGATCTCGCCGACGACCTCCTCGAGGAGCCGGCGCTCCGGCGCGGCGAACAGGCCCAGGCCCCGCTCGGGCCCGCGGGCTGCGGCGGCTGCCGCGGCGGTCGCGGCGGGCTTGCCCGGGGGCGCGCCGTTCCCGCCGCCCTCGGGGAACCACGCGTAGCCGAGGAAGACGAAGTTGTCGTCCTTGAACCAGTCGATCAGGTCGGCCGCCTCGTCGGCCTCGAGCTCGTGCTGCGAGACCGGCGCGCCCGACTGCGCCCGCGAGATCACCTCGCGCGGGATCGTCTGCGAGTCGCGCGGGCTCGGGGCCAGCGGATCGCGCCCGGCGACGGCGCACAGGTACGTGCGCGTGTCGTTCAGGCGGTTCAGCATCTCGAAGCGGTCGCGGTTGACGAGCAGGAGCAGCTCGAGCCGGGACTCGAGATCGCGCCGCAGTGCCTCGCGCTTCTCGGGCGGGATCACCGAGACCTGCAGGTAGACCTGCGAGTACTTCGTACCGCGCGACGGATCGATGCTGGCGATCTGTCCGTGGTCGTGGACCACGCCATGGATCGGGTGCAGCACGAAGTGGAGGTGCAGCCCCTGCTGGCGGAGGAACGACTTGATCGTGCGGATGATGAACTTGGCGTCCGGCAGGCGCGTCTCGATCACCGTCGAGGAGATGTCGTCGAGGAGCAGCGTGGTCTCCGGATCGCGGATCGCGACCTTGACGGTGCGCTCGAAGTCCTCCTCGAGGAACGCGAACCGATCCATCACGAAGGTGAGCAGCCGATGGGCCTCGACCTCGTCGAAGACCTCGGGCGGGATCGCGCGGCAGTACGAGCGGATGTACGACTCGAGCCGGTCTCGGTGCGTCTCCTTGACGGCCTGGTGTGCCAACGACAGGACTTGCCGGACGACCTCAGCTTGCATGGACTGTCTCTTTCGAAGCTCCGCTCAGACGTCGAGCGTCGGCGCGCACGTTAGCACCGCGGCGCGCGCCGGGCAGATCGCCCCTCGGCGTCTTTCGGTGCCGCCTGGGGTGGCGCTCCTGCGTCGCGCCGCGCCGCGTCAGCTCGCCGCGTCGCGGCGGATCTGGCATCGTCGGTCACCGTGAGGTCCGCCGTCTTGCCGATGCTCCAGCTCGCGCGCTGGCTGGGCCCGTGGGCCGATCCGGCGCGGCGGCCGGCGGCCCACGTCCGCGATGAGGACCTGGACGGTATGCGGGTGCGGATCTACCAGCCTCTTCGACCACCACCTGCCAGGACATTTCTGGTCGCGCCCGGGTTGCACTTCGCGTGTGCCGATGACCCGCGCATGGATCGGTTCTGCCGCATCCTGACGGCGGCCGGGCACCAGGCGGTGGTGCCATACATCCCCGATTTCCTCGCGCTCGTGCCTACCGAGCGGGCCAAGCACGACTTCATGCGCGCGTTCGACGCGCTGCCGCGCTGGATGGAGGGGCAGGGTGGGGGGCAGGGCCGGGAGCAGAGCCGGCGCCCGATCGTGTTCTCGATCTCGTTCGGCTCTCTGCTCGCGCTCTCGCTCGCGGCCGAGCGCGGCGCCGAGCTCGAGCGGCTGGTCCTGTTCGGCGGCTACGCCGACCTGCGCGAGACCTTGCGCTTCAGCCTCACCGGCGAGATCTCCGGCGGGCGCGCCGGGCCGCGCGATCTGCTGAACCAGCCGGTGGTCCTCATGAACCTGCTCGAGCAGCTCGAGCCGGCATTAGGTGCAGGCGATCGCGCGGACCTGGCGGCAGCCTGCCGGCGTTACGTCGAGCGGACGTGGGGGCGCGCCGAGCTCAAGCAGGGTCGCGGCTTCGCCGCGATCGCCGAGGAGCTCGCGCCCGCCGTCCCCGCCTCTGTGCGCGAGCTGTTCCTCGTCGCGACCGGGGCGCGCCCGGGGCTGGCCGACGTTGCGCTGCCGGCGCTCGCGCGGTTCGACGCGCGCGCGCTCGATCCGTCGCCGTACCTGCCGCGCATCACCTGCCGGGTCGACCTCGTCCACGGCGTCGACGACGACGTCATCCCGTTCGAGCACGCGCACGCGCTCGCCGCGGGGCTCGTGAATGCCACGGTTCGCGTCCACCTCACCGGCCTGTACAACCACACCGGCGTGTCCCGCCCGCCACTCGGGGCCATCGCCCGCGAGACCGCCACGCTCGCGCGCGTGCTGCGCCTGCTCGCCACGTGACGCGTGGGCCGCTTCTACTTGCCCAGCTTCTCGCGTTCCTGCAGCGTCGCGATCAGGACCGGCAGCATTACACGATCCTTCGGTCGTCCGGCCTTCGTCTTCACCTGGATCAGCGTCGGCAGATCGAGCACGCGCAGCTGACGCCCTTCGTCAACGATCGATTCGCTGTGCGCCAGTAGCTCGTCGTAGCCTTGGCCCGCGCCGAGCTCGCACAGCGGATCGATCGGTCCGAGGGTCGTCGAGAGGTTGATCTGTCCTCGCCCGGCCAGCATCTCCGCGGTCGGACGCAACCCGCGACGGGCGAAGTCGTACCGCATCGTCGCGTCGATCTGCAGCAACATCTCGAGGAGACGTGCCACGTTCTCCGGTGTCCGCCGGTGGACGATGTCGAGATCCTGGGTCGTGACGGGGACGCCTTGAAGCACCGCCGCGGCACCCCCGACGACGATGAATTCGATGCCCGCATCGCAGAGCATCGCGAGCAGCGCCGGGAGATCAGCCGCGTTGGGATGCGAGGGCATCGCGTAACCTGGCGAGGGTCTGTGCCATCCGGGAGGCCGACCTCAGTCGATTCCACGGCGATCGCTCGAGCGAGAGCGCGATCAGCGTACGGTCCACGTCGTCGATCGCCGCGCGGACCTCTGGATCGACAGCCGCGATGAGCTCGTCGAGCGTGGGCTCTGCCGTCGGCGGAGCGTCTGGAGCCTGGGCCACGGCTCCTTTCTACCACGGAGCCCAGTGCAGCCCGGCGGGGGATACGGCCGCCTGCTGGCGCTACGTCGAGCGGACGTGGGGCAAGGCTGAGCTCAAGCAGGAACGCCGCTTCGCCGCGGTCGCGCCCGTTCCGGCGGCATCCTCAACATCATCGACCGTGGTCTCATTGCGACAACGAACGACTGGATCGACCGGTTGCGGCGCGATTCAGTCAATTCGCATCGCGATCAGGCATCTCCAACTAGGCTGGTTGTAGACGAGGCGGTGAAAACGCGGCCGTATACGCCACCGGAAGGCCTGGAGATGGGGAATAACGCTTGGCACGTCCGGGACACGAGTGCCGAACACAATCCCGGGCTTTACTGCGGTGCATGCACGAAAGCCGTGAAGGCACAATTCCAACGTTCGGCTATCGGCGCACAGGGAGTGCTAGATTCTGCCCCGATGCTCGACGATCGCTCGTGGCACGCGCCGCTCGGCGCCGAGCTCGCCGCACACTGACCTCACCTATGATTGACGACCTCTTCGCCGCCATCGACACCGCGCTCGCCGAGACCGAGGCAGAGTACGCGCAGATGCCGTTCTTCGTCCGGCCGCTGGTGAGGCGCGGGTTCGCGAAGCGCACCGGCCGCGACTTCGCCGCGTGGCGTGCGCTCCTCGCCGACGCCCGCCGCGGCCAGCGCACGCGCGAGCTCGCCGCGGCCCTCGCGGCGCTCGCCGAGCACTACCGCGGCGCGCCCGAGCGCGCGAAGCGGGGCATGGGCGCCACCCCGGAGCAGCTCGCGATCATCGAGCAGCGCTCGCGGGCGCGGGCCGACGCCGCCGTCACCCTGGCGGCCGCCCTCGGAGGCTAGGCCAGCGGACGTGGGCTCGCGCCGCCTCAGTGGGCGGCGTCGGCGGCGGCCCGGATCAGATCGGCGGCCTTCTCGGCGATCGCGATCGTCGGCGCGTTCGTGTTCGCGTTCACGATCACGGGCATGATCGAGGCGTCGACGACGCGGAGGCCGGTGACGCCGTGGACGCGGAGCTCGGCGTCCACGACCGCGCCGTCGCCGCGGCCCATCTTGCAGGTGCCCACGGGGTGATACATGTTCTGCGCGGTCGCGCGGACGTGGGCCTCGAGGTCCGCGTCGCTCTGTGCGGCAGGCCCGGGCGCGAGCTCGGCACCCCGGTAAGCGTCGAACGCGTGAGCCGCGATCAGCCGGCGGGCGATCTTGATGCCCTCGACGAGCATCGCGACATCGTCGGGGTGGGACAGCGCGTTGGTCTCGATGCGCGGGGCGGCGTACGGATCGGCCGAGCGCAGCGTCACCGCGCCGACGCTCTTGGGAGTCACGATCCCGGGCAGCGCCGTGAACCCGTGGCCGTCGGGGTTGCGTTGGCCGTGGAAGAGGAACCACGCAGGGCCGAAGTGGAACTGGAGCTCGGGCGCGGGCGCGGAGGGGTGCACCTTGAGGAAGCCGCCGGCCTCCGCCACGTTCGAGGTCAGCATGCCGCGCTGCTCGGTCTGGAACTTGACCTGCTCGTCCTCGGCGCCCGCGGCCGCGAGCGTGATGGGCTGGAGCGAGTGATAGGCGACCGGGGCCATCATGTGGTCCTGCAGGTTCTGGCCGACGCCGGGCAGATCGTGGACGACCGCGATCCCGTGCGCCGCGAGCGCGGACCCGGAGCCCACGCCCGACAGCATCAGGAGCTGGGGCGAGTTGTAGGCCCCGGCTGACAGGATGACCTCGCAGCGGGCGCGGGCGGTGTGCAGCACGCCGCCTTGCTCGTAGACCACGCCCACGCAGCGCCGGCCTTCGAAGATCAGCCGCACGACGTGGGCGCTCGTCGCCACGGAGAGGTTGGGGCGCGCGAGCGCCGGGCGCAGGTACGCGGCGGCCGTGCTCCACCGCATCCCGTTCTTCTGCGTGACTTGATAGAACCCGAAGCCCTCCTGGTTGCCCGCGTTGAAGTCGTCGGTCACCGGCAGGCCGAGCTCTCGAGCGGCCGCGACCCACGCCCTCGAGAGCGGGTTCAGCTCGCGGAGGTCGGCGACGTTGAGCGGCCCGCCCGTGCCGTGCGCCTCCGACGCGCCGCGCTCCTGGTGCTGCGCCTTCTTGAAGTAGGGCAGAAGGTCTGCGTAGCTCCACCCGGGGCTGCCCGCCGCGGCCCAGCCGTCATAGATGGAGGCGTGCCCACGCTGGTAGACCATCGCGTTGATCGAGCTCGAGCCGCCGAGCACCTTGCCGCGGGGCACGTAGTCCCGGCGGCCCCCGACGGCGGCCTGCGGCTCGGTCTCGTAGTTCCAGTCGTGCTCGGTCTTGAACAGCGTCCCGAAGGCGATCGGCACGTGGATCGAGGGATGCGCGTCGGGTCCGCCGGCCTCGAGCAGCAGCACCGAGTGCCGGCGGGTCTCCGTGAGCCTCGCCGCCAGGACACACCCCGCGCTCCCCGCACCGATGATGATGAAGTCGTGCATGCAGTCGCACGACATCGGATCTCGGCACCGGGGTCAAGCCGAGGCTTGGGCCCGGCCGGGATCGCTCAGGAGATGCGCTACTGCCGCACGAGCAGGTTCGGGTTCAGCTGCAGGGAGCCGAGGTCGGGCATCACGAGCGGCGCATCGAGGCTCGTCGGCTGCGCGGGCGCCGGGATCGAGAGGCCAAAGATCTCGAGGCACATCTCGTTCGTCGTCTGCTCGCCGAGCCCGACGTCGATCGGCTGCGGCGGGAGGTTGCTGTCCCGGAGCATGCGCTGGACGAACGGGTTCTCGATCGAGTTGTTCCACTTGCACTTGATGTCGAGCACGTCGCCGACCTCGACGGACGGCAGCTTGTCGAGCGGCGCGTCGTACTGGTAGGTCCGCTGCCAGTCGAAGTTCCAGCCGCCGTTCGCGACGCACTCGGTCTTGGGATCGGTGCCGCGCGCGGCGGGGCGCTCGATCGTCGCCGAGATGTGCGTGCCGATCAGGTGCATGTGCGGGTTCACCGAGAACAGCCGGACGTCGGTCGCCGTGCCGAGCGTCGTGACCGGGACGCGCATGTGCTCGGTGTGCTCGGCCACGTTCTTGGGGATCATGAACCGCGGCACGTCGAGGTCGCCGGGGCCGGGCAGGAGCTTGGGCGCCGCGGCCTCGTTGCCGAGCGCCGTGACGAAGTACATCCGCTTGGGCCACTGCGTGCCGAGGCGCAGATCGATCCCGGTCTTGTCCGGTGCGTGAGTCAGTCCGGCCGGGTGGTAGTGGATCTGCATCACGAGCTTGGCGCCGGGCAGGATCGGCACCGCGATGTCGGGCTGCGTCTGCATGGGCTGGTTGCCGGGCGTCCAGACGTGGACCACGAAGTCCGCGGGCTGGGCGATCGTGCCGCAGTCGAACGGCTTGCCGATGCCGCGCTGCGCGACGAGCGCGTCGAGCTTGGCGCCGGGGAACACCTCGGTGATCACCGCGTGGTGGACGACCTCGTCGATGTCGGGGTTGACCTGCATGCCGGTCATCCAGCCGATCTGGCCGGTCACCTGCGGATCGAGCACGAAGCAGATGAACTGATCGCGGTCACCGCTCGTGGGCCAGCCCTCGACGGGCGCGATCGAGCGCGTGACGCTGGCGAGCTCCTGGGAGGGCGGCGCCGGGATCTCGGCCTCGGTGCCCTTCGCGAAGCCGTCGGCGATCCACGCCTTGAGCGTGTCCTTCTCGGCGGCCCCGAGCCGCGGGTCGTCGATCCACGAGAAGCGCGGCGTGCAGTCGGCGTCCTCGCGCGCGTCGAACGGCGGCATCGTGCCCTTGTCGATCTCGGCCATCATGCGGGCCGAGTAGTCGACGGCGTCGTCGTAGTCGGTCATCGAGAACGGGCCAATGCCGCCCTCCTGGTGGCAACCCATGCAACGCTTGGCCAGGATCGGCGCGGCGTCCTGGTACCAGGTCGCGCGCGCGACCGGCTCCGGATCGGGTTGGGTGTCGTCGGCCGTGCAGCCAGCCGCGAGCGCGAAGCTCACGAGCGCGAGAGAGATGGAGCGCATGTCGGTGGTCTCAGCAACCAGCGTACCTGGCCCGAAGTGCGGATCGGCGTGGGGGATTCCGCCAGGTCGTGGGGATTCGCCGCGGGCGATGTGCGGGCGGTGTGGTGTTCCGCGGCAGGCGATAGGCTCGCGCTCGCGGCCGCGGCCGGCCTGCGGGAGGAAGTTGCGACGTGGCGCTAGTTGCACGCGCCGGTCTGGCAGGTGCACGCCCCGGCGCACTCGTTCACGATGCGGCCGGTCGCGAAGAACTCCTTGATCTGGCGGCGGGCGGCGGGCTGGTTGCGCGTCAGGTTGTGCATGCCCTTGTCCGCGGGTGGCACGTTGCCGGTCGGCACGGGCGGGGCGCCGCCATCCATGATGACGAGCGCCGAGCCGCCGGCGAGCGGCGAGGGATGGACCGTGAGGCCCCACGGCGTCGTCGGCGACGGGCCGAGCACCGGGATCTTCATCGTGCGCGCCTGCCACCACGAGCCGAGGTTCGGCACTTGCTCGTCGCCGACGGCGACCTGCATGAGCACCTGCTTCGGCGGGACGCCGGTCGGCGCGCCAGCGGTGACGACGTGCGCGACGCCGGAGCCCTCGACCTTGTCCCACCGCATCTGGAACAGGTTGATCGCGAGCGTCACGTCGAGCAGATCGTGGTACGCGCCGTTCAGGATGGCCTGGTACAGCGGCCAGTCGGCGGAGCGATCGAGCAGCATCGCGTAGCTCGCGGCGCCCACGCCGAGCACGCCGCGCGTGATCGTCGGCTCGTACGCGAGGATCGCGGTGCCGAAGATGCCGCCCTGCGACAGGCCGTAGTAGTAGACGCGCGCGGGATCGACGAGCGATTTGCCGCCGTCGACGAGCAGCGCCTCGGCGAAGGTCGTGCGCATCGCGCGCGCGAGCGCCACGTGGTTGACGAGCCCCTGCGTGATGACCTCGAACAGCTCGTCGGCGAAGCTGAGCTCGCCGAGCGTGCGCGCGACCGCGGGCAGGTCCATCGTCGACATGCCGCGCAGATCGGTGCCGACGAGCACCATGCACAGCTCGGCGGCGGTGGTGCGCTGCACGCTGCCAGCGGTCTCGCCGGAGTTGCCCATCAGGCCGTGGCCGTAGAGCACCATGGGCACGGGCGGCTGGTTCGCCGCGTACGCGCACGCCGGGACGATCGCGGTGAACGGGATCTTGTAGAAGCCCTGCAGCGCGGGGAGCCCGGCCTCGTCACGCGCGAGCTTGGTGCCGGGGGCGGCCGCGCCGCCGCTCGTGAGGAACAGCGGCGCGTCGAGCGTGCCGGTGATCTTGCGCCGGATCGGCCCGGCGGGGTCCGTCTCGTCGGTCGCGATCTCGTACGCGATGGGGCGCGCCGCGAGCGCGGCCACCGCGCGGTCGCGGGCGGTCGCCGCGTCGGTGAACAGGTACGCGTCCGACGCGACGGTGAAGTCCCACGCGAGGACGAGGTCGTCGTCGGGGATCCCGGCGGCCTCGAGCGCCTCGAAGACCTCGGCGAACCGCGGCCGCATCGCCTCGAGCAGCTCGTGATCGGTGTGCCGGCCGTCGCGCAGCGCCGCGAACCCGGGCGGGACGTCGAGCGGCTCGCCGTCCCGGGCGCGGACGCGGCGGGTGATGGCCGCGGCGTAGCGGTGGCCACCAGCGAGGCGCGCGGCGGGCCGCAGGAGCAGCGCCTGCGAGTCGGGCTTGCGCTCGGCGCCGAGGTCGATCTCGGCGAAGTGCGCGACGCGCTCGCCGGTCGTCATGTCGAGGATGACGGTCGGGCTGTCCGCGGTCATCGAGATGTCCATGTTGTCGGCGGGCGGCAGCCCGTCGGGCGACACGCCGCCCTTCCACGCCATCACCAGCGGCGCCGCTGGCGAGAACCCGTCGGCGGTGTTCCAGCCCGCGGGGCTCGCGTGCATGCCGTCGATGTTCGCGGGCAGCGTGCCCTCGGGGATCGCGAGCCGGCGGCCGGTCGCGGCGCTCGCGTCGTCGATCTCGAACGCCGAGCTCGGCCACGGCGTCATGCAGTGGTGGATGCCGAGCGGGTTGCAGCGGGCGGGGGCGGGCAGGCTCGTGTCGCTGCTGCACCCGGCGAGCGCGGTCGCCGCGGCGGCGATGGCCGCAGCCGCGGTCGCGCGGGGGGCGAGGCGGCGCGAGGCGACCATGGCCGGGCGAACATAACCGGGCGCGGCGCGCAGACGAAGCGAATCGGTCGGCCGGCGAAGCTCGCGGCGCCGCGCTATAACAGCGCGGTGCGCCACGCGCTAACGTTCGTCGTCGCCGCCGTCGTGACCATCGGGTGTGGGACGCCGCCCGATCCGAAGCATCCGGCGGGCACCGGCACCGGCACCGGCACGAGCACCGCGAGCGGCGGTGTCAGCGGCAGCGGCAGCGGCAGCGGCGGCACCGTGAAGCGGGGCGGGGGCGGTGGCACCGGCGGTGGCAGTGGTGGCAGCGGGGCAGGGGCGTCGGATCCGAAGCCGAAGGACATCGGCTGCCTCGTGCCGTCGTGCGTGTACCACGCAGGCGCCAACGCTTACTTCGCGTGCCAGTCGGGCGGCGCCGGCACCTGCTTCCACTTCGGGCCGACGTGCACGCCCGCCGCCGCGTGCATGTACGACGCGGCGGCGCGCAGCTACAAGCAATGCACGAAGGTGATCGAGGGCGCGTGCGCCGCCTGGGGCGCCGCGTGCGCGCCCGAGTCGAAGTGCATGTTCAACGCCGCCGACAGCCTGCACCACACCTGCGAGGACGTCAGTGGCGGCACGTGCAAGCGCTACGGCGCCCTCTGCTCGCCGTAGCGCCCGATGCGTGCGGCGCCGTAGCGCCCGATGCGTGCGGCGCCGTGGCGCCCGATGCGCGCGGCGCCGCGGCGCCTGATGCGTGCGGCACCGTAGCGCCCGATGCGCGCGGCACCGTGGCGCCCGATGCGCGCGGCACCGTAGCACCGTAGCGCCGGCCCGCCCTGGCTCAGTGCGTGCCCGGATCCTGCGGCGTCTTCGATGACTCCGCCTTCGGCGCCTGCTGCGGCGGCTGCGCCTGCGGCGGCGGCTGCGCCGGCGGCGCCGCGACCGCCGCGTCGGCGGCGGGCTTCATCCGCTTCGTCGTCTTCATCTTCATCGAGCTCACCGCCTGGTCCGCGGCGATGTCGAACCCGAGCTCGAGCGACTGCTCGCCGAGCATCACCATGCGGCCGAGATCGATCACGCCCTGGCCACGGCCATGCCCCTTGACGTTCTTGATGTCGACCTCGACCCCTTCGATCGCGACGTGCTGATCGCTGCCCTTGACCTCGGTGCGCATCACGTAGCTGACACGCTTGTCCTCGATCGCCGTCACCTCGATGTCGGTCACCGTCTCCATCTTGATCCCGAGCTGGCTCGCGTCCTTGCGCATGCGCCAGACCGCGCCCACGCCGACGCCTGGCTCGGGCAAGAGCATCGCCACCTCCTCGGACCGCGCGACCAGCTCCGCGAACCCCTCGGCCGCCTTCGCCGGCATGCTCGCGTTGCCCACGAGCTTCGGCGCCTGGAGCCGGCCGCGCGGCGTGAGCGTGCCCGTGAGCGCGACGCCGCTCAGCATCGTGGCCTGGGCGTTCAGTGCCTCGACCGGTGCGTCCGCGCCGGCTCGCTCGCGCGCCGACGCGCGCAGGATCGTGGTGCGGATCTTCGTGTTGCCATCGGGGAGCACGTCCTCCGCGGCGAGCTCCATCACCATCACCGTGGTCGGCATCGTGCGCTGGAAGCTGCTCGCCGCGATGTCAGTCTCGATCTCCATCTCGACGGCCGTCTTCACACCCGTGGTGAGCTGGTAGCGCAGCGGCTGGTGCGGCATCGCACCGAGGTTGATGATCTCCACGCCCTGGCGCGACGGCAGAGCCGGGGGCGCCTCCTGCTTCTTGCACGCGCTCGACGCACCCAACGCACCCGACGCACCCACGAGCACGGCGAGGAAGGCGATCCGTGTCACGGTACGCATCGGCTGGCAAGGATCTTCCTCTCCCACCTCGTGCGCAAGCATCCAGAATACTCAAGCGATTCAAGATGTTTGCCGGTCATCGCACATTGTGCGATCAGCATCCAATCGGGCCTTGACGAAACTGGGTTTGAAAAGCATTATCAAATTCACCCGCCGTGATGGTCTGCCTCTGCCACCCGACCTCGGATCGCGACCTGGACGCCGTGATCGACGACGGAGCTCGCACCGTCCAGGAGATCGGCCAGCGCTGCGGAGCCGGCACCGGCTGCGGCGCGTGTGTCGACGAGCTGCGCGATCGCCTCGCGTCGAAGGGCGCGAATGGTTGCGGTCGCGATTGTGCCCAAGATCTGGTCTCGCTAAGGTCGCCTCGCTGAGCGTGGCGCCTCGCGCGCCGTGCTCAGCGCGAACCCGCGAGGTGACATGAAGGGCAACGAAAAGGTCCTGGAGCTCCTGAACCAGCTCCTCACGAACGAGCTGACCTCGATCAACCAGTACTTCATCCACGCGAAGATGTGTGAGAACTGGGGCTTCGAGCGGCTCGCCGGGGTGCTGCGTGCCGAGTCGATCGACGAGATGAAGCACGCCGACGACATCATCAGCCGCATCCTCTTCCTCCAGGGCGTCCCGAACCTGCAGCGCCTCGACAAGCTCCACGTCGGTGAGACCGTCAAGGAGCAGCTCGAGTCCGACCTCGAGCTCGAGCGCAACGCGATCGGCTTCCTCAACACGGGCATCCAGACCTGCCGCGAGTGCTCCGATAACGCGACCGAGGATCTCTTCACGCGGATCCTGGTCGCCGAGGAGAAGCACACCGACTGGATCGAGACGCAGCTCGAGCTGATCCGCCAGGTCGGCGAGCAGAACTACCTCGCCCAGCAGATCCGCAAGTAGCACCCGCCGCGCGCCGCCAGGTCGGCGCGCGCGTCACAGCCGGCGGCCGCTTGCGTGCCACCCTGGCAACGCGCTCGCGCGCCGCGTGGCGTAAGCCCGCGCCAGGCCAGGCGCCGCGATGGCCGCACGGTTGCAGCACGTCCCGGCATGTTGCTGCACCGCCCGCTCGCGATCTGCCTCTACCTGACGGCGGGCTGCTTTGGCCTGCTGTATCACCCGCTCCTGCAGTCGCCGAACGATGCCGCAGTCGCCGCGGCGTGCGCGCCCGCGCCGGCCGCGCCCGCGCCCGCGGCGCCGAGCACCGTGTCGTCCTGCTTGCTCCGCCCGGCGCCCGTGAACGTCGTCGACGTCGCCGCCTCCGCGGCCACGCCGGAGCTCGTCACCCAGCTGATCCGGCTCGACGGCGACGAGCGGATCGCCGCCGTCGACGATCAGCCGGCGGCCAACGACCTCGCCGCGGGCGCGCTGATCGCGGCGCGCATGCTCTCCCTCCCGCCGTCTGTGCTCGGCGCCCTGCTGGTGCTCCCGCGCGGCCCGGTCCACCACGGCGACTACATCGATCTCACGGTCCAGTCCGACGCGGACTCGTGCAGCCGCCGCGTCCTCGTGCTGTTTCACTGAGAGCGCCGCGCCTACAGCTCGATGCCGACGCGCTTGCAGGCGGCGATCAGGCGGCTCTGGAGGTCGCGGAACCCGCCGAGGTTGCGGAGGTCGATGGCGGCGCCTTCCTGATCGTGCTGGTGCGTGCACTTGACGATGCCGCGGATGGCGTGGGCGCGCGCGCGCTGGTGGGCGCGCGCGTCAGGTGACGTGATGATGTTGTTGGCGAGCCGCTCGGCGCGATCGAACTGGCCGGCGGTGAGGGCGGCCTCGGCGGTGCCGAGGTTCTTCGTGACGGCCTCGTCCTCGGGCTCTGCCTTGCCGCTGCCCTCGTCGGGCGGGCGCGGGCGCTCTGTCGCGACGCTGGCGTCGCGTCGCGGTGTCGGGCGGCCGGCATCGGGGCGCGGCGGCGGGGGCGTGCCGGCGTCGGGCGGCGCGACCTGCGCGACGACGATCTGCGCGGCATCGGGCGGGGCGGCGAGCGCGGCGTCGCCGGGGACGGCGGCGACGGCGGCGACGGCGGCGACGGCGGAGCCAGAGCCAGAGCCGGAGCCCGAGCCAGAGCCGCCCTGCACGACGGGCGGCGGAGCGGGCTCCGCGGGCGAGCGCACGAGGCGCATCGCGACGACGGTGGCGGCCGCGGCGCCGCACACGAGCGCGAGCCCCGCGATCAGCGCGGTGCGGCGGCTCGGCGGCCTACGGTTGCTGGGCAGCGCCGGGACCGTCGGGACGATGTCGCGCGTCTGCGGCGGCGACGGCATGTCGACGGTCGCGCCGTTGGGGTTGATCGTGCCCCGCGGGACGGCGGCGGCCAACGGCGAGCTCTGATCGACCGAGCCCATCGTCTGCGCGAACGCGTCCTGGCCGGTGCTCCGGTGCTTGGAGCCGATCGCGAAGCCGACCTCGGGCGGCGTGAGCGCGGAGGTGCGGAGCTGGAGCAGCGGCTGGCCGGTGAGCGCCTCGACGAACGCGCCGACCGACGGGAAGCGATCCGCGGCGCCCTTGGCCATGGCGCGCGCGACGGCGTTATAGATCGCGGGCGGCAGGCCGGGGACGCGCGAGGCGAGCGCCGGGGGCTCCTCGTAGACGACCTTGAAGACGACCTCGGGGATGTTGGCGCCGGAGAACGCGGACTGGCCGGACAGCATCTCGTAGACGATCGCGCCGAGCGCGAAGATGTCCGTGCGCTCGTCGATGAGGGTGTGCTGGCCGGTGGCCTGCTCGGGCGCCATGTACTGCGGCGTGCCGAGCAGCGTGCTCTCCTGCGTCTTGACGGTCTGCGAGCCGCGGATCTTCGAGATGCCGAAGTCGAGGACCTTCGCGATCTCGACGAGCCGGCCGTCGACCTCCTTGGGAACGAGGAAGATGTTCTGCGGCTTCAGATCGCGGTGGACGATGCCCTCGCGGTTGGCCGCGGCCACCGCGGAGCCGACCTGGCGGATGATGGACAGCACCTGATCGAGCGGCATCGGCCCGAGCTTGATGCGCGAGTAGAGCGACTCGCCGTGCAGGTACTCGAGCACGAGGTACGGCGTGCCGTCGGGCGTGACGTTGAAGTCGGTGACGTCGACGATGTTGGGGTGGTTGAGCTGCGACGCGATCAGCGCCTCGCGCCGGAAGCGGGCCACCACCTCGTCATCGGTGAGCTCGGCGTGGAGGATCTTGATCGCCACCTTCTTGCCGGGGAGGCGGCGGTGGCTCGCGAGGAATACGGCACCCATGCCGCCGCGTCCGATCAGCGCCTCGATCGTGTAAGTGTCCGCGATGACCGACCCCACATCCACGGCGGAGCGTGCCGGTGAATTCCCCATCGGGGCGAGCGTATAATGCCAGGCCGATGCATGCACGCCGGGGCGCCTGCTTCGCGGCCCTGGTGTCCATGCGGGAGGGCGCGGCGGGGTCCCGCGAGCGCGGGAGGCAGAACCTGAAGATGACGGGGACCCTATGAGACAACATCTGATCGTGGTGCTCGCGCTCGGCGTGGCAGGGCACGCCGCCGCCGACAACAAGGCCCCGGCCAAGCCGGGGAGCAAGCCCAAGGCGATCGACGCCAAGAGCGTCGCCGAAAAGCTGGAGGTGTTCCGCGACGACGACGGGAACTACTACGTGTCGCCGCGGATGGGCTCGTTCCCGGACGACGCCGATCAGTGGGTGTTCTACGGCGACGGCAAGAACATGTACCAGCAGCGCATCGTGGGCGGCGGCTCCGACGACAAGGGCCGCGACTGGTACGTGTGGTCGCCGCGCGTCAAGAACATGCAGCAGGCGAGCTTCTCGGCGAAGACCGGCAAGCCGTCGATCCAGTGCAAGCAGCAGGACGAGAAGCCCTTGAAGCAGCTCACCGTCGACGAGGCGAAGGCGTTCTTCGCGCGGGCGACGTTTCAGCCGGTGCTGTGGCAGCGCCAGGCGCACTTCCTCGCGCGCGACGACGACGGTGTGTACTTCTTCGTCGACCGGTTCCGCGAGGAGTACGGCGGCAAGGGGTTCCGCGTGTTCTCGGGCCAGAAGGGCGCGATGAAGGAGCTCGCGATGACGAACGTCGTCAGCGACAGCGCCGGCGAGATCTACGCGACCAAGAGCGGCGACCTCAAGATCGTGACCGAGGGCAACACCGGCAAGGCGTACTGGAAAAAGGGCCAGACGAAGAACGAGCTGGTCGTGCTGGAGCTCCTGGCGAACCGCTACCTCATCTACCGGGAGATGGGGATCTACGGCCAGCTCGGCGTCATGTGCGAAGACCAGTGACCAGAGACCAGTGACCAGAGACCAGTGACCAGAGACCAGATCAGATCAGCGCGCTGAGCTGATGCGCTGCCGGCGGCCCGGCGGCGTGCGGAGACAGCTGTCGACGCGATCCGCGCCTGCCCCCGCCTGTCGACGCGATCCGAGCCCGCCTCCTCCCTCTCCCCCGCCCCCGCCCCCGCCCCCACCCCGTCCCCGAGCCCGCCCTCGCCCTCAAACCCCGTCTCCGAACCTCCTCACCTCCCGAATCCCCGCTCCCCGAGCCCCGCCCTGGCGCCACTTTCACCGGCTTGCGCCCACCTGCTCGGATCGCGTCGACAAATGTAGAGGCGACGGGCTCCTCAGCTAGACGACATAAAAAATTGAGGTACGAATTCGGACTTCAGGGATCGGATGGTGCGGGTAACGACTTGATCTTGCAGGATCGGTCTGGTAGCTGGGCTCAGCCATCCACGCGTGCTCGTTCGCGGTGCCTGACCCGACCGGCAACGGAGGATCGGTCCGGTGACGGGATCCGCACCCGCGGCCGCGATCCGGGTATTGGCAGTGACCCGGGTACAGAGCGAGCGGTATCCGTCCGGTGCTCTGCCTCGCGTCGGCTACGCGCTGTTTGCGTCGGCGTCGACGCGCATCGGCGATCGATCGCTCTCACGCGCGGGTGGCCTTCAACGATGGCCCGGGCTCCTTGCCGTGGACGATGCTTCCGCAGATTGTACGGCCGCGCCTCGGCGTGCACCCGCAAAGGAAACGAACGCGATGCCTACGAATCAGACGAACCCTGCCCACAACGTCCTGCGTAGCGAGTATCAGAAGTCGGTCGCGAACTACTGGAACACGAACCAGAACGATCCGGTCAACCTGCTGCTTGGCCACGTCGACGGCTATTACCACCACCACTACGGGATCGGCGACGTCGACTGGTCGGTGCTCGAGGCGCCGGAGAGCACCCGTAACGATCGCATCATCCGCGAGCTGCACCGGCTGGAGCACGCGCAAGCCGAGCTGCTGCTCAGCCACCTGGGTGACGTCCAGCCCGGCGATCGCCTGCTGGACGCCGGGTCGGGCCGCGGCGGCACGAGCATCATGGCCCACGAGAAGTTCGGCTGCCGCGTCGACGGAGTGACGATCTCCGAGTATCAGGTCGAGTTCGCGAACGGCCAGGCGGCGAAGCGCGGCATCTCCGACTCCGTGAAGTTCCACTTCCGCAACATGCTGGACACCGGCTTCGAGACGGGATCCCTCCGCGGCATCTGGACCAACGAGACCACGATGTACGTGGACCTCCACAAGCTGTTCCGCGAGTTCTCGCGCCTGCTCTGCGACGGCGGCCGCTACGTCTGCATCACGGGCTGCTACAACGACGTCAGGGGCGGTCGCTCGCAGGCGGTCAGCCAGATCGACTCGCAGTACATCTGCAACATCCACCCGCGCAGCGAGTACTTCAAGGCGATGGCGGCCAACGACCTCGTGCCGATCAACGTCATCGATCTGACGGCCCAGACGATCCCGTACTGGGAGCTGCGGGCGAAGTCCTCGGTCGCCACCGGCGTCGAGACGCCGTTCCTCACGGCGTACAAGGAGAACAGCTTCCACTATCTTCTGATCGTCGCGGATCGGCTGGTCCGGTAACCCCCGCATGTCGACGCACGGAGACAAGCCCTCAGAGCTCCTCGACCCGGAGGCCGCGAGGCTCGCCATGCAGATCCGGCCGACGGGGCTGGGGACGTCCGCCGCCCGGCTCGTCGATCTGCTCAACCGGGCGCGCGCCGGCGATCTGGATCCGCCGGCTCCGCAGCCGGCCGGCGATCCCGCGTACGCCGAGCGGCCGTGGGGCGATCGGACGGCGTCTCCGCTGTACTGCCCGATCACCGAGCGGATCAACGAGCCGCTCGCCGACCTTGTCGACGAGAAGCTCTTGGCGTGGGTGGCGGACTGCGGCTTCGAGGGCGACGCGCTCGAGAAGTTCCGCAAGGGCCGTTTCGGGCGCCTGATGATGCTCGCCCACCCCGATTGCGACGATCCCGATCGGCTCTTGATCGGGGCCAAGATGAACGCGGGGTGGTGGGCCGCCGACGACTACTACTCCGACGACAGCTCGCTCGGGGCGATTCCGGAGCAGCTCCCGCCGCGGCTCGTCCTGGCGATGGCGGCGATGGATCCGGTGCCGCTCATGGGCGAGCTCACCCCGCCGCTCGAGGAGGCGCTCGCCGCCGACCCCGTGCTCGTGATGCTGCGCTCGGGGGTCGAGTACATGAGTCGCTACGCCACGCCGCCGCAGGTCCAGCGGGCCTGCTACTCGACGTTCGCGATGTTCGTCTCGTGGACCGCCTACGCGGCGTGGCTGCACACGGGCGTGTACCCGCCCCCGTGGAAGTACATCGCGGCGCGGCAGCACGACAGCTTCTACACATCGATGACGTTGATCGATCCCATCGGCGGCTACGAGGTCCCGGCGCACCTCTACTACGAGCCGCGCGTCCGCCGCGCGGCGTTCCAGGCCGGGACGGCCTCCGTGATCCTCAACGACCTCTACTCGGTCGCCAAGGATCTGAAGGAGGAGCAGCCGCCGTGCAACATGGTCCTCCTGGTCGCCGCCGAGCGGGGCTGCTCCATCCAGGAGGCGACGGAGATCACCGTCAAGGTCCACAACGATCTCGTCCACGACTTCGAGGCGACCCACAGGAGCCTCATGGCCGTCCCCTCGGTGGAGCTGCAGCGGTTCCTGCGCGGCCTGCGGTCGTGGATGGGCGGCGGGTTCGAGTGGCACGACAGCAGCCCGCGGTACAAGACGAGCGCCAAGCAGGAGTGATCGCTCGTCTCCCGCTCGCCGCGGGAGATCCCTCAGCGCTTGGCCTGCTCCTTGGGGCACGCGCCGTTCGGATCGCCGGCCGCCTTGGGGCAGAGGCCGTAGAGCTCGTGGCGGTGGCGCAGCACGGTGAACCCGCCGAGCCGCGCCGCGATCTTGTCCTGCAGGCGCTCGATCTCGTCGTCCTCGAACTCGAGGATCAGGCCGCACTTCATGCAGATCAGGTGATCGTGGTGATCGCCGACGACCTCGTAGCGCGCCTGGCCGTCGCCGAACTGGCGCTCGACGGCGATGCCGCTGTCGACGAGCAGCTTGAGCGTGCGGTACACCGTGGCGTAGCCGACGCGCGGCTGGCGCTTGCGGACCTTCGTGAGGAGCTCGTCGATCGAGACGTGCTCGCGCGTGCGGAGGAACAGCTCGACGATCGCCTCGCGCTGAGCAGTGACGTTCAGGCGCCGGTCCTGGATATACGTACGCCAGCGCTCCTTGAGCTCGCCGGTGTCGTCGGGCCGGAAGTCCTGCCGGTCGCCCATGCCGTGTCAGCTTCCTCGCAAGGCGGCGGGTCGTCAAGCGTTCCCGACGAGACGACTTTTCAACGCAGGGCGGGTCCGCTATCGTGCTCGCGCCGATGACGAGCGCGCCCGAGCCCGGCTTCGATCAGATCCTCGCGCGGCTGCGCGAGGTGGTGACGCGCCTGGAGTCGGGCGACCTGACGCTCGAGCAGTCGCTGCAGATCTACGAGGAGGGCGTGCAGCTCGCGCGGCGCGGCCAGCACCTGCTCGCCACGGCCGAGCGCCGCGTCGAGATCCTCGTCAGCGCGTCGGGCGGGATCGAGGTCGCGCCGTTCGAGCCGCTCGCGCCCGAGGAGCCGCCGAAGCGCACACCCGACGCGGCGGCAGGGTAGGCGTGTCCGCGACGCTGGCCCCGGCCACGGCGCCGCCCGCGCTGCTCGCGTACCTCGAGGAGGTGCGGCGCGCCGTCGATGTCGAGCTGGTCCGCCGGCTGCGCCCGCCGGCCGATGATCCGGGGCGCCTCTGCGAGGCGATGAGCTACGCGGCGACGGGGCCGGGCAAGCGGCTGCGGCCGGCCGTGCTCATCGCCGCTGCCGAGGCGTGCGGCGGGACGCGCGAGCGCGCGATGCCGGCGGCGTGCGCGATCGAGATGCTGCATGCGTACACGCTGGTCCACGACGATCTCCCTGCGATGGATGACGACGACGAGCGCCGCGGTCGGCCGACGGTCCACATCGCGTTCGGCGAGGCGATCGCGATCCTCGCGGGCGACGGCCTGCTCACGGCCGCGTTCGGCGCCTTCGCCGAGCTGGGGCCCGCGGCCGCGCCAGCGGTCGCGGTGATGGCGCAGCGCGCCGGGGCCACCGGGCTGCTCGTGGGCCAGGCGCTCGACATGGCGCCGCCGCGCGACTTCGCCGCGGTCGAGCGCCTGCACGCGGGGAAGACGGGCGCGCTGTTCGCGGCGGCCGCCGAGATCGGCGGGATCGCGGCGGGCGCGAGTGCCGAGGTGTGCGAGGCCCTGGGCCGTTACGGCATGGCGATCGGGATCGCGTTCCAGCACGCCGACGATCGCGACGACGGCGAGCTCACCGAGTACGCGGCCATCGCGGCCGAGCGGATGCGCCTCCTCGGGGAGGAGGCGTGCACCGTGGCCCGCGGGCTCGGACCACGCGGCGCCACGCTGGAGGCTATCGCCGGCTGGTTCGCGTCGCGTGCCGCATCGGTTTGACCTACCATGAGCGCGTGGCGCAGCCGCTCGACCCGGGGGACGACGATGCGTTTGTGACTGTCGAGAAGCCGGTGCCGATCCCGGCGCCGACCGGCGGCATCCACGCGTGCCTGACGGCGCTCACCGGCTCGCTGGCTGGGCAGATGTTCCGCATCCCCGAGACGGGCCTCCTGATCGGCCGCGCGGTGAGCTCCGGGCTCAAGATCGTCGAGGAGGGCGTGTCGCGCCACCACGCGCGCATCCGCCACGAGGGCGGCGCGATCCTCGTCGAGGATCTGGCGAGCCGCAACGGGACGTTCGTCAACGGCGAGCGGCTCTCGGACGCGCGGACGCTCGAGGAGGGCGACAAGATCCAGGTCGGACCGCTCACCGTGCTGCGGTTCGCGCACCACGACGAGATCGACGAGCGGTTCCACCAGCGCCTCGTGGCGTCGGCGCTGCGCGATCCGCTGACCCGGCTGTACAACAAGCGCTACCTGCTCGATCGGCTCGACAGCGAGCTGCGGTTCGCGCGCCGGCACGACTCCGCGCTGTCGCTCCTCATGATCGATGTCGATCACTTCAAGGAGCTGAACGACACCCACGGCCACCTGGCGGGCGACGCGGTGCTCGCGAACCTCTCGGCGGCGCTCCAGCGGGCGGTGCGCAACGAGGATATCGTCGCGCGCTTCGGCGGCGAGGAGCTGGCGGTGGTGCTGCGGGCGGTCGAGCTCGAGCAGGCGGCCGCGCTCGGCGAGCGGCTGCGCCGGCTGGCGGAGGTCACGGTGTGCCGCTACCGGGCCCTCGAGCTCCGCGCCACGATCTCGGTCGGCGTCGCCGCGTTCCCGATGGCGCGCGCCGAGACGGTCGAGCAGCTCATCGAGGCGGCGGACCAGGCGCTGTACCGGGCCAAGCGCGAAGGGCGCAACCGGGTCTCGCGATGAAATTTGTTCCGAGCGATCGGCGTTGCTAGGGTCAGGGACCATGCGGCGCCTGTGGACGCTCCTCGCGCTCTGTATCTGCTCGGGCGCCTGCTCGGGCGCCTGCTCGGGTCGCAATGCCCAGCAGGTGACGCCGCCGCTCGTCCCTGCGATCCCGGCGAGCGCCGCCGCCGGAGACGCCGGTCCCGCGGCACCGGCGCCGCCCCAGCCGGCGCCGCAACCAGCGCCGCTCACCCAGGACATGGCGGCGCCGTACTTCGCGGACGGCGACGCGGCCCAGGGCGTGCGCGCGTTCTCGCTCGAGAAGTGGGCGGAGGCGAAGGCGGCGTTCACGGCGGCGCGCGCGAAGGCCCAGGGCGACGCCGCGGCGCGTCTCGATCTGCTGCTCGGGCTCGTGCACGCGCGGCTGGGCGAGTGGCCGCAGGCGGTCCTGCGCCTCACGGCGGCGCAGAAGGGCCTGCCGCTCCTGGGCGACTACATCCGCTATCAGGCCGCGCGCGCGTGCTACTTCGCGGGCCAGCTGCCGCGCGCGCTCGAGCTCTCGCGCGAGGTCGCGGCCGACTCGATCGTCGGCGCCGACGCCGAGCTCTTGATCGGCGATCTCTTGCGCGCGCTCCTGGGCGCCAAAGGCGAGCACGCGCAGGTGGCCGCGCACTACCGCGATTATCTGACGCGCCGCCCCGACGGGATCCGCCGCGCCGAGGCGCGCTTCCGGCTGGCGGAGGCGCTCGAGCACGTGAGCGTCAAGGACCACGCCAAGGAGATCGTCGCGCTGTACCGCCAGATCCGGATCGACGATCCGCTGGCCGCGTGGGCGAAGCAGGCGGGCGATCGGCTCGCCGCGCTGCGGCCGACCTTGCCGGCCGACCTCCAGAAGTACGACGTGCTCACGGCGGCCGAGCACATCGCGCGCGGCAAGGAGCTGTTCGCGGCGCAGCGCAACCCGGAGTCGGAGGCGGCGTTCGACGCGGCGCTCGCCGACAAGGCGATCACGGCCGAGGAGCGCTGCGTCGCCGCGTACCACCGGGCGCAGAGCCGGTTCAAGGCGCGCGACCGCAAGGCGGCCGCGCCGATGTTCGACGAGGCGGCCGCGGCCTGCAAGGCCGGCAAGAACACCGATCTCGAGATCAAGGGCCTCTACCAGGCGGGCCGCTCGTGGTCGTTCGTCGGCCAGCACGAGGAGGCGGCGAAGCGCTTCCAGGCGGCGCAGGTGGTCGATCCGTCGCACAGCTACTCCGACGACGCGCTCCTGCGCGAGGCCGAGGAGTGGACGGCGCTCGCCCAGCCCAAGCAGGCAGAGGCCGTGCTGTCCGCGCTGCCGACGAAGTTCCCCGCGGGCGACAACGTCGCCGAGGCGACGTGGCGGCTGGGCTGGGCGGCGTGGCAGGACAAGCAGCTCGACGTCGCGATCAAGTGGTGGAAGAAGCAGATCGAGCTGATCCCGCACGACGACAACTACTACGGCGAGGGCCAGGCGCAGTACTGGCTCGGCCGCGCGTACGCCGCGAAGGGCCAGCCGAAGGACGCGCTCGCCGCCTACGAGGCGGCCGCGCGCCAGTACCCGGCGGCGTACTACGCGATGCTCGCGCTGAACCGCGTCCGCGAGGCGGCGCCGAAGCGCTACGAGCAGCTGGTCGCCGAGCTGGCCGCCGATCCGAAGGGCTTCGATCCGAAGGCGCCGGCGTTCTCGTTCAAGCCGCGCGTCGAGTGGGGCGCGCCGGGCTTTGCGCGCGCGCTCGAATTCTTGCGCCTGGGGCTCGGCGACGCGGCCGAAGCCGAGCTGCGCAAGCTCGGCCTGACGGCGCCCCGGGACAAGAAGCGCGTCGACGATCCGGACACCGTCGAGAAGCTGTGGGCGATGGCGTACCTGTTCGATCGCGCCGGCCGCCACTCGGTCGCGCACTGGCCGACGCGCTGGCACATCCTCGATTACCGCCGCGAGTGGCCGGTCGGCCCAAACCGCGCGCGCTGGCGGATCGGCTACCCCCTGGCGTACGAGGAGCTCGTGCGCACGCACGCGACCACGAACAAGGTGCCGTTCGCGATGCAGATCGCGATCGTCCGCGAGGAGAGCTCGTACAACCCGCTGCTCGAGAGCACGGCGAACGCGATCGGCCTGACGCAGATGATCTCGGTGACCGGCGAGCGGTTCGCGAAGGGCACGGGCATCACGGTGTCGCGCGACACCCTGCGCGATCCGGAGAAGAACGTCACGATCGGCTCGCGCTTCCTCGGCTACCTGTTCCAGTTCTGGAAGGGCTTCACGATGCTGGTGCCGCCCTCGTACAACGCGGGCGAGAACTACACGCGCCGCGTGATGAAGCTGCGCGGCACGCTCGCCGCGGACGAGTTCGTCGAGGCGATCCTCGACGACGAGATCCGCAACTACACGAAGCGCGTCCTCGGGACGTACTTCACGTACAGCTGGCTGTACGAGCAGGCGGTCCCGGAGATGCCGAACGCGATCCCCGTGGAGCTGATCCCGAAGTGAGCTACTTCGGCGGCATGCGCAGCGCGCCGTCGAGCCGGATCGTCTCGCCGTTCAGGTAGTCGTTCTCGATGATCGCGGCGACGAGCGCGCCGTAGTCCGCGGGATCGCCGAGGCGCTTGGGGAACACGACGTCGGCCGCGAGCGCCGCGCGCTTCTCGGCGGCGAGCGCGCCGAGCATGGGCGTGTCGAAGATGCCGGGCGCGATCGTCACGACGCGGATCCCGGCGGGCGCGAGGTCGCGCGCGGCTGGCAGCGTCATGCCGGCGACGCCGGCCTTCGAGGCGGCGTACGCGATCTGGCCGATCTGGCCGTCGAACGCGGCGACCGACGCGGTGTTGACGATGACGCCGCGCGCGCCGTGCTCCTGGGGCGGAGACTTCGCCATCGCCGCCGCGGCGAGGCGCAGCACGTTGAACGTGCCGACGAGGTTTGTGCCGATGACCGTCTTGAACAGGTCGAGGTCGTGCGGCTTGCCGGTCTTGTCGAGCGTGCGCGCCGCCCAGCCGACGCCGGCGCACGACACGGCGACGCGCAGCGGCCCGAGCTTGTCGGCCTCGGCGATCGCGGCCTCGACCTGGGCGGCCTCGGTGACGTCCGCCTTGGCGAACACGCCGCCGAGCTCGCCCGCGAGCGGGGCGCCGCGCGTGTCGTCGCGATCGACGAGGACGACCTTCGCGCCGCCCGCGGCGAGCCGGCGCGCGGTGGCGGCGCCGAGGCCCGAGGCGGCGCCGGTGACGAGAGCAACTGATCCGGAGAGCTTCATGGCCGGAATCTAGTAGATCCCGGGCAGGCAGGTCAGGTCACCGCTGCCAGGCTACCGCTGCCAGGCTACCGCTGCTTGATGCGCTCGATCTCGCTGCTCTCGGTCACCGGCAGGAAGTGCACGACGCAGCGGCCGGCCTCGGACGGCATGAGCGCCGCGGCCCACAGGAACGAGTTCTTCCAGTAGGCGCGCATCGCGCGGGTCTCGAACGGCGGGCCGAAGCGCTCGCGCATCCATTTATCGAGATCCTCCTCGACGCAGCCGCGCACCTTGAGCTGGATCTCGATCAGCTTCGCGTCGTCGGTGTCACCGCCGAAGTACAGATCGACCTCGGCGGTCTTGCCGCCGGCCTTGATCGGCTGGACGCCGAAGCACCACGTCGCCTTGCGGAGATCGGCGAGCTCGGTCGGCTGACAGCGCCCCGCCTTCTTCGCGTGGGCGAGCGTCGTCCGCGTGAACGTCCACGGCCCCAGTCCCGCAGGATCGCCCTGCTTGTCGCAGGCGGGCCCGACGGCGAGCGCGGCGGCGGCCGCGGCCAGGGCGCCCAGCGCGCGCGCCCTCATGGCACCACCGCCCCGCGCAGGGCGACCTCGATCTCGACCTCGTCTTCCATCTTGATCATGAGAAAGCGTGGCGCGGAAAGGCCCAGCTTGCGAATGTCCAGCTCGAACGTGGCGGACGCCTCGAGGCCGGCCGCGTCGAGCCGGCCCTTGCCGGCCAAGACGAGCGGGACCTCCTTGCCGCGCCACGCGAGGACCCCCTCGGCGGTCGCCTCGAACACAGGGCCATCCCGCCGGACGTCCGAGAGCGCGCGCAGGGTGAAGCCCGCGGACGGGTGCGCCTCGAGGTCGAAGTCCTTGCGCAGCTTGCGGTTCCGCAGCCAGTCGCCCGCGTCGAACGAGGTCATGTCGACCTGGAACGAGGCCGCGGCGCCGGCGGTGGCGAGCGTCTCCGGCTCGGCCTCGACGTCGCCGGTGATCCGGTCCCACACGGTGGTCGTGTCGTGGATCCGGGAGCGCGCGCGGACGGTCAGCTTGCCGCCGGAGACGCGGTACCGCACGCTACGCCGCGAGACACTGCAGGAGCAGCGTCGTGACGTTGTCGGTGCCGCCGTTCCGGTTGGCGGCATCGACGAGCTCGGCGACCGCGCGCTCGAGGCTCTTGGCGTTCGAGGCGATCTGGCAGATCTGGTCGTCGATGACCATGCCCGACAGGCCGTCCGAGCACAGGATGTACACGTCGCCGCTCTTGATCTGGTGGCTGCGGATGTCGACCTGGACCGTCTCGCGCATGCCGAGCGCGCGCGTGATGACGTTCTTGTGGGGGAAGTTGCGCTCTTCCTCCTCGGTCATGTCCGGCTTGGCTTCCTTGTAGTCCTCGAGCAGCGAGTGATCGCGCGTGAGCTGCGAGATGTCTCCCTCGCGCACCCGGTACACGCGCGAGTCACCGACGTGGCCGACGTAGATCTTGTCGCCGGAGACCAGCGTCGAGACGATCGTCGTGCCCATCCCCTTGTAGCGGAGGTCGCGGTTCGAGGTCTCGAAGATGCGGAGGTTGGCCAGCTTGATGCTGCAGACCAGCCGGTTCTCGATGTACGAGAGCGACCGGTCCATCTTGTACGGCCACGTCGCGTCCTCGTCCTCGCGCGTGCGCTGGTAGAACTCGCCGATCGTCTCGGCGGCCATCTTCGAGGCGACCTCGCCCGAGGCGTGACCACCCATGCCGTCGGCGACGAGGAACAGCTGCTCGTCCTCGATCAACGAGAAGTAGTCCTCGTTGTGGGTCCGCTTCATGCCCACATCTGTCTTGGCAGCGTAGCGGATCTTCATGAGTGCCTGAGAGGAGCGCTGCGACGAGCTACACGCTTCACGTCGGGTTGGGATGATAGGCAGCGCGTCCTGAGCGCGTCAACCGCGTGGGGTGGCTTCGCGCACGTGGGGCAGGGAACGCGCGCAGAGAGCGCGCGCGGGTACAATCGCCGAGGCGCATGCGTGCAGAGATCTTGACGATCGGGGATGAGCTGTGCCGTGGCGAGATCATCGATACCAACTCCGCCTACCTTGCAGAGCGGCTGTGGGACCTCGATATCACGACGCGGTGGATGACGAGCTGTACCGACCACGAGGCTGACATCGTGGCCGCGCTCTCGCAGGCGGTCACGAGATCGGACCTCGTGATCTGCTCGGGGGGCCTGGGGCCGACCGAGGACGACCTGACCGTGGACGTGGTCGCGCGGCTGGGCGGGGCCTCGGTCGAGCTCCACGAGCCGTCGCGGCGCCGCCTGGAGGAGCGCTTCGCGGGCCGGGTGGAGGTGACGCCGATCCAGCTCCGCCAGGTGCGGGTCCCGGCGGGATCGCTCGTCCACGGCAACCCGGTGGGGCTGGCGCCCTGCTTCGAGCTGCCGATCGACGGGGTGCCGGTGATCTGCCTGCCGGGCTTCCCGCGGGAGATCCACGGCATCTTCGACCAGAGCCTGGGCCGCCGGCTCGCCGAGCTGCGCGAGGCCCGGGGGGCGGTCGAGCGGATCGCCCGCCGGATCTACCGCGTCTTCGGGCGTGGCGAGTCGCAGATCTCGCAGGCGTGCCGGGGGCTCTTCGAGCCGGAGGCCCCCGGGCCGCGGACGACGATCCATTACCAGGTGAAGTTCCCCGAGGTGCTGGTGAAGCTCGTCGTGCGCGACCGCGAGCTGGACGCGGCCCACCGCCGGCTCGCGGAGCTGGACGCGGGGCTCTGCGAGCGGCTGGGGCCGGCGCTCTACGGCACCGGCGACGAGACGCTGATCGAGCGCGTCGCCCGGCGGCTCCTGGACGCGGAGGCGACCGTGGCCACGGCCGAGTCGTGCACCGGCGGCATGCTCGGGGAGATGCTCACGCGGGTGCCGGGGTCGAGCCGGGCGTACACCGGCGGCGCGATCGTCTACTCGAACGATGAGAAGGTGCGGCAGCTCGGCGTTCTGGCCGAGACGCTCGCGGCTCACGGCGCCGTCAGCGAGCCGACGGTCGTGGAGATGGCGCGCGGCGCGCTCGCTCGCTTCGGGACCCGGTTTTCGATCTCGGTGTCGGGGGTGGCGGGGCCGGACGGCGGGACCCCGGAGAAGCCGGTGGGCACCGTGTGGCTCGCGCTGGCGAGCCGGGGCGAGGGCGGCGAGCCGTCGGTGGCGACGCGCAAGCTGTCGTGGCCGAGCACGCGGGATCAGATCCGCATCCTCTCGGCGTGGTGGGCGCTCGCGATGCTCGACGCGGCGCTGCCGGCGCAGGACGCGGCCGAGGCCGCGCGGTCGCGCTGGGTCCTGGGCGAGGCGGGGGGAGGGCGGCCATGAGTGAGCCGAAGCCCGAGCCGAAGCCCGAGCCGAAGCCCGAAGCCCGGCGCGAGGCCGGCAAGCGGCTGTTCGTCGGCGCCCGGATCTCGGTGGCCACCGCGAACGCGCTGGCCGGGGCCGCCGAGACGCTGGCGCGGCGCGCCCGGGACGCGGGCGTCGACCTGCGGTGGGTCGCGCCGGTGAGCTACCACGTGACGATGCGGTTCCTGGGCTGGACGCGCGCCGAGGCGATCGGCGCCGTGCGCGACGCGCTCGACGAGGCGGCCGCCGGGATCGCGCCGCTCTCGTTCCGGACGGCGCGCCTGGGGGCGTTCCCGTCGCTCGAGCGGGCGACGGTCGTGTGGGCGGGCGTCGAGGCGCCGCGGCCGCTGATCGATCTGGCGGAGCGGGTCGAGGCGGCCGTGGTCCGGCTGGGCTACCGGCCGGAGCGCCAGCGGTTTCACCCGCACGTGACCATCGGCAGGCTCAGGGACGCTCGCGCGATTCGAGAGGTCGTGTTACCTCTGGCTGAACAAATGTTCGGGGATACTGCGCTCGATTCGATCACGTTGTTTGAAAGCGAAACGAAATCATCAGGTTCGGTATATCGAGAGCTCTATGAAATCCGGCTCGAATCGCGATCAAAACCGCCGATTTCGGTGCCGGAACGTCAGACGCCGCCGGTAGAGCTAGCCCACAAGCCGCCCGTCGAGCCCGACACCGATGACGGCTGGCCGCGCGGCCAGGGCGCCAACCCCGATCACGACGTCTAGCGAGCGAACAGGAGCGAACCCAGATGGCGATCAAAGAGACCCCCCCGAGCCCTCCTTCCGGACCTCGCTCGACCGGCTCGTCCGGCGGGCATGGCGCGGCGTACCACGCGCATGATCCGGCCCGCGACAAGGCGATCGAGCTCGCGCTCGGATCGATCGAGAAGCAGTTCGGCAAGGGCTCGATCATGCGGCTCGGCAAGGACACGATCGAGCGCGAGACGCACGTGATCCCGTCGGGTTCGCTCGGCCTCGACATCGCGCTCGGCATCGGCGGCCTGCCGCGCGGGCGCATCGTCGAGATCTACGGCCCGGAGTCGAGCGGCAAGACGACCCTGACCCTCCATATCGTCGCCGAGGCGCAGAAGCGCGGCGGCGTGTGCGCGTTCATCGACGCCGAGCACGCGCTCGACGTGGGCTACGCAAAGAAGCTGGGCGTCCGGACCGAGGAGCTGCTCGTCAGCCAGCCGGACTTCGGCGAGCAGGCGCTCGAGATCGCCGACATGCTCGTGCGGTCGAACGCGATCGACGTGATCGTCATCGACTCCGTCGCGGCGCTGACGCCGAAGGCCGAGCTCGAGGGCGAGATGGGCGACACCCACGTCGGCCTCCAGGCGCGCCTCATGAGCCAGGCGCTCCGCAAGCTCACGGCCGCGATCGCCAAGTCGCGCACGATGGTGATCTTCATCAACCAGATCCGCATGAAGATCGGCGTCATGTTCGGCTCGCCGGAGACCACCACCGGCGGCAACGCGCTCAAGTTCTACTCCTCGGTGCGCCTCGACATCCGGCGCGTCGGCGCGATCAAGAAGGAGGAGGACATCGTCGGCAACCGGACCCGCGTCAAGGTGGTGAAGAACAAGATGGCGCCGCCCTTCAAGGAGGTCGAGTTCGACATCCTGTATGGCCATGGGATCTCGCGCGAGGGCGACCTGGTCGATCTCGCCTCGGAGGCCAATATCGTGGAGAAGAGCGGCGCCTGGTTCTCGTACGGAGGCGAGCGGATCGGCCAGGGACGCGAGAACGCGAAGCAGTTCTTGATCGAGCACCCCGACGTGTACAACTCGATCGAGGCCAAGGTCCTCGCGCACCACCAGGTGCGCCGCATCGGCATCGACGAGCCGCCGGCCGCCAAGCCCGACGCCAAGCACGCGGCCGACGCCAAGCACGCGCCCGACGCCAAGCACGCGCCCGACGACGATCGGTCACCTCAGAAGAAGGCGCAGCCAGCCGCAGCTGCGGCGCCGGGGCCGCACGGAACGCCGCAGAACGGCAAGCGGCCCAACGCCTGACAGGACGCTGACGCGAGCAAACAGAGGCGGCCGGTGGAAGCACCGGCCGCCGCCGTTTTCGGCGGCATTTCTCGACGGAGAGACCTGAGACTGACGCGGCCTCGACGAGCCTGCGACACTCCATGAGGCGAGTTGACAGCGATTTATGGGTCTTGCGTTTATCGCGCCAATGAGCGAAGACTCCGAAAATCGTTTCATCGCTAGGGAGTGAGGCCCTAACGATAACGAGGACCTCTAGATCCAAAACTTAGCCAACTGGGAGGCTCATTCATGCTCGTCCACCGTCCGCGTCTCAAGACGCAGGGCGCCGCCGTCATGGCCGTCGCAACGCTAGCGCTGGGCGCATGCGACGATCCGTCGGCTCGCACCGATCTTCGCCCCGAAGGTGACCCCGAAGTGCTCGCTGTCCTGGTGCTGAACGATGCGCTGGGCGGGCTGATCGAGTCGGCGACCTACTGCAAGCGCGGCGATGAGAAGCGCCCCAGCCTCGTCGGGCTGCCGGACTTCACGACGCAGCAGATCTGCCCCGAGGATCTCTCGGTGGATCCGGCCCAGGTGGCCAACGCGGCCCCCGAGCTCTGGTACGTCCGCGTCGTGTTCGACGAGCTCCTCGATCCGACGGTCGAGGACCTGATCCCGGAGCTCGACGAGAACAACCAGGAGACCGGCATCTTCACCGGCACGCTGCGCAACACGCAGCCGGTCACCCTGCAGTGCCAGGACGTCAACGGCACCCTCGTGGACGTCGACTACGACGGCTACTACTCGCCGAGCGGTAACAACGTGACGTGGCCGCTCGGTCCGTCGCTCGTCATCAAGCCGATCGATCCGACGATCATCCCCGTCGAGTCCGAGTGCCAGGTGACCATCAAGGACGGCATCCAGGACAAGTCCACGAACAAGGTCCCGATGGCGGATCGCGGCCCGTTCAAGTTCAAGATCGCGCCGGTCCAGGTCATCTCGATCTCGCCCGCGCCCGACGAGAAGGTCAACCCCGAGTTCGGCGGCGTCGACCTGACGTTCAACGTCGAGGTCGACACGTCGACGCTCGACGACACGATGTACCGGTTCGAGCCGGCGATGACGAACACCGGCGTGGACCAGTACAGCGGGACCGGCGTGTTCATCTACGGCGACACGCTCGACTCGAAGGCCTACAAGTTCAACTTCGTGGAGGGCACGAAGATCAAGGACAAGTGCGGCAAGGAGAGCACGCTGACGGGCGACAACCTGTCGACCAACTTCGAGACCAACAAGCTCGCGCTGGTCAACATCATCCCGTTCCAGGGCCCGAACGCGGTCCCGTCGCGCAAGATCCGGATCAACTTCAACCAGTTCATGGACAAGGCCTCGTTCCTCGAGGGCGAGGACTACGAGTGGATCGGCGAGAAGCCGGAGCTCCCCACCCCGACGACCGCCGTCCTCGCGTACGACGCCGCCGACCCGTCGATCATCATCGTCAACGGCACGTACAAGCTGGGCACGAACTACAAGCTCCACATCAAGCCGGGCGCGAAGATCAAGGACTGCCCGAGCCTCCCGTATCCGGGCGACTGCAGGACGAGCCCCGGCGAGCTCGCGTTCGATGAGCAGACCATCGACATCACGATGGCGCCCGAGATCCTGAACACCGCGGCCAGCATCGGCGCCGGTAGCACGGGGCCGCGCTCGGCGTCGGTCACGACGATCACCGGCGCGGGTGGCCAGACGGTCCACAAGGTCGCCGAGAACGAGAACGTGTTCGTCCGGATCTCGTTCAACCAGGACATGGCGGGCGCCTCGCTCGACAACACCGAGTTCACGTTGACCAAGGCGGACGGCACGCCGACCGGGCTCCCGCCCCCCGCGGCCGGCACCGGCACCGCCTCGACGGTGACGCTCAACATGGGCGCGCTGCCGGCCGGCACCTACAAGTTCACGCTGAAGGCGAACGCGACGATCAACGATCGACACCTCACGCCGGTCGAGTACAAGCAGGCCGCGGACCGGGTGTTCACGTTCGTCGTGTCGGTCGATCCGCCGCCGCCGTTCAGCTGTCTCGGAGCCCCCTGAACCCCAAGGAGGAATGAACCATGAACAAGCTCTCCAAGATCTTCATGGCGACAGCCCTCGCGCTCGGGGCTGGCTCGCTGATCGACACGAGTGAGGTGTCCGCGCAGGCGAGCTCGACCGTCGGCAGTCTCCGCGGCGTGCTCAAGGACAAGGCCACCGGTGAGACCGCGGTCGGCGCGACGGTCGTCGCGACCTCGCCGTCGCTCGTCGGCGAGCAGGTCGTGATCACCGACGAGAACGGCGCGTACTTCATCTCGTCGCTGCCGCCGGGCGTCTACACGCTCACGATCTACTACAACGACAAGCCGTTCTCGCGCGGCAACGTCCTCATCCAGGTCGGCAAGGAGGCCGTCGTCAACGTGACGGTCGACAGCGCGGCCGGCAAGCCGGGCGGCGAGGTCATCGAGATCCGCGGCAACGCCCCGATCATCGACCAGGGCTCGACGAAGACGAGCGTCACGGTCACCGAGGACTACACGCGCAACATCCCGACGGGCCGCACGTTCGGCGGCGTCCTCGGATCGGTCTCCGGCTCGCAGAGCGACCTGTACGGCACCTCGATCGGCGGCGCGACGTCGGCGGAGAACGTCTACGTCGTCGAGGGCATCAACACGACGGACACCGCCTTCGGCGGCCTCTCCTCGAACCTGCCGAACGAGTTCATCTCGGAGACCGAGGTGATCACCGGCGGGTACAACGCCGAGTTCGGCCGTGCCACCGGCGGCATCGTCAACGTCGTCACGAAGCAGGGCTCGAACCAGTTCAAGGGCTCGGTGTTCGGCTACGTGACGCCGGGCGCGCTCGTTGCGGACGCCGAGGTGATCCGCCGCGAGGGCCAGTCGATCGACAGCACGAACAACCTCGACTACCGCTACGACTTCGGCGCCGAGGTCGGCGGCCCGATCATCAAGGACAAGCTCTGGTTCCACGTCGGGTTCAACCCGTCGATCGAGAAGCGGACGATCACGCGCATTGTCAAGAGCCTGCGCGACGACAACATGGACGGCGCCCCGGACACCGATCCGGACACCGGCCTGACGATCGCCGACGAGGTGGCGTCGCGGGACCTCGAGACCCGGACGTCGCAGTACTTCTACACCGCCAAGATCAACGGCGCGATCAACCAGAACAACCAGTTCCAGATCTCGGCGTTCGGTAGCCCGCGCAGCGGCGACGCGTTGCTCGCCCTGACGCGCAACCCCGAGAACGCGATCATGGACCGCGAGGACGGCGCCTACGACGTCGCCGCCAAGTGGACCTCGAAGTTCAACGACGGCAAGACGCAGGTCGACGCCGTCCTCGGCTTCCACCGCGGTTTCGAGAACGAGCTGCCGAAGACCGCCGCGCAGGACCAGGCGCTGATCCGGTTCGGCTTCACTCGCTCGCTGTACGACTTCGAGGCGCTCGAGGGCGGCGCCGCGACGATCGGCAAGTGCAACGACAATGATCCGAACGATCCGTACAAGACCATCCGCAACTGCCCGGTCCTCAACTACGCCAGCCAGGGCCTCGGCTTCCTCGAGGAGCGCACGAACGATCGCTCGTCGCTCGTCCTCTCGGCCACCCACCGCCTGAAGGCCGCCGGCTACCACACGTTCAAGATCGGCGTCGACGCCGAGCTCGCCACGTACAACTCCAAGCGCGGCTTCACGGGCGGCGCGTTCCTGACGCGCCGCGCGAACAGCGCCGCTGGCGCCCCGGGCAGCTGGCAGCTCCGCGAGTACATGCGGTTCAAGGAGAACATGGACCTCGAACCAGGCGATCAGCTCTGCGCGGGTGACCGCGCGGTCTGCACGCCGACCCCGTTCCTGAAGGCGGACACCGACAACACGAGCCTCGCGGGGTTCCTCCAGGACAGCTGGCAGATCCGCCCGAACTTCACGCTCAACGCCGGCCTGCGCTGGGAGCAGCAGACGGGCTACGTCGCCGAGGCGCTCCGCGGCGGCAAGCTGACGCCGGAGGGCGAGACGATCCCGGACGAGGCCTACAAGCTGTCGAACCTGCTCGCGCCGCGCCTCGGCTTCATCTACGACCCGACCTCCGAAGGTAAGTCGAAGCTGTTCGGCCACTGGGGCCGGTTCTACGAGAACGTCCCGATGGACCTGAACGTCCGCGCGTTCGGCGGCGAGATCACGAACTTCACGAACCTGAACCCGCGCCGGCTCACGGCGGATCAGGAGGGCTACGACCCGAACTGCAACGTCGACTTCAGCTCGGCGGCGGGCGGCGATGACCTGTCGAAGACGATCCTGCAGTGCACGGATCGCACGCAGCAGGCGCTGCTCGGTGAGGGCGTCGAGTACGTGTCGCCGGGCCTCAAGGGCCAGTTCACGCAGGAGCTGATCCTCGGCGCCGAGTACGAGTTCGCCGCCGACTTCACGCTCGGCATGAACTACATCCACCGGTCGCTGCCGCAGGTGATCGAGGACGTGTCCACCGACGGTGGCAACACGTACATGATCACGAACCCCGGCGAGGACTTCAGCGGAGAGGCCGCGGAGCTCCGCCGGATGGCGGCCGAGGTCGGCGGAGACCTCGCGAAGGTGTACGAGTCGCGCGCCAAGCTGCTCGACTACGTGCAGCGCTTCGACAAGCCGACCCGCGACTATGACGCGCTCGCGCTCACCGCGCGCCAGCGCCCGACGAAGCGGTCGCTGCTCCAGGCGTCGTACACGTACGCCGTGTCGAAGGGTAACTACGCGGGCCTGTTCTCGACGGAGACCGGCCAGCTCGATCCGAACCTGACCTCGCTGTACGACCTCCCGGACCTGATGGCGAACCGCTACGGCAACCTCGGCCTCGACCGCCCGCACAACCTGAAGATCGACGGCTTCTACCAGTTCGATCTGAAGAAGGCGGGCGTCCTGACCGCGGGCGCCAGCTTCCGCGCCATCTCGGGCATCGCGCACAACGCGCTCGGCTCGCACCCGACGTACGGCAGCGGTGAGGCGTACCTCCTGCCGCGCGGCGCGTTCGCGCGGTCGCCGGTGACGACGAACTTCGACGTCCAGCTCGGCTACGGCTACAAGGTCAACAAGAACACGCTGGCCGAGGGCTTCATCCGCGTGTTCAACCTGCTCGACTCGCAGGACGAGCTGAACGTCGACGAGAACTACACGTTCGACAACGCGGTGCCCATCGTCGGCGGCACGTCCGAGGACCTCAAGCACGTCAAGGCGATCGATCCGATCAGCGGCCTCGAGACCGCGAGCACGGTCACGCCGAACAAGAACTTCAACAACCTGAGCTCGCGCCAGAGCCCGCGCAGCATCCAGCTCGGCTTCCGCCTGACCTTCTAGTCACCTGCTTCCTGGTCGGCTGGCGGCCGCAGGCCGTCGGCGACACCGACCTCGCTGGGTCCTTGGGTGGATCTTCGGGGTCGGGGCAAGCCCAGCGAGGGCCCGCTCCGGCGGGCCCTTTTGTTTTGGAGCTCGCGCACTTGGGCGTCGCAGGCGCGCGGGCCGGCGGCCGCGCGTGCGGCGGGCTCGTTCGTAGACCGCGGCCGCGCCCGAGGGCGTTTGAAGCTCGCATGGACATCCGGTTCGGCGATCACGCATCGTTCCACCGCGCAGCCGCGGGCATGGCCCTGGGCTCGCTCCTCGCGGGCATCGCGCTCCACTTCATCACGGGCTCCTCGAACACGGCGCCGCTGCTCGGCGGCCTCGCGGGCCTCGCGGCCGGCGCCGCCTGGGGCTACGGCAAGCCGATCTGGCGCGTGCTGGCCGCCGGGCTCGCCGCGATCCCGCTCCTCACGATGGCGCTGCAATGGCCGGCGCTGGCCATCTGCGCCGCGGCGATGGCGCTCGGCCTCGCCGTCGGTGGCAAGTCGGGGGCGACGGGCCTCCGCGGCGCGCTGGCGGTGGGCGCCGCGATCGGGGTGCTCCTGCTCGCGATGTGGTGCTCGCTGCGCGTCGACACCGCGCGCCAGACGGAGGAGATCTGGCAGGGCTGGTGGATCGACGGCGTGGCGGCGGCGGCGATGGGGATCGTCGGCGCGATCGCCGTGCTGCCGCGCCACATCACGCTGGTGCTGGACGCGGTGCGGGCGGCCCAGCGGCGCCTGCCGGCGACGCTCGATCCGGAGGTGCGCCACCTCTGCGATCGCGCGATCGGCATCTGGGGCAGCGCGAAGGAGCGCCTCACGGACGGCGATCCGGGGCGCGAGCTGGTGCGCGACGGCGTGCTGAAGACGCTCGAGGTGGCGGTCAAGAGCGCCAGCGTCCGGCCGGTCGGTCCGAGCGAGGAGGAGCTGGCGTCGCGGATGGCGGACCTCGATCAGCGCATCGCCGCGGCGACCGACGCCGAGGTGAAGGCGCAGTACACGGCGGCGCGCGCCGCGCTCGACGATCAGCGCCGCTACCGCGAGCACATCGCGAACGGGCGCGAGCGCCTGGTGGCGCGCCTGCACAACCACATCGCCGCGCTCGAGAAGTTCCAGCTCGCGGCGACGGGCCTGGTCGCCACGCGCGCGGCCTCGTCCGGCTCGACGGCGGTCCAGCAGCTCGAGGAGCTGTCGAGCGACGTCGCGGCGAGCGGCGAGGCGCTCGCGGAGCTCGAGCTGGGCGAGCCCGCACAGGCCGCGGCGCCCGCGCCGGGCGACCCCGAGACCCCCGCGGCCGCGGGCTGAATTTCTCCCCTGGGATCGCCGTCTGTAA
>DATMCI010000329.1:0-7984 GCA_035558535.1 Kofleriaceae bacterium
CGCTTGGCGAACAGCGAGTCGGCCTCGTCGAACAGGAGCATCACCTGGCCGTCCTCGGCCGCGTCGAACAAGGAGCCGAGGTTCTTCTCGGTCTCGCCGATCCACTTCGACGTGATGCGCGAGACGTCGACGCGGTAGAGCGGGACGCCCAGATCGCGCGCGATCACGCCGGCGACCATGGTCTTGCCGGTGCCGGGGCTGCCCTGGAACAGCGCGGTGATGCCGCGCGCGGTGGTGATCGAGCGATCGAAGCCCCACTGCTCGTAGACGGTCTTGCGGTGGCGAACGCGAGCTGTCAGCTCGAGCAGCGAGTCGAGGATGTCCTCGGGGAGCACGATGTCGGCCCAGCTGGCGAGGCGCGTCACGCGGTGCGCGGTCGCGCCGAGCCGATCCTCGAGGTGCTGGCGGACGGCGTCGTCGAGCTCGCGCGCCCACGCGGCGGCATCGGCGGGGCGCTCGGGCCGCCGCGCCACCTCGGCGCACACGCGCTCGATGATGCCGGGCCCGACGCGGTAGCGGCCCGCCAGCTCGCTCGCCAGCGCGTCCGGATCGGCCAGCTCGATGCCGTGGCGCTCGAGCGCGGCGTTCAGCGCGGTGGCCCAGGACTGGCCGCGCTCGCGCTCGCGCTGCGCCGGCAGATCGAGCACGAGGTAGCCCGGCTCGAGCGGGACCTGCGCGCCGAGGGGCAGCCGCAGCGCGAGCGGGCCCGGGTGGTGGCCCAGGACGGCCGCGAGCTGGACCTTCGCCTCGGGGCTCTCGGCCGAGATCAGCTCGAGCCCGTCGACGCACGGCACGAGGCCGCGCAGCATCGCGCGCCGCAGCACCGCCTCGAGCGTCTGCGCGAACCGGCCGGGCTCGCGCGGCACCATCGACACGTCGATCACGCCGAGCGCGCGGCCCGCGCGCGCCGCGAGCGCCGCGAGCAGCGTGTGGCGCCCCGCGCCGGTGCGCCCGCGCACGACGATGCGGACCGGCTCGGCGTCGCGCGGGCTGGCGAGGGCCCGCAGCGCCTTGCCGAGCAGCGCGCGCGGCACCGCCAGCTCCTCGAGATCGCGGTCGGCCGTGCGGACCCCGAGGTGCTGATCGGGCTCGCCCTCCGGCGATTGGTTCGCGAGGTAGCGCACGACGAGCGGATCGATCGATAGCGCCGCGAACGGGCGCTCGCCCGCCCCCACGCGCACGAGGCCGAACCGGCGCAGCGGCCGATCGGCGTCGAGCTCGCGCGTGATCTCGGCGTCGAACGAGGCGCCGAGGAGCTGGTGCAGGAGGTGCTCGTCGACGGGGGGCCGCCCCGGATCGCTGGTGAGGATGCTGTACAGCCGCGCCAGCTCGCCGCGCAGGTGCGGCGCCGCGAGGGCGAACAGGATCGCGGCCGAGACCGCCGTCAGCCCGAAGTCGCGCGCGAGCACCTCGAGCGGCGTGAGCCGGCCGCCCCGCGCGCGCTCGGCGAGGAGCACCGCGTCCTCGGCGGCGCGCAGCCGGTCGACCGCGCGGCCGAGCTCGACCTGCTCGCGGCCGCTCGCGAGGTGCAGGAGCCCGCCGACCTCGGCGGCGTGCGGCGGGCGCAGCGGATCCGGCTGGCCGAGCCGGCCCGTGTCCCAGGCCTCGGCGATCGCGACCGCCGCGCGCGCCCCGACGAGCTGGAGCCGCAGCTCGATCGCGCGCGCGATCTCGTCGGCGGCCGCGGTCGGCGTGATCGTGACCGGATCGAGGCGGACGAGCGGATCGTCGGGGAGCTCAGCGGCGGCGTCTGCCGCCGCGTCTGTGATCCTGATCGCCGCGTTAGCCGCCGCGTCTGTGAGCCCGATCGCCGCGTCTGCGGGCCCGATCGCCGCGTCTGCCTCGGGCGGCGCCTCGATGCGCTGCGCGACGACCTGGGCGGGCGCGCCCTCCGGCGCGGCCGGCGCAGCCGCGGCCCCCGCCAGCGGGGCGGCGAGCGCCTCGGGCGGCACGAGCGCGAGGCCGTCGGCCGTGGCGAGCGCGAGCTGCTGCATGCCGTCATCGACGGCGAGATCGAGCGTGCCCTCGGGGAGCACCAGCTCGCGGATCACGCGGCCGAACCGCAGATCGATCACGCTCAGCCGCTCGCCGGCGCGCGCCAGGAGCAGGCCCCGGCGCGCGGCGATCCAGGTCCGCGTCACGCCCGGCAGGCGGAGCTGCGCGTTCGGCGCGCCGTCGGAGACCTGCGCCACGACGAGCCGGTGCTCGAGGCTGTCGACCTGCTCCGTGCGCGCGCCTCGCTGCTGGACGAGCACGAACAGCCGGCCGTCGAGCACGAGCTGCGCGTCGACCACGCGCGCCGCCGGATCGCCGAGCTGGCGGCGCCACGCCTCGCCGATCGTGCGCCACAGCCGGAGCTGCCCGGCGTGCCACAAGAGCCAGCGCCCGTCGGCGATCGGCAGGATCAGCTCGCCGCCCGGCCCTGGCACCTCGAGGCCCGGCGGGCCCGTCGGATCAACGCGCACCAGCACCGGCCGCGCGCCGTGCCACACCGGCAGGTGCGGCGCCGTGCTCGACTGGAGGAACCGCCCGCCCGGATCGAGGTAGCCGACGGGCGCGGTGCCGAGCGGGGCTCCGTCGCGGAGCGAGCGGCGCACGAGGCCGCCGCCGCCCGGCGCCGCGATCCAGAGCTCGTCGCCGACCGCGGCCACGTCCAGGAAGCCCTCGAGCTCGGGGAGCTCGAGGCGAAAGCGCAGCGCGCCGCTCGCCTCGAACACCGCGATCACGGGCCACTCCGCCGAGAGCAGATCTCCGCGCGGCCCGAAGAATCGCAACATCCTACGCATGCTCGCCCCCCCCGGGGCCCATGGTAGCGAAAAGCGAAAACGCCCGCCCAGCGTCGGCGACCTGTTCCCCCGCGGGGCAGCTCCCGGTGGTTCGACAACCGCGCCCCTCGCCGCGCGCCGGCACGGCGCCTCATCCGCATCAACGATTTTCCCGTAAAAGACGCCCCGAGAACCGGCCGTCACCAGGCCAACATCTACTGGCCATCCTCGCGAAGTAGCACGGGCAGACGCAGTAGACTCGAAGCCCCTCTGCTTCCCTCCATGACCATCACCGCTGATCGGCTCCGGACATGGAGCGAGCGCATCTGCACCCTGCCGTCCACGGACGCCCGGGCGATCGTGCAGGAGCTCGGGATCGAGGGATCCGTCGTGGCGAAGTTCAACGCGCTCGTCATCGAGCCGCCGATCCAGGGCGCGCTCGAGGTCAAGGCCGTCGAGCGCACCGGCAGGTTCGATCGGATCTCGGTCCAGCTCGCGAGCGAGACCCTGCCGCGCGCCGAGCTCGAGCAGCGCTTCGGCCCGGGCGCCATCGCGCCGCGCAGCGACCCCGACAGCTACTTCACCGTGAGCTACCGGCTCGACGTGCCCGGCGCGCCGTTTGGCTGCGACGTGTCCGCCGAGTTCGCCACCGAGCCCACCGGCGAGACGCCGGTCGCCGGGATCACGCTGCGGCGCCAGCCCGCCGGGCCCGCCGCGTCGGCCGAGGCCCAGCCCGCCGCCGCGGACAAGCCGCCGGTGACGCTGGGCGATCTCGCCCGCGTGATCGCGCAGGCCGCGTCGAAGGTGCGGCAGGAGAACGGCGCCACGAGCAAGCCGGCCGCCCCGGCCGACGAGCCGGCGCGCGCGGCCGCCGCCGCCGACTTCCAGAAGCTGGTCGACGCCGTCTCGCAGGCCGGCGCCGCCGCCCGCCGCGCCGTCGCGAGCCAGGGTCAGGCGGTCCGCGACGCGAGCCGGGCGCCGACCGGGGCGTCGACCGAGGCGTCGACCGGGGCGTCGACCAGCTCGCTCGATCTCAGCTCGGTCACCGACGCGCTCCGCCGGTTCACCTCGCTCGTCGCGAGCGGCACGCCGGAGAGCCAGACCAAGCTCAAGGAGCTGCTCGGGCAGCTCGAATCCACGTTCGGCGCATCGGCGAGCAAGCTCCGCGCCGTACCGGACGAACCGCAGCACGCTCCGCCAGACGAGCTGCGTCGCGCCCAGATCAAGCAGGACGTACAGGCCTCGCTCGACGAGATCTTTCGAGGAAAGAAGAAGCCATGACAGATGCTGCCACCGTACTGGACCGGCTGTGGACCGAGGGCGTGTCGACCGATGACCTTTCGGACATCGCGGCCGCCCGCTCAGGTGAGATCGACCTGCGCATCGACAGCGAGCTCGCCGTGTTCGTCGCCTGGCTCGCCGCCGACGAGGCGAACACTGCCGGGGTCGACAACGCGATCACCGATCGGCTGACCGGCGATCCAGCGGCCGAGCTCATGATCCTCGCGGTCGAGCTGCGCGCCGCGATGCACCGCCGCGACCACGCGACGGTCGGGCTGACGCTCGCCGCGCTCGGCGATCGCGTCCCCGACGAGCCCTCCGACGAGTCCCAGGACGAGCTCTCCCGCGAGCCCCAGGGCCCTGCGCCCGATGAGAAGCCAGCAACCACCGACGAGCCCCACGGGCATGCGCCCGGTGACAAGCGGACGGTCTCCGGGCGCGCCGCGGCCCGGATCGCGCTCGCCGAGGCCGCGCTCTACAGCGGGGATCTCGAGACGGCGAGCCGCTTCCTCCGTCCGGTCTCGGCATCGGGCCCGACGGCGTTCCGCATCGCCGCGCTGGTGCGCCACGTGACGGTCGCCCTCGCGCAGCCCAAGCTCGAGATCGCGATGACGCGCGCGCGCCAGGCGCTGACGCTCGCCCAGCAGGCGAACCGCAAGCTGCAAGCAGAGCAAGCGCAGCTCCTGCTCGGGCTCGTCGCGTGCCTCGCCGGCGACAACGAGACCATGCGCGCGATGCTCCAGCCACTCCTCGAGGAGAACGGCCCCGTGGTCCCGCTGCTCGCAGCCGGCCTCGCCGGCCCAGACGAGGCGCTCGCGCGGCTCGGCGGCGGCGTCAACATCGCGCCAGAGCGCGGCGACGCCGCCGGCTACGCGCTGTGCGCGCTCGTCGGCGCGCGCCACCACGTGGCGCACGGCCGGCGCCCCGACGCGCTGCTCACGCTGTCGGCGGTCCGCGTCCGGCTCGGCGGCCACGCGCCGCAGGTCGCCGCGGTCCTCGACGCCGAGCTGCTCGCCTGGCGGCACGCCTGGGGCGCCAGCGCGTTCGCCGAGGCCGAGCGGGCCGCGATCGCCCGCCTCGGGCCCGAATCCGATCCAGCGCTGCGGTAAGCTCGGCCGGGTGGCGGACCGACGGTGGCGGATTTTGCGATTCTTTGGGCCCCAGGGCGATCTCCTGGCGGCCGAGGCGCCCGCGATCACCGTGTACGACGGGGCGGGCCGGACGCGCGCGCGCGCCGAGGTGCCGGACTTCCTCGACGTCGCGCCCGTCGGCGGCGAGCTGTGGGCCGTCGCGCCGGATCGGCTGACGCGGCTGTCGGCCCACGATGGCCGCGTGCTCGGCACCGAGCCGATCGAGTACCTCGATCCCGCCGGCCGGTTCCTCCTGTCGAGCACGGCGCCGCTCCTGCCCGTGTGGCACGCGGCGCAGCCGATGGCGCTCCGCGCCGAGCCCGCCCGCACCGAGGTGCCCGGCCCCGGCGGCGACCTGATCCTGCCGATCGCCGACGGCCGCTGGCTCCTCTGGCACGGTGGCCAGCTCCGGCTGTGGCGCACGATCGGCGAGGCGTGGCGCAAGCGGATCGGCGATCCGGGCGCGCGCCCGATCGACGCGCAGCTCCTGCTCGACGGCCGGCTGTTCGTGCTCGTGCAGCAGCGCGGCGGGCGCGAGGGACGCGAGGGACGCGGCGATGGCGAGGGGGCAGAGCTCCGGCTCACCGTGGTCCAGGTCTCCGACGGCGAGCAGAACACGCAGCTCCGGCTGCCCGCCGTGCAGCAGCTCGCGATCGCGGCGCGGCGCGGGCTCGCCGTCGCGCGCACCGGCGAGCGAGGCGGCGAGCGAGGCGGTGATCGGCTTGCCGTGATCGATCTGCGCTTCGGCCGCTGGCTGCGCGATCTGGTGCTGCCGGACGGCACGACCGACTTCGCGGTCGATGACGGCCTGACGAAGATCGCGCTCGGCAGCGCGGACGGCCTCGAGCTCGCGCGGCCCGACGCGCTCGCGCCGCTCGTGACCGCGCCCGCGCCCGCGCCCGCGCCCGTGGCCTCCGGCGGCGGCGCCGCCGCCGGGAGCCCCGCCGCGGACGCCGAGCCCGCGCCCGGCGGCGAGCGCCCGGGCGACGCCGCCGACCCGGCGCTCGGCGTTGCCGTCGTCGCCGTCGTCGCCGAGCGGGCGCCGCCGCCGCCGGAGCCCGCGCCCGAAGCCGCCGCGCTCGCGCTCGCCGAGCCGTGGCCCGACACGCCGCTCGTGCGGCTCGCGCCCGTGACGGTGCGACCGACGGCGACCGACGACGAGATCGCGCGCGCGATCGAGCTGCGGCTCGAGCTGGTCGGCGCGCGGGTCCAGCACGCGATCGCCGAGGGCTGGGACAGCGGCCGGATCAGCAAGCCCGATCCGGAGCGGCCGCCGTTCGCCGACGAGGTCGCCGGCCTGCTCCGCCTCGGCTCCGGCCGCGCCGCCGAGGATCTCGACGCCGCCGTGCGCCGGCTGCGCGCGATCGAGGACCAGATCGCCGCCGCCGAGAGCGCGCGCACCGACCGGCTCACGCCGCTCGAGGTGCTCGCCCACGACTTCGATCTGACCGCGGTCGCCGTCGCGATCCTGTTCGCGGTCGTCGCGCCGCGGCTGCGCGGCGAGCTCGCGCGGCTGTACGGCATCCTCGCCAACGATCCCGGGCGGCCGCTCGTCGACGAGCTGCTCCTGAACCAGCTCCTCGGGCACGGGTTCACGCCGCGGATCATGCGCGAGCTCGACGGCGATCAGCCGCTGCGCCGGTTCGGCCTCGTCCGCGTCGGGCCCGGCGACCGCCCGTTCGCGGCGCTGTCGGTCGATCCGATCGTCGTGCGCTACATCGCGAACCAGCCGCCGGAGGGCGAGCCCGATCCCAGCCTGCGGGTCCGCGAGGCCGAGCGCCCGCTCGAGGAGCTGCAGCTGCCCCGCCCGCTCGTCGCCCGGGCGCTGCGCTTCCTGTCGAGCGTGCGCGACGGCCAGCCGGCGCGGCTCGCCGTGCGCGGGCGCACCGGCGCGGGGCGCCACTCGCTGCTCGCGGCGCTCGCGGCGCGCGCCGGCCGCGCGCTCGGCGTGATCGACGTGTCGACGGTGCCGCGCGAGCCCGGCAAGCTCGCGCAGGCGCTCGAGGCCGTGCTGCGGCGCGCGCTCCTGCGCGGCCTCGTGCCGTGCGTCGACGGGCTCGAGCTGATCTCGGCCGAGGATCCGGACACCAAGCTCCAGGTCGCGAGCGTGCTCCGCCACCACCCCGGCCCGATCGCGCTGCGGCTCCCGCCCGACGCCCAGATCCTGCTCGATCCCGGCTATCTCCTGCTCGATCTGCCCGCGCGGAGCGAGCGCGAGCGCGGCCAGTCGTGGGCTGCCGCGCTCGAGCGCCACGCGATCGCGCTCCCCGATCCCAGCGATCTCGCCGGCCGCTACCGCGTCGGGCCCGGCATCATCGAGCGCGTGTGCGCCGAGGTGGCGCGGCGCCCCGAGCGCCCCGCCGACGCCGCCGCGTGGGTGCGCGAGCTGGACGACGCCGTCCGCCAGCACCTCGAGAACCGGCTCGGCGCGACCGCGCACCGCGTGACGCGCCTCGCCAGCTGGGCCGACATCGTGCTCCCCGAGGACATCCTCGACTCCTTGCTCGAGCTCACCGCCCGCGTCCGCCACCGCAAGATCGTCTACGAGCAGTGGGGCTTCGATCGCTCGATCACCACCGCGCGCGGCATCACCGCGCTGTTCCAGGGCAGCCCCGGCACCGGCAAGACCATGGTCGCCGGCGTGATCGCGCGCGACCTCGGCCTCGAGCTCTACCGCGTCGACGTCTCGCGCATCACGTCGAAGTGGATCGGCGAGACCGAGAAGAACCTCGGCTCCTTGTTCGACGCGGCCGAGGACGGCCAGGTGATGCTCCTGTTCGACGAGGCCGACTCGCTGTTCGCCAAGCG
>DATMCI010000330.1:0-25968 GCA_035558535.1 Kofleriaceae bacterium
TAATCACGTGCTCAGCTGGGCTCGCGCGAACACGAACGCTGTACTCGTGACGACCGATCGGCCCCCAGCTCGCGTCGCGTCGCGTCGGGACATCCCCGTCGCGCGCGGCGCGCCGCGCTTTGGCGAGAACGCGAGCGCTCGCGCACGAACGATGGAATGCGCCAGCTCGGCGCCAGGTGATGGGTGGCGGGCCCGAGATCAGCGCGAGCTCCGGATTGGACCGCGCGCGGCACTGATATAAAGGAGGGCGCAGCGCGTTAGACGCGCTGCATCAAACAGCCTTCCTCCACGACGCTCGGCGCTCAGCGCCGTCCTTCACCCTCGCCTGGTGTTCTCGAGCGCAGCGTGTCCCGCAGCCGCCGTCCGGTACTGCTGCCGTGAGCTCCGTGCCGCGCCGAGACCTCCAACTTGAATTTCGCCGAGGGTCGCGCGCGCCGAGACCTCCAACTTGAATTCGCCGAGGGTCGCACGCCGCGGGACCTCCAACTTGAATTCGCCGAGGGTCGCGCGCGCCGAGACCTCCAACTTGAATTCGCCGAGAGTCGCGGGGGGCGGGACCTCCAACTTGAATTCGCTGAGAGTCGCGCGGGGGGGCGGGACCTCCCGCTGAATTCGCCGAGAGTCGCGCGCGGCGGCCAAGCGCACGGGAGAGGGCTGCTCGCATGCGAGCACTTGGCGTTGCAGCCACGGCTGATGCGCAGCGGACGCGCCCCGGCAGCGGGGCGCAGCGCGCGCCGGGCGTCAGTTGCGCTTGAAGCCGATCGCGTCGGCGCGGCGATCGCCCGTCACGTCCGCGAGGCCGCAGACGTCGTTCTGCAGGCACAGGCCGGTGCTCCACAGCCAGCCGGTGCCGACGAAGCTTGAGCCCGTCGACGTCGCGGCGTAGACCTGGCCCTGGTTGCCCTTGAGGAACGTCACGATGTCGTCGCGACCGTCCCCGTTGATGTCGCCGACCATGGGCGTCTCCGTGCCAGCCGCGAACCAGTCGTGCCACTTCCACCCGGTCCCGCTGAAGCTTGAGCCCGTCGACAGCGCGACATAGACGTCCGCCGTGCTGCCCCGCGTGAACGTCGCGATGTCGTCACGACCATCCCCGTTGAAGTCACCCACGAGCGGGATCTCGGTGCCCGCGGCGAACCAGTCGTGCCACTTCCACCCGGTCCCGACGAAGCCTGTGCCCGTCGAGAGCGCCACGTAGACGTCGGCGGTGCTGCCGCGCGTGAACGTGACCAGATCCTGGCGGCCGTCGCCGTTGAAGTCGCCGGTCAGGCAGACCTCGTCGCCGACGCAGAACCAGTCGTGCCGCGTGAGGCCGGTGCCGAAGCTGCCGCCGGTCGACGCACCGACGAAGACGTCGCCACCGCCGCCGTAGAGACGCGCCAGGCCGGAGACGTCGCCCGGGCTCAGGAAGCCGTCGTTGTTCCAGACGGGGTTGCAGTAGGCCATGAGCGAGCCCTGATCGAAGTTGCCGACGTAGACGTCGCCGTTCGTGCCCTGGGGCGAGTCCGGACAGCTGGCGGGCTTGTCCCCGCGGTTCTGCTCGTGCGCGAGGCCGAGGGCGTGACCGAACTCGTGCATCGCGATGTCCTCGATGCAGTCGCGGCGCGTCGCCTCGCTGCTCGCGCAGCTCGTGCCCCAGTTGGTGAACGTGAAGTTGAGCACCATGCCGTTGGCGACACCGCTCAGGCCCTGGCCGAGGGCGACGACCCGCGGCCAGTTGTTGCTGGCGGTGTCCGAGATCTGGATGCGGATGCCGCTCGATCCGAGCGCGCAGGTGCCCCAGCCGGTCAGGTTCACGTGGAAGAACGGCCGGCCGTCATAGCTCGACTCTGCGATGGCCTGCACCCAGCCCTTCTCGGTCGCGAAGCCCGGCGTCTCCCAGCAGACCGGGATCGTGGCGACTCCGCCGCTCATCGGCCACCCCGAGCTGGTGAGGATATAGGACTCTCCTTCCACCTCGGACAGCGCCTCGTCGCCCTGCGGATCGCCGGGCTCGTCGGACGGATTCCCCACGCAGCCCGCGGCGAGGGCGCAGGCGAGCGCCGCGCCGGCGCCAGCGATCAGGTTTCGTAGCTGCTGCTTCTGTACGAACGTCATCAATGACCTTCCCTTCGGCGGGTACAGCACCCGCCGACTCCGGCCCTCAGCACGACGCGTGCCCGACGCGCGGCGCCGGCGGTCCGCGGCCTTCGGTGAACGTTGACGACGGACCGCCGGCCATTGCGGCCAAGCTGTGCAGATCGTGCTCGTGCAGATCGTGCTCGTGCAGATCGTGCCTGTGCAGATCGTGCCCGCGCAGCGCTCGGCAACGGCGCGCGTGTTATCACCCCGGCCATGTCCACGTGGCGCACCGGGCCGCTCGGCGCGGAGGTCTTCGAGCAGCTCGCCGCAGGGATCGACGGCAGCGAGCTCGGATCGCTGCTGCTCGAGATCATGCGGCGCCGCGCCGCCGCGCGCGCGCCGGCCGACGTGCTCGCGCAGTACCGGCGCGATCGATTCACGCAGCCGGCGGTCGTCGATCAGCGCGTGGCGGTCGCGATCGATGGCCACCTGCTCGCCGCGGCGGACGGCTTCGAGGCGATCGAGCTGTCACCGCTCGCGCCGCTCGGCGCGACCTCGACGTTCGGGCCGACGGATCAGCACCGCGTGGTGTCGGCGCTGCGCGGCACCGAGGTCGTCTCGGACACGACGAACGTGCTCGCGCTCGAGTGCGCGGTCCGGCTCCGCGCGGGCGGCGCGGGCGGCGCGGCGGCCGTCCACCTCGCGACGTCGCAGCGCGTGGTCCGCGCGCAGCCGGTGCCGAAGCAGCCGGGCTTCGCGCAGCACTTCCGGCTGTTCGCGCTCGGCAGCGGCGGCACCGAGGCCAAGGACCACGCGTTCACCGTCGAGACGCTCGTCCGCCACGTCCGCGCGCTGACGGCGGGGCTCGATCGGCTCGAGCAGCACGGCTACGCGTTCGGCGCCCGCCGCGTCGACGTGCTCGCCACGCCCGAGCGCGCCGCGGTCGCCGACCGCGTCGTCGCCACGCTCGGCGGCGGGCTCGCGACGGCGCGGAAGCCGCTCGCGCACCCCTACTACAGCGGCGGCATCCGCTACATGTACTGGGTCACCGCGCCCGATGGCGCGGAGGTCCCGCTCGCCGACGGCGGCACGTTCGATTGGCTCGCGCGCCTGCTCTCGAACCGCCGCGCCGTCTACGTCGCGAGCGGCCTCGGCGCGCAGCTCGTGCCGATGCGATTCCGCCGAGCGTGACGCCGGGGCGCGCTCACTCGACGCCGCCGTGCCAGAACCAGCGCCGACGGTTGCGATCGTAGTAGACCCACAGGCAGTCGCCGCGGCGCAGCTCCGCGAAGTGGTACTCGCGGTGCAGCTCGGTCGCCCACCAGCCGCCGGAGACGACGTACGGGCCCTTGATGCGCAGGACGGAGCCGTGCTCGAGGCCGGTGAGCAGCCAGCCGTCGTCGCGGACCTGGCGCGCCTGCGGCGGCAAGGGCTGCGGGCGCGGCAAGACCCGGCGCACGAGCGGCCGCACGGCCGGCGGCGCGGGCGCGGCGGGCACGACGTGGACGAGCCGCTCCCAGCCAAAGCTCGCCTCGGGGAGGTGGCCGTCGCGCAGGACCGCGCGCACCACGGCGTCGTCGCCGAGCTCGGCGCGCACGCGCGAGAGCGCCTCGTCGGCGGCGCGCAGATCGCGGCGCGGCCGGGTGGCGAACAGCGCGAGCTGCTCGCGCGTGGCGGCGACGTCGTCGGCCCACACGCGGATCGCGTTGACCGGCGCGGCGGGCGGCGTGCCGGTGAGCCGCAGGTGGACGAGCCGCGCGAGCGACCGCGCGTCGAGCGTCGGCTCCGCGGGCTTGATCGTCTCGGTGCGCAGCTCGATCCGGCCGACGGCGTGCTTCTGCGCCAGCTCGATGTGCAGCGCGGCGAGCGCGCGCCCGCGCGCCGCGAGCCGGCCGAGCAGGCGATCGGTCGGCGCCTTCATCGCGAACACGAGGCGCTCGATGTCGTCGTCCTCCTCGTCGAGCAGCGCGCGCTCGTCGGGCGCCTCGGGCGGCGCGACGGGCACCAGCGGATCCCAGCGCTCGCCGGCCGCGAGCTGGTAGAGCCGGTGCGCCTCGCGCCCGAACCGCTCGAGGATGCCGCCGCCCGGCAGCCGCACCATCTGGCCCACGGTCAAAACGCCGAGCCGCGCGAGCGCCTCGCGGAGCTTGGGCTGGATCTCGAGCCGCCCGAGCGGCACCGCGCTCGCCCGCGCGCGCTCCTCGTCGGGCCCGGCCATCACGAGCACGCCGCGCCGCATCGCGCGCGCGATCGCGTACGTCGCGAACCGCGACCACCCGACGACGACGGCGCCCACGAGGCCGAGCGCAGAGACGGCCTCGGCGATCGCGCTCGCCCACGCCGCGCCGCGCGGCTGGCCGCGCCGGTCCACGAACACCCGCTCGAGCCCATCACCGTCGAGCCAGAACGTGCCGGCGTCGCCCGGCTCGACGCGCGGCGAGACCCGGTGCAGCGCCGTGCGGAGCTCGCCGATCGCGGCCTCGATCTGCTCCGGCGGCACCACGCGCGCGCGCAGCCCGCCGCACAGAGACAGCGCGTGCGCGTAGCGCTGCCCGACGAGCACGCCGGCCCCGCGCGCACGCTCGCACGCCCACAAGACCTCGCCCTGCGGCCGATCCTCGTCGATGACGACCACCGGGTGCTCGCGCCACGCCGGCTCGCGCCGCCAGACGAGCTGGAGCGGCAGGGCCGGGAGATCGAGGCACGCGAGCGGCATGAGCGGACCTGTACAATTGTTCAGATATGGACACGGCTGTCAACTTTCGCGCCGCGGCCGGCACGCGCCGAGGCCGGGCCGCTCGGTGCTATACGGCGCCATGCAGGACAAGGTCATCGTCATCACCGGGGCGTCGTCGGGCATCGGGGAGAAGCTCGCGGAGGTCGCGGTCGCGCGCGGTGCCCGCGTCGTGCTCGCCGCGCGGCGCGCGCCGGAGCTCGCCGAGGTCGCGGCGCGCCTCGGCGAGGGCGCGCTCGCGGTGCCGACGGACGTCACGCGGCGCGCCGACAACGAAGCGCTGCGGGACCAGGCGATCGCGCGGTTCGGGCAGATCGACGCGTGGATCGCCAACGCGGGCCGCGGGATCACGCGGTCGGTCGCGCAGCTCACCGACGAGGACCTCGACGAGATGATCACCATGAACGTGAAGTCCGTCCTCTACGGCGTGCAGGCGGTGCTGCCGCACTTCCGCGAGCGCGGGCGCGGCCACGTGATCGCCGTGTCGTCGATGCTGGGGCGGATCCCGTTCGTGTCCATCCGCAGCGCGTACAGCGCCGCGAAGGCGGCGCTCAACTCGCTCATGACGAGCCTCCGGCTCGAGCTGCGCCAGGAGCTGCCGGGCATCCACGTCAGCACCGTGCTGCCGGGCGTCGTCGCGACCCCGTTCGGCAACAACGCGCGCCACGGCGGCGCCGACTCGCGCGCGCTGCCGAACGCGCAGCCCGTGGAGGATGTCGCCGCCATGATCATCGATCTGATCGAGCACCCGCGCGCGGAGCTGTACACGCGGCCCGAGATGCGCGAGTTCGCCGGCCGGTACTACGGCGCCGAGGACGTCGGCGTGCTCGAGGACCAGCCGCCGTTCAACTTCATCCCGGTCCGGAGATAGCCGCCGACTTCAGGCGTAGGCCGACTTCAGGCGTAGGGATGAAACGTCAGATCACTGCGACGTTCGCCCGCGATTGCCCCACAATAGTCCGTCAGGGGGTAGTCTGATCTTATCGGGCTACTCCCGTCCAGATGATCCCGCAGCCTCAAATCGCGCCAGACGAGCTCCTCCCGGGTAGCACGCTCGGGAAGTACGAGATCCTTCGCAAGCTCGCGACGGGCGGTATGGCCGAGATCTACCTGGCGCGCGCCCGCGGCGTCGCCGGCTTCGAGAAGACGGTCGTCCTCAAGCGGATCCTGCCGCACGTGGCCGAGGACGAGTCGTTCGTGCAGATGTTCCTCGACGAGGCGCGGCTCGCGGCGACGCTGCAGCACCCCAACATCGCGGACGTCTACGACGTCGGCGAGGTCGACGGCAACCCGTTCTTCACGATGGAGTACGTCCACGGCCAGGACGTGCGCGCGATCCGCGCCGCGACGCGCAAGCGCGACGAGCAGGCGCCGATGGCGATCGCGCTCGCGATCGTCCACGGCACCGCGTCGGCGCTCGACTACGCGCACAACCGCAAAGGGCCCGACGGGCGGCCGCTCGAGCTCGTCCACCGCGACGTGTCGTCGAGCAACATCGTCGTCTCCTACGACGGCGCGATCAAGCTGCTCGACTTCGGCATCGCGCGCGCGGCCAGCCACCAGCACAAGACCCAGGTCGGGATGCTGAAGGGCAAGACGCCGTACATGTCGCCCGAGCAGTGCCGCGCGCAGCGGATCGATCGCCGCAGCGATCTGTTCTCGCTCGGCACCATCCTGTACGAGCTCACCGTCGGGCGGCGGCCGTTCCGCGGCGAGAACGACTTCGTCATCATGGAGCAGATCGTCCACGGCTCGGCGGCGCCGCCGTCGGCGGTCGCCCCCGGGTACCCGGCCGACCTCGAGGCGATCGTGATGCGGCTGCTCGCCACGAACCTCGACGAGCGGTACCAGATGGCCGAGGAGGTGCTCCACGATCTCGAGGAGCTCATCTCGCGGCACGGGATGTGGGTGTCCTCGCGGCCGCTCGGCAAGTACATGCGGCTCCTGTTCGCCGATCGGGTCAACGCGTGGGAGAGCGCCGCGAGCGAGGGCGTGTCGCTCAGCGAGCACGTCGCCCAGACGATCACGTCGGAGAGCCAGCGGGTGGAGCGGGTCACGCCGTCGGCGCACCCGCGCCTCGTCCGACTCTCGCAGGAGATCCCCGCGGTGCGGCTGCCGTCGCGCGAGATGCCGGCGGTGACGTCGCCGTTCGAGGAGCTGTCGACGGAGCCGCAGTTCGAGCCGGCGGCCCCGGCGATGCCGGCGCGCCCGTCGTACGAGCAGCTGGCGGCGATGCAGGCGTCGTTCGAGCCGGTCGTGCCGACGCGCTCGACGCGCCCGTCGTACGAGCAGCTGGCGCCGGATTGGTCCGGCCGGCGGACACCGAGCGGGATGGCGAGCGCGACGCCGGACGCGACGCCGGAGGCGCAGCTGGCCACGGGCACGCGGAGCGACGCGCTCCTGGCCGTGGGCACGGGGAGCGACGCGGTCCCCGCGCTGCGATCGGGCCGGCCGGTGCTGATCGCGCTGGGGATCCTGATCGTGGTCGGCCTCGTCGGCAGCGCCGTCTACGCGTGGCCGCTCCTGTTCCCGCCGCAACCGAAGCCAGCGGCCGCGCCGGCCGCGCCCGCGGAGGTCGCCGCGCCGCAGCCCGCCGAGCCGGGCACGCCCGCGCAGCCGGCGACCGCGACGCAAGAGGCCGCGCCGACGACGGACACGCCGGCCGCGCCGACGCCGACGACGGACACGCCAGACACGCCAGACACGCCAGCCGCGGCCGCCGCGCCCACGCCGGACACGCCGGCCGCGACGAAGCCACAGCCAGCTCCCACGCCCGCGCCGGCGACGAAGCCCGCCGCCGCGCCGAAACGCCTGCCGAAATCCCCGGCGAAGGCGCCGTCGCGCCCATCGGGCAAGCAGCCGGGGTCCAAGGACAACGCATGGGATCGAGACTCGCCCTTCTTGCCGCCGTCCAGCTGATCGCCGTGGCGGCGCTGGCCCGCGAGGCCGCCGCCGACCGGGCGCGCGATCTCTACAAGCGCGGCATCGAGGAGTACAAGGCGCAGAGGTACGAGCAGGCCGTCGCGACGCTGAAGGAGGCGTACGAGCTCGATCCGAAGCCCGACGCGCTGTTCGCCCTCGCGCAGGCCGAGCGCCTCGCCGGGCGCTGCCCCGAGGCGCGCGTCCACTACAAGAAGCTCCTCGTGGAGAGCGCCGATCCGGCGGTGCTGAAGGCGGTGCAGAGCAACCTCGATCTGTGCGGGACGGAGCCAGCGCCGCCCGAGCCCAAGCCCGCCAAGCCCGACGCGCCCGAGCGGCCGGCACCCGAGCCGAAGATCATCACGAAGACGCAGACGGTCGTGCGCGAGGTGCCGCGCAGCGACAAGCTCGCGACCGCCCTGTTCGCGGGCGGGATGCTGGGCCTGGGCGCTGGCGGCGGCCTCTACCTCGCGTCGATGAACAGCCGCGAGGACGCCCGGCGCGCGGGCACGCTCGACGATCACCAGCGGATCTACGATCGCGCCGACCTGCAGCAGATCGCCGCGATCGCCGCGGGCGGCGCCGGCGTGCTCATGATCGGCGTCGCCGTCGTGCGCTGGGCGATATCCAGCCCGACGGCCACCGAGTCGAAGCCCCAGGTGACGCTCGCGCCGTCGGCGACCGGCGCGGTGCTGATGCTCTCCTCGGGCTTCTAGCCGCGCCCGCAGGCGGCGCTACCGGCAGGCGCTCTCGATCCGCTCGGGGAAGCCGCGGTTGCCGAACGCGCCGGTGCCCAGATCGCCGTCGTTGTTGCGGCCCCAGCACAGGACCTCGCCGCTCCCCTGGATCGCGCAGATGTGCGTGTAGCCCACGACCAGCCGCTCCACGCCGGTGAGCGGCTCGCCATCGGCGGTGCGCACCTTCGCCGGCACGGTCTCGCCCTGCCCGGTGCCGCTCTGGCCGTAGTGGTTGTCGCCCCAGCAGTAGACGCCGGAGTCCTGCATGAGCGCGCACGACACGCCGCCCGCCACGACCTCCTTCGCGCCGGTGAACGGCGCGCCGCCCTTGGCGGTCAGCACCTTCTCCCGGGTGGTGTGATCGCCGTCCGAGTAGCCGGAGCCGGTGCCGATGCCGAGCCGCGCGTGCCCGTTCCAGCCGGTGCACGTGATCGCGCCGTCCGCCTCGAGGTAGCAGGTGTGCCAGTTGCCGAGCGCGAGCGACGTCGTCGTGGCAAACAGGACCGGGATCGGGTGGGGCGTCCTGGTGCCGTCGCCGAACTGCCCGTCGTTGTTCCGGCCCCAGCACCACACGGCATCGCCGGTCTTGCGCACGCAGGACATGGCCGCGCCGACCTCGAGCTCGAGCGCGCCGGTCAGCGGCGCGCCTCCCTCGAGCACCGGCGCCGCCGCGTTGCGCGACGTGGTCGTCCCGTCGCCGAGCTGGCCGCCGGCGTTCTTGCCCCAGCACCACACAGCGCCGACGTCGTCGCGCGCGCAGGTGAAGTCGTAGCCGCCGCCGACCTGGACGATGCCGGTGAGCGGCGTCCCGTCGCTCTTCAGGACGGCGACGGCCGCCGGCCGCGGGGGCAGCGGCGGTGCCGGGGGCACCGGCAGCGCCACGTTGTTGCCGAGCTGACCGCTCTCGTTCGCGCCCCAGCACCACACCGCGCCGCCGGCGCGGATCGCGCACGCGTGCTCGCGGCCCGCGCCGATGCTCACGGCATCGGTGATCGGATCGCTCATCGCGTCGCGCACCTGCACGCGCGTCGCGCTGGACACCCCCGCGATGCCGAGCCCGAGCTGGCCCTTCACGTTCTCCCCGGCGCACCACACGCTGTGATCGTGCGCGAGCACGCAGCCAAAGCGCCGGCCGAACGCCAGATCGGAGATGCACGCCGCGCACGTGCCGCTCTCGCAGCGCGCCTGGTCGCCGCACGTGGCGCCCTCGAGCGTGCAGCACGCCTGCCCGACCCCGCCGCACGGCCCCGCGTCCGGCATCCCCGCGCAGGTGCCGCCGCGGCCGTCACCCGCGTTCGGCTCGTAGCGCATGCCGCCGGGGCAGCTCGAATCCGGGAACGCGCAGTACCCGTCCGCGCACGTCCCCTGCTCGTCGCCCAGCACGCACTGGGTCGACGACGAGCACGGGAACGCCGACGGGCCCTGGCACCCGGCCGCCCCGAGCGCGAGCATCGCGGCGAGCGCGAGCATCGCGGCGAGCGCCACCGCTGCGCGGCCGCGCGTCACTGACACGAGAACCCCAGCGGGCGCGCGAGCCCGCGGTTGTCGAACCGCCCGTCGCCGAACAGCCCGTCGATCCCGCGGCCCCAGCACAGGATCTCGCCGTCCTCGCGGAACGCGCACGCGTGCGGGCCGTGCGCGACGATGCGCTCCACGCCGGTGAGCGGCTCGCCGTCGGTCGTGCGCACCGGCGCGGGCGTCGTCGAGCCTGCCCCGGTGCCGGTCTGGCCGTAGAGGCTGTCGCCCCAGCAGTAGACGGCCTTGCCGGCGAGCGCGCACGACACGCCGCCCGCGGCGACCTGCCGCACGTTCGTGAGCGGCGGCCCGCCGCGCGTCATCACGACCTGCATCGGCGTCGGATAATTGCTCGGCAGGTTCGAGTCGTAGCCGCTGACGCCGATGCCGAGCCGGTTGCGCCAGCGGTCGCCCGAGCACCACGCGGTCCCGTCGGGGCGCGCGAAGCAGTTGTGGCTCTGGCCGCCCGCGACCGAGATCGCGGTCCCGATCATCACGGGCGTCGTGCGGGTCATGTTCGACGTGTCGCCGAGCTGGCCGCTGTTGTTGCGGCCCCAGCACCACAGCGCGTCGTCCACCGCGAGGACGCACGCGTGGCTGCCGCCGACGCTCAGCGACCGCGCGCCCGTGAACGGGGCGCCGCCCGGCGCGGCGAGCACCGGCGCGGCCTTCGCGCGCGACGCGCCGGTGGTGCCGTCGCCGAGCTGACCGCTGCCGTTGTCGCCCCAGCACCAGACGCCGCCCGCGTCGTCGCGCCCGCAGCGGTGGCCGTACCCCATCCCGACCTCGACGATGCCGGTGAGCGGCGCGTCGTCGGTCTTGACGATCTGGACGGCCGAGGTCCCAAAGCCCCGGCCCCAGCACCAGACGGTCCCGCCGGCGCGCACCGCGCACGCGTTCTCGTTGCCGCCGGTGACCGCCGTCGCGTCGGTGATCGGCGCGCTCGTCGCGTCGCGGGCCTGCGTCCACATCGGGACCGGGTCGCCCGTGATCCCGAACCCGAGCTGGCCCTCGCGGTTCTCGCCCGCGCACCACACGGTGCCGTCGTGCCGCAGAACGCACGCGGCGTGGCGGCCGAGCGCGACGTCGGTCACGCACCGCGCGCACGTGCCGCCGCTGCAGCGGCCGTTCGCGATGCACGCGGGCCCCGTGCTGCAGCAGGTCTGCGCGACGGCGCCGCAAACCTCGGGCGGCGCCTCGCGCTCGACGCACGCGCCGGCGAGCTCGTCGCCCGCGTTCGGCTCGTAGCGCCGGCCGCTCTCGCACGCGCTGTCGTCGAAGCTGCAGAACCCGGTCGGCTCGCACACCCCCGGGGCCCCGCCGAGGACGCACTGATCTGATGCCGCGCAGACGTACGGCTCGCGGTGCTCGCACGCGCACGCGAGCACCACGACCGCGACCGCGATCGCGAAGATTCCCCTCACCCGACGACGGTATCACCGTCCGACGGCAGATGATTCGTTTCTCGAGGGCAACGACCGAAACCCGGACATCGGTGCATTTCGGTCACAGCGGCCCGGAGCGGCCCGGAGCGGCCCGGAGCGGTCCGGAGCGGCCCGGAGCAGGTGAAGACCGGCGCCAAGGAGGAGGCGCGCGGGTCGCACCGGTAGCATGGCCACTGCTAACGCACCCAGCGCGGCAGCCGCTCGAGGCCGGGGCCCGCTGTCAGGCGGAGCGCCTCGCCGCCCGGCGCCGTCGGGACGGCCCACAGGTCGCCGTCGCGCTCGCCCATGCCGCGCGACACGGCGATCCACGCGCCGTCCGGCGAGAAGCACGGCTCGAGGTCGCGCACGCGCAGGGGCGTCAGCACGCGCTCGGTGCCGGCTGCCACGTCGCGCAGCCACAGATTCGACTCGCCGCCGCCCTCGATGAGGTACGCGATCGAGCGGCCGTCGGGCGACCACACCGGCGCGGCCTCGTCGCGATCTTTGTCCTTGCGCGCGGTGAGCCGGCGCAGCTCCGTGCCATCGGCGGCCATGAGGAAGATCCGCGCGCGGCCCTCGCGGGCGGAGAGGAACGCGAGGGTCTTGCCGTCGGGCGACGGCGCCGCCCCCCAGTCGTCGCGGTGGAACGCGGTGAGGCGCTGCGGCTTGCCGCCCGCGGCCGGCATGCGATAGATCTCCGAGTCGCCGTCGCGGCTCGACGCGAACGCGATGGCGTCGTCGCCGAGCCGCGCGGGCTCGAAGTTGCCCTGCGGATCATTCGTGAGCCGGGGCGGCGGGGCTGGCGCCGGCTGCGCGGCGGCGGCGAGCTCGATCCGGTACAGATCGCTGTGCCCGTCGGTGTTGGCGGCGATCACGATCCAGCGCCCGCGCGGGTCGACGGCCGGGCTGCGCACCGACGCGGCGGCCGGGCCGATCCGCTGGACGTCGCCGTCGGCGCGGACGAGCGCGAGCTGCTCGGCGGCCGGGCCGCCGTCGCCGCGCGACGCGATCGCGACGAGCCGGCCGTCGGGCAGCACCCACGGCGACGGGAACAGATCGCCGCCCGGCGCCGTGATCTCGGTGCGCGCGCCGCCAGCGAGCCGCACCAGCTTGTGCGCCGGCCGGTCCTCGACGAACCACAGGACGCCGGGGAGCCGCTTCGCCTCTGGCGAGATCGCGGCGCCCGCCGGGGCCAGCGCCGCCAGCGCCGCCGACGCGCCGCCGGAGCCGGAGCCGGAGCCGGAGCCGGAGCCGCCGGCCGGCGCGGGCGGGCGCTCCTTGCGCTCGCACGCAGCCACCGCCGCCGAGGCGACGACCAGGGCGGCGAGCGCGGCGGCCGCGGCGACCTGCGCCGGCCGTCCGGTCACCGGACGCGGATCGCGTCGGCGATGACCACGCTGCCCTCGGCCGCCCACCGCGAGAGCTGGACCTTGTTCCAGCCCGCGCTGAAGCTCCACGTCCCGAGCGCGTTCCACGTGCTGCCGCCCGTCTGCTGACTGACGGAGCGCCGGCCGACCTCGGTGCCCGCCGCGTTGTACGCGATGAACGTCGCTGCCGTCGAGCGGTTCGTGCCCGTGGTCCACCACGCGTCGATCGTCTTCGTGCCGGCCGCGCCGAGATAGAACCAGAACGTCGCGGGCGACGAGGACGGCGCCGTGTTCGCGTACCAGTAGCCGCTGCCGTAGTAGCCCGGCGTGCTGGTCGCCGACACCCAGTCCGCGGTGACCTCCATGTTGGCGACCGCGGCGTCGTTGTTCGCGTTGTTGCTGTCGACGATGATCTCCCCGCCCGTGCCGCCCTCGCCGCAGTTCGCGCGGACCCGATCGATGTACTGGGTCCACGGCCAGTTCGGGCCCGGATCCGTGCGGTTGTACGGCTGGAGCTGCCCGTGCGACACGATGTGGTTGCGATCGCGCACCACGCCGTGGCTCTGCGTGATGTCGCACGTCAGCTTGGCCGACGCCTCGATGATGCCGCTCGACCACGACGCCTGCGACGCGAAGCCCGCGTGCTCGATGCCGACGGAGAAGTTGTTCGTCGACACGCCCGTCAGGTTGCACTGCGCCCCGCCCGCGTTCGCGCAGTCATACGTCGCGGCCACGTGCCACGCGCGGTTCGCCTCGGTGACGAGCTGCGAGATCTCGCCGCCGTCCTCGCGGACCACGTAGTGCGCGCTCGCCTGCGCCTGCGACTGGACGAGCCAGCCCCAGCACCCGGCGTAGTTGCCCTCGCACGAGTGGATCACGACGAGGCTGACGGCGTAGCCGTTGCGGCTGTTGTAGTTCGGCGACGCACGCCAGATCGCCGGCCCGTAGTCGGCCGTGAGGGACGGCGTGAACGTCGGCGGCGGCACGGTGATCTCGGCGTGCGGCGCGATCCGCGCGATGACGGTGCCGTCCTCGGCCACCGCCTTCGCGCCGGCCGCGAGCGTGCGCATCACGTCGGTCACGTACGACTTGCGCACCGACTCGAGGTCGCTCTGGATGAAGTCGGCGAGCACCGGCTCCCACGCGGCGAGGTCGTCGCCAGAGACGCCGTTTTGCTCCGCGAGCTGGGCCAGGCGCGCCGCGCCGGCCCGGAGGCTCGCCTTCTCGTCGTAGCGGACCGTGTCCACATCGCTCTTGATCGCCGCGGCCGCCGCCGTCAGGTTCTCGCCCCACAGGCCGTAGACGCCGCCGCCCGCCGGGCGGCCCTCGTGCTCATCCTGGCCGTCGACCATCTGCCACTGGGTCTCGACGTACGAGACCGCCTTCAGCAGATCCGCCGGGACGCCAAACTCGCGCGACGCGCGCGCGAAGTCGTCGTCGAGGCCCGGCGTGTCGGGTCCCTCATCCACCGGGACGGGGCCGGTGTCGTCGGTGGCGCAGGCAGGGGAGAGGGCGAGCGCGGCGATGGCCGCGAATGACGCACGGAGGATCCTCATCGTGCGCGTCCGCTGAGCACTCAAGGTGCCAACTACGTTGTTCCCTGTGTAGGCAAGGAATGTCTCGAGGGTTCCCACGGTTTGGGCACTCTACACGAGCAATCGTCAGATTCATGGACCGGAAGTGCGGACTGCCGTGTGCAGCCAGCGCTTCGAGGTGAAGACTCCGATCCCAGTGTCGCGCAGGCGCCCGGGCGCCCGGGCGCCCGGGCGATCGTCGCCCGCGGGGTCGTGCACCGCGGCGCACGACTCGCGCGCGGGCGTTCACATGCCGGCCGGGCCGCGGACCTTGGTCGTCCGCGACCAGCCGGGGCCGCGCCGCTTGTCCTTGAGGGCGCGCACCTCGATCTGCTGCTGCTCGCCCTGCCCGGTCCGCACCGCCTCGGCGCGCAGCGAGACCAGCGAGCCCAGGGACGTGGTCTCGGCGGACTTCTCGGTCAGGCACACGACCGCCGCGTCGTGCGCCTGCGCGAGCGTGACCAGCCGGCCCTGCTGGGCCATCGACAGGTCCGCCTCGCCGCCCAGGCCCAGATCGATCACGACCAGCCCGAACGCGCCCGAGCGCAGGAGCCGCTCCGCCGCGCGCGCCGAGGCCGCCGCGTTCGGCACGCGCACCACGACGAGCGCCGCCAGATCGACGCCGAGCTCGGCGACGTCCGGCGGGTAGAAGCCGCCGTGCGCCGGCGACTGGATCCACACGGCCGGCTCGCCCGCGAGCTGAGCCTCGAGGATGAGGCCCATCGCCTCCGTCAGGGTGGCGCGCGCGCCGTGCCCCGAGAGCTCGACCAGCCGGCCGCGCAGCGCGGCGAGCCCCCACGGCTCGGCGACGCCCTCGGTCCCGCGCTGCGAGTAGAGCTCGTCGAGCGGGAGCACGCGCGCGGTGGCCGCGGTGCCGCGCGCCCGCGCGAGGAACTCTCGAAGCTCGTCGCTCATGGCAAGACCCTGTCGGCCATCATCGATGATGACTGTGGCAGAGGAGAAGCCGGATCGGAGGGGGTGCAGATCCCGGCGCACATAACTGCCGGGATCACTTGATCGCGATCTTGAGGAGGGCCGGCTTCCCGCGGCGATCGAGATCGACGCGCCACTCGGCGGCGTCCTTGATCTGCGGGTACAGCTCGATCACCTCGTCGATCGAATTGACCGCGTTGCCGTTGATCGCGCGGATCGTGTCGCCGCTCGACAGCCCGATCGCGGCCACGATCGAGCCCGGCCGGATCAGGAACACCTGGAAGCCGGTCGTGCGGCGCGCCGGCAGCGTGCGCGCGACCCGCGCGTACGCCGCGGGCGACGTGAACACCTTCTCGATCGTCGCGCGCGGCACCTCGTAGCTCAGGTCGTCGAGCTTCTTGATCGTGTCGACCAGCGGATCGGGGGTGACCGGCATGAACGGGTTCGGGCCGAGGACGCCGCCGGTGCCGAGGCTGCCGCCGCTGCCGAGCCCGCGCGGATCGGCCGGATCCGGCGCCCGCGCCGTCTGCAGATCGCCGTCGAGCTGCCAGCGCACGAGCAGCGGCTTGCCCTCGCGCAAGAGGTCGACGTAGAGGGCCTGCGCGCGCAGGCGCTTCACGGCGAGCATCACGTCGAACAGATCGTACTCGCGCTCGATCGCGCGGCCCGAGATCGCGGTGATGACGTCGTCGGGCCCGAGGTCGAGCGCCTGGCGCAGCTCCTCGTCCGTGACCCGGACGCCGAGCGCCTTGCCCGCGTCGCGGACCACCACGACGACGTCGCGCCGCAGCCGCAGCACGTCCGTGGCCGCGATCCGCTTGCCGCTCGGCGGCGGCACCACGGCCGCGCCCGCGCCCTCGCCCTCCGCGCCCTCGCCCGCGCTTGCGCTTGCGTCACCTTCGCGCGTCCCACCGGCCCCGGCGGCCCCGCCGGCGGCGCCGCCGCGCGTCGAGACGACGATCACCGCGAGCAGCGACATGAGCACCGCGGCGATCGCGGCGCCGATCGCGATCTTGGGGGCCGCCCCGCCGAGCCCCCGGGGCCCGTGCACAGAGTCCATGCGCGGAGCATGTACGGATCTTTCTGAAAGAGAAAGCAAAAGGGGTGGGGTGGAGCCCGGGTGGGCGCGCGTCTTGCTCCCCCACCGGGTATGAACAAGCACGCTACCCTTCACACCGAGGAGTCGCCTGCGATCAAGGGCCCCGACTACGTCGCGCTCGTGATCGAGTGGGAAGACCTCGGCGAACCCGCCGAGAACACGGCCGGCAGCGGGGCTACCGCGTCGCGTCTCGGCCAGAGCATCTCGGATGACGACCCGATCTGGAGCCGCGTGGACGAGGCGAGCGCGGAGTCGTTCCCGGCGAGCGATCCGCCCGCGTGGGGCTCATCGCACGCCGTGGCCGCGGCGGGAGTCCCCGAGGACATCTCCGATGAGGTCACCGCGCCGTTCCGCTCGAGCCCGCACGGCGCCCGCCGCCTCGCGATGGGCGTCGTCGCGGTCGCCGCGCTGCTCACGATGATCCGCGGCCTGCGCCGCCTCCGCCGCTAGACGAGAGCGCCCGCGATCGTGCGGTGTGCTCAGGTGCTGCAACGAGGTGCGTAACGAGGTGCGTAACGAGGTGTGCAACGAGTGTACGCCGAGCGCCTGGATCTGGCTCCTGGCTGAGCGAAGCCCCGAGGCCGCGGGTACCATCACCTGCGATGGCGGCGAGTTACGAGAACGCGCTCACCGAGCTATATCAGGCGCCACACTCGGCGTTCGTGACCGAGCGCAAGCGCCTCGCGGCCGCGCTCAAGGACGCCGGTGACAAGGAGGGCGCTGGCAAGCTCGGCAAGATCACGCGCCCTCCCGTGTCCGCGTGGGCGGTGAACCAGCTCTGGTGGCGAGACCGCCGCGACTTCGAGGCGATGCTCGCCACCGCCGAGCGGCTGCGCGAGGGCGACCTCGGCGCCGCTGCGGCGCACCGCGAGGCGATCGCCAAGCTGCGCGCCCGCGCCGCGGCGCTCCTCGAGAACGACGGCCACGCGGCGAGCGAGACGACGCTGCGCCGCGCGACGACGACGCTCTCCGCGATCGCCGCCGCCGGCGGCTTCGATCCGGATCCGCCCGGCATGCTGCCCGACGATCGGGATCCGCCTGGCTTCGAGACGATGGCCGTCGTCGCGGCGGCGCACGCGCCTGCGCACGCACCGCATCGGAAGCACCACGCGGACGCCAAGGCGGAGCGCGAAGAGAAGGGTGGAGACAAGCGTGGAGACGAGCGCGAAGCGGAGGAGGACCAGGAGACGGCCGCCGAGCAGCGCCACCGCGAGGCCGCCGAGGAGAAGCGCCACCGCGAGGCCGAGGCGGCGCGCGCGCGCGCCGAGGAGGAGGCCGCCCGACGCAAGCACGAGGCCGAGGCGACCCGCAAGAAGGCCGAGCGCGAGCGCGTCGCCGCCGCGCTGCGCACCGCGACCGGCGAGGTCGAGCGCCTCGCGCGAGACCTCGAAAAGCTGCGCGCCTCCATCGAGGCCGCCGAGGACCGGCTCGCCCGCGCGCGCGCGATCGAGGCCGATCTCGCGGTCAAGCTCGAGGAGCTGGATCGGGCGTGAGCGCGAGCGGCGGCGGCGCAGGCGACGCCGCGACGCCGAGGATCTTCACCGTCGAGTAGCCCGGGTGCTTCGTGACGACGATCTGCTGGGCGAGCTCGTCGCGCAGCTCCGGGATGTGCGTGATGATGCCCACCATCCGCCCGCCGACCCGCAGGCCCTGGATGGTCTCGGCCACGATGGCGAGCGTGTCCGGATCGAGCGTGCCGAAGCCCTCGTCGATGAACAGGCTGTCCAGCCGCACCGCGCCCGCGGCGCGCTGCACCTGCTCGCTCAGCTCGAGGGCGAGCGCGAGCGAGGCGAGGAACGTCTCGCCGCCGCTCAGCGTGTCGCTGATCCGCGTCTCGTCGGCGTTGTCGTGATCGACGACGACGATCTTGTCCTCATCGGCGTCGAACTGCAGCGAGAAGCGCTGCCCGGTGAGCTTGCGCAGGCGGTCGGACGCGCCCCGCACGATCTCGGCGAGCACCTCGGCGAGCAAGTACGCCTGGAACCGATCGCTCCGGAGATCGCCCGCGAGCTGGCTGTACAGGCGCAGCCCGCGCTCCTCGAGCTCGAGCCTGCCGCGCAGCTCCTCGGCGCGCGCGAGGCGCTGCCGCGCCCGCTCCAGCTCGCCGCGGAGCTGGCTCTCCTCGCCGACCGCGCGCTCGACGCCGGCCACCAGCGCGGCGGCGCGCTGCTCCGCGGCCAGGAGCTCCGCGTCGGACACGCGCGCGCCCGCGAGCTCGCGCTCGAGCGCGGCGACGCGATCGCGGGCCGCGTGCAGCTCGTGCGCGTGCGCGTGCACCCGCGCCTGGAGCTGCGCGGCCGCCGCGTCGTCGAGGAGCGCGGCGCGCACGGCCGGCTCGTCCGCGAACCCGGCGCGCGCGATCGCGGCGTCCCGGCGCGCCGCGAGCTCCGCCGCTGCGGCGCGGGCCGCCGCCGCCGCCTCCGCCTTGAGCCGCAGCGCCTCCTCGGCGGTCGCCAGCTCGCCGCGCGAGGCCGCGGCCTCGCTGTCCGCCTTCCGGACATCGTGCTCGAGCCGCTGGATCTGCCGGGTCGCGGCCGCGGCCGCGGCCGTCGGATCGGCACCGCCCGCCGCCGCGTCGAGCTCGGCCAGAAGCTCGGCGAGGGCGCGGTCGTCCTCGGCGCGCGCCGCCTCGAGGCGCTGCCGCGCGCCCTGGCGATCCTCGAGCCGCTCCTGCGCGAGGCGCTCGTCGGTCCGGGCCTCCGCGAGGCGCCGCTCCGCCTCGGCCGCGCGCGCCCGCGCCGCCTCGAACCCGCGCCGCTGGCTCGCCTGGGCCGCGATCGCTGCGTCGATCCAGGCTTCGATCGTGGCTGTGATCGCTCGCTCACCCGCTCGCTCATCCGCTCGCTCGATCTCTGGCGCGTGCGCGCCGAGCGCCTGCCGGAGCGCGGCCTCGCCCGCCGCCACGTCCGCCAGGAGCCGCGCGCGGCGCGCCTCCGCTTCCGCGAGGCTGCGCCGGTCGGCCAAGAGCCGCGCCGCCGCCGCCGCCGCCTGGGCCTCCTTCCGCCGCGCGCGCTCCTCGGCGTCGCGCCGCCGCGCGCGGGCGCCCTCGAGCGCGCCGCGCAGCGCCTCGAGCGCCGGGCTCGCGCCGGCCGCCGGCGGGACCGCCACGATCTGCTCGCACACCGGGCACGCCTGGCCCGGCCCCAGGCACGCGCGCAGGTGGTTCGCCTCGTCGAGCCGCTGCGCGCGATCCAGCTCCGCCTCGGCCGCGTCCGCCGCGCGCCGCCCCTCCTCGGCGAGCTCCGCCAGATCGCGCGCCTCCGCCTCGAGTGCGGCCACCTGCGCCGCGAGCCGCGCGGCCGCCTCCTGCGCCAGCGCGACCTCCGCTGCCCGCTCGCGCGCCGCCTTGCGCCACGCACCCAGCTCGACCGCCCGGTCGCGCACGCGCTCCAGCGCGCCGTCGAGCGCCGCGTCGTAGCCCGCCGCCTCCGCCGCTCGCTTCGCGTCTTCCACCGCCGCCGCCTGCGCCGCCTGCGCCTCCCGCGCCCGCGCCGCCCGCGCCTCGAGCTCCGCCAGCTCCTGCGCCAGCGCCGCGCGCTCGCCCTCGCGCCGCGCCAGCGCCGCGTGCAGCCGATCGCGCTCGGGGAACCGGCCGATCACCCGGTTCAGCCGATCGATCCGCGCGCGGAGCTCGTCGATCGCCGCCGCCGCCTCGATCGCCGCGCGCTGCGCCGCCGCGCGCTTGCCGTGCGCCGCCCGCGCGGCCGCTTCGCGCGCGCCCGCCGCCCCCGCGCCCCGCTCCGCCTCGCCCGCCTCGCCCGCCGCCCGGGCCGCGTCGTCGACGAGCGCGCGCAGCGCGGCCGCCCGCCCCGCCGCCTCGAGCCGGGCCTCGGCGCGCCGCACCTCCTCCGCCTCGCCCAAAAGCCGCTGCTGCTTCGCCTCCGCCGCCCCCAGCTCTCGCGTCTTGCCGTGCCCGACGCGCAGCAGGTCGCGCTCCGCCTGCGCGGCGTCCCGCTCCGCCCGCGCGCCGCCCAGTCCGCCCGCCACCTTCGCGTGCGCCGCCGCGAGCGCGGCCACCGCGGCCTCGCCGGCCGCGCCGCCCTCGCCGCCGTACTCCGCCAGGAGCTTCCGCGACGACTCCACCTGCGCCTTGCGCTCCGCCGCCCGCCCCTGCGCCGCGTCGCGCATCCGCTCGTAGACGTCGAGCCCGAGCAGCGCGCAGAGCATCTCGCGCCGCTTGGCCGGCGGCGCCTTGAGGAATCGCGCGAACTCGCCCTGCGGCAGCACCACCGCCTGCATGAACGCGGACGCGTCGAGGCCCAGGATCCGGGCCACCGCGTCGTTCGCCTCGCGCACCTGCGCCGCCACGCTCTTCCACGCCGCGCCCTCGCGCCGCTCGAGGCGGACCTTGTTCACGCCGCGCCGCGGCAGCGTCCGCATGATCCGGTAGTGATCGGCGCCGACATCGAAGTCGAGCATGACCTTCGCTTGGTCCCGCGCCGCCGAGATCATCTCGGTGCGGCTCTTGCTGTCGACGCGCGGCACCTCGCCGTAGAGCGCGAAGGTCATCGCGTCGAGGAGCGTCGACTTGCCGGCGCCCGTCGGGCCGCAGATCGCGAACAGCTCGAGCGCGGCGAAGTCGATCACCTGCCGGTCCCGAAAGCAGGCCAGCCCCTCGATCTCGAGCCGCACCGGGCGCACCGCTAGCCCTCCCCGCTCGCCGCGGCGTGCAGCTCTTCGAACGTCTCGAGCACCGTCGCCTCCGCCTCGCGCCCGTGCTCGCGCCGGTGATACGCGGCGTAGTGCACCACCGGCGCCACGCCCGCCTCGAGCCGGAGCCGCGGCTCGCTCGCCGCGCTCTCCGCTTCGGCAGCCGCGGGCAGCTCGGCGTGCACGACCAGCACGTTGGAGAGGAGCGCGCGGACCTTGCGGTGCAGATCCGGATCCCGCTCGGCGATCGGCACCGTCACGCGCAGCCAGCCGGCGCCCTGGAGCTTGCCGGCGTCCACCTCGAGCTCCGCGAGCGTCGCCCGCAGATCCACGAGCGGCCGGCCGCCTTCGTACGGGATGTGCTCGATCGAGGCCGGCTTGCCCGGCGAGGCCGTGATGAACACGAACGTCTTCTCCTGCCCCGCCTCGCCGAAATCGAGCTGCAGCGGCGAGCCCGCGTAGTAGGCCGGCAGCGTGCCGGGGAGCCGCTGCGGCTTGTGGATGTGGCCGAGCGCGATGTAGCTCGCCGCGGCCGGCAACGTCTGCACCGTCGCCGCCCAGTCCTCGCCCAGGTGCACGACGCGCTCGGAGTCGCCGAACACCGCGCCCTCGAGGTGCGTGTGCGCCATGAGGAGGTTCACCGCGTCGCGCCGGTACCCCGCGCAGAGATCGCCCACCGCGAGCTGGAACATCCGCGCGTACTTGCTGCGGGCGACCCCCTCGTCGCCCGCCAGATCGAGCGCGGACACCCACGCGCCCGGCGACGCGAACGGCAGCGCGGCGACGATCGCGGTCTCCCCGCAGCGGGTCGCGACCGTGCGCGTGCCGCCGCGCGACCCGGCGCGCGGGGTGCCGAGGATCTGCACGCCCGCCAGATCCGCGAGCATCGCGCGCGCGTCGAGGCGGAGCGGATCGTCGTGGTTGCCGGCGATCACGAGCATGCGCGCGCCCGAGCGCCCGACGCGGACGAAGAACCGGTTCACGAGCCGCTCCGCCTCGGCCGGCGGGTTGCGGCTGTCGAACACGTCGCCCGTGTGCAGGACCAGATCGACGGCGTGCTCCTCGATGAACTCCGCGAGGTGCTCGAGCACGGCCTCGAGCTCGCCCTCGCGCTGGATGCCCTTCCATCGCCTGCCGACGTGCCAGTCGCTCGTGTGGACGATCTTCATGGCGCGCTCCTCAGGAGAACCCGGCGAACGGGTCCTCCGCGCCACCGCCCACGCCGCCCGGGCCTACGCCGCCCGGGGCCGCCGCGACCTCGCCCTGGCGCGTGGCCCAGCACGGGAACGGGAACCGGAGCAGGATCGGCGTCGGCAGCTCCGGCTGCGCGACGATCATCGTGCCCGGCGAGAGCATCGTCGCGCGCTGCCGCGCGACGCGCGTCAGAAAGCCGTACTCGCCGCGCTCGGCCTCGGCCGCGTCGAGCCGCCCCACCACCTTCACCGCGGCGTTGGCGATGATGCGCCGCTCGACCTCGCTCGCCGTCTGCTGCGCGCCGAACAGGCACACGCCGAGCGAGCGGCCGCGCTCGGCGATGTCGAGCAGGACGTCCTGGATCGGGCTCCAGCCCGTGCGCGGCGCGTACTTGTTGAGCTCGTCGAGCACCACGAACACGAGCGGCCGCGCCGTGCCCGCGATCTCCTTGTCCGCCATCATCCGCTTGAGCAGGACGCCGACGACGAACATCTGCGCGATCTCGTGGAGCGTGTGGATGTCGACCACGGTGACGCGCTGCCGCTGCCAGTCGATGCGGTGGCCCATCGCCTCGCGGTCGCCGCGCACCAGGTGCCCCATGTGCTGGGCCGCGCCGTGGAGCCGGCGGCGGAACGCGTCCAGCGTGCCCGGCGCCGCCTTGGGGACCATCTGATCGAGGACGTCGGAGTCGAGCAGCTCGACGAGGTCGTCGAACGAGCGCAGGCGCTGGCCGAAGACCGTGATGCTCGGATCGCCCGCGGCGCCGTCCTTGGCCGCGCGGGCGAGTGAGCGCTCGACGCGGTGGATCAGGAACGACAGCTGCGAGCGCGCGTCGTTCGCCTCGGGGAACGCGAAGCGGAGGAGGTGCTCCTCGGCCACCTCGCGCAAGGTCCAGACGTACGCCGAGACGCCCTCGTGCCGGCTCCCCACCTCCGGCATGATCACGTCGGCGGACCGCCGGTGCGCCGGCGCGAAGAACCCGACGCTGTCGAACGGCCCCGCGGGGAGCCCGAGCCGCGCGTACTGCTCGGCGAGCGCGCCGTCCGCGTTCCGGACGTTCGGCTTGTCGAGCCACAGGAGGTCCTCGCCCTTCACGTTGAAGATCAGCGCGCGCGCGTTCGCGGCGTCGATGCCGAGCGCGTCGCCGTGGAACAGCGAGTAGAGGAGGAACGTCGCGTAGCTCGTCTTGGTGGCCACGCCGGAGATGCCGCTGATCGAGGCGTGGGCCCCGCGCGTGCCGTCGAGGAAGTCCACGTTCGCGAACACCGGCTCGCCCGTGCGCGTCGCGCCGATCGCGAGCTTGCGCGGCATGCGATCGATGAACAGCGCGCGCTGGAACTCGTCGCCGCGCGCGATCCGGACCTCGTTGCCCGGCTGCGGCGGGACGAAGACCTCGGGATCGACGCGCGTCACCTGCACGTGCGCCGCGTACGAGACCTCGACCGGCAAGGTGCCCTCGGCGTGGCGGAACGCGTCGGAGTCAAACAGCGAGCCCTCGTAGCGCTTCCGGACCACGTCGACGATCCCGAAGAAGCTGACGCGCCGGCCATCGCGCAGGGCCACCTCGGCGACGACCAGATCGTCCAGCTCGAGGATCTCGCTCCCCGTCACGCCGATCCAGAACTCCAGCGGGCTCGCGTCCATCGAGCCGAGCACGACGCCGACGCCGACACCGACGCGCGCGCCGCGCGGGGGCAAAGCTTCACTCACGGGACGCCTCCTTCGCGATCAGGGTCTCGATCCAGCGCCGGAACAGCTCGGCCTCGCCGAGGTGAATGCGGAGCCGCTGCTCCAGCGCGCCGATCGGCAAGAGATTCTGCGGCGAGCGCGGATCGCGCGCGCGCCGGGGCACGAGGCGCGGCAGCCACAAGGTCGTCGCGTCCGCCAGCTCCCGCGCGCGCTCGCGATCGACGTTCGCGACCTCGAGCCGCACGATGCCGTGCAGCTCGGTCGCGCCGAGCGGCGGCGCCTCGAGGCGCTGGAACCACGCCAGGCGCGAGAAGCCCGCCTTGGCCGACTGGATGCCGAACAGCGGCGTGCGCGCGCGAGCCGGCAGCGCGATGAGCGTGCGGAGGTACCGCGACGGCAAGTAGAGATCGTGGATGCGCTTGATGTACCCCAGCGCCTCGCCCTGGCCCTTGGCGCCGAGGCTGAGCCGGCCGTCGACGATCACGAGCGTGTCCTCGCGGCACAGCTCGGCCGCGAGCCGGGCCTCCTCGGCGCGCATCGCGTTCTGCAGGTAGGCGAGCGGGGCGTGGATCGTCGGATCCTGCGTGGTCCTCGCCTCGTACACGAGGCTCGGGCGGACGCGCACGTCGCCGGGGAGGCGCACCCCCGCGCCGAGGACCGCCGTGCGGAACGGCCGCATCGCGCCGAACGCGGCGGACGCCGGGGTGAGCTCCACCGCGCCGACGGCGTAGCTGCCGAACGCGCCGTAGATCATCTGCTCGTCCCGGCAGACGCGGATCCGCAGCTCGGGCCGGACCACGCCGTCGATGAAGACGACGCGCGGGCGCGGGGCCGGGTCGCCCGTGGGCACGATCGGCGCCCAGCTCCCGGCCGGGCGCTCGACCTCGAGATCGATCCGCTCGTCTTCGGCCTCGGCTTCGTCGGCCAGCTCGAGCGGCGTCTGATCGCCGTAGTCGACCTCCCACGGGTCGTAGCGGACGCGGAGCTCACCGAAGATCGACGACATTGGTTACTTTTCCTCGGCCGTTCCGGCCGCCCCGGCGGCCTCGGCAGCCTCGGCCGCCTCAGCCTCGGCCGCGTCTACGACGAGCCGGCCGGCCCACGCCGCCGCGCCGTCCAGATCGAGCCGCTCGCGCGCGTAGCTTCGGCGCCACAGCGCGGAGGGCAGGTACTCGTCGTACTTCTCGGCGCCGGCCGTGCGGGCGTGCAGCCGCTCCTCGGCGTACGCGGCGAGCGCGTCGCCGTCGGGCGCCTCGGCGAAGCGCCGCAAGACCGGCAGCCAGGCAGAGGTCCCCGCGTGGATCTCGAGCGCGACGTCGGCCACCGCGTGGGCGCGCTGGCCTGCGCTGACCAGCGCCAGCCAGAGCGTCCGCTGCACGCGCGTCCCGGCGAACAGCGACACGACGGCGCGATCGTCCAGGAGGCGGAGCGGCGCCGCGATCTCGCCCTGCCGCGCCGCGGCGCGCGCGTCCGCCAGCATGCGCGCGGCCGCCTCGTCGAGGTACGCGGGGACCGCGTCGCCGAGGAGCAGGTCGCGCATGCGCGCGTGCAGGCTCGGCGCGACGTCCGGCTGCCCTGACGCGAAGCGCGGCGGCTGGCGCCCGCGCGACGGCGAGACGTGCACGCAGCGCCGCTCGGCGTCGATCTCCTCGACGAGCCAGCGGCGCCCCGCGAGGAGGAGGTGCTCGCCGGCGGCGGGAAGCAGGCTCTCCGGCAGCGTGCCGAGCGCGCGCCCCTGGTGCAGCACTTGGAACTCGATCGCCGTCTTGAACGTGGCGTAGAAGCCGTGGTGCTCGACGAGCTCGATCCCCGCCAGGCCGAGCACCAGCGCGCCGTCCGGCAGCTGCTCGATCAGATCGCGCGCGCCCAGCTCGCGCAGGAGCGCCGCCAGGTCCGCGCGGGTGAGCGCAGGGAACGCGCCCGACTCGGCGAGCCGCGGGTACAGGTCGGCCGCGCGGATCCCGCTCGTCTCGGCGAGGATCGACAGGAGCTGGTGGACCAGCGCCGACAGGTTCGCGCGGTCGACGTCGGGCGCCTCGAGCCAGCGCTCGAGCATCAGCTCGACGGCGGCG
>DATMCI010000331.1:0-4817 GCA_035558535.1 Kofleriaceae bacterium
CTGCTCTGGGAGGGCGTGCACACGTACGAGTACGTGGCGCGCGCGACGACGCCGGGGACGTTCGTGGTGCCGCCGCCGAAGGCGGAGGAGATGTACATGCCGGAGACGTTCGGGCGCGGCGGGTCGGATCGGGTGATCGTCGAATGATCGTCGAGGAATCGTCGAGTAGCGCTGTCGAAGGAGTGACCATGATCAGGCTGCATCGTGCTTCCACCTTCGCCGCGCTGGCGGGGATCCTCGCCGCCGCGTGCGGCGGCAAGGGCAGCTCCTCGTCGGGGCAGATGGGCAGCGCCTCACCGCTCGCGGATCAGGCGTACGTCCAGCTCAAGGACGCGCCGGAGGGGCTCGATCTGCGCGTCTCGGACGGCAAGCAGGGCCCGCCGGCGTACGACCGCGCGAAGCTCGCGCCGGCGAAGCAGCTGGGCGACCCCGACGTGCAGACGCTGCTCTCGCGCGCCGCGCCGATCACGAAAGACGCCGCGGACCAGCAGGCGTTCGCGCTGCGGCCGGGCTCGCAGCCAGCGCCGCGCACGGGGCAGACGATCACGGCAGCGTTCCCGCCGCCGGCGTCATCGCTCTTGCCGCCCGCGGCGAGCGACGCGGGCAAAGAGCTGCGGGTCCTGCGGTGGATGCCCGAGGGGCCGGTGCCGCTGGCGCCAGAGCTGTCGGTGACGTTCAGCCAGCCGATGATCGCGGTGACGTCGCAGACCGACGCCGCGGCGACGGTGCCAGTGAAGCTGACCCCGCAGCCGGCGGGGAGCTGGCGGTGGATCGGGACGCGGACGATCCTGTTCGATCCGAAGGTCCGGTTCCCGCAGGCGACGACGTACCAGGTGGAGATCCCGGCGGGGACGAAGAGCTTCGCGGGCACGGCGCTCGCGGCGGCGACGAAGTTCTCGTTCGAGACGCCGCCGCCGAAGCTCGTCTCGCACTTCCCGTACGAGGGACGCCCGCAGTACCTCGACGCGCCGATGTTCGTGCTGTTCGATCAGCGGATCGATCCGGCGGCGGTGCTCGCCAAGATCAAGGTGACGGCCGACGGCAAGGCGCAAGAGCTACGCCTGCTCGATCCGGCGGGGCTCGATCAGCTGGCGAAGAGCCCGCGCTCGGATCGCAAGCAGCTCGCGGCGCTCGTGGACGCTGCGAAGAAGAACGATCAGGACGGCCGCTGGCTCGCGTTCCAGGTGGCGCAGGACCTCCCGAAGGACGCGCGGATCTCCGTCGAGATCCCGGCCGGGACGCCGTCGGCGGAGGGGCCGAACCTGACCCGTGAAGCGCAGCGCTTCGAGTTCCGCACCTACGCGCCGCTCCGCATCGAGCGCGCGGAGTGCGGCTACGGCGGCGCCGAGTGCCCGCCGGGCACGCCGTTCTCGATCGACTTCAACAACCCCCTCGACACCGACCAGTTCGACGAGGGCTGGATCACCGTCGGGCCGGAGATCCCCGATCTGAAGGTCATCCAGAGCGGCTCCCGCGTCGCGATCGTCGGCTCGACGAAGCCGCGGACGGCGTACAAGGCGACGATCTCCGGCCAGCTCGTCGACGAGTTCGGCCAGACGCTCGGCCGGGACGAGACGCGGGCGTGGAGCGTGGGCGACGCGCGCCCGACGTTCTTCGGGCCGCGCGGCATGGTCGTGCTCGATCCGGCGGCCAAGAAGCGGACGCTCGACTTCTTCTCGACGAACTACGAGGCGCTGAAGGTGCGGCTCTACAAGGTCGATCCCTCGCACTTCGACGCCTACGGCGTCTACCAGCGCGAGCAGTGGCGGCGGGACATCCAGCCGACGCCGCCGGGCGCGCTCGTCTTCGATCAGCTCGTGAAGACGTCCGGGGGCAAGAACCAGCTCGTCGAGACGTCGGTCGATCTGGCGCTCGCGCTCGACAAGAGCGGCCTGGGCCACGCGATCGCCGTCGTCGAGCCGCACCCGTGGACGGAGCCGTACAACCCGCCGCGCTTCATCAGCTGGGTGCAGGCGACGAACCTCGCGGTCGACGCGCACGTCGACGCGACGAGCCTGGCGGCGTTCGCGACCGAGCTCTCGAGCGGCAAGCCGGCGGGCGGCGTGGAGCTCGAGCTGCGCCCGTTCGGCACGCGCGCGCAGACCGACGACCGGGGCATGGCCACGCTCGCGCTCGGCGCGAGCGGTACGACCGGCACGCCCGGCACCCATTACCTGGTCGCGCGGCGCGGCGCCGACGTCGCGTTCGTCGCGGAGAACGCCGGCGGGTACAGCCACGGCAGCTGGTACCGGACCGAGCGGCCGACGAACCTCGCCTGGTACGTGATCGACGATCGCAAGATGTACCGGCCGGGCGAGGAGGTGGCGCTGAAGGGCTGGCTGCGCACGATCGACACCGCGGTGAACGGCGACGTCGGCGGGCCGGGCACGGTCAGCTCCGTCTCGTACAAGGTCAACGACTCGCGCGGCAACAAGATCGCGGAGGGCACCGCGCCGGTCAGCGCGGTCGGCGGCTTCGATCTGAAGCTCGCGCTGCCGAAGACGCCGAACCTCGGCACGGCGCACGTGATGCTCGAGGCCCAGGGGCGCGTGGGCCCCGGCAACCTGCACCACCACACGTTCCAGATCGAGGAGTTCCGGCGGCCGGAGTTCGAGGTCTCGGCGCAGGCGAGTCAGGGGCCGTTCCTCGTCGGGGGCGGCGGAGATGTCACGGTGAGCGCGAAGTACTACACGGGCGCGCCGCTGCCGGGCGCCGACGTCACGTGGCTGATCACCGCGTCGCAGACGAGCTTCACGCCGCCGAACCGCGACGGCTACGTGTTCGGCGCGTGGCGGCCGTGGTGGGGGGCGCCGAACCGCGCGCCTCGCGTCGCCGCGCGCGGCAAGCGGCGCGTCGTCGACGACGACGGCGGGGGCGGATCAGGCGCGGCGCGGAGCCAGTGGTCGCACGTGGCGAAGACCGACGGCGCGGGCGAGCACACGGTGCACTTCGACTTCCTGTCCGTGAAGCCGGCGCTGCCGATGTCGGTGACGGCGACGGCGAGCGTTGTGGACGTGAACCGCCAGGCGTGGAGCGCGTCGTCGGCGCTGATCGTGCACCCGTCGCAGCTCTACGTCGGGCTCAAGGCGAAGAAGCCGTTCGTGCTGAAGGGCACGCCGTTCGAGCTCGACGTGATCGGCGTGGACACAGACGGCAAGGCGGCCGACGGCACGAAGATCGAGGTCCGTGTGGTGCGTCTCGACTGGGAGTACAAGCACGGCGAGGCCACGACGGTGGAGGTCGATCCGCAGGCGTGCGCGGTCACCGCCGCCAAAGATCCGCGGCCGTGCACCTTCGCGACGAAGGAGGGCGGCACCTACGAGGTGACGGCGACGATCGTCGACGCCAAGGGCCGCCCGAACCAGACGAAGATGACGTTCTGGGTCTCCGGCGGCGAGCGGCCGCCGGCGCGCGAGGTCGAGCAAGAGCAGGTGCAGATCATCCCCGATCGCAAGGACTACGCGGCGGGGGCGACGGCGGAGCTGCTCGTGCAGGCGCCGTTCTTCCCGGCCGAGGGCGTGGTGAGCTGGCGGCGCAGCGGCATCGTCAAGATGGAGCGGATCTCGCTCGACGGCCCGACGAAGGTGATCAGCGTGCCGATCACCGACGCGATGGTGCCGAACCTCTACGTGCATGTGGATCTCGTCGGGGTGACGCCGCGGCTCGACGACAAGGGCGCCGTGGATCCGAAGCTGCCGAAGCGGCCGGCGTACGCGGTGGGCGCGATCGATCTGGCGGTGCCGCCGAAGCAGCGGACGCTCGCGGTCGAGGTGGCCCCGAGCGCGCCGAAGGTCGGGCCGGGCGAGTCGGCGGAGCTCTCGGTGGCCGTGAAGGATGCGGCGGGGCGGCCGGTGGCGGGCGCGGAGGCGGCGGTGATCGTCGTCGACGAGGCGATCCTCGCGCTGACGGGGTATCAGTTCCCGAGCCCGATCGACGTGTTCTACGGCCACCGCGGCCCGGACGTGCGCGATCACTACCTGCGCGCCTACGTGAAGCTCGCCAAGCCCGACGCGGCGGCGCTCGGCACGGCGACAGCCACGACGACGGTCGCGCCGACGCGCGCCGCGCCGATGCGGCGCGCCAAGGGCGGCTCCTCGGGCCCGGGCGGTGGCGGGGGAGGCGGCGGAGCACCGCCGCCCCCGATGGCGAAGCCGGCGGACAGCCCGTCTCCCGACGCCAGCGCGGCCTTCGGCGACGGGCTGATGCGGCTCGAGTCCGAGAAGTCGGAGAAGAAGGCGGACTCGGCCAAGGACCGGAACAACAACGAAGGCGAGTCCGGCGGGCAGGGGCCGGGGCAGGGGGCCGGCAAGTCGATCGCGATCCGATCGAACTTCAACCCGCTGGCGGCGTTCGCGCCGGTGGTGAAGACGGACGCCGCGGGTCGGGCGACGGTGAGCGTGAAGGTGCCGGACAACCTGACGCGGTACCGGATCGTCGCGATCGCTGTGGCGGGGGAGAAGCAGTTCGGCAAAGGCGAGAGCGCGCTGGTGGCGCGGCTGCCGCTGATGGTGCGGCCGAGCCCGCCGCGGTTCTTGAACTTCGGGGACACGTTCCGGCTGCCGGTGGTGGTGCAGAACCAGACGGACGCGCCGATGACGGTGCGGCTCGCGGCGCGGACGACGAACGCGGCGCTGACGGACGGCGCGGGCCGCGAGGTGCTGGTGCCGGCGAACGACCGCGTGGAGGTGCAGTTCCCGGCGGCGGCGGAGCTGGCGGGGACGGCGCGGTTCCAGATCGTGGGGACGGCAGGCAAGGCGAGCGACGCGGCGGAGGTGGCGCTGCCGGTGTGGACACCGGCGACGACGGAGGCGTTCGCG
>DATMCI010000332.1:0-232117 GCA_035558535.1 Kofleriaceae bacterium
CACTGGCGGCGTGGCCGTCCCGGGTCGCCTCCGCGCCCCCACTCGCCAGGTCCCACACCTTGAGCGTTCCGTCCCCCGACGCCGAGACCACGCGCCGGCCGTCCGGGGTCACCGCGCACGCGATCACTCTATCGGTGTGGCCTTGCAGGGTGACCAGCTCGCGCCCACGCTCGAGGTCCCAGACCTTGAGCGTCTTGTCCCAAGACGCTGAGACCACGCGCCGGCCGTCCGGGGTCACCGCGCACGCGGTCACCCTGTCGGCGTGACCTCGCAGAGTGGCCAGCTCGCGCCTGCTCTCGAGGTCCCGCACCTTGAGCGTTTGGTCCGCAGACGCCGAGATCATGCGCTGGCCATCCGCTGTCACTGCGCACGCAGTCACCATGGCGGTGTGGCCTTGTAGGGTGGCCAGTTCGCGCCCGCTCTCGAGGTCCCACACCTTGAGTGTTTGGTCATGCGACGCCGAAACTACGCGCCGGCCATCCGCCGTCACTGCGCATGCCTGCACCGGACCCGAATGGCCAGTGAGATCGCGTATCAGTGCGGGACTCTCGCGCGTCGCCACGTGCTGCACGCGCAGGAACTTCGCTCCGGCCGGAATCTGCAACTGTTGCTCGATCTCTTCCGCGTCCCACCCCGATTGCCGCAGCCGGTTCCACACGAGCGCCGCCACGGCCTCTGGCGTGGCTCGCAGCCAGTGCGACTCCCGACCGAGCGCCCGGGCCAGCCCCTCGAACCGCCTGCGGAGCGCATCATCGCCGCTCGCGCGGCAGTGCTCCGCCGCTCGCGCCACGTCGGCCTCTGCTTCGTGCGCGCCGAGCTCGCGGCACTTCACCTCCAGAAAGGCCAGGTCGCCGGCCAGCCGCCAGGCATCCGCCCAGTCGCCCGCCTCGCCGCGATGGAGCAGCGCGTGGCGCAGTGAGTACCGCCGCGCCGCTGGCTCCGCAGGGAGTGGCCAGGTCGCCAGCTTCTGCGCCAGCTCGCGGTGATGCTCGCGCAACGCGGCCGGGCCGATCGCCCCGGCGATCTGCCCGCGGATCGAGTCGTGGTGCAGCCGGTACTCGGCCGCTGCTCCCTCGCGCCGGCTCTCGATGAGGAGCTCGCGCGCACCGCGCAGGAACGCCCGTCGCGGTGGCTCGCCGCTCCAGCCGGCCACGGCGCCCAGCTCATCGAGCGTGAGCGCCTCGCGCGCGGCGCACAGGATGCCCAGACCGTCGATGACGGCCGGCTCGGTCGCGACCCGCTCCCACGCGCTCGCGAGCAACGCCGTGAGGCCGCGCGGGATGCCCGGGGCGCGACGCTGCTCCGGCGGCAACCCCGTCAGGTGTTGGCGCAGCATCGCGGCGTGCTGCAGGTTGCCCTCCGCGCTGGCAACGGCCTTGGCGACAAACCCCGCATCGAGGCCAAGCTCCGGCGCCGCCTGCTCCCAGAACGCGCGCACCGTCGCTTCGTTGTCGGCCGCGAAGGCTCGCTCGTCGAGATCGAGCTGCACCGCGCCTCGAGCCGCGAGCATGTCCACGTACGGATGGCGCGGCCGGCTCGCGCACAAGAGGCGCACGCCACGCGGCAGCGCACGCGGCAGGAACGCGGCGAGCGGGTCACGGCCCCGTATATCCGCGGGTGGATCGTACTCGTCGAGGCCATCGATCAGCACGACCAGCCGCTCGCCGCGCGGGACCAGCACGCGCTCCGAAAGGCGCCGGAGCGCCGCCTCGAGCCGCGCCGCCGGGTGCATGCGCGCATCCGCCTCCAGCTCGCGCTGCTCGGGGAAGCGCTCCTCGATCTGCGCCACGAGCGAGCCCGCCAGCTTCGCCGGATCGTCCCAGTCGTACTCGCCGCGGCGAATGAAGTGATGCGGCACCATGGCGCCGGCGTGCTCGCGCCGCAGGAGCCACGCCGCGAGCAACGCGCTCTTGCCCATCCCGGGCCCGCCGGTCACCACGACCCAGCGATCGACGCCGTCCTCGATCAAAAGCTGATCGAGCCGATCCAGCAGCACCTCGCGCCCAACGAACTGGGCGTGTCGCGCTCGTTCCGCCGTGAAGTCGATCAGCCCCGCCGGTCTCGGCGTCGGAGGCGGGGCTACGAAGGGTCCGAGGCCAGGACGAGCTTGGTCGCGTCGACGCCAGCGCGGACTTCGAGCTGCGGGCGATCGCCGCCGGGCAACCCTTGCAGGCTGATCGCAGCACAGCCTTGCTCGTACGCGGCCGCGACCGACTCACGTTCCCCCAGGCCGCCATAGAACCCGATCGCGAAGGTCCGCGCCGCGTCCTTGTGGATCGAGCCGCTCATCCCCAGGACGCAGTCGACGTGGGCCAGCAAAGCTTTGGCCTGTGACTCGCTGTAACAGGCGTTGAGGACCACGAGCCTGACCGAGGATCCCGCCGCGCCGAACGTCTTGCCGATCGCCTCCGCCGAGACGAACTGGTCATGGCCGTCGGGATCCTGGAAGAACAGACCTTGCTGCTGCCTGTCTGCCGGACTGCCGATCTCACCGCCGACATCTTGGCGCGATGTCGGACCGAGCTGGGGCGCACCGGCAGCACGGAGGTCACCGCGGCCGGTGAAGTGGACCACCGTCGGCTTGAGCTTGCGGAGCTCGCGGAGCAGATCGAGCGGCTCCACGGCCCATCGGGTCTCGAACTCGAAGCAATCTCGATGACCGGCACTCTCTAGCTCCTTCTGGATCGCGCGCGCTTCTCGCTCGAGAACAGATTGACCGCCTTCACCCGGACTGGCGGCGAGGAACAGGATCGTGTGCTTCATCTGCGACCTCTGCGAAGGGAGCCCGGTATTCAAGGAAGCCGTGCGCTTGTTGTCAGGGCCGCGATCGTCGTGGCTCGAGCTCTCGCGCTGGTCCGGTGACGGCCCGTCGAGGAACCAGACCGCGCCGGTGCTGTCGCCGGCGATGATGGACGTCTCGGTCGCAGCGACCGCGAAGAAGGCAGCATTGGCACGATGGGTGAGGAGGCACACGCCAGTCTCGAGGTCCCAGACCTTGAGCGTTTTGTCATTCGAGGCCGAGACCATGCGCCGCCCGTCCGGCGTCACCGCGCACGCGGTCACCCTGTCGGCGTGGCCTTGCAGAGCGGCCAGCTCGCGCCCGGAGTCGAGGTCCCAGACCTTGAGCGTTTTGTCATTCGAGGCCGAGACCACGCGCCGCCCGTCCGGCGTCACCGCGCACGCCGTGACCCAGTCGGCGTGGCCTCGCAGGGTGGACAGCTCGCGCCGAGAGTCGAGGTCCCACACCTTGAGCGTTTGGTCATACGACGCCGAGACCACGCGCCAGCCGTCCGGCGTCACCGCGCACGCGGTCACCCAATCGGCGTGGCCTCGCAGACTGGCCAGCTCGCCCTCGAGGTTCCAGACCTTGAGCGTCTGGTCCTCCGACGCAGAGACCACGCGCCGCCCGTCCGGCGTCACCGCGCACGCCGTCACAGAGGAGGCGTGGCCTTGCAGACTGACCAGCTCGCGCCCACTCGCGAGATCCCAGACCTTGAGCGTTTGGTCATGCGACGCAGAGACCACACGCCGCCCGTCCGGTGTCACCACGCACGCGTTCACCCAGGCGATGTGGCCTCGCGGGGCAGCCAGCACGCGCCCGGTATCGAGGTCCCAGACTTTGAGCGTGTGGTCCTGCGAAGCCGAGATCACGCGCCGCCCGTCCGGCGTCACCACGCACGCCGTCACAGAGGAGGCGTGGCCTTGCAGGCTGGCCAGCTCGCGCCCGCGCTCGAGGTCCCAGACCTTGAGCACCTGGTCATGCGACGCCGAAACCGCGCGCCGCCCGTCTGGGGTCACCGCGCACGCGGTCACCTCTCTGGCGTGGCCTCGCAGGGTGGCCAGCTCGCACCTGCGTTCGGGGTCCCAGACTTTGAGCGTTTTGTCCGCCGAGGCCGAGACCACGCATCGGCCGTCCGCGGTTACTGCGCACGCGGTCACCCAGGCGGTGTGGCCGCGCAGGGTCGCCAGCTCGCGTCCGGCGGCGAGGTCCCAGACCTTCAGCGTTTTGTCATTCGAGGCCGAGACCACGTACTGGCCGTCCGGAGTCACCGCACATGCGGCCACCCAGTCAGCGTGACCTCGCAGGGTGGCCAGCTCGCGCCCGCTCGCGAGGTCCCACACCTTGAGCGTGTGGTCCTGCAAAGCCGAGATCACGCGCCGGCCATCCGGGGTCACCGCGCACGCGGTCATCGCCCAGGAGTGGCCTTGCAGAGTGGCCAGCTCGCGCCCACTCGCGAGGTCCCACACCTTGAGCGTTTTGTCCGCCGACGCGGAGACCACGCGCCGGCCATCCGCCGTCACTGCACACGCAAGCACCGAATCCGTATGGCCCGCGAGATCGCGCACCAGCGCGGGGCTCTCGCGCGTCGCCAGGTGCCGCACGCGCAGGAACGTGGCTCCGGCCGGAATCTGCAACTGTTGCTCGATCTGCTCCGCGTCCCATCCCGACTGACGCAGCCGATTCCACACGAGCGCCGCCGGCGCCTCCGGCGCAGCTCGCAGCCAGTGCGATTCGCGAACGAGCGCACGGGCCAGATCGTCGAATCGCCCGCAGAGTGCCGCGTCGCCGCTCACGCGGCAGCGCTCCGCCGCCCGCGTCACGTCGGCCTCGGCCTCGTGCGCGCCCAGCTCGCGGCACTTCGCCTCCAGGAAGGCCATATCGGCGGCCACGCGCCAGGCGTCCGCCCAATCGCCCGCCTCGATCCGATGGAGCAACGCATGGCGTAGCGCGTATCGCCGCGCCGCTGTATCCGCGCGCGCCGGCCAGGTCGCCAGCTTTCGCCCCAGCGTCTCGTGCTGGGCGCGAATCGCAGCCGTGCCCAGCCGCTCGGCCATCAGCTCGCGCACCCAGTCGTGCCGCGGCCGGTACGCCTCGATCCCGGCCCATGACGCCGGCTCCTCGAGCAAGAGCTCCCGCGCGCTCGGCACGAACCGTTCCCGCTCGCCGTAGCTCCACCCGGCGAGCGCGCCGAGCACGTCGAGCGACAGCGCCTCCTGCGCCGCGCATAGCAGCTCCAGCCCCGCGCGCACACTCGCGTCAGACGCGACCCGGCTCCAGATGTCACCGATCAGCGCCTTGAGCCCGCGCGGGATCCGATCGGCGCGGCGCTCCGGTGCAGGCAACCCTCGCAGCGCGTCGTGGAGCATCACCGCGTGCAGCACGTTGCCCTCGGCGCGCTCGATGGCGGAGCTCCGCGTCTCCTCCGAAAGCGGCGGCTTGTACTCGGCCGCGGCCGCCTCCCAGAACCCGCGCACCACTGCCGCGTTGGACGCCGCCCACCGCCGATCGTCGAGATCGATGCGCCGCGCCGGGCTCCGCGCCTCGATCCAGCCAAGGTGCGGGTACGTCGGCCGCATCGCGCACAAAAGCCGGATCCCCGCCGGCACCTCGTGCGGCAGGAAGCGCGGCAGCGGGTTGTCGCCTGGCTCCGCGCGCGTCTCGTCGAGGCCGTCGACCAGCACCACGAGCTCCCCCGACGAGCCGAGCCGCTTCGACACCCGGCCGAGCAGCTCGATCAGCCGCCCCTCGGGCCGCGCCGCCGGATCGCGCAGCTCCGGGAACATCGCCTCGATCTGCGCCGCGAGCGATCCGGCGATCCGCTCCGGCTGGTCCCAGTCGACGACCTGGCGGCGGATGAAGTGATGCGGCACCACGGCGCCCGCCGTCTCGCGCCGTGCCAGCCACGCCGACAGAGCGGCGCTCTTGCCCATCCCCGGGCCGCCGGTGACCACGACCCATCCTGCCTCGCCGGGCCCGACCAGCCACGCGTCGAGCTGCGCCAGCACGTCCTCGCGCCCGACGAACCGGCGGTGACGCTGCCGCTCGATCGCGAAGTCGATCAGCTCCGCCCGCACCGGCGATGGAGGCAGGGCCTCGCCGCGCTCACCGCGTTCGCCCACGCAGCCAGCCTACCGTAACCGGAGACCGCTCCACCACCACCGCCACCACGCCGAGCGCACGCGCCAGGCCCGCGAAACGTACGTGATACGTTGCGGCGATGCGTTTCCCGGCGGCTCCGTGCATCGCGCTCGCGTGCCTGGCGACCGCGGCCGCCGCGAATCCCGCTGATCCCTCTGATCCGCTCGTGGCGCAGGCGAGCCGCCGCCACGACGAGCTCATCAGCCAGGGCTTCAATTTCACCCAAGGGCTCTCACTCTCACTCTCGCTCTCGTCATCGCCGTCATCGCCGTCATCGCCAATCAAGCGCGAATTGCTCGTGCCCGGCTCCGATGGCGAGACCGTGATCGCGCTGTGGTTCGAGACCGCGCAGGGGGAGCTCGCGGTGCAGCTCACCGGGCCGCGCGGCGAAGTCATCGCGAGCTGGCGCGGGCGCGCCGGCGAGCAGCGCATCACGCGCGTGCTCGCACCCGGCAAGTACGTGGTGGAGGTCTCCGGCGCGGCCGGCCGCGGCGTGATCGGCGTGAAGGGCGCGGTGATCGGCACCTGCGCGCTCGATCCCAAGCGCGTCACCGAGCACGCGGCCGCCCCCGAGCGCGGGTTCGCGTGGCCGTACCTGCTCGCGCTGCCGAAGCAGGTCACCGCGCGCGCGCTGCTCGTGCTGCCGAACAACACCGGCTTCGCGACCGACGACCTCGGGCTCGTGCGCGCCTCGGCAGCGTGTCAGCTCGCCCAAGAGCTCGCGCTCGCGGACCGCCTCGGCACGCCGGTGCTGATGCCGCTGTTCCCGCGGCCGCCCGCGCCCGCGCCCGGCGGCGAGAACCTGTACCTGCACGCCCTCACGCGCGCGAGCCTCGCCGCCAAGGCGCAGCCGGTCGCGCGTGTCGATCTCCAGCTGATCGCGATGATCGATCACGCGCGCGCCGCGCTCGCGAAGCAGGGCCACGCGCTCGGGCCACGCGTGCTCATCAGCGGCTTCTCGGCGGCCGGCAGCTTCGCGAACCGGTTCGCGGTGCTGCACCCCGATCGCACGCTCGCCAGCGCGGTCGGCTCGCCCGGCGGCTGGCCGCTCGCGCCCGTCGCCGCGGAGGGCCCCGATCGCCTGCCGTACCCCGTCGGCATCGCCGACGTCGCGAGCCTCGCCGGCGCGCCCGTCGATCTGGCCGCCCTGCAGCAGGTCCGGTTCTTCTTCTTCCTCGGCGCCGGCGACGGCAACGACGCCGTCATCTTCCGCGACAGCTTCTCGGCCAGCGACGAGGCGCTCGTGATGCGCGCGTTCGGCAAGACGCCCGTCGCGCGCTGGACCGCCGCGCAGCGCCTGTACCAGCGCGCCAAGCTCGACGCGAAGTTCCAGCTCTACCCCGGCGTCGCGCACGCGGTCACGCCCGAGATCCGGCGCGACATCGCGGCCGCGTTCGCCGCGGCGCTCGCGCGCTGACGCCCCGCCCCGCCCCCGCCACCCAGACCTGGGTTGCGGCGCACCGGCGCTCCTCGCCGGGCTCGCGTTCGCCGGCTGCTGCGACAACAACGCTCCTCCTCAGCCACCCGGGCCGCCCGTAAGACTGGCTTCGCCGCTGGAGCGGCCTGATCCTTGGCGATCGTGTACTCTGATCGCATGGCAACGTGGTCCCCGGCGCTCGCATCGAAGCACTCGCCGCAGGGGCGAACGCTCGATCTCGAGGCGTGGGCGGCGCTGCCGGAGGACGAGGGTGGCGAGCTCGTGGACGGCTTTGTCGCGGAGGAAGAGGTGCCCGATCCGATCCATGGCCTGGCCGTCTCGTGGCTGATCACGTTGTTCCGGATCTGGCTCGGCGATCGCGGCGGCTTCGTGTTCGACTCTGACGTCAAGTTCGTGGTGAGCCCGACGCGCGGGCGGAAGCCGGATGTCAGCGTCTACTTCCCCGCGCGGCCGGCGCCGCCCCGGCGCGGCGCGCTCCGCGAGCCACCCGACATCATGGTGGAGGTCGTGTCCCCATCGCCCGCGGACGAGCGACGCGATCGCGTCGAAAAGATGGACGAGTACGCCGCCTTCGGCGTGCACTATTACTGGCTCGTCGATCCGGCGCTGGGCTCACTCGAGATCTTCGAGCTGATCGCGGGGCGCTTTACCCGCTGCGTGGCCGCCACCGCAGGCGTCCTGCGCGACGTCCCCGGCTGTCCGGGCCTCGAGGTCGACCTCGATCGGCTGTGGGCGGAGCTGGCGCGCTTGACCGACAACGACGCGTAGCGCCAGCGCCGCGCCAAGGGCTCCTACGAGCGCGCCTTCATCTCCTCGTACGACCGGAACTTCCGCACGCCGGGGGTAGGCTTGACCGCGCGGAGCGCCAGCGTCGCGCGCGACCACGCGATCGCGATGCGCAGATTCTCCGGGTCGAATGGGCGGCGATCGGGCAACGGTGTCATCTCCTCGACCGAATGGAACTTCCGGATCGGCATCACTCGTCCTCCAGGTCGAAGCGCTCCCGCAGCACCGACGCATCGATCTTGTCCTGTGGGCGTACCGTATCGCGCTTCATGCGGTAAAGCATTCGCGGCGTGGCGACCCGCACGCTGATGCCATCGACGATCACCTCTTGTGACTCGAGCTCCTCGAATCGAAACCGCTCACCGAGGCGCGCGAGCAGATCGATCGAGAAATCGCCGGTCGGCGGCGCGTACTGGATCGCGGGATAGTCTCCTGCGAGATCGGTCGAGGTGATCTCGTCGATGCTCGGGTCGTCGAACACCGAGGCGAGCGCGCGGCGCAGACGCGCGACATTGTCTTCGTCGGGTGCCACGAACACAGCGATGTCGCGCGTCGCGCGGATGACTCCGAGGACGGCCATGCCCATCGAGCCCACGAGGACGTACTTCACACCCTCGCGCTCGAACGCTGCGAGGATCCTGAGCGCCTCCTCGAGCTCCATGATGCGGGGATTATAGCGGGCCCGCGGGGCGCGAAGCAGGTTCGTGTCGGATCCCGGCGCCCCCCGTCGCCCTCTGTTCGCACGCATGGAAGGCACGGAGGCAAGGCGGCACATGAAGCAGATGGCGATGGTGGTGACAGGGACGCTCTCGCTCTCGCTCGGCGCCCCGGCGGCGCAGGCCGGCGGGCCCACGCCGCTCGAGAAGCCGGCGTTCACGGCGACACCGGCGGAGCTGCTCGCCGCCGCGAAGGCGGCGCCGGCCGGCGACTGGCCGGTCGTGGTCCTCCGCCACGACGCGGAGATCTCCGCCGACGAGCAGGGCCGGTTCGCGCACCGCATCCGCAAGGTGTACGTCGTGCGGACGCAGGCCGGCGTCGAATGGTGGGGCGCGATCCAGTGGAAGTGGAGCCCGTACCACCAGGACCGGCCGCGCGTGCGCGCGCGCGTCATCGAGCCGGGCGGCGCGGTCACCGAGCTCGATCCGAAGCTCGTCACCGATACGCCGGAGATCAGCATGTCGCCGACGATCTACAGCGACCGGCACCGGCTCGCGGCGCCGCTGCCCCGGCTCGCGGTCGGCGCCGTCGTCGAATACGAGATCATCGCGACCGAGCACCAGCCCCGGCTCGCGGCGGGCGACGCCGAGCTGTTCGGGATCGGCGGCCCGGTGCCGACGTCGAGCCTGCAGGTCGTGCTCTCGGCGCCAGCGGCGCGCAAGGCGAAGCTGTTCGCGCACGATCTCCCGGGCGGCGCCAAGCCGGTCCACCGGATCGAGCGCGGCCGGGAGAGCTGGACGTACGCGTTCGACGCGCTCGCGCCGCGACGGCCGCTCGAGGCCGGGGTCCCCGGGGACGGGCCGGAGCAGCCGTACGTCGGCCTGTCGACGGCCGCGTCGTGGAACGCCGTCGCGCGCGAGTACCACAAGATCGTCGAGCGCCGCATCGCCGACGGGCCGGTGCAGCTCCCCGCCGGGCTGCCGCGCGCGCCCACCCAGGACACGGTGAACGCGATCACCGCGTGGCTGCACCGGCAGGTCCGCTACACCGGGATCGAGCTCGGGCCCGCGTCGATCGTCCCGTGGCCGCCGGCCGAGACGCTCGCGCGCGGCTTCGGCGACTGCAAGGACAAGGCGACGCTGCTCGTCGCGCTGCTGCGCCAGGCGGGGCTGCGCGCGGACGTGGCGCTGCTCGACACCGGCCCGGGGCGCGACACCGACGCCGAGCTGCCGGGGCTGCCGTTCGATCACGCGATCGTGCGCGTGAAGATCGGCGGGCGCGACGTCTGGATCGACGCGACCGCGGAGCTGACCCAGGTCGGCCGCCTGCCCGCGAACGATCAGGGGCGCCGCGCGCTGATCATCGCCGGCGAGACGACCGCGCTCACGCCGACCCCGTCCACGGTGGCGGCGGACAACACGGCCCGCCAGGTCCGCACGATCGAGATCTCCGAGAGCGGGGCCGCGACCCGCGTGACCGAGCTGACGCTCGAGGGCGGCACGTTCGAGCCGTACCAGCGACGCTGGTTCCGCGACACGCGCGCCGAGGACATCAAGGAGGACCTCACGTCCTACGCGACGAGCGCGTACGGCGCGACCTACGCCCGCCACGGCGCGACCACGCCCGAGGACCTCGGGACGCCGTTCGCGCTGACCCTCGAGGCGACGAGCGCCAACCGGGTGTGGACGCACCGCGACCACATCGAGCTCACGCTGCGGCCGTCCGACACGTTCGCGCAGGTGCCGTCGTTCATGCTGCGCGCCGAGGAGCCGTCCGAGCCGCGGCGCGCCGACTTCCTGTGGAGCATCCCGCACGTGTACGAGATCGAGCACCGGCTGATCCTGCCGCCGGGCTACACGGCGCCGGGCCTGCCGCCCGAACGCTCCGTGAAGCTCGGCCCGGCGACCCTCACCGAGCGCTATCGCCTCGACGGCCGCACCGTCGTCGCCGTGTTCCGGTTCGACAGCGGCAAGCCGCGCCTCTCGCCCGCCGAGCTCGCGCTGCTGCAGAAGGAGCTCGCCGCGGTCCGCGGGCGCCCCGTCAAGCTCGCGATCGAGCACACCGGCTGGGCGCTCGCCGACGCGCACAAGCCGAAGCAGGCGATCGCCGAGATCGAGCGCCTGATCCGGCTCCACCCGACCGAGGCGCTCCACCACACCGAGCTCGCGTACGCGTACACCAAGGCCGGCATGGGCGCCGCGGCGCGGCGCGCGGCGCGGCGGGCCGTCGAGCTCGAGCCGCGGAACGCTGACGCGTACGGAATCCTCGGCTGGGTCCTGCGCCGCGACACGTTCGGCCGCGAGCACGGCTTCGACCACGATCGCGGCGGCGCCCTCGCCGCCTACGCCCGCGCGCGCGAGCTCGATCCGAAGCACGCCGGCGCGGCGGCCGATCACGGCGACCTCCTGGCGCGGGACGCCCGCGGGCGGGCCTACGAGCCGGGCGCCGATCTGCCGCGCGCGATCGAGGCGCTGCGCGCCGCGCACGCGATCGATGCCACCGACGAGAACGGGCTCGCGCTCGCCCGCGCGCTGCTCTTTTCCAGCTCGGCCGCCAGCTCGGCCGCCAGCGCGGCCGCCAGCTCGGCCGCCAACGCGCTCGCCGAGGCCGAGCGCGTGCTGCGCGCGCTCGATCCGTCGAATGCGCGCGACGGCATGCTCGTCGCCGTGCTCGCGGCGGGCCCCGGCGGCCCCCCGGCGGCGACCCAGCTCGCCGACTCGCTGCGCACCGGCGCGGCGCGGACCGCGATCCTCGAGTCCGCCATGCAGCTGATGCTGTACACCCGCCGCTACGACGCGATGCGCGCGCTGCTCGCCCACTCCGGGGCCGCGCCGGCTGGCACGCCCCGGCACCAGATCGCGCAGCGGCTCGAGACCGCGGCGCCGCCGCTCGGCCGCGATCCGAAGCCGCTCGCGTTCGAGGTCGTCCGGCTGACGTACGAGCCCGAGCACGCCAGCGCGGCGTTCTGGGACCGGCAGACCGCCGACGAATTCCGGCGGGGGAATTCGGCGCTCCCGCCGGTGGCGGACAGCCTGCCGCGCGCCGTCTTCGGCGATCTGGCGCGCGCGGTCACGGAGGTGACGGTGACCGGGACCGAGGCGGCCTGGCGGCTCGAGATAAACGCGTTCGGCCACCGGGCGCAGCTCTACGCCGCGCTCGATCGCGGCACCGCGAAGCTCGTCGGGTCCGCCAGCAACGCGGACGGGCTCGGCCGCCACGCCCTGCGCCTGCTCGCGCGCGGCGACCTCGAGAGCGCGGCGCGCTGCATCGACTGGCTGGTCCAGGACTCGCCGAACGGTGCCGCGATGCTCGGGAAGATCTGGGGCCCGGGCCGGCCGCGCGACCGTGAGGCGATCGCGCTCGCGGGCGCCATCGCCACCGGCGGCAGCGACGCCGATCGCCTGATCGCGACCGCGACGCGCTGCCCGAGCACGCTCCCCGACGCCCGCGAGACGTGCGATCGCGCGCTCACGATCGGGCTGTACGTGCAGAAGCGCTGGCGCGAGCTCGAGGCGCACGCCAGCGCCTGGGCCGGCCGCGCCACGGACACGCGGCTCGCGACGATCGCGCGCGTGGACGCGCTCTCGTGGCTCGGCCGCTACGACGAGGCCGACCAGGCGCTCGACGCGCTGCGCGCCGCGTCGCCGAGCGACAACCAGGTCGCGGAGCTGTGGCCCCGGATCGCGATCCAGCGGGCCGACCTCGCCGAGGCCGCCCGGCGCTACGACGCCCTGCTCCAGCGCCCCGGCGCCACGCCGGGCGAGCACAACGAGGCGGCGTGGCTGCGGCTGTTCCTCGAGACCGATCTCTCGGCCGCGCTCGATCTGGCCCGCAAGGCCGCGGGCACCGATCGAGCGCGCGGGCCGGCGCTGGCGCTCAACACGCTCGCGGTGATCGAGGCCGAGCTCGGCGAGCTCGGTCCGGCCGTCCTCGACGGCTGGCAGGCGATGGAGAACGCCGACCGCGCGACGCCCGAGAACGCGGACTGGTACCTCTACGGCCGGATCGCCGAGCAGCTCGGCCTGCGCGACGACGCGATCGCCGCGTACCGCCGCGTGGCGCCCGATCCGGACCCGCACAGCTCGCACAAGCTCGCGAAGCGGCGGCTCGCCAAGCTCGCCGTGACGCCCTGACCCCGCCGGGCCAGCGCGGCGAAACGTCCGCGTTCTTCACGGAGCCCCAGCACGTTGGCTTTCGCCGCCTGCGAGACAGGACCGCTGTCCCGCAGTGGCGCGGATCGACTGATAGTTGATGAAGATCAGGAGATCCGTGGGGCCGGTGGGGCCGTCGCCATTGGATACCTGGTGGCTTCGCCGTGGAGCCGCTGCAAGAAAGCGGCACTGTGCGATTCGCCCTGCTGGTGGGCGAACACCGGGTGGAGTCGATCGAGGTGCAAGAGTCGCTGCCCCTCTCGCCCGAGCTCGAGCAGCAGCTCGGGCGAGAGCACTGGGACTATCTCCTCGAGAATCCCGCGTACATCCTCATCGAGGGCCAGAAGGCCGCTTCACCTACTCCGGGATGAGCCGACGAGCGCGCAGGACGCCAGCCCTCGTTTCGGAGTTTCTTTGAGCGCGCCACCGCTGTTATTACGCGCCCACGTTGGCTCTTCACGGGAGGCTGCTCTTGGACCGTACGATTCACGCGACGATCTTGTCCGCGACCCTCGCGTCGCTCGCCCTGGCCGGCGGGTGCGTGCTCGAGGCCACCGATGACGCCTCGGGCGGCGAGCTCCGCATCGTCACCCCGGCGGCCCAGGATCTGCCCGGGCCGGCGCGCGCTGCCATCCTCGAGGCAACCAAGGAGGCAACGAAAGCACGCGCCGAGAGCGCGGGCCCGTGGTCGCTCCTCAGCTTGCGCCGCGAGCCGACCTGGGCGCTGGGCACGGTGACGGCGGCGGATCTGGATCGGCCGCTCGAAGATCACGAGGAGTCCCCGCTGGGACTCGACAACATGGCCGCCGTCCTCCTGGTAGAGACCGAGCGCGGCTGGCAGGCCGCCCTCGAGGGAGACGACCGCGTCTACGAGCTCCTCGCGCGTGTCCCCGAGGCCGAGCTCGACCTGGCCGCGCGCAGCGCCATCTTTCCGCGCAAGGACGATATCCACGCTTCGGCATGGGCCGGCTACAAGTTCTTCTGGCCGGCGGGCTCGGCCTGGACGGTGACCCAGGGCTGGCACGACAGCTACACCTGGGGCGGCCGGTTCCCCGCGTACACGAGCCTCGACTTCGACATCATCGGGGTGAGCAACTCGGACATCCTCGCGGGCGCGCCCGGCGTGGTCTCGTATATCTGTGACGACGGGACGCAGGTCCTGATCGGCGTCACCACCACGGGGACCACCGAGAAGGTGGGCTACCTGCACCTCGACAAGGCCACCGTGCCCGGCATCGTCAACGGCGCGACCATCACCATGGGCCAGCGGCTCGGCCGCATGCTGAACTCCGACGGCGGGACGATCAGCACGTCCTGCGGCACGTCCGCGGGCACGCACCTCCACGCGTACCTGCCGTCCACGAGCATCACGATCGACGGCGTCGTATTCACCAGCTCCAACTATCATTATGGAGAGTCGCTCTACTCCACGCAGGGCGGCTCGTCCACCGAGGTCGTCGTCGACGATCAGAGCGGCGGCTTCACCAAGTACGGCCCGGCCAACTACTGGTGGCAAGCCTCCATCGGGTACGCCTCGCACCTCTGGTACACGTACGTGAACGGCACGACGCAGAGCAACTACGCGCGCTGGAAGCCGACCCTGCCCAGCGCCGGCAATTACACGGTGTACGCGTATATCCCCAGTAATTACGCCACCTCGCAGCAGGCCAAATATCGCGTTTACCACAACGGCGCCAGCAACACCTCGACCGTCAATCAGAATAGCTATTACAACGCCTGGGTGAGCCTCGGCACTCACTACTTCAGCGCGAACGGCACCGAGTACGTCGAGCTGGCCGACGCCACCGGCGAGGCCGCGAGCACGATGCGCATGGTCGGCTTCGACGCAGTCAAGTTCGTGAAGTAGGTCGAGTACGCTGGGGGCATGGAGCCCCGCGACTCATCTCTGGCCGCCCGGCCGTTCGACGCCCTCGGCCTCAAGTACGAGCAGGCATTCGCCCACCAGCCGGAGCGGCGCGAGGCCCTCGAGTGGCTGCTCACGCAGCTGCCGGCCGGCGCCCGCGTCCTCGACATCGGCTGCGGCACCGGGCGCCCCACCGCCGAGGTCCTGACCCAGGCGGGCCACGCGGTGACCGGCATCGACGTGTCCGCCACGATGATCGACATCGCGCGCCGCCAGGTGCCCGGCGCGCGGTTCGAGCAGATCGACGTTCGGGACTTCGCGAGCGAGGACGCCTCCTGGGACGCCGTGTGCGCGTTCTTCTCGCTGCTCCAGATGCCCCGGCGAGATCTGGACGCCATGCTCCGGCGGATCGCCGGCTGGCTGGTCCCCGGCGGCTGCTTCGTGCTCGCGACGGCCCCCGTGGACATCGAGGAGCTGAGCTTCTTGTGGATGGGCCAGCCGCTCTGCGTGACCAGCTACCCGACCGAGCGCTACCTGGAGCTGCTCCGCGCCGCCGGGCTCGAGATCGTGCACGCCCGGACCAGCCTCTTCCGTCCGGACTTCCCCGATATGGCCGAGGAGGAGGACCTGTTCTGCTACGCCCGCCGCCCCGGCGGGTCCGCGCCGCCGTCGGCGAACGCGCCGACGTGATCTGCCGCCCCGCGGCGGCCGCTCCAACGCTGGCCGCAGGCGCCGTCGCACCGGTGTCGCATGCGTCAGCGCGGCGCGTTCGCCGCGTCGCACCGCGCGCTAGCGGGTGCCCGAGACGCGCGTCAGATCGCGATACCTCACGAGGTGGCGCACCGCGCGGCGCAGCAGCACCTCGTCGCCCACCTGCCGGCCGTTCAGCTCGAGCAGCCGCGCCAGGTTGAAGTGCGCGTCCGCGCTGCCCGGCCCAAGCTCGAGCGCGCGCTCGTACGCGCCGATCGCCTCGGCGTGCCGGCCCAGGTCCTCGAGCGCGACGCCGAGATTGAACCAGTACAGCGGCACCTTTGCGTCCACGCAGATCGCGAGCCGGTAGCAGCTCTCGGCGTCCGCGAGCTCGTGGCGATCGTGGTGCAGCCGGCCGAGGTTGTTGTGCGCGTCCCCCAGATCGGGCCGGCCGGCGATCGCGCGCCGGTACGCCTCCATCGCGGCCTCCGGCGCGCGCGCCTCGAGGGCACACCCCTGCTCGTACCAGTCGGTCGCACGGATGCCGCGGCGCAGCCCGCGGCGCGGCCCGATGGTGAAGGTCAGAAGCTCGCCCACGAACCGAGGCTATGCGGCGGGTCTGACAAATGAACGCGGCAGCGCTCGTGTTGTAAGATGCCCGCGTGGGGGACGCGCAGGGTACCACCCTTAGCTTTCACGAAGATGGGAGGTCGGGCCGCATCGGTCCCAGGCCCGAGCCCGTGCTTGTCCTCGTGCTCGAGTGCAGCCGTCCGCGCGCGGGCTCGGTGCGCTACCGGCTGAACGATCTGACGTCGGTGGTCCTGGGCCGCGGCCCCGAGCGGCGCGCCGAGCGCTCCGGCACGGAGCTGACGGTCCGCGTGCCCGACAAGTGGATGTCGTCGCGGCACGCCCGCATCGAGCCGAGCTTCGGCCGCTGGGTCTTGACCGACACCGAGTCCAAGAACGGGACGATCGTCGACGGGCACACCACGAAGCGCGCGGTGCTCACCGACGGCTCCTTGATCGAGCTCGGCCATACGCTGTTCATCTTCTTCGAGCGGATGTCGATCGACGCCGACGCGCCGGGCCTCCTCGAGCTGTCGCCGAACGAGGGCCCGTTCGGCTTCACCACGCTGATGCCGAGCTGGTCCGTCGAGCTGCAGCGCCTGCGGCAGATCGCGTCGTCGGAGATCCCGATGCTGATCGAGGGCGAGAGCGGCAGCGGCAAGGAGGTGCTCGCGCGCGCGATCCACGGCCAGTCCGGCCGCGGCGGCGCGTTCGTCCCGGTCAACTGCGGCGCGCTCCCCGACAACCTCGTCGAGAGCGAGCTGTTCGGCTACAAGAAGGGCGCGTTCTCGGGCGCGCAGCAGGACCACGACGGCCTCGTCCGCGCCGCGAACGGCGGCACGCTGTTCCTCGACGAGATCGGCGACCTGCCGGCGAGCTCGCAGGCCGCGCTGCTCCGCGTGCTGCAGGAGCGCGAGGTCATGCCGGTCGGCGGCACGCGCGCCGTGCCGATCGATCTGCGCGTCGTCGCGGCCACGCACCGCGACCTCGACGACATGGTCGCCGAGGGCAGCTTCCGCCACGATCTGTTCGCGCGGCTCGCGGGCTTCCGCGTCACGGTGCCGACGCTCGCCGAGCGCCGCACCGATCTCGGCATCCTGATCGGTGCGCTCCACGCCCGGCTGTTCCCGGCCGATCACCCGGGCTTCGACATCGACGCCGCGCGCCTGCTCCTCCGCTACCCGTGGCCGCTCAACGTGCGCGAGCTCGAGCAGGCGCTCGCGACCGCGCAAGTGCTCGCCGGCAACGAGGCGATCCGCGCCGAGCACCTGCCGGACACGGTGCGCACCGGCCGCCCGCCGGGCGCGCCCCGCCCGGTCGTCCTCAACGAGAACGATCAGAAGGTGCGGGATCAGGTCGTCGCGGCGCTGCGCGAGCACCAGGGCAACGTCTCCGCCGTCGCGCGCGCGCTCGACAAGGACCGCAAGCAGATCCAGCGCTGGATCAAGCGGTTCGGCCTCGACCCGGGCAGCTACCGGTGACCGCGCCCAAGCGGCGAGCTGGGCGGTCGCGCGGGCCGGCGCGGTCGCTGCCGGGATCGCGAGGCGTCGCGCTCGCCGCGCCCGCGCTCGCCGCCGCCGCCGTCGCCGCCGCCGCCGCGCTCGCCGCCGCCGCCGGGTGCCGACCGCCGCCCGCGCCGCCCGCGCCGCCCGCGCCCGCGCCGACGATCCGCGACCCCGGCAGCATCGGCACCCGCGCGTTCCAGCGCATGAAGGAGCTGGCCGGGAACTGGCTCGCGGGCGACGTCCCCGTGACGTTCGAAGTGATCGATCGCGGCAACGCGATCGTGCAGCGCGGCGGGTTCTTCGTCGTGTGGCACCCCGACGGCAACACGCTCGCCGCCTGGGTGATCGCCGACGAGGGCTACCACGCGCGGCTGCGCTCGACGGCGATCGACGAGCGCCCCGGCGGCGAGCTCGAGATCGAGCTTGGCCCGGTCGACTTCGGCAACATCGTCCCCGACGAGCCGCTCGCGCGCGGGCTCGCCATGACGCTCGCGCCGAAAAACGATCGCGTCACGCAGCGCTGGTCGTTCGGCAAGAACCTGGACGCGCCGCCCCGCGAGCTGTCGCTCGTGCGGACCGACACCGGCGCGCTGCCGCCGTCGACGAAGCAGCCTCCGCCGGCGGCGGCGCCCGCTCCTGGCCCCGCGCCCGCGCCCGGTGCATAGCTCGCTCGCCGCGGCGGCGCCGCGTCACGTGCCGGTCGCGCGCTGCGCGAGCCCGTCGAGGAGGCGCACGGTCACGCCGGCGAAGCGGCTCGGAGGCGCGCCGGTGACGCGGTGGAGCGCCGCGCCGTACGCCGGCAGCGCGACCGTCCCGCGCGGCAGCCGGCGATAGATCGCGCGAAACGCGGCGAGCGCCGCGCGCGCCCGCCGCGGCGCGGGCCGAAGCCCGAACTGCGCCACGAGGTGCGGCGGCAGGAGCTCGCACGTGATCGCCTCGGCGAGCCAGCCGACCGGCGTCTGCGCGCGACCGGCCGCCAGATCCCCGCGCCCGAAGAGGAACGCCGCCATCTCCCGCGCGCACGGCGCGACGGCGATCTGATCTGAATCGATCATTCTCCTCATGTACGCGACGTGAGCGGGGTAACCGTCGGGTAGCAAGCTGCGGGGGATCCCGAACAGCGCCGCCATCCGATTCGCCTCGAGCACGTAGCGATCCCGCACATCGGGCGGAAGCGCGCCATCGATCTGCTCGCGGATCATGAGCGCCGTATCGATAAGTGTCGCGTGGACCCAGCGCAGCGCGCTCGCGTCGTTCGCGTGATACGGCGCTCCGGCGGCCCAACCACCCACCGCCTCCGGGATCGCGCCGTGGATCCGCGCGTGGATGTTGTGCACGCGGCGCGCGGCGGCGAGCGCCTCGTCGAGCTCGCCGAAGATCATCGCGAACACGTTGTCGAACGTGCGCTGGAACCGCCCGAGGACATCGGTGCGCGTGCGCGAGTGCTGATCGATCGCGTACGCCACCATCGGGTGGGCGAGCTGGAGGAGCGCGGCGCGGCCGCCGCCTACGAACAGCGCGACGTCGCTCATCAGCGTCCAGTTCGCCGACTCCGGCCCGAAGATGCCCGCGCGAGCGTCCACGACATGCGCGCGCACCTCCGCGAGCGCAGCTTCCAGGTCCGCGCGGTTGACTACCACCACGCACCAGATGGTGGGACGACGCTAACCCCTCGTCAAGACAACCGTGGCGGCCGCGCACGCCGTGCCGGCCGTACACGGGAGCCACACCGATGCTCACGTCAGCGCCACTCGCGCGCACGGCACGTAGGGTGCACCTCCAGCACAGCAGTATGCAGACGTTGCTGAGCACCGCCGGTGAGATCCCACCACTGTCGGCGAATCAGATCCCGGATGTGCTTCCGTGCGGCGCGAAGGCCGGACCGTGGATGGTGGAGCGTGAGCTGGGCCGCGGCGGGATGGGCGCCGTGTACGCGGTGGTGCACGAGGACATCGGCAAGCGCGCTGCCTTGAAGGTGGTGCACAGCCGGCTGGTCGGCACGAGCTTCAACCTCGATCGCATGCTGCTCGAGGCCCGCGTGGTGAACCAGGTCGGTCACCCGAACATCGTCGACATCTTCGAGACCGGCAAGCTGCCCGACGGGCGGCCCTACATCGTGATGGAGCGGCTCGAGGGCAAGTCGCTCGCGACCTGCGCCGACGAGGGCCGCGTCGAGCCGGAGCTCGCGCTCGTCGTCCTGCGCCAGGTCTGCGACGCGCTGATCGCGGCGCACGCCGCGGGCGTGGTCCACCGCGATCTCAAGCTCGACAACGTGTTCCTCGTCGACAACCCCGAGGATCCGAGCACGCCGAAGGTCAAGCTCCTCGACTGGGGCATCGCGAAGATCATCCACGAGGACGTCCGCCACACCATCGAGGGCCAGCTCGTCGGCACGCCGCAGTACCTCTCGCCCGAGCAGGCGCGCGGCGGCCAGGTGACCCCGAAGACCGACGTCTACTCGCTCGGCGTCATGGCGTACGAGCTGTTCCTCGATCAGCTGCCGTTCGAGGCCGAGACGGCCGCCGAGATCATGACGATGCACCTGCGCGCGACGCCGCCGGCGCCGAGCGATCTGTGGCCCGAGATCCCGTCCTCGCTCGAGGACCTCCTGCTCGAGATGCTGGCGAAGCGACCCGAGCAGCGGCCCACGGTGCTCGAGGTGGTGCAGCGGCTCGAGGAGGTCTGCGTCGAGCTCGAGCAGGGCCGCGCCTCGAGCCAGATCGCCGCGCAGGCCAGGCCGGCGCTGATCTCGAAGCCGGTCGCGGTGCCCCAGGTGCCGATGGTACCGATGGTGGCGATCGGCTCCGGGCGCGTGAGCCGGCGCGGTTCGGCCGAGGCGCTCGCGCCCACCAAGGTGGCGCACTGGCGCCCGCGCGCGCATCACTGGCGCTATGCGATCGGCGGACTCGCGATCGCCGGCTGCATCGCGATGCTCGTCGCGAGCCGCGGCGGCGATCAGGTCGCCGCCGCGGCCACGCCCGGCGCCGGTGCCGCCGCCGCCGCGCACGCGCACCGGGACGCCGCGCACGCGCTGGCGGCCGCCGCGCTGACGCCCGCCGCGCTGACGCCCGCCACCGCGCCCGCCACCGCGCCCACCGAGGCGCCGGTCCCGACCCCCGAGCTCACCCGGCTCGCCGCGCCCGCCGCGCCCGCCGCGCCGGTCCTGGTGGTGGAGACCGCGGCCGCCCCCGCGCCGAAGGTCACGCGCGCGCACGCGACGCGCGCCGCGGCCCGCGCGATCCGCGCCGGCTCGGCCGCCGCGGCGCAGCCCGCCGCCGCCCCCGCCTCGAAAAGCCGCGCCCCGGCCTCGCCGCGCCGGGGCGCGAAGCTCGATCCCGACGGCACCGTCGATCCATACCGATGAAGGCCGTGCTCCTCGCGGCGATCGCGACCGCCGCCTGCCCGGTGACCGCTGACGCGGGCGAGCCGGTGCCGCAGAAGGCCCGCAAGCTCGCCGAGCGCGGCCGCGAGCTGCACCAGCGCGGCGACTACGCGCGCGCGATCATCGCGTTCAAGGAGGCCTACGTGCTCGCGCCGAGCGCCGGCCTCCTGTTCAACCTCGCGCAGGCATACCGGCTCCAGGGCAGCTGCGAGGACGCCGCGATCATGTATCGCCGTTACATCGCCTCCATGCCGCGCGCGGCGGTGGAGGAGCGCGCGCTCGCCGAGGCCCACCTCACCACCGTCACGCGCTGCGCTGCGCGGCGCGGCCTGAACCTCCCGCCCGACGCCGCGATGGCCCAGATCCCGGCACCGCCTCGGTCCGGTCTCGACGAGCTGTTCGTGGACGCGCCCCCGCCGGCCCCCGCGCGATCGCGCGGCCGGACCCTGCGCAAGGTCGGCGTCGGCGCCACGGTCGCCGGCGGCGCCGCCCTGACGGTGGCCGGGTTCTACGCGCTCCGCGCGCTCGGCGCGGCCTCCGACGTCGAGCGCCGCTACGCCCAGGGCGAGCGCTGGCAGGACATCCAGCCGATCCACGAGCGCGGCGAGCGCGCCGAGACGGCGGCGGCGTGGCTCGGCATCGGCGGCGGCCTCACCGCGGCGGCCGGCGTCACGCTCTTCCTCGTCGGGCGGCACGCGGAGCGCGCGGCGCCGATGACCATCGCGCCGGCCCCCGGCGGCGCGCAGGTGGGGATGTCATGGACGTTCTGACGCGCATCTCCGTGGCGATCTTCGCGCTCTCCGCCACGCCCTTGGCGCTCACCGCGCCCTTGGCGCTCTTGCCCGCGTGCTACGAGCCGCAGTGGCGGGACTGCGCGGTCCGCTGCTCGTCGGGCGAGGACTGCGCTCCCGGCCAGACGTGCGGCGCCGCGGGCTACTGCGCCGCGCCGGATCTCACCTGCACGCCGGCCACCGCCGACGCGCCCCCGGCCGACGCGCCCGCGCCGCCCCGCGACGCGCGCAAGCCGGACGACAAGCCGAAGGTGCAGCTGCGCGTGCGGGTCAACGACGGGGGCCGGGTCTTCGTCGATGGCTCCGGCACGTGTGACACCGACTCCTCGCAGAACGGCGACTGCCAGTTCGCCGTGACCGCGGGCACGCCGCAGTCGCTGCACGCGATCCCGCACAGCGACTATCACTTCGATCGATGGACGTCGTCCGCGTGCGGGATGGCGGGCGCGGTCTGCACGCTCGTCCCGGTCGAGCCGCAGACCGAGGTCCGCGCCCGGTTCGCGCACGACTGAAAGCGCCGGCCCCGCCGGCCCGCGGCGCGCCCGCAGGTGCCGGCGCACGGCGCACGGCGCACGGCGCACGTGCAGCACGGGCACGGCCGCGCCATGGAGCGCGCCGGCCGCCGCCGCTGCACATGAGATCACGGGAGGGTGCGGCGCCCCGCCTCCGGTCTGCTTCGTGCAAAAGCCCTCGCGCATGACCGGCACGGCCATCGCGCCTCTGCCTGCCACGGGACTCGACGAGGCTGACCTCACGGGCGACGTGACGCTGGCACCGCCCCGACGGCGGCGCGGGCGACGTAGCCGACGCGAGCGCCAGAGCCAGCGCAACACGCTCTCCCCCGACGAGCGGGTGGGCGCCTGGCGCATCGACGCCGAGCTCGGCCGCGGCGGCATGGGCGTGGTCTACGCCGTCACACACCAGGAGTTCGGCAAGCGCGCCGCGCTGAAGCTGTGCCACGAGTCGATCCTGGGCGCGAGCTTCACCGCCGACACGTTCCTGCGCGAGGCGCGGATCGTCCACCTGGTCGATCACCCCGGCGTGTGCGACGTGTTCGCCATCGGGCAGCACCACGGCCGGCCATTCCTCGCGATGGAGCGCCTCGCAGGCGAGACGCTCGGCGCGCGGCTCGAGCGGGGCCCGCTGCCGCGCGAGGAGGCGCTCACGCTCCTGATCGAGGTGTGCGACGTGCTCGCGGCGGCGCACCAGGCCGGCGTCGTGCACCGCGATCTCAAGCTCGACAACGTGTTCATGCTCGCGACGCCCGCCGCCGGCGGCCGGCGCACGAAGCTGCTCGACTGGGGCGTGGCGCGCATCGCCAGCGAGCCCGATCCGATGCGCGAGATGATCGCCGGCACGCTCGCCTACGTCGCGCCGGAGCAGATCCGCGGCGACGATCTCGGCCCGGCCGCGGACGTCTACTCGCTCGCCGTGCTCGCCTACCAGATCCTGCTCGGCGAGGCGCCGTTCTCGGCGGGGAGCGACCTCGACCTCTTGCGCCTGCACGAGCGTGCCGCCCCGCCGCCGCCCGAGCGGCTGTGGCCGGAGATCCCCGGTGAGCTCGCCGCGACGCTGCTCGCGATGCTCGCGAAGGATCCCGCGCGGCGTCCGCCCGTGACCGAGGTCCGGCGCGTGCTGCAGGCGGCACGCGCCCAGCTCGCCGCGCTCGCCGCGCCCGCGCCCGCGCCCGCGCCTGCGCCTTCCGTCGCGCTCGTGCTCGCGCCCGCCGGCCCCCACACGCGCGGCGGCAGCGGCGCCCGCGCGTGGATGCGCCGCGTCGGCAGCTGGCTCTCCCTCGGCTGGCTCGCGCGCCTCGCGTCCGGCTCGCGCGCCGCGCGGTGCGAGACCAGCGCCGGCGAAGCTAGCGCTTGATGCCGAGGACGAGGCCGTCCGGCGTCGGGACGCACACCGAGTCGCACGCGGCGGCGACGAGCTCGTGGAACCCGCGCATCGCCTGAGCGCGCGGATCGTCCGCCAGGAGGTGGCCGAACAGGTACGAGTTGTCGCCGATCACGAGCCCGCCCCGGCGCAGGTGCTCGACCGCCCAGCTGCCGTAATGATCGTAGTTGTCCTTGTCGGCGTCGATGAAGACGGCGTCGAACGGCCCCTCGCTCTCGAGCGTCGGCAGGACGTCGCGCCCCGCGCCGACCAGGACGGTGACCCGATCCCCGAGGCCCGCCGCCTCGAGGTTTTTGCGCGCGACCTCGGCGTGGCGCGGCTCGTACTCGATCGACCACAGCCGGCCGTCCGGCGGCAGCGCGCGCGCCATGTGGATCGCCGAGTAGCCGACCAGCGTGCCGACCTCGACGACCTTCTTCGCGCCGGCGAGACGGAGGAGGAGGCTCAGGAAGCGCCCCTCGCTCGGCCCGACCTGGATCTGCGGGATGCCTTCGGGGACGGCGAACGCCTGCGCCAGCGCGGTGTCGTGCGAGACGTGCACGCGGTTCACGTACTCGAGGATCTCCGGGGTCGTGTAGCGCGTCCCGGTGCGCGAGGTGCTGTCGGCCATGCCGCGATGTACCAGGTTTCCGCCGCGGCGACACCTCTTCCACCGGGCACAGGGAGACCTCGCCGTGCTACTCGGCGACGTCCTTCGCCTCGCCCGCGCCCACGCCCTCGCCCTCGCCCTCGCCGTCCCGGTACGGGCCGTGCTGGGCCAGCGCGCGGATCTCGTGCGTGACCGCCGCCGCCTCGCGCTGCGTGTAGTCCTCGATCGCGGCGGCGAGGCCCGGGTGCCGGATCCAGTGCGCCGAGTACGTCGGCGACGGCTCGAAGCCGCGCAGGAGCTTGTGCTCGCCCTGCGCGCCCGCCTCGAACAGCGGCAGCCGCTGCTCGATCGCCCGATCGATGCCCGCGTAGTACGCGGTCTCGAAGTGCAGCAGATCGACGTGGACGTCGGCGCCCCAGTAGCGGCCGTACAGCGCGCCCGCCGTCTCGAAGAACAGCGCGCCCGCGACGCGCTTCCCGCCTGCGATCACCTCGACCATGCGGGTGCTCTCCGGCAACGTCTTGGCGACCTTGTGGAAGAAGCCCGGGCGCAGGTAATCGCGGCCGCCGTGCTGATCCGTCGTGTGGCGGTAGAAGCGATCGAGATCGTCGAGCCGCGCCTGATCGAGCTCTGCGCCCGAGATCCACGCGATCCGCTCGATCGCGCCGCGGGCGCGCTCGCGCTCCTTGCGGATCTGCTTGCGCTTGCGGCTGCGCAGCGCGCCGAGGAAGTCGCCGAACGAGCCGTAGCCGCGGTTCTTCCAGTGGAACTGCAGGCTCGCGCGCGGGAAGTACCCCGCCTCCACGAGCGCGCGCTGCTCCTCGGCGGTGCAGAACAGCCAGTGAATCGACGAGCACTCCGTGTCGTCGGCGACGGCGCGCACCGCGTCGATCAGGACCCGGCGGATCGCGGGCGCCAGCGGCCCGAGCGCTGGATCGAGCAAGATGCGCGGCCCCGTCGCCGGGGTCGCCGGGGCGGCGATGACGAGCTTGGGGTAGTACGGGAGCCCCGCGCGCTGCGCGGCGTTCGCCCAGCCCCAGTCGAAGATGTACTCGCCGTAGCTGTGCGTCTTCACGAACGCCGGCACGGCGCCGACGAGCCGGCCGTCCCGCTCGGCCAGGAGATAGACCGAGCTCCAGCCGGAGTGCCGCCTGGCCGGTCGGGGAGGGCGGGAGCTGGGATCGATCGAGCCCGACTCCTCGAGCGCGGCCAGAAAGCCATACCGGAGGAACGGCGACGGGCCGTGATCGAGCGCATCCCACGCGGCGGCGTCGAGGTCGGAGACACTACCGACCGCGCGGACCGCGATCTTCGTGCTAGAAGAGGCGAGATCAGCCACGGACGGGACCCATGACGCTCGATACAAGCCTGAAGCAGAAGCTCGACAAGATCGTGAAGAGCGATGACGTCGTGCTGTTCATGAAGGGCAACCGCAGCTTCCCGCAGTGCGGGTTCTCGGCCTCGGTCGTGAACATCCTCAACACCTTGATCCCCAAGTACACGACGGTCAACATCCTCCAGGATGCCGAGATCCGCGGGGGGATGAAGGAGTACTCCGACTGGCCGACGTTCCCGCAGCTCTTCGTGCGCGGCGAGTTCGTCGGCGGCGCGGACATCGTACGGCAGATGCACGAATCCGGCGAGCTGGAGAAGAAGCTCGGCGGGCTCGTCGCGGCGCCGAAGGCCCCCAAGCTCACCGTGTCCGCGAAGGCGGCGGCCGAGCTCGGCGCGGCCCTCAAGGAGGGCGGCCCCGGTGACGTCATCCACCTGACGATCACGCCGAGCTGGGAGCACCAGCTCGATCTCGGCCCGAAGGAGGCGTCGCACGTCACCGTCGAGACGGGCGGCATCACGGTCCAGCTCGATCGCGCGAGCGCCGCGCGCGCCCAGGGCGTCTCGATCGACTACATCGAGTCGTCGGACGGCGGCGGCTTCAAGATCGAGAACCCGAACCGCCCCCCCACGGTGCGCGAGATCGGGCCCAAGGAGCTGAAGGCGCTGCTCGATCAGGGCAAGCTCGCCGGCCACCTGTACGACGTGCGCCCCGAAGCCGAGCGCGCGGTCGCGAAGATCCCGGGCATCCGCCAGCTCGACGACCAGACGCTGGCCGAGGTCGAGGAGCTCCCGAAGGACACGGCGATCGCGTTCCACTGCCACTCCGGCGGCCGGAGCCGCGCCGCGGCCGAGCACTTCCTGAAGCTCGGGTTCAAGAACGTCTACAACCTCGCGGGCGGCATCGACGCCTGGTCGCGCGAGATCGACCCGAAGATCCCGCGCTACTAGCGCGCCTGCGCGCGCCGGGGCTATTTCCGCGCCGTATCCGCGAGGTGGGAAAGGCGCGAAGATGGCGGGCGTGCGCCCTGGCGTGAATCGCAACCGGCCGCCGTACGTTGGGTCCGGACCGATCATGAGACGGATCGCAACTGTGCTGCTCCTGGCCGCGTGCGGCGGTGCGCCCGCGAGCCAGCCCGCGAGCCCCGCCACGCCGACGTCCGCCTCGACGGCGACACCGGTACCGGCGCCCGCGCCAGCCCCGGCGGCCAAGGCGGCCCCGGCGAGCCCGCAGCCCCTCGCGAACCAGGTGCCGGCGCCGACCCCGCCGCGATACCTGCCGATCGACACCGGCGACTTCGGCACGGCCGGGCCGACGCTCGTCCGGCGCGTGGACCCGGGCGAGCGCTGGATGGCGCTGTGCCAGGCCCGGAGCGACACCGACGGGGACGGCAAGATCGAGATCCACATCGGCCACCACGGCGAGCTCTACGGCGACCAGATGGACCTCTACCTCGTCCTCGGCGGCGGCGCCGGCACGCAGATCGAAGCGCTCGCCGGCGCCTCGGAGGACGGGCGGTGGCTCGCGATCGTGCGCGGCGGCAAGGTCGAGCTCGTCGACGCGCAGACGGGCGAGGTCACCGAGCTCCGGGGGGCCGACGCACAGTCGGACGGCCGCCCCGGCGCCCCACACCGCGCGGCGATGTTCGCCAAGGATCGCCTGCTCTACATCCGGCACGTCCCCGGCGGCGACGACCGGATCGTCGTCCACGATCCGAAGCATCACGGCGAGCGCGAGATCACCGTCCCCGGCCGGCTGTGGCGCATCGACTACGGCCCCGATCAGATCGCCCACGTCTACACGGTGCCGAGCGGCCAGACGTTCCCGAAGCTCGCGACCACGCTCGGCCGCGGCGAGTGCATCGGCCCGGCGATGTCGTACAGCACGTATGGCAACAGCGGCCCCAAGCCCACCGAGCGCTGGATCGATCTGACCTCCGGCCAGGAGCGCGCCGCGGACGGCGGCGAGGTCGCCGTCGGCGCGACGATCGTGCGGACGCCGAGCGACGGCGCGCTGTACTTCGACGGCGACCAGATCGCCCCGCCCTCGTGCAAGGCGCAGCTCCTCGCCGTGCTGCCGTCGCCGGTGCGCGTGATCGCGATCTGCGGCGAGAAGAAGCAGGCGAAGATCCTCCTGCTCGGCAAGGGCCTCCAGCAGGAGCTCGCGGCGATCGATCGCGAGACCGACCACTACCGCGGGCTCGAGGGCGCGATCGAGCCGGCCGCTGGCGTGGTCTGCGACGCCGGCCTGCACTGCGTCGCGACGGCGACGAACCGGTACATCGATCTCAAAGGCGGCGTCGCCGAGCACGCGTGGGGCTCAAAGCTCTACGTCGTGCACGCCACGATGTCGTCGCGCAAGCACGAGATCATCGACGTCGCCACCGGCGCGCGCGCCCCGATCAAGACCGCCGACGTGCGGCTCGAGCAGGGCAAGTTCATCGTCGACTACGACTACAACCTCGTCGACATCGAGACCGGCAAGATCCTCGGCAAGGTCCCCGGCGCGATGCGCGTCAGCGCGAACGGCCGCGTGCTGCGCCCCGCCGTGGCCGGCCAGCGCAACGACAAGATCGACGGCCCGCTGCGCTGGAGCGCGCCGTAGCGCGGGAGGCTCAGAGCTTCAGCATCACGTGGCGAACGGCCGTGTAGTCCTCGAGCGCGTAGACCGAGAGATCCTTGCCGTAGCCCGAGCGCTTGAGCCCGCCGTGCGGCATCTCCGAGACCAGCATGAAGTGCGTGTTGATCCACGTCGCGCCGTACTGGAGCCGGCTCGCCACCGCCATCGCCCGGCCGAGGTCGCGCGTCCAGACCGACGACGCCAGCCCATAGTCGGAGTCGTTGGCCCACGCGATCGCCTCCTCGGTGTCCGTGAACCGAGTCACCGAGACCACCGGGCCGAACACCTCCTGGCGCACGATCTCGTCCTCCTGGCGCGCGCCCGCGATCACCGTCGGCTCGAAGAAGAAGCCGGCGCCACCCCGCGGCTTGCCGCCGGCCGTGACCTCGACGTGTGACAGCGCCGCCGCGCGATCGACGAAGCCCTGGACCCGCTCGCGGTGCGCCGCCGTGATGAGCGGCCCCATCTCGACACCCTCCTCGTCCTGGCCGCCCAGCTTCAGCGACTTCGCCGCGCCCGACAGATCAGCGACGAGGCGATCGTAGATCCGGCCGCCCGCGTAGACGCGGCACGCCGCGGTGCAGTCCTGGCCGGCGTTGTAGAACGAGAACGCCCGCAGCCCCGCCACGACCGCCTCGAGGTCGGCGTCGTCGAAGACGATCACCGGCGCCTTGCCGCCGAGCTCGAGGTGCGTGCGGATGAGGCTCTGCGCGGCCCCCTCGAGGATGCGCTGGCCGGACGCGACCGAGCCCGTCAGCGACACCATGCGGACCTCGGGCCGGCGGATCAGGGCCGCGCCCACGCTCGGGCCGCGCCCGGTGACCACGTTGACGACGCCCGGCGGGAACAGCTGCGCCATCACCTCCGCGAGCGCGAGCGTGGTGAGCGGCGTCTGCTCGGAGGGCTTGAGCACCACCGTGTTGCCGGCGGCGAGCGCCGGCGCGAGCTTCCACGCCGCCATCATGAGCGGGTAGTTCCACGGCGCGATCGAGGCGACCACGCCGATCGGATCGCGCCGGATCATGCTCGTCATGCCCGGCATGTACTCGCCAGCGACCGCGCCGGTCATGCAGCGGGCCGCGCCGGCGAAGAAGCGGAAGACGTCCGCGATCGCCGGCAGCTCGTCGGCGAGCGCGGCCGCGTACGGCTTGCCCGTGTTCTTCGCCTCGAGCCGGGCAAATTCGGCGGCGCGGCCCTCGATGGCGTCCGCCAGCTTGAGGAGCAGCGCGGCGCGATCCCGGGGCACCGTCTGCGCCCAGCCGGGGAACGCCCGCTGCGCCGCGGCGGTCGCCGCGGCGATCTGGGCCGGCGAGGCCTCGGGGACCTGGGTGATGACCTGGCCAGTGGCCGGATCGAGGATGTCCTCGGGCGTGCCTTCGCCGGGGACGAGCTCAGCGCCGATCAGGAGCCGCGTGTTCATGGTGAAACCTCCCTTGCCGCGTCGACGGGGCGCGAGCATACGCTCCGGCCTGAAGCGGCCGCAATTCGCGCGGGCGCGAACGCAGGCGCCCTGCCCCGCGGGGTAATGTCGGGCCCTCTCGCGAAATCCTGTTTGACTGTTGGACCCTGCAAAGGAGCATGGCCCCATGAAGCGTTCGACCGTGGTGGTGTCGATGATGGTCGCGTTGCCGCTCGCCGCGGCGTGCAAGAAGGAGCAGGCCGCCAAGAAGGACGAGCCCGTCCCGCCCACAGGCTCGGGCAGCGCCGCGGTCGCCCCGACGCCGGATCCGAAGCCCGCCGCCGACAAGGGCGAGGGCCAGCTCGATATCATCGCGTGGCCCGGCTACATCGAGCGCGGCGAGAGCGACAAGGCCTACGACTGGGTCACGAAGTTCGAGCAGGACACCGGCTGCAAGGTCAACGTGAAGACCGCGGCGACGTCCGACGAGATGGTCGCGCTCATGACCAAGGGCGTCTACGATCTCGTGACCGCCTCGGGCGACGCGAGCCTCCGGCTGATCGCCGGCAAGCGCGTGCAGCCCGTCGATCTCGGCAAGATCCCGTCGTACAGCAAGGTCGATCAACGGCTCCAGGGCGCGCCCTGGTACACCGTCGACGGTAAGTCCTACGGCGTGCCCTACCAGTGGGGCCCCAACGTGCTGCTCTACAACACGAAGGTCTTCAAGGAGCCGCCGACCTCGTGGGCCGTGGTGTTCGAGGAGCAGAAGCTGGCGGATGGCAAGAGCAACCAGAAGCGCGTGCAGGCGTACGACGGCCCGATCTACATCGCCGACGCCGCGCTCTACCTCTCGAAGAAGAAGCCCGAGCTCGGCATCACCGATCCGTACGAGCTCAATGAGAAGCAGTACGCCGCCGTGCTCGACGTCCTGCGCGCGCAGAAGAAGCTCGTCCACCGCTACTGGCACGACGCCACGGTGCAGATGAACGACTTCAAGAACGAGGGCATCGCGGCCTCGAGCTCGTGGGGCTACATGGTCAACTCGCTCATCGGCGAGAAGCAGCCGGTCGCCTCGACGATCCCCACCGAGGGATCGACCGGGTGGGCCGACACGACGATGCTCCACGCCGAGGCCAAGCACCCGATCTGCGCCTACAAGTGGATGGAGCACTCGCTCTCCCCCAAGCTCCAGATCGCGCTCTCGGAGTGGTTCGGCTCGGTGCCGGTCGTGCCGGACGCGTGCAAGGAGCAGGCGCCGAAGGGGTCTGACGCCTGCAAGGTCAACGGCTTCGAGCGATTCGACAAGGTCCACTTCTGGCGGACGCCGACCGGGACGTGCAAGCAAGGCGCCTGCGTGCCGTACAGCAAGTGGGTGGCCGACTACGTCGCGGTCATGGGCCAGGGGTGAGCCACGCCGTCGAGCTCCGTGACGTCAGCCGCCACTTCGGCGACGTCCGCGCAGTCGATCGCGTCTCGCTGGCGATCGAGGACGGCGAGTTCTTCTCGATGCTCGGCCCGTCTGGCTCGGGCAAGACCACCTGCCTGCGCCTGATCGGCGGCTTCGAGCTGCCGACGTCCGGCGAGATCCTCCTGCACGGCGCCGCCGCGACCGATCTGCCGCCGTACGAGCGCGACGTCAACACCGTGTTCCAGGACTACGCGCTGTTCCCGCACCTCTCGGTGCTCGACAACGTCGCCTACGGCCTGCGCATGAAGGGGGTCGGCCGCGCGGAGCGGCGCCAGAAGGCCGAGGCCGCGCTCGAGCAGGTGGCGCTCGGCGGCTTCGGCGGCCGCCACCCCGGCCAGCTCTCGGGCGGCCAGCGCCAGCGGGTCGCCCTGGCGCGCGCGCTCGTCAACCGGCCGCGGGTGCTCCTGCTCGACGAGCCGCTCGGCGCGCTCGATCTGAAGCTGCGCGAGCAGATGCAGGTGGAGCTCAAGGGCCTGCAGCGGAAGCTCGGCATCACGTTCATCTACGTGACGCACGATCAGGGCGAGGCGCTGTCGATGTCGGATCGAGTCGCGGTGTTCAACCAGGGCCGCGTCGAGCAGGTCGATCGGCCGCGCGATCTGTACGCGCGGCCGCGCACCACGTTCGTCGCCGGCTTCGTCGGCACGGCGAACGTCCTGAGCGGCGAGGCGGCGAAGCGGATCGCGCGCACCGAGCGCGCCGTGTCGATCCGGCCCGAGCACATCCGGCTCGGCGCGCCCGGGCCCGGCCAGCTCGGCGTCTCCGGGCGCGTGATCGACGTCCAGTTCCACGGCCCGACGAGCCGGTACGAGATCGACGCTGACGGCGCCCGGCTCGCGGTGATGACCGCCAACCAGGGCGGCGACGCCGACGCCGGCCGCCCCGCGCCGGGCGACGCCGTCGAGCTGGCGTGGTCGCCCGAGGCGATGATCGAGCTCGAGGGCACGGCGCCGCCATGACGGGGGAGCCGCGCGCGGACGGGCGCGACGGGCGCGACGGGCGCGGCGGGCTGCGCCGCGCTGGCGACGCGGTGTCGACGTTCTTCTACCGGCGGCAGCGCCTGTACCTGTGGCTCCTGCTCGTGCCGCCGCTGCTCTGGTTCGGCGTCGTGTTCCTCGGCGCGCTGATCGCGCTCGTCTGGCAGAGCACGTACACGTTCAACGACTTCACGATGCAGGTGACGCCGGACCTGACGGTGGCCAACTACAAGGCGCTCCTCGCCAGCGTCAACCTCGACATCGTGATCCGCACCGTGGCGATGGCGATCGCCGTGACGATCGCGTGCGTGATCCTCGGCTTCCCGCTCGCGTACTACATGGCGCGCTACACGCGCGGCACCGCGCGCGGGCTGTTCTACCTCGGCGTGATGCTGCCGATGTGGGCGAGCTACATCGTCAAGGCGTACGCGTGGACGATGATCCTGTCGCAGGGCGGCATCATCTACTGGGTGGCCGATCACACGGGGCTCCGGCCCGTGCTCGACTGGCTCCTGACGCTGCCGTACGTCGGCGGCAGCTCGCTGACGACGTCGAACCTCGGCCGGCTCATGGTGTTCACGTACGCGTGGCTGCCGTTCATGATCCTGCCGATCCAGGCGGCGATCGAGCGCGTGCCGCCGAAGCTCCTCGAGGCGTCGGCCGATCTCGGCGCGCGCCCGCTACAGACGTTCCGCACGGTGCTCCTGCCGCTCGCGTTCCCCGGCGTGGTCGCCGGCTCGATCTTCACGTTCTCGCTGACGCTCGGCGACTACATCATCCCGCAGCTCGTCGGGCCGCCCGGGCTCTACATCGGGACGATGGTGAATCTGCAGCAGGGCTCGGTCGGCAACCTGCCGATGGCGGCGGCGTTCACGGCGGTACCGATCCTCATCATCGCCGTCTACCTGGCGATCGCGCGCCGGCTGGGGGCGTTCGATGCGCTCTGAGGGCCCGGCGAACGCGGCGCCCCCGGCGAGCCCGGCGCCTGGTAAGCGCGCCGCGCGGCGACGGCGCGCGCACCGGCCAGACGGCAGCCCGCGGGCGCCGTGGCCGCTGCGGATCGCGGCCTGGTGCGGCCTCTTGTTCCTGCACGTGCCGATCGTGCTGCTCGTGATGTACGCGTTCAACACCGAGGAGTCTGCGTTCTCGTTCCCGCCGAAGGGCTTCACGCTGCGCTGGTTCGCCGCGGCGGCCGCGCGCGACGATGTCGTCGCCGCGATCAAGCTGTCGGTCAAGGTCGCGCTCGCCGCCACCGCGGGCGCGCTCGTCCTCGGCACGCTCGCCGCGCTGGCGATGGCGCGGCGGACGTTCTTCGGCAAGGACCTCATCACGCTGACGTTCATCTTGCCGATCGCCTTGCCCGGCATCATCACCGGCATCGCGCTCGCCTCGGTGTTCCGCCTCGCCCACGTGACGCCCAGCTTCTGGACGATCGCGATCGGCCACACCACGTTCTGCGTGGTCGTCATCTACAACAACGTGGTCGCCCGGCTGCGCCGGCTGCCGCCCAGCATGATCGAGGCGGCGATGGATCTCGGCGCCAGCGGCCTGACCGCGTTCCGGACCGTGGTCCTGCCGCAGCTCGCGACCGCGCTGCTCGCCGGCGGCCTGCTCGCGTTCGGGCTGTCGTTCGACGAGCTGATCGTCACGACGTTCACGGCCGGCTCCGAGCAGACGCTGCCGATCTGGCTCCTCAACCAGCTCGGCCGGCCCCGCGCGGTGCCGGTGACCAACGTCGTCGCGATGGTCGTGATGCTCATGACCGCGCTGCCGATCCTCGCGGCGTGGTGGCTGACCCGCGGCACCGAGGACGCCAGCGGCAGCGGCAAGTGATCGCCCGCCCGGCCCGTGGCCTGCCCCAGGCCTGACCGATCGGCGAGTCGTGCGGCCCGGCTGCCGCCTTAGATCGCAGTAGATCGCGGTAGGGACGACACCGTCCAGCCCGCCGCGAAGGCGAGCTTGCCGAGCGCTGGCTCCGATTGGGCGGCACTTTCTGGGCGGGCGGCTCGCACGCACAGAGCGTGAGCAGCGCCGGCAATCGGCTACGGCAGCGACGTATACGTATAGGTCACACCGCAGCCGTAGAGGCGCAGGTTGATCGTGAAGTTCGTCGTGTTCGTGAACGACACGTAGAAGTAGTAGTGGTTGACATCATTCGCGACGACAGGCGCCGTGATCGTCGTATCGGAAATCGTCGAGATCGTCGTCGCTGCTCCTGCCGCCGTCGTGGACGCGGACAACGACCCCATCAGGGTGACCGAGGCCGACGTGTAAGGCCGGTTGTACAACTGCGCGCTAATCGAGAGGCCGTTTACTGTATCGTTATCGTAATAATGGCAGAACAGCGAGGTGAGGGTTACTCCGTTTGGCACGGTGACCGCGCCCGTCAACGGAATGGCGTAGCCGGCCACGCCGCCGCCAATATACCCGTAGCCCGAGGAGCTGATGTTCCACTCCTCGTCCTGGAAGTCTAGATTCGGCGTCATGCTGTTGCCGGCGATGTAGAAGTAACCGGTACGTGCCGCCGCATACGAATAGCCGCCCGCGCGCATGTTACCGACCACGTCGAGCGGGGCACCCGGCGCTGCAGTGCCGACGCCAACACGGTTGTTAGTGTAGTCGAGATATAGTGTGTTGGCGTCGAAAGCCTGATTGCCTGCCGCCGCGTCCTTGCGTGCGACAATGGAGCTGTCGATCGCGAACGTGGTGCCGGTCAACGTCAGGCCCGTGCCGTTCGTGTACGTCGTGTCAGCGTCGGCCACGCAGCTCCATGTCGCGCCGTTGTACTTCCACACGTATCCGCTGAGGCAGTTCGTGGTGCTCAGGCTGACCGTCGTGCCGCTGATCGAGATACCTGCGCCCGCGGCGTACGTCGTATTCGCGTCGGCAGCGCACGACCAAACACTTCCGCTCCACTTCCACACGTAGCCGGCTGCGCATCCGGTCGTGGAGAGACTCACGGTGCTGCCGGCTACCGAGATGCCGGCGCCGGCGACCGGCACCGTGTTGTTGTCGGCAGCGCACGCGAAACTGGAGCCGTTGTACTTGTAGACTTGGCCCGTCGAACAGCCGGTCGTCGACAAGCTGACGGCGACGGTATTTCCGGTCTTCGTCGCCGCGATGCCGCTCGATCCATTCACGGTCGTGACCACGTCGGCAGCGGTTACCAAGCCACCCAGCGTATCCGAGTCCTCGCTACGGAGCGCAAGTGGTACCGAGTTGATCGCGAGGCGCGGCGCTAACGTCTCCGTGCCGACTTGGATTTCGAGATACATCTTCGGCCCGGTGAAGTCCGTCGGGTCGAGCGGCGTCACCTCGCCGAGATCGAGGAACACGAGACCGTTGTCAGCGCCGATGCCGCTACGGACTTCGGTCCATACGGCACTGCCGCCGGTCGCGACGTCGAACAGCCTGAACGTCAAGTTTACCGACCCAGTGACAGGCCCCGTCGACGTCGTGAGTCGCCCCGTAAACGACATCGTCTTCGGCACCGCGTGCGCTGCCCCTGAGGCCAGCAGCGCCATGAATCCGATCAGCAATGCGAGCTTCTTCATAGTCTTCTCACCTCTCACGGCTTCACCGCCGCGTTGCCCTCGAACGTGTACGTCGAGCCGGTTGCTTTCGATTGTTGGTAGGGATGTCCGACTTGGACGTCGAACATATAGGTCGAGCCTTGCATGCGCACGCCGCCGGTCACGATCTCGCGCGACTCGTGCGGCGGCGGTGCGACGGTCGGCGCATCCATCGGCCCGTTGTTAACGGCGGCGTCGACGACCTTCGCGTCGTCCCTCACGCCCGCGTCTTCTTGCTCGCGGGAGACGTTCCCGCAAGCAGCGACACACAACATCAGTGCTAGCCACCGTGTCATGTTTCCCCCGTAGTCGAGCATCGTAGCATTTTGCACCTCACTGGAACTAGGTTTTCGGCGATAGAGAACCGACCTTGAGCAGATTGATGAGCATCATCTCCCCAGTCTCGGTATTCATTCGGATGCAGTAGAAGTCGGCGCGCTGATCGGTCGACGTCGACTCGCACGCGGTCGTGAAGCGACCGGGAGTGGCCGCGCCGGTCGCGGTTGGACCGTTGGAGATCGGCAGCTTCATGTAGTCGACGATCAGCACCTCGCCATTGCGCGTGTCGGTGCGAACGCAGTGGAGTTGCGACGCGGTCGCCGTGTCGGACGCGGCGCAATCGAACTCGAAGTTGGGTGCGGTCTGCACGGCCGCTCCTCGCTCTGCACACCCCAGCAGAGCGAACAAGACCGTCGCCGGTCCGGATATCCGTGCGAACGCAGTCGAGCTGCGACGCGGTCGCGGTGTTCGCCGAGGCGCAGTCGAGCTCGTAGTTCGCGATGGCGTGCTGCCCGATCCGCGATCGGAGCACCCCACGAGGGCGATCAAGAACGCCAGCTTCATTGGCGATACCCGATCCCGATGACGGCGTCGATCTCTCGTAACGAGCCTCCGTACATGCCGTCGGCTCCCGGACTGAACGACAGGCTCAGCGGCGACACGGTCACGGCGATGTTGGGCGCGAGCTCGTAGTCCACGGCTACACCGAAGCGGAGGCTCGGCAACAGGAACGAGCCGGCTTCGTAGTCGGTCGAGATCGGATTGCCGGCCTCGAGCCCGCTCAGCGAAGCGATCCCGAGCCCGAGCTCGCCGCGCACCGAGAGTCTGGGCATGATCGGGTAGCTGACGACCGCGGTTGCGCGAACTCCGAGCAGCGTCCCGCGTTTCTGTGCGTCCATCACCGTGTACGGTAATGGCGCGTACGACAGCGCGGCGCCGAGCTCGAGGATCACCGGTGCGAGCCGGAGCGGGTAACCACCGATGATACCGACCACAGGCTGTACAGGGATGTCGAGGTCCCCGATGCCGATCAGGGCCACGCCGCCGGTGAGGCGTGCCACGACGAGGTGCGGACCCGCGCTCGGTTGCACCTTCGTGACCGCGTCGTCTTCGCCTTCGTCGTCCTCGGGCTCGAGCGCCGTGGCGTGCTTCTTGGTTCCGTTCGGCGCCGCGGTCGCCATGGGCGCGGCGGTCTCCGGCGGCGTGGTGGCCGTTGCTGGCCCGGGGGACATCGGCTCTGGCTTCACGATTGTATCGGGTTGCGCGTCGGCGCTGCGATCTGCCTTGGCAACGCATTCGGTGAGTTCGCTGATGAACTTCTCGACTTCGTCCTTCTTCTTCTGGCCGAGCGAGGCCAGTGAGCGAAAGCGTTTGTAGAAGTGGAGCGCCTGTTTGCAATTGCCCCCGAGCCGATATGATTGCGCGATGTTGTACAGGAACTCGGGCTGGGGCCAAGCCTGGTAGGCCTTCGAGAACAGGTCGGCCGCTTCGTCGAAGTTCCCCAGGTTGTAGGCCGTGTTGCCCTTGGCGAAGAAGTCCTGCGCCGCTTGTGTGTTTGTTGCGGGGGATTGGGCGATCGCGCCGCTGCTCCCGATCCACAGCGCGATAAGTACGACCATGGAGAACCGCATCAGTGTACCCCCTCCTTCTTGTCGAACGGATTCAGGGTGTTATCCCTGTCGTCGGGATCCGTGGCGGCCGGCTTGACGGTCGCTGGCGACGAGCTGGTTGCCTTCTCGAGGGCAAACGCGAGCCTGGGGTCGCTGTCTGGACCTATCGTTTTCTTCATCGGCTTGTACCCCGCCCGCGCGAGCCGGATCTCCACGGGTGCGGAGGTGGGCGCGAGCTCGAGCACGTACGGAGTCGTGCCGCGAGCCGTCTTCTCGCTGCTGACGAACACCTGGGCACCCGGTGGCGTGGATTCGATCACGATCGAGACCGCCGCGGGCGCCATGAGGGGCGGGCGACCGGGAGGGGGGGGGCCGGCGGCCGGCGGTAATGGCGCGGCGGCAGCAGCATTGGGCGTAGCGGTCCCGTTGTGGCCGGCCGCGACCGCGGGGCGCCCTTTTGTCGAGGGGGGCGCGTCGATCGCGATGGACTGCGCGTGCGGTGCGACGTCGGCGGTCTCACCGGCTGCAGCCGGCGAGGTCGCTTGCGGGCTCGCGTCATCACCGCGCGAGACGATCAGGACGATGGCGCCGCCGATCAGGGCGGTTCCGGCGAGGCCGGTGATCGGCCAGCGTCCCCGGCTCCGTCGCGGCACGGTCCCCGCGCCTGCCGAACCCGAGATCGTCGAGGCCGGGACGCGCTGGGCGGGGCCGGGCCCGAGCGCCACCACCGACTCGGGCCGGAGGATGCCCTTCGTGCGTTGCACGGAGATCGCGGCCTGGACCTCCGACTGCGCGTACTTCGCAAGCGCACACGCGAGCTCGGCGATGTTCTGGAATCGCTTCGCCGGGTCCTTCTCGAGACAGCGATAGACGACGCTCTCGAGATCGCCGGGCAGCCGGACCGTCAGTTTCGGCAGCGGATCGTTCACGACCGTGAGCACCATCGACGAGAACGTCTCGCCTCCGAACGGAGGGACGCCTTGCAACAGCTCGTAGAGCACGACGCCGAGCGACCAGATGTCAGTGCGGTGATCAACGTCGCGCGACGAGCGCATCTGCTCTGGCGACATGTACGCCGGCGTGCCGATCGCGGTCTGGGTGGCGGTGAGATGGCTCGCCGTCAGTGACTTCGAGATTCCGAAGTCGAGCACCTTAAGAAGCAGCGTGCCGTCGGCGCGTCTCGTGATAAAGAAGTTCGCCGGCTTGACATCGCGATGCACGATCCCGAGCGAGTGCGCTTCGGCCAGGGCCTCGCATGCTTGGAGCATCAAATCGACGGTCCCGCCGACCGTCAGCTGCGATCGGGGAAAGCTCGCGAAGTCCGTGCCTTCCAGGTACTCGAGCACCATGTAAGGCGTGCCTGTCTCGAGGGTGCCGACGTCGATCACGTGCGCCACGTGCTCGCCCTTCAGCCGAACAGCTGCCTGCGCCTCTCGCAGGAACCGCTGGACGATCTGCTGATTGCCGAGCACGTCGGAGAGCAGGAACTTCATCGCTACTGGCTGATGAAGCTGGAGATGCATCGCCTGCACGACAATGCCCATGCCGCCCTGGCCGAGCACTCGCTCCACGCGGTATTTACCCGCGAGTACGGCACCGATTTCGATCCCACCGTGATCCATCACCAGCTCTCCACTCACTCCCTACCTGCGCTCAGGCAGCCTTCTTGCTAGTCGCACGTGCGCGACAACGCGGTACTGGTCTGTCGACGCAGGGCACCGTGCAACCGTCATACCCGTGTTTTTGCGAGCTCACCTTGCGTGACGTCGCGCGGTTGCACCGTCCGCGAGCGCGCTCGCGCATGGCCAAAAATCTCCACGTGGATCGAATCCTCCCGGTACAGGAACGTGCTTCCGATGCAGCGCGTCACTACCCGGCTCGCCTTCACCGTGGCGCGCGGGCTTCGCCGTCGAGCGAAACGATCGCGGATCAGGGCTTGCGGGCGCTGATCTGGTGCTTGCGCATCAGCGCGAAGAAGGTCCGGCGCGGCTTGCCGATCGAGCGAGCGGCGTGGGTGATGTTGCCTTTGGTCTTCTCGAGCGCTTGCACGACGAGCGCTCGTTCGAGCTCTCCGAGGGCGGCCGCCTTGGCGGCGCGAAAGTCGAGCGGTGGACCGTTGCCGTTCGCATGCCCGCCGGTGACCTCATTAGAATCCTGGCTCGGAGGCGAGTCGCCGCCGACGATGAACGGGAGGTCGTCCACCTGCAGCTCGCGTTCGAGCTGCAGGCAGGTCAGGTAGCGAACGCAGTTCTCGAGCTCGCGGACGTTGCCGGGCCAGCTGTAGCGTCGAATGGAAGCCCTCGCCGCGGTACCGACCCGGATGTGCGGTAAATCGTATTGCCCTGCGTAGTAGGTGCAATATTGTTCAAACAGCACATCGACATCATCGGGTCGCTCGCGGAGCGGCGGGATCTCGATCGGCGCGACGCGCAGCCGGAACAGCAGATCGTTGCGGAACTTACCTTCGCGCGTCGCGGCACCGAGATCGCAGTTCGTGGCGGCGATGATGCGAACATCCGCGCGCCGAACGCCAGGCGCACCGAGCCGGCGGTACTCCTTCTCTTGCAAGAACCGGAGCAGCACGACCTGATTGCGCTGGGAGAGTGCGTCGATCTCATCGAGGAGCAGGGTCCCGCCCTCGGCCTCCGCGACAAGGCCCTCGGCGTTGGCTCTCGCACCGGTGAACGCGCCGCCCACGTGGCCGAACAACTCGTTCTCGACCAGCTCCGCGGGAATCGCGCCGCAGTTCACGGCCACGAAGGGCTTGCCAGCGCGCCTGCTCGCGTCGTGCACGAACCGCGCGTAACGCTCTTTCCCGACGCCGCTGGGGCCGGTGATCAAGATCTCGAGATTCGTGGGAGCCAGTCGCCGGATCGTGTCGACGATGCGCCGGTGCGCCGCGCTGCACCCCACCCACGGTTTACCGCTCGTCATCGGCGTGCCCGCCATTTCTACCCGTGCCCCCCATCACCAATTTAGGTTTGTACACGATCAGCGGCTGTTGTTCAAGATAACATCAACTTGGCCGCAATAACGGAGGTGCTCGCGTTCGCGAAGTGCTCGTCTATCCCTCGAGTGCCGGCAGATCCACTACTCACGACGTCGGGCTGCCGTAGAGCACTAGGATCAGCGCCGCGTCCCGCGGCACAGCCGCAGCCGGCGCCCCCGGCGGCTAGAACGCGATCGCCGGGGCGCCGTGCAGGCACGCCTCGAGCACGCCGCGATCCGGGTCCCCTCAACCACGGCGATCCTGCCGAACCGCCCGGCGAGCGACGCCTCGATCTCGGCGTCGCTCTTGCCGTCTCGGGCCACCCGGAACGCTCCGCTCCGCCGGGCCGCGGACCTGCGAGCCGGTGAGCAAGCCGATCTCCGGCTACCAACGTCGTCGCGATGGTCGTGATGCTCATGACCGCGCTGCCGATCCTCGCGGCGTGGTGGCTGACCCGCGGCACCGAGGACGCCAGCGGCAGCGGCAAGTGACGTGATCGCCCTCCCCGGCCGGCCGATGCCTGCGATACCTGCGATACCTGCTCCGCCGCTGGGCTCCGGCCCCTGCCCTGCCCCGGCCCGGCCCTGACCGATCGGGCGAGTCGTGCGGCCCGGCCGCCGCCTTAACTTGCTCCGCATGTTCCGCTGGCTCACCGAACGCCGCCGCCGGCGGATCCTCGAGACCCCGTTCCCCGCCGCGTGGGATGAGCACATCGCCCAGAACGTCGCGATCACGCACCGCCTCGGCGTCGCCGAGCGCATGAAGCTGCGCGAGCTCGTCCAGGTGTTCCTGGCCGAGAAGCACTTCGAGGGCTGCGGCGGGCTCGAGCTCACCGAGGAGATGAAGGTCACGATCGCCGCGCAGGCGTGCGTGCTCCTGCTCGGCCGCGACGCCTCGCTCTACGACGACGTCGGCTCGATCCTCGTGTACCCGTCGGTCGTGATGTCGCCGCCGCGCAAGCTCGGCGTCTTCGAGCAGCCGCGCGCGCCGATCGGTAGCGGCGCCCTGCTCCAGGGCGAGGCGATCATGGGCGGACCCGTGATCCTCGCGTGGGACAGCGTGCTCGCGGGCGGCCGCGAGGAGGTCCCCGGCAACGTCGTGTTCCACGAGCTCGCGCACAAGATCGACATGGCCAACGGCGCCGTCGACGGCGCGCCGCCGCTCGCGTCGCGCGCCGAGATCCGCCGCTGGGCGGCCGTATGCTCGGCCGCGTACGACCGGCTGCGCCAGGACATCGCGCTCGGCTGGCCGCCCGCCATCGATCCGTACGGCGCGACCAACGAAGCCGAGTTCTTCGCCGTCGCGACCGAGGCCTTCTTCACGCGGCCCACCGAGCTGCGCGCGCGCGAGCCCGAGCTCCACGCGGTGCTCGCCGCGTTCTACCGCGTCGAGCCGCCCGCGCCGCCGCCCCCGCCGCCCCTGCCCGCGCTGCCCGTGCCCGCGCCGATGCTGATGCTGATGCATTAGGTACCATCCACCGACGACGCCGGCACGCCGCGGCTCACAAACGGCGCTTGACCTGCGCGGCGGACAGTTGCGAGACTCGCTCGCAGGCACGATGCCGAAAAGGCAGGCGGACGACGGCGGCTCCACCACCGTCGGAACTATCAGAGACGGTCTGGCCGCCCCGCACGTGGACGTCCATGACGTCCACGACGTCCACGACGTCCCCCACGGCAAAGCCCTCGAGGAGGGCTCGACCGCCGCGCTCCGGCCGCTCCTTGGCCGCGGCTCGCCCGGCGGCGGCATCGCGACCGACTTCCTGGACACGCACGACGCCAATGATGCGCGTAACGACGCGCGTAACGCGCATGACGCGCACAACGCCTTCGCCTCGCGCGACCTGCACGACGCGCCGCTGCACGACGCGCCGCTTCATGGCGCGGCCGGGAGAGCGGCCGGGACCAGCGCCAGCTTCCGCGAGCACCAGATCGGCAACGAGGTCGGGCCCGAGGGAAAGTACGTGCTCCAGCACGAGATCGGGCGCGGCGGCATGGGGCGCGTCTACCGCGCGCAAGATCGCTACCTGCTACGCGACGTGGCCATCAAGTTCATCCTCCGGCCGCCCGGCATGGAGCACGAAGACTTCATGGCCCTCTTCTGGCAAGAGGCATTCGTCATCGCCCGCCTCGATCAGCACGACAATATCGTGCGCATCCTGGATGTCGACCGCTCGACCTATCCGCCGTTCATCGTGATGGAGTATCTCGATGGGCAGTCACTCGATAGCCTGATGCGGCGAGGCCCGCTCGACCTGCGCACGGCGCTCCACGTCATCATCGGGGCCACACGAGGGTTGCGAGAGGCCCACACCAAAGGGGTCTTTCATAGCGATCTCAAGCCGAGCAACATCTTCATTCAGAAGACCGGGCGCGTGAAGCTGCTCGACTTCGGCCTGGCGCGCCTGCACCGCCCCCTGGCCGAGACCTCGGTCAGCGGCAGCGGCGACCTCGGCAGCGGCAGCGGCAGCGGCGCAGCGGCCGCCAGCGCCAGCGGCCCGCAGACCACGCCGCGGAACACGGCCGCGGGGACGCCGGCCTATATGGCCCCCGAGCAGTGGCGCGGCGAGGACGCCACCGCGGCGTCCGATCTCTGGGCGATCGGCGTGATCCTGTATCGCCTCCTGGCCGGTACGCCACCGTTCGCCGCGCCGACGCTCACGGCGCTCGCGGATCGCGTGCTGTCGGGCCATCCGCCGCCGTCGCTCGCCACGCTGTGCCCGGAGGCGCCCGGCGCGCTGCGAGAGCTGGTCGAGCGCCTCCTCCGGTTCGATCCGGACGCGCGGCCGCAAGACGCCGCCGAGGTCATCGCCGTGCTCGAGTCGGTGCTGCCGGAGTCGACGGATCGGCTCCACCCGGTCCCGCCCCCGCCGCAGCGCCTGCCGTACCGCGCCGCCGAGTTCTGGTCGCACACCGGCGTCCCCGGCTGCCTGACCCACGAGAGCGGATCGGACACCGTGCTCCGGTACTGGCCGAAGGCGCTCCTCGTCCTCGTGCCCGACCGCGGCACGGACCTCGAAGGCGCCTGGAAGGACCTGCCCGCCTGGATCCTGAACGCCGCTGGCGTCGACATCGACGTCCTGTACGGCCGCGCGATGACCGGCGCGCCCGAGGAGCACGCGGCGAGCCTGCGGGCGATCCTCGATCGCCACTTCCAGCGCCCGCGCCACATCTTCTTCGTCACCCAGGGCGCAGGCGCCGCCGCGGTCCTGCGGCTCCTACGCGACGAGGCGCGGCGCCTGGGCGAGCGCAGCCCCGGCAAGTTCGAGCTCGACGTCCGCTCGCCGTGGTACCGCACGCGCTCCGTCGCCATCGTCGCTCCCCGCGGTGCCACGCCCGCGCCCGACGTCGCGGGGCTGGCGGCAGAGCTCACCGCCGAGGCCCACCGCTTCATCGAGGCCAACCTGCCGACCCCGGCGCTCCACCACCTCGACATCGAGCCGAGCGGCGATGCCGCGAGCGCGCCCGAGCTCGCCGCGCTGCGCGCCGGCTCCCCGCTCGTCAAGTCGCTCGCGCTCCTCCTCGTGCGGCCCGAGGCGATGGTCGCCCGCGAGACGCTCGCGCAGAGCTTCGAGCTCGACTGCGCGGCCAAGGTCGTCTCCCTGATCGCGCCGGCCGAGGACGGCCACGACCGCACCTCCGGCGCCACCGTGCTCGACGCCCAGGGCGGGACCCAGGCCGAGATCTTCGCCGAGCTCCTGGCGCTCACGCGCGAGCAGCACCAGCGGCCCGTGAACGTCGTCGTGACCGGCGATGCCGGCGTCGGCAAGTCGACGCTCCTGCGCATGATCGCCCGCCGCCTGTGCGGCGAGCACCTGACCGCGCTGCACGGCCAGACGGCGGCCCCGTTCTTCATCCCGCTCTACTTCGTGAAGCTCCCCTCCGATCGCCTGAAGAGCCTCGCGCTGCGGGACTCCGAGGGCGCGCAGGGACGCCTGCTCCACGACATGCTGCTCGACTGGTGGTGCGAGTGGGTCAGCAGCATCACCTACGAGGGCCTCCTCAGCTTCCGGTGGGTAACCGCGCGCCTGCGGTCCGAGCCGGCTGTCCTCATCCTCGACGGCGTCGATGAGTTCCTCACGAACCACCCCGGGCTCGGCATCGCGCACGTCCGCCAGATGATCACGTTCCTCGGCACGGAGTACCGGCAGAACGGCTGGCTCACCATCCTGCTCGGCGTCCGCAGCACCCAGCCCGGCCTCGGCGCGCTGGCGTCGAGCTCGCGCAACATCTACGAGCTGTTGCGCCTCACGACCGCGCAGGCCGTGCGGCAGTTCCCGGCCGCCTCGACGTGGCTCGACGCCACCGTGGACGTGCAGCTCGAGAAGCTGCTCTTCACGCCGCTCATCCTCGCGCAGCTGACCACGCAGCGCCCGCTCCGGGCGTACAAGCCGAGCACGCGCAGCGAGATCATCCTGCTCGCCCTGACGACGATCATCGAGCAGAGCGAGCTGTGCGGCAAGCTCGACGAGCAGAACGAGCCGATCGAGGCGCCGCAGTGGATCGACGCGCTCATGATCGTCGCGTGGTTCCTGTTCCGGCGGCTGCGCGGCGAGATCGCGGTCAGCGCCCTGCGGCTCGAGGCCGCCGACCTCTACCGCGCGTGGGCGGAGCACTTCGAGCGCGCAGGCCAGCCGTCCCAGGGCGAGAGCCTCCTGTCCGGAATCCGGCTCCTCTGCGACGGCCGGGCGTGCGACATGCTGGTGCGCCGCACGATCCTCTACCCCACCGGCCGCGGCGAGGTCCGCTTCATCCACCGCGAGTGGCAGGACTTCCTCGCCTCCCGCTACCTCGCGCAGGTCATCGCCCACCGCCACGTCGACGAGCTGCGGCACGTCGGCTACACGCCGCGGATGTGCCGAGCCGCCGGCGAGCTCCTGTGCCAGGCCGGCGTCAGCATCGACGAGGCGCTCGTGTCGGCCCTGCTCCGCAGGACGCGCGAGACCGGGGCTCGGCTCATCGTCGCGAACTTCTCGGCGCTGCTCACCAGCTCGCGCGTGCCCATCGAAGGGCCCGCGATCGACGTCCTGCTCTCGGCCATCCGGGCGATGCCGGCGATCGCCCGGTGCATCGCGCTGAACGGCCTCGGCTACCGCGCGCTGCGCGACGACGACTCGTGCGCGCAGGACCTGCGCCACCGCATCTCGCGCACGTTCCACGAGTGCCTGGCGGCGAGCGCCGCCGACGACGACATCGGCGTGATGCGGAGCATCGCCTGGTGCTACCTCAAAGCCTACGCCCAGAAGTTCGGCAGCCCGCCGCCGGACGGTGCGTGGCCCGGCCTCGGCGAGAACGCCGAGCGCGCCGTCCTCTCGATGATGTGCCAGGCCGACGAGACCGGCGTCCGGATCCTCGACGAGCATCGCTCCGTGCAGCTCGCGTTCCTCGAGGTCCAGCACATCGTCCTCGAGGATCCGTGCCGGCCGATCTCGGTGGCCCACTACCTCTACTGCCTCGTCGTGGCCCGCCGCCACGGCGGCGGCGTCGTGGAGCTCGGCCGCGAGCTGCCCGCCATCCTCGCGCCCGCCTCGCCCCACGCCCGCGTGATCGAGGGCTACCAGCTCGTCCCCGAGCTGCGCGAGGTCTTCGCCGCGTGTCGCCGCCTGAACCCACCCTGACCACTTTTCACGTACCGAGCGATCGTGGAACGGTATCGCGAGGAGGTACGAGGGAGATGTTGAACCGAGACGATCGCCCGGCGCCGTCCGGCGCGGTGGAGGGCAGCGTGAGTGGCGCGGACGACCCGGGTGACGAGCTGGTGGAGAGGCTCGCGGCGTCGCTCGCCGAGCTCGTGCCGGCGGAGGCTGGGCTCGAGATCGAAGTAGAGGGGCGCCTCGCCGCGGCGGCGGCGCGCGGCCCGGCGCGCTACCGGCTCACGGTAGGGAGCCGCGCGACGCTCGCCCGGCTCCTGGCGCGGCCGAGCCTGCACGCGCTCGGCCGCGCGTTCATCGAGGGCGAGTGGGATCTGATCGGCGATCTCGAGGCTGCGCTGCGGCTGGCGAGCGACAGCATCAGCGCGCTCGATCCGCGCAAGCTCGTCGCGCTGCTCGAGCTGGCGCAGCGCCTCGAGCAAACGCTGCCGCCGTCGCCCCACCGAGCGGGCCAGCCATCCGAGGCCCAGCCGTACGTCGGCCCGACCACGCCAACCACGCCGGCCATAGATGATCGAGCGCGGCGCGCGATCAGCTACCACTACGATCTGCCGGTCGAGTTCTGGCGGCTGTGGCTCGATGACGACCTGCTCTACACCTGCGGCTATTACCTGCACCCCGAGGACGACATCCACGCGGCGCAGCGCCAGAAGCTGGCCGTGGTCACGACGAAGATCAGGCTCGCCGCGGGCGATCGCGTCCTCGATCTGGGGTGCGGGTGGGGCGGCTTCCTGCTCCACGCCGCGCGCGCTGGCGCCCACGTCACGGGCGTCACCCTGAGCGAGCCGCAGGCGATCGAGGCCAGGCGCCGCATCGCCGAGGCGGGCCAGACGTCCCGCTGCACCCTCGAGGTCTGCGACTACCGTGACTTCCGGTCTGCGGCGAGCTTCGACGCGGTCGTCGCGCTCGGGATCATGGAGCACGTCGGCGAGGCGGCCTACCCGGCGTTCTACGAGGCCGCGTACCGAGCGCTGCGGCCCGGCGGCCTCATGCTCGCACAGGCGATCACGCACCCCGCAGGTGCCCAGTACGGTACTGCCCACGAGCTCATTCATGATTACGTGTTCCCCGAGGCGATGATCGAGCCCGTCGGGACGATGCTGCTCCACGCCGAGCGGGCGGGCTTCGAGGTGCGCGACGTCGAGAGCCTCGCGGATCACTACGTCCTGACGTTCGGCCAGTGGCGCGCCCGCCTCGAAGCGAACGCCGCCGAGATCCGTCGCCTCGTCGGCGATCCGCGCTACCGCGCGTTCCGCGCGTACCTGGCCGGCTTCGCCAGCGAGTTCCGGCGGGCGCGCCTGAACGTCTGCCAGGTCCTCCTGCAGAAGCGGGGACCGACGACGCGCCTGCCGCTGGTGCGCCCGCGCCCGCCCGGCGCGTGACGCCGTCTGCCCGGGGCCAGCCCGGAGAGCCCGCTGCGAGCGCCTGCGCCCGAAGGCGCACTGAACGCGCGGCTGGCAAGCGCGCCCCGCGTCAGCGCGAGGGACCCGCTTCAAGCGCCCGCGGGCCGCGGCGGCTCGAGCGGCACCAGCGGCGGCGGCGGCTCCGGGGCGCTCACGCAGCGGAACCCGATCGAGAACCAGATCGCGTTTCGCGGGCGCGTGTTCTTGACCATGAAGATGACGAGGTTCTTGTGATCGATCTGCTCCCAGTTTCCACCGCGAATGACGCGAAATGCGGAGTTCCCGTTGGTGGGAATGGAGAGCGTCCACTCGCTCACGTTGCCCGCGAGATCGAAGACGCCTTCCGGGCTGACATCGTGGGGGAACGTCCCTACCGGCGCGGGCCCCGCCGGGGAAACGTCCTTGAGCTTGGCGAGCGCGCCGGAGCGCGGCATCTCCCACGGGAAGTTACGATTTGGGGCCGGATTGCGGGCGCCGCTGGCGAGGGTCAGCCCACCTCGAAGCGCCTTCTCCCACTGATTGGAGTCCGGCAGGTCCTTGCCCATGTAGCGGCAGTAGGCGCGCGCATCCAGCCATGGCATTCCGCTCGCGGGATAGCGGGGTTCACTCGCGTTGAGGAGCTCGTCCGTGTTGGGATAGGCGACGGGGGCAATCCCCGTGAGCGCCGACATGGCACTGAAGACCTGGTAGGCGGCGTTGGTGACCTCGGTGGGATCGATCGCGTACCGATCGAGGTACGTGGTGACGGCGCGCAGACCAAACTTCTCGGCGTAGCTGGACGGCGGCTCTCCGGGGCCGCCGGACAGAAACGGTCCGGCAGGGATCTCGATCATCCGGTCGGCGGTCGCGTGACAGGTCGGCACCGCGACGTGGAGCAGGAGCTGCTGCTCCCCGCGGAGCGCGTAGCCCGGCAGCGCGCGGATCGGCAGGATCGACGGCGGACAGCGCGCGCCGCCACGGCCGCGGCCCTCGATGACGAGGAACGCCGCGCGGCCGGGCGCCTCGACCGTGTCGATCCGCGTCCGCCCGCCGGCACCTAGCTCCGACGACCGCACGGTCACCTCGGCGAGCCGCTGATCGCTCTCCCGATCGAGATCTGCGGGATCGGGCTCGCGCAGCTCCCAGCGCAGCTCCGGCAGCTCGACGATCGGGACCGGGCGCGCGACGAGCTGCTCCGCGTCCCAGTCGAACGGCGCCAGCTCGAGCTGGAAGCGTCCGAGGTTCGCCGCGATCTGCGCCTCCTTGTGCCGCTGGGCCTGCCGGCCGATCCACCACGAGGCGCCGGCGACAGTGAGCCCCGCGGCGACGCTCGTGATCACGGCGCCCGCGATCAGCCGCCGGCGGCGGTGGACGGCGCGCGCGTGCGCGACGAGGCGCGCCGGCGTCCACAGCGGCCCGTCCGCGCTCGTGGCGAGGGCCGCGCGCTCGCGCCACTCGCGCTCGACGATGTCGATCGCGTCGGGGACGGCGCGCAGCGCGCGGAGCTCGCGCGCGGTGAGCAGGCTCGGCGCCTCGGGGCGAGACTGGCGGGCGTGGTGGCGGAGCACCTCGAGCACGCGGCGGCGCTCGAGATCGTGCTCGTCCATCCAGGCCTGGATGCGCGGGATCAGGCTGTCGTGGATCAGCTCCCAGCTCGCCTCGCGGTGGCCGCGCGCCAGGCGGACCACGAGGCCGTGGTGACGCAGCGCCTCGAGCACGGCGGTGGTCGCCTCGGCGCGCGCCGGATCGGCGACCGTCGCGATCAGCTCGGCCTCGGTCGGCGCCGCGCGGGTCTGGGCCGGCGTGATGAGGTGCTTGAACAGCTCGCGCGCGATCGGCACCTGATCGCGCGCCAGCTCGCTCTCGAGGACGTGCGTCAGGTGGCTGCGGACGATCTCGTCGATGCCGCCGAGGTGCTGGTACTGGCGGAGCGTGAGCACCCGCTCGTCCTCGGGCAACGTCTCGTGGAGGCGGGCCCCGGCGAGCTGGAGGTGCGGCGGGTAGACCGCCGGGGTCGCGCCCCAGCCCATCTCCGCGCCCAGGGTCGCGGCCGCGGCGGTCAGATCGGAGACGAGCTGCGCGAGCAGATCGTCGTCGATCTCCAGGCGGCGCGCGGCCAGCGGGCGCACCAGGGCGTCGCGCGCGCCCGCCGGGGTGAGCGGCGGCAAGCGGAGGATCGGGAGGTTGGGCGCGTGCGGCTGGAGCCGATCGACGAGGCGGCCGAGGAAGTCCTCGCGGACGGCGATCACGACCGCCTGATCGCGCGCGTGCGCGCGCGTGTCCTCGGCAGCTCCGCCGCCGAGCAGCGCGGCGAGGAGCTGATCCGTCGCGGCCTCGTCGCGCGCGAGCACGGCCTCGATCTGATCGACGACGAGCACGCGCCGGCCCGCCGAGCGCGGCATGGAGAACGCCCATGCCTCGGTGAGCGAGGTCCCGCCCCCGCCGAGCGCCGCCGCGATCGCGGCGCTCGGATCGGCCGTCCCCGCGTGGCAGGCGACGTAGATCCCCTGGCCGCCGAGCGCCTCGAGGCGCGGCAGGAGCCCGGCGCGCAGGAGCGACGTCTTGCCGACGCCCGACGGCGCCGCGTAGATCACCGCCGGGAGCTGGAGGACGTGATCGAGCAGGTGCGCGACCTCGCGATCGCGGCCAAAGAAGCGATCGCGATCGCGCTCCGAGAACGGGCGCAGCCGGCGGAACGGCGGCGGCTGGACCGGCTCGGGCTCGCTGCCGGCGGCGACCTCCGGCCCGCCCGGCCCGCCGGGCCCGCCCGGCGCGGGCGCAGGCGCGGCGCCCGCGCCGCCGCTCGGTGCATCGCCGAGCCCGGCGAGCGCGGCCGCGAAGTCCGCGGCGCGCCCGTAGCGCGCGGCCGGATCGAGCGCGAGCGCGCGGGAGAGGACCGCGCGCAGCGGCTCGTCGGTGATGCGCTCGAGCGGCGGCACGAGATCCTTGGCGCGCTGGCGGCGCCACCCCGTCAGGAGCGTGAACAGCACGAGGCCGGCGGAGAACACGTCCGATCGCTCGTCGACGCGCCCCTGCGTGAGCTGCTCCGGCGCCATGTACTGCGGCGTGCCGCCGGCCGACTCGGTGGTGGTGCCCGGGCGCGCGAGCCGCGCCAGGCCGAAGTCGAGCAAGACGACGCGCTCCTCGGCGCCCGCGCGCGCGAGGAACGCGTTGCCCGGCTTGATGTCGGCGTGGATGAGCCCCGTCTCGTGGGCGGCCGCGAGCCCCGACAGGAGCTGGAGGACGAGCGCGATCGCGCGCGGCGGCGGCACCGGCCCGTGATCCGCGAGCTGATCGAGATCCTCGCCGGTCAAGAGCTCCATCGCGAAGAACAGGCGCCCGTCGTACGTCTCGTCGGCGTGGTAGATGCGCACGACGTTCGGGTGATCGATGCGCGCGACCGCGCGGATCTCGTCGAGGAAGAGCTGCCCGTCCTCGGAGCGCGCGTCGACGCCCGGCGGCAAGACCTTGAGCGCGACGTCGCGCCGCATCCACAGCTGGCGCGCGCGGTAGACGACGCCGAAGCTGCCCCGCGCCAGCTCCTCGTCGACGCGGATCTCGCCGCGCAGGACCGCGCACGACAGATCGTCGGCCGAGTCCGCGGCCAGGTCCGCGGCCAGGTCGGCGGGGCGCGACCAGCCGAGGGCGCGCAGATCGTCGAGCGACGCCGGCCGGATGATCGTGTGCGGCCGGCGGTCCGCGCGCGCGCGCGTCCCGGGCGCAGCCCGCGCGAGGTAGTCGGTGACGCTGCGCAGGGTCACGGTGCCGGTCTCCGGATCGACCGCGGCGCCGCGGAACCCGAGCGAGAGCGCCTCGACCGCGGCGGCGTGCTCGGAGTGCTCGAGGAACACGGTGTGGCCCGTGGACGGCGGCGCCAGCGCCGCGAGCCAGGCCTCGACCGGCGGGGCGACCTCGTCCGGCCGCGCCGACACGAGGACCACGAGCTCGGGGCCCGCGATCGCCGCCAGCCGCTGGCCGATCCACCCGAGCGGCAGGGTCGCCTCCTCGTGGTAGGCCCGGTACGTCGCCCCGGTGACGAGCGCCGGCTCGCCGGCCGCGCTCGTCACCGTCCCGGCGATCACCACGATCACGACGTCGGAGGACTGGCGCCCGATCGCCTCGAGCGCCTGCTTGATGCCGACCCGCGTCGGCGCCATGCGCTCGTCGCCGGCCGGCGTGAGGCGGCGGATCGCCCACCGGCTCTGGGTCGAGCGCAGCGTCTGATCGAGCTGACCGATGGCGTGGGTCAGCGCTCTCGCGCGCACCGGCCGATCGGGATCGCTGCCCGCGACGAGCAGCGCCGCGCCCTCGCCGGGCCCCGGAGCGGCGCTATCGTGCGGGACGACGTCCATCGCGGATCGTCGAGAGAATCGCACGGGCGCGCGCGGCGCGGGCGCATCCGGCGCTCAGGACACGCTCAGTACAGGTAGTTCAGCGCGGTGACGTCGCTGCTCGTGAACTCGCCGGTCTCCACCGAGCGGAAGCAGGAGTTCATGATCGAGCCCCCGACCGTCGCGGTGGTCGGCGTCCCCGGGATCCAGATGGCGCCGACGCCCGCCGACCCCTCGTTGCCACCGACGCCGCAGCTGATGCTCCGATCGTAGTAGTCCGAGTGGCGGAAGCCGATCGTGTGGCCGAGCTCGTGCGTGATGACGTGCTCGATCACGTTGACGCCGTAGGGCGCGAGCCCGCCGCCGATGGTGATCTGGCCGTACGGCAGGCCGTTCGCCGGAAATCCGGCGGAGCCGCCGACGAGGCCCGGCTCGATCACCGCGACGATGTTCCCCATGCAGTTGACCGCCGGGCCGCGCACCATGTCGAACGTGAGCGGCAGCACGGTGTAGTTGGCGAGCGCGTAGTCGAGCGCCGTGCTGAAGGAGCCCGTGAAGTCGGCCGAGGGCCAGACGCAGATCCGCGTGACGGACGAGCTGACGAGGTTCGAGGTCCGGTACTGCTCCTCGCCCTCGCCGCCGGACTCGAGCATCTCCCGTGACGCCTGCAGGGTCACGTGGGCGTCGCGCCCGACGTAGACGGCGCCGCCCTCGACCATGATATCGCGCTCCGGATAGCCGGCCTGGACCAGGTTATCGATGATCTCCTGCGTCTCGTCCGCGCCCTCGGAGACCGCCTCGACGGCACAACCGGACAGAAGCGCGCTACCCAGCATCGCCAAAACCACTGCTTTCGTGAACATTGTATCCCCCATTTGATTTCTGAATTTCCAAATCCGTTTCGACAGCCCGATTCGGATTGTCCGGATCGTCGAGTTACAAACAAGAAGGCGCCAGTCCCCGCTCATTCACGACAGGATTTCTTCGACCGATATAACGAATTCGATCGGCAATCCCAAACAGCGCTTCAGCGCGCGGGGACCTGGCCGCAGCGCTCGCCCGCCTCGGCGTGGCGAGCGATCCACACGAGGCCGCGCGGCGCCCGCTCGAGGTAGAGCTCGAGCGGGGTCTTCGCCAGCGGCCCCGCGCCGCGGATCTCGTACACGCGCTCTCGCTCCGCCGCGGCGCTCCCGCTCGCGTAGAAGCGCGCGTACTCGAAGTCGAACAGGATCTCGAGCGTCCAGACCTCGGCACCCGACCCGAGCTCGAACACGAACAAGGGCTCGGTGAGCAGCCCCGGCATCGCGGCGCCGCCGTCGCGGAGGAGCGCCGCGATCTGCGCGCGCGGCTCTCGCCGCGGCGGGAGCAGGCGCAAGACGATCCAGTAGAGCACCGCGATCGTCCACCAGGCAGCGCCCCGGAGCCCGGTGACCAGGCCCGCCCAGAGGCTGGCCCAGAACCCGAGCGCGGCGTCCGAGGTCTCGTGACCGCCGCGCCCGTCGGGGAAGAACCCGACGAGCGGCGGCCCCCCGACGAGCTTGACCCCGCGCTCGTCGAAGTGCGTCGTGTAGACCTTGTTGAGCGTGCCGTAGGCCGCGAGGCCGGACTCCGTGAACGCGACGGCCGCGGCGCGGCCCTCGCGCGTGGTCGCGGTGCTGCAGCCGATCAGCCGCACGGCCTTCACGCTCTTGGGCATGTACGACGCGAGCCGCGCGGCCTCCTCGGGAGTCAGCACCCAGTCGCCGAGCCGGAGGCAGCAGCTCCGAGGCGTGGAGTGCCCCACGAGATCGACGAGCTCGGCGCCGTCGAAGAGATCCTGCGCCAGCCGCCGCCGCTGGGTCTCGACCTCCGCGCGGTCGGTGCTCTGCGCGACCAGCCAGTCCTTCTCACCATTCACCAGCTGCTTGACGTAGCTCTCGAACGGATCGGTCGAAGCAGACCGGATCGCGAGCACGTTTCGCATGTCACCCGCGGGCATCGCGCATCTCCCTGCCGTGCGCGGTGCTCAGAGCCCGGCCCCGGGCGGCTGCTTCGGGTCTCCGATGAGGTAGTCGCCGCTCGCCACGTCGAGCGCGATGAACACCGCCCCCGTGCCGCGCGGATCCGCGCCGCCGCCGACGAGCTGGTCCGCGACCAGCGGGCCCGAATAGAACTTGTCGGTGTTGGCCGGATCGTAGGGCACCTCGGTGGGCGCCCAGCGCCGCTCCGCCGCCGAGCCGCCGTGCGCGACCCGGAGCACGAGGACGCTCCCCTCGGTCCGGAGCACCTCGGCGTAGTACCCGTGGTAGCGCCGGACGGCCTTGGTCTGCGCGTCGACCGACGCGACGACCTGGTACTCGTACGGCTGCCCGGGGAGCGCGGCCGCGGCCGCGGCGAGCGCCGGGCTCCCGGCCACGAGGTCCGCGCGGACCCGCACGACGCCTTCGTACGCGGCGCCCGGCCAGCTCGGGCCGACCGGCAGGCTGCCGCTCACGCGGCCCTCCGCGTTGGGCGGGCCGATGTACTGATCGTACTCCGCCTCTTCCGGCGCGCCGGTGACGAGGACGTTGTCGAGCGACCGCGCGAAGTCCGCCTTGATGCGGCTCTGGGCGGCGTAGGTCGGCGGCTGTGGCGTGCAGAACGGCTCGAACGTGCACACAGTCTGCCCCTGCACCTCGGTCACGACGGCTCCAAGCTCGATAAACAATAGATCACTCATGATTGCACCTTCCCCTGAATTACGAAGTCCCCAAGTTACACACGATCACTCCGGGCGCTTCAGCCCGTAGAGCTTGATGAGGTTATAGAGATGGGACCGGCCGACGTCGAGCTGGCGGCAGGTCTCCACGATGTTCCAGTCGGTGCGCTCCAGCGCCTCGAGCACGTGGCGGCGCCGGCACTGCTGCTCGAGCTCGCGCAGCGGCAGGATGCCAGTGGCCACCTGCGAGATCCCCGGCGCGATGTGGTGCGGCTCGACGACCGTGCGCCCGTCGCCGTGGGCGCGGATGACCGCGGCCTCGATGGCGTGGGCCAGCTCGCGGACGTGGCCCGGCCAGTCGGTGTCGCGGCACAGGAGCAGCGCGCGCCGCGACAGCGTCATCGCGGGCAGGCGGAGCCGCGCGCAGGTCTCGGCGCACGCGTAGGCCGCCAGCTCGCCGACGTCCTCGCGCCGCTCGCCCAGGCCCGGCATCGCGATCGGCATGACGTGCAGGCGGTAGTACAGATCGGCCCGGAACGTCTTGGCGGCCACGCGCTCCTTGAGATCGGCGTTCGTCGCGCTGATGACCCGGATGTTCGCCGGCACCGCGGCCGTCGCCCCCAGCGGGTAGTACGCGCGGTCCTGCAGGAGCTGGAGGAGCTTGGCCTGCGCGCCGAGCGAGAGCTCGGCGACCTCGTCGAGGAACAGCGTCCCGCCCTCGGCGGCGGCGACCTTGCCCTTGAGGCGCTGGGTCGCCGCCGAGTGGCTGCCGCGCTCGGCGCCGAACAGCTCGCTCTCGATCAGCGGCTCCGGGATGGCCGCGCAGTTGAGGGCGACGAAGCTGCCGCGCGCCCGCGGGCTGTTCTCGACGATCGCGCGGGCGAGCGCCGTCTTGCCCGTCCCGGCGGGCCCGGTGATCAGCACGTCGACATCCAGCGGCGCCACGAGGGATGCCTGTTGCAGCGCCCGGGCCAACGCCTCGGAGCGCCCCACCAGCTGCTCGCAGCGGAAGCGCGCCCGCTGCTCGCGGGTGTGGTCGACGCGCGAGAGGCCGTGGCGCTGCGCGAGCAGGCGGTCCGCCAGCGGCGCGAGCTGCCGCGCGAACAGCTCGGCCCGCTCGCGATCCACCGCGTCGAACGGGGCCGGCCGCGTCCGGCCCTGCAGGTAGAGCGCCCCCGTCACCGGCTCGGCGCCGATCGGCACGCACAGGACCGCGTCGATCGCGTTGGCGCGCACGCTGCCGCGGCTCTGGAACCGCGCGTCCTCCATCGCCGACGGCGTCTCGATCGTCCGGCCCTCGGCGAGCGCCGCGCCGATGATCCCGCGCGAGATCGCGCCGCGGATCGCCGCGACCTGGCTCTCGGCCACCTGGTGCGCCTTCGAGAATTGAGGCGCGCCGATCTCGTCGTCGTACAGCTCGAGGTAGGCGACCTTGGCGCCGGTCACCGCGACGATGAGGGCGAGCGCCTCGTCGAGCAGCGGCTCGATGTCCTGCGCCGCGCCGAGATCGAGCAGGCGCCGGTAGAAGTCGCGCTCCGCCACCGCGCCCGCCAGGCTGTCGTTGTTTGCGCCGCTGCTCTCCATGATCGAGGAGGTTCGCTCATCGCGGGCGCGCCACGCAGGCGCCGGCCGGCAGATCGCACGGTCGATCGCACGTCGGTCGCACGGTCTATCGCACGTCCGTCGCACGTCCATTACACGTCCATGGACGCGGACATCCCCCTGCCGGGCGCGTCCACGAACGTGGACGGCGGGACAGGCCGCGGCGGCGGACGCCCGATCCTCCAGCGTTTCCGGGAAGATCGCCCGCGTCGTGCGGGACCTGGGCCGGCCGGACCTCGGCCGGTCAGCCGCCCGCCGTCCGCGGACGTGGACGGGCGAACGAGCGCGCGCGCTGCCTGCGCGGTGCAGCGTTTCGCGGCATCGCCCAGTTCGGTGACCGGCTCGCCCCGCTTCGATGACCGGCATGCGGGGTGCACATCGTCTTGCCCAGCGAGGGCGGCCCACCACGAGGTCCACACCGGACCAAGCCGCTCTCGATCGCGTTCGCGAGCCGACTCCAGGGGGAGTCGCTCGCTGGGGAATCTACAGGAGCAGCGACAATGCGCAACGGAATGATGCGGTTTGCACTGGGTGGTCTGGCGACGCTGGTTTACGCGGGCTGCATGGCGGGGGCGCCGGAGGCGGAGCCGACGGACATGCCCGCGGCGGAGCCGAGCGAGGCCCCGACCACCGAGGAGCACGTCGTGCTGCAGCTGGAGGTCGAGCCCGGGCACACTGTCACGTTCTACGAGCCGACGCCGGGTGGCCTGTACCTGATCGAGCGCCGGGCGATGAACCAGTCGTTCGCGCTCCGCAACGGCGCCGTGGACGCGCTGCGCGCGTTCCAGGAGCTGCGCCCCGGCGCGCCGATCCCGGCCGCGCTCCAGGCTGCCTACGACCGCGCGCGCGCCGTGTCGAGCGACGGCATCGCGGCCGCGGCCGCGCACGGCGGCGGCGCGGAGGCCGTGGCGGCCCCGGCCCCGCGCCCCGGCGTCGTCGAGCAGTCGCTCACGTCGTCGTCCAGCGCCGCCAACTTCGTCAACAACGACGATGGCTGCGACTGGGGCCCGGAGTGGAGCGCCTGCCGCGTGAACTGGGCCAACGGCTACTACGCCTGGCGCAGCGGAGCGACGTCCGGGCTGTGCGTCGTGGACCACTACGCGGGCAACGGCGTGGTCATCCAGGTCACCGCCGGCAGCGCGCTCACGTCGTTCTTCCAGGGCGCCGGCACGGTCGCGCAGTACAGCCTCGGGACCGCCGGCGCGGCGATGACGCGCCGGATCGACGTCACGAACGCGTCCGGCGACAGCTTCCACGTGGGCTGCCGCTGGGGCATCTGAACGCGCCCGAGGCGTGACGCCGCCGCGGCCTGTGAGGGCCGCAGCGGCGCCGCCGTGGGCGACGAGGCGGGGAGCGGGGCGCGCGGGGGCGGGCGCGCGGGGGGCGCGCGGGGCGCGCGCGGGGCGCGCGCGGGGGGCGCGCGGACGGCGCGCGGGGCGCGCGGGGGGCGCGCGCGGGCGGCGCGCGCGGCGCGCGCGGGCGGCGTGCGCGGGCGGCGGCGGCATGGGGAGTGCCGTGCATCTGATTCCACTTCTCGAGTGAGCCCCTGGGGGCGTCGCTCGACGAATCAACCGGAGACAGCCTACGCGCACCGGAATGATCCAGATTGCAGTGGGTGGCCTCGTGTCCCTGCTGCTCACGAGCGACATGGCCGGTGCCCCGGCCGAGACCGCGCGCGAGGACGAGCACGTCGTGCTGCGGCTCGTGGTCGAGCCCGGGCACACCGTCACGTTCTACGAGCCGGCCCCGGGTGGCCTGTACCTCGTCGAGCGGATGGCGCCGGGCCAGTCGTTCGCGCTCCGCGACGAGGCGGCGGACGCGCTGCGCGCGTTCCAGGAGCTGCGCCCCGGCGCGCCGGTCCCGGCGGCGCTCGCCGCGGCGCACGACCGCGCGCGCGCCACGGCGGTCGACGGGACAGTGGCCGGCGCCGCCCTGCCCAGCAGCGGCTGCGGCTGGGGCCCGGCATGGAGCGCCTGCCGCGTGAGCTGGTCCAGTAGCTTCCGGGCTGCGCGGCCCGCGGCGACATCTGGCCTGTGCACCGTGGATCACTACGCGGGCGACGGCGTGATCGTCCAGATCACTCACGGCGACACGCGCTCGTCCTTCTTCCAGGGCCCAGGCACGATCGCGCAGTACAGTCTGGGGCTTGCCGGGGCGGCGCTGCCGCGCCGGATCGCCATCACGAACGCGACCGACGATCGCTTCTTCGTGGGCTGCCGCTGGGGCGTCGAGGGCGCGACCGCGCAAGAGCGGGTACAGCGGGCACAAGCGGCGATCCACCGCATGGGCGGCGGCACGACGGGGCAGCGGCGCGACGCGGCCACCGGGATGACGGCGGGCTGGTGAGCGTCCATCCGCGCGCGCGCAGGGCCGGAGCCCGCGCGCGCCGAGGCGCGAGCGGCGCGCGTGGCACGACCGGGCGACGTGATCTAGCTTTCACGCGATGAGCCTGCGAGCCGGCGCGGTGCTGTGGGCCACGAGCGCGCTAGCGGCGCTGGCGTGGTGGTGCGGCGCGCGCGATGCCGCAGCGTGCTCGCCTATCTTCGAGCCAAGCCTGCTCGCGCGCCCGGCGTTCGAGCCGGCCGACGCGGCGCGGATCGAGGCTGAGGCGGTCGACGTCGACTGCGGCCTGGCCACGTGCCGGATCGTGGCGACCTACCACATCGCGGCCGATCGCGAGGCGCGGGTGACCGTGGCCGGCCACCGCGTGCAGGAGCTCACGATCGAGATCGCCGGCGGCGTCGCCGTGGCCGCGGCAGCCACGGTCATACCCGCGGGCGCCCGGGAGCTCCGCGTCGCGGCGACCGTCGAGCTGTGGCCGTACGGCGAGACCTGCTACCGCGACGGCATCGTCTCGCGCCACCCGTGGCTGGCCACGAAGCCGCCGCGCCCCCAGCGCGTGCTCGATCTCGAGGCCGCCGCGCGGCCGGATGTCCGGTATCCGGACGGCTGGCACCTGAAGCTCGATCAGCGGAGCATGCACACGCGGCAGCTCGGCGAGCGGATGATCGCGCGCCTCTGGTTCCGGCTGCCCGAGCCGCGCGTGCTGCACGGCGGGCCGTTCGTGCTGGCCGGGCTCGCGGGCGGCGCGGGCGGCCTCGTGCGGCTCCGCGCCGGCTGGGAGATCGCGGCGCCGCGCTGGCTGATCCTGGCGCTCGCGGCGGACACCGACGTGACCGCGTCGGCGGCGCTCGCCGTGACCGCCGAGTCGACGACGCGTGCGTGGATCGGGTTCCCGCTCACGTCGGGCATCGGCGGTGGGCCGATCGCCGCGCTCGCGCCAGAGGTACGCCCCGGCGGGCGCGCGCAGGCAAGCTTCGCCTGGAAGCGGGCGCGCCTGGTGCTGTTCGCGGACGTGCTCGCCCCGGTCGCGGACGACCAGGCGATCGCCATCTCGGCCGGCGTGCTCGCCGGCGTGTCGCTGTAGACCGGGCGGCCCGGCGGCCGATCCGGCGCGACGTGCTCGCGGGCCATCACTTGAATCGGCGAAGAACTGGATTGTATGAGAAGCCTCTGGAGAAGTGACCTGGCTACTCCAGAGCTGGCACAAGTTCTACCCGCGAATCTCGGTGCGAGAGGTCCCTGGACACCACTGACTCTCCGGCCGTGGCTGTATGGTGACGGCCGCGCCGACGGCGCCCATGGCCGTGGTCGCGGTGCCGCGGTTCTCCGGCGAAGCGACGTTCCACGAGCGGGCCTTGCACCTCTGCGAGTAGGCTGCGGCTGCGGCCGCGGCCGCGGCTAGCGCTTCCGCGGGCCGATGCCGGAGGCCGCGAGGAGCTCGGCCGGATCGAAGACGACGCCGCGGCAGACGACGACGTCGGCGTTGCGGATGGCCGAGATGTCGCGCGTGGGGTCGCCGTCGACGAGCACGAGGTCGGCGCGCTTGCCGGGGGCGATCGAGCCGACCTCGCGATCCTGGCGCATGACGCGCGCGGCGCCGAGCGTGGCGAGGGCGAGGACCTCGGGCGCCGGGATGCCGGCGCGGACGTAGAGCTCGAGCTCGCGCGGGTACGCGAAGCCGCCGGCGTCCGTGCCGGCGACGACCGGGATGCCGCGGTCGTAGGCGAGCTTCACCATGCGGAGCATCGCCTCGTACGAGGCGCGGTAGGTCGCGCGCAGGCCGCCGGGCGCGGGCAGGCCGCCGCCGCGCACGGCGCGCTCGACCTGCGCGGGCAGCCGGCCGGCGAACGGCGCCGCCATGGGATCCATCTGGCCGGGGTCGCTCGTGAGCAGGGCCTCGAAGATCGCGACGGTCGGATCGATCACCGTGCGGCGCGCGGCGAGCAGATCGAGGAACGCGCGCACCTCGGCGCCGCCGAGATCGAGCGAGGCGGCCCGCTCGGCGACGCGGAGGAAGCGGAGCGGCGTGCGCGTGTCGTCGGTGGGCCCGGCCAGGAACTGGAGGAACAGGAAGTTCGCGTGCTGCAGCTCGTCGAAGCCGGCCTCGACGGCCTGCGCCGCGTTCATGCCCATGGGCACGTGGCCGCTCACGCGCAGGCCGCGCTCGTGAGCCGCGGCCGTGATCACGGGCACGAGCTCCGGCGCGACCGAGCTGTAGACCTTGATCTGCGCGACCCCGAGATCGGCGTAGCGGCGGACCGCGGCGCGCGCCTCGTCGGGCGTGGACACGAGGACGCCGGTGGGCGCGGCGTACTTGCCGGGGCCGTCGATGAACCCGGAGCGCAGGATCGTCGGCCCGAGCTCGGTGCCGGCGGTGATCCGCGCGCTCCGCGCGCTGAGCTCGTCGATGTCGTTGCCGAGATCGCGCACGGTCGTGACGCCAGAGGCGAGCGCGAGCACGCTGGTCGAGTCCTGCACGTGCACGTGCATGTCCCAGAAGCCGGGCAGGAGCGTGCGGCCGCGCGCGTCGATCACCTGCGCGCCGGCGGGCACCTGCGTCTGGGCGCCGCCGACGGCCGTGATCCGATCGCCGACGACGATCACCGTCGCGTCCGGGATCACGGCGCGTCGCTCGGCATCGAACACCCGCGCGTGCGTGATCGCGAGCCCGGCGGCGGGCGGCCGGTGCGCGAGCTTCTTGGCGAGGTCGGCCGCGCGGGCCGCGTACCACGTCTGCTCGGCGGCGAGGAGGAGCGGGATCAGCGACGCGGCCCCCTCGCGGATGGTCGAGATCCACGACGACGGGTACGCGAACAGCTCGCCCTCCTCGTCGAGCCAGACGAGGAACGGCGCGTAGGTGAGGCCGGCGACCGCGACCTGGCGCAGGCGGCGCCCGGGGAGCTCGACCATGTGATCGCCCTCGATCCAGGCCTCGCCCGCAGGGAGCAGGCGCAGGCGGCGCCCCGGGGCGCGGAGCAGCGCGCGCACGAGCGACGTGCCGAGCGAGTCCTCGATCGGTACGTAGAACCCCGAGCCGGCGGGCGCCTGCCCGTGCTCGCTCGGCGAGCGCCAGGCGAGCTGGCCGCCCTGCTCGTCGAGCCGCTCGTCGACGGGCTGCTTCTCGTAGGCGTGGCCGGTGGCGCGGAAGAAGCGCGGCGCGCCGGTGGCGTCGACGCGCAGCTCGGTCCGCACATCGGGCCCGCGGCCGCGATCATTGAAGGTGTAGTGCGTGCGGCGCGTGCCGTCGGCCTCGATCCGCACCTCGCCCGAGCCGGAGGGCCGCCCGACGGTGATGACCTCGTAGCGCAGGACCCGCGCGCCGGCCGGGCCCTGCGCGGGAGATCGCGGCGCGGCAGACGAGCCGCACGCAGCCGCGAGCGCGAGCGCGAGCGCGACAGCGGCGAAGGGAACGAAAGAGAACGAGCGCCCGAGCCAGGGACGCGTGGAGCACTGCCGCATCTTGCCGACGGTCGCACGGAGACGCGTGCCACGACATCGGTGTCGGGCCGAACCAGAACAATCGTGCTCGATCTCGTCGCAACTGCGCGGATCGCCGCGCGCGATCCGCTGGCACGGCCGCTGCTGTAATGGAGCGGCATGTCTTCGCTTCGCTTAAGCCTCTCTCTGATCACGCCGATCGTCTCGCTCGCCTCCCTCGCCCCGCTGCCCGCCTGCAACCTCGGCGAGCGCGCCACGACCGGCGACTGCCCCGACGACGAAATGTGCTCCGGCGACACACCCCGCGGCCTCCACTTCGAGGGGGCCGAGCTCGGCGGCAGCCTCCTGCCGGGCGGCCCGCTGCCGACGCTCGCCGGTGGCACGCAGCACCTCCGGCTCACCTACGATCCGGGCGATGGTAGTAACGGCGCGCTCCGCGACCTCGATCGGCCGTACATCGCCGATGACGATGGCGGCGCGGGCGTCCGCGTCGAGCGCACGAACGGCCCGATCGTCACGCTGCGCGGCGTGGCGAGCCAGACCAACTACCTGCGGATCACCGATCTGGACGGCGCGCTCTACGATCGCAAGCAGCTGCAAGGCGCCGCGTTCCTGAAGCTCCAGCTCCTCCCCGGGCAGCCGGAGCAGATCCTGCCGGGCGACGCGATCGTGTTCGCCCCGGGCGCGCGGGACATCACGGTCGCGCTGCTCGGCCAGCCCGCGGAAGGGGGCATCGGCGCGGTGCGCGCCGTCGACGAGTCGATGAAGATCGAGCTCTCCGGCGCGACCCGCAAGACGTGGGACACGATCCGCACCCCGGCCCTGGCGGCGGGCCTCCACGCGGTGCAGGTGACGGCGGGCGATCGCCCGGCGGCGCGGGCCGACGTGGAGGTGGTCGCGGGCGCCGACGAGATCGTCCAGCAGCCGATGCAGGCACCGCTCGTGGTCGGCAGCGCCACGATGGTCTGCTTCTCGGCGCGCGCGGCGGGCCGCCACGTCGCGGGGCTGGCCTGGACGTTCGCGAGCGACAACGGCACGGCGACGCAGGCGCTCTTGCCGAACTGCGCCGCGGTCAAGGCCGAGCACGTGGGCGCCGTGAACGTGACGGCGACCGCGGGCGGCCGGACGCTCGCGACGCCGCTCACGGCCGTGATCACGGCGGGGGCGGCGGCGCCAGCGACGATCGCGGCCGAGGCGACGGCGCGCCGCGAGGCGGCGGCGATCGACACGACGGCGGGCGAGCGCGCCGCGGCGCAGCAGTAGCCGCCCGGGCCGCTCCCCGCAGCACCGCTCCCCGCAGCACCGCCCCCGCAGCATCGCCCGCCTCGCGCGCGCGATCGAACGCGCGACTCCCGGTGCGCGCCGCACGGCTCCGGTAAGGTGAAGCCATGCGATCGGGGCTCGTGGTCCTCGTCTGTCTTGTCGCCGGGTGCTCGGGCGCGCCGCGCCGGATGGCGCTCCAGCGCGTCATCCTCTACCAGAACGGCATCGGCTACTTCGAGCGCGCCGGCCAGGTCGGCGGCGATCGGATCCTCTTGCCGTTCTCGCGCCACGAGCTCGACGACGTCATCAAGACGCTCACGGTGATCGATCGCCGGGGTGCCGGCGTCGCGACCGTCGAGGTCCCCGTCCTCCGCGACAAGGACGCGCACGTCACGCTCGGCGTGCGGATGACCGGCGGCGGCGCGCACGACGTCGCGGTCAGCTACGCGGTGCCGACGCCGACCTGGAAGGCCGCGTACCGGGTCGTGCTCGACGACACCACCGAGCAGTCGCCCGCCCTGCTCCAGGGCTGGGCGAAGATCGACAACGCCTCGCAGGAGGACTGGCGCAATATCAGGCTCACGCTCGCGACGGGCGCGCCGATGTCCTACGCGCTCGATCTGCACACGCCGACGTACGTCGATCGGCCCGACGTCACCGGCAAGCTGGTGTCGCCGGTGGTCACCGGCCGCGTCGAGAACGAGAAGGCCAGCGCCGCGGCGGGCGACCCGGACGATGACCGGGTCGCGAACGCCGACGATCTGTGCCCCGGCGAGCCCGAGGACAAGGACGGCTTCGAGGACGACGACGGCTGCCCCGAGCTCGACAACGACAAGGATCGGATCGCCGATCGCTCCGACAAGTGCCCGAACGATCCGGAGACCTACAACGGGCTCGACGACGACGATGGCTGCCCCGACCGCGGCCGCGTGGTGGTCACCGACACGGCGATCGAGATCCTCGACAACGTCTACTTCGCGGCCGGCAGCGACAGCGTGCGGCGCGAGTCGTTGCCGATCGTCGACGCGGTCGCCGCGACGCTCGTCGCCAACCCGAGCATCAAGGTGACCGAGGTCCAGGGCCACGCCGACGCGAGCGAGCGCGACTCGCTCCGCCTCTCCGACCGCCGCGCCGCCGCGGTGCAGGCGGCGCTGATGGCCAAGGGCGTGCCCGCGTCCCGGCTCACCGTCCAGGGCTACGGCGACACCCAGCCGATCGATCGCGGCGCGACCGAGCAGGCCCGCGCGAAGAACCGCCGCGTCGCGTTCTTGATCCTCAAGCGCTCCTCCGACGAGTCGGATCGCCCGGTGAACCGGCCTCCCCCGCCGCCGATCGACACCCGCACCGTGCAGGCGAGCGCGCGCACCCAGACGCGGCCCGTCGAGGTCGCGGGCGCCGTCCGCTACGAGATCGCGACGCCGGTCAGCGTGCCGCGCGGCGCCTCGACGCTGGTCGCGATCCTGAACAAGCCGATCACGGCCGAGGACGCGTACCTCTTCCGCCCCGACGGCAACGCGCCCGGCAGCGAGCGCCACCCGTTCCGCGCGGTGCGGCTGGTCAACACGAGCGGCTTCACGCTGCAGCCGGGCTCGATCGCGATCTTCGCGCGCGGCACGTTCGTCGGCGACAGCCTGCTCGATCGCCTCGAGCTCGACGAGACGGCCTGGATCCCGTACGCGATCGACAGCGGCACGCAGGTGACCTCCGCGGCCGCCGCGGCCGAGCGCCCGGTGCGGATCGTCGCGCTCCACCGCGGCGTCCTCACCGTCGAGAACGCCGGGATCCGCACCACCACGTACCGGATCGCCGCGGGGCGCCAGCCCGCGCGCCGGATCTACCTCCGCCACGCCAAGGCGCCCGGCTTCACGGTGAAGGAGCTGCCGGCCGGCTCGATCGATCAGGGCGACGCCTACCTGCTCGCGGTGAGCCTCGCGCCGGCGAAGGTCAGCGAGCTCGTGATCGAGGAGCGCGAGCCCCGGCGCCGCACGCTCGAGCTGATCGATGGCCGCGGCGCCGATCTGGGCGTCTACGTCGAGGGCGGGGGCTTGCCGCCCGGCGTCGGCGACAAGATCAAGGAGGCCGTGCGCCTCCGCAAGGAGATGGGCGCCGTCGAGGAGGAGATCAAGGCGGCCCGCCGCAAGCTCGACGACGTCAGCGCCCGGTCCTACGAGATCCGGGAGAGCCTCCGCGCGCTCGAGAAGGTCCGGACGGCGGACGATCTGCGCAAGAAGCTGGTCGGGAGCCTCGCGACGGCCACGCAGGACCAGGAGCAGCTGACGAAGGAGATCACCGCGAAGAGCGAGACGCTGGCGGCGGCGCGCGGGCGGCTCATGGACGCGATCCGCGACCGCTCGCTCGACGAGCCCGGCGCCCCGAAGCCGTGAGCCCGGCGGCGCCGGCCGCCGCGACGACGATCGATCGCGCCCCGAAGCCGTGAGCCCCGCGCCGGACGCACCGGGCGAGCGGCGGCAGCGCCGGGATGACCGCAAGCGGCGCGCGCGGCGTGGCGCCCACGGCACGATCTGCGCGGAAAATCGCCGGATCGAGGCGCGCCGGTCGGCATCCGGGTTGCTTATTCTGGTCGGCGAACACGACGAAGGAGCGACAAGATGATGGAAGCCACTCAGTCCGCGGTATCGCAGCTTCAGCCCGTGACGCAGTATCACCTCCACGGAGAGCACACGAAGCTCGTGTTCCGCGATGGGCCCCCGGATATGGCGACGCTCGAGTACAACGGCGAGACGTACCGTGGTCGCGCCCTGTATCAGGACCAGACCACGTTCGGGCGCATCATCTCGATCAACCTCGAGACGATCCCCGATCTTCAATCGACCTTTTTCAGCCTGGTCGTGCCGGAGGGCAACTGTCCCTCGGACGCGAGATCGATCCCGGTGACGACGTTCGCCGTGATCACGAAGGCGCGGTCGTCGCTCGGAGGCCCCGCGCTGGTCTCGGGCCAGATTGGCACCTACGAGGTCATCTCGCTCCGAGGCAATGCCTGGTAGAAGCCGGGGTAAAACCGGGCTCGAAGCTGGCGCGTCCGGTTCGGAGCCGTCGAGCCGTCTCCCGGTCCGGATCTCCTTAGCCGGGCGGCGGGCTCGCCACGTCCACGTCCACGACCTCGCCGGCGACGCACGCGCGCAGCTCGTCGAGCAGCTCGGGCGGGTACGGACCGCCGATCAGCTGGAGCTCCTCGAGCTGGGGGCCGAGCGCCCGCGCGAGATCGCGCAGCTCGTCCTCCGGCACCTGCCACCCGAACCCGCCCAGCTGGCGCAGCGACGCGGGCGCCGCGGCGGCGAGATCACGCGCGCAGCGCTCGGGATCACGGAGCTCGGTGCCGTGGAGGTAGAGCTCGCGCAGCCGCGGGAACGCGCGGAGGCCGTCCAGGCGCTCGAACGAGCCGTTCAGGAGGACGAGCGCCTCGAGCGTCGCCGCGGCGCGGCTGCGCCCGAGCAGCGCGAGCGTCGCGTCCGTGAGCCTGCCGAGGCACAGCTCGGCGAGCGGCGGCAGCGCCGGGATGATCACCTCGAGGTCTCCGGCCCGCGGCAGCCAGAGCGATCGGAGGCGCCACATGCGGGCGAGCAGGGCGACCAGCGCGTCGCCGCCGGGATCGGCGTCGGACAGCTCGATCTTCTCGAGGCCGCCGAGGTCGCCGGATGCCACCAGGTGGTGCACACCGACCGCGGTGACGCCGCTCGCGGAGATGCCGAGCTCGCGCAGCTGCGTGAGCGCGCCCGCCGCGGCGAGGACATAGGCGGCCTCGTCGCCGCGGCCGACGAAGCGCGGCTCGCCATCGTCCGCCTGCCGCTGGACGCCGATGCTCCACAGGTGGAGGCCGCGCAGCCGCCGGAAGGCCGGCGCTCCGAGCAGCGCGCGCACATCGTCCACCGGATCTCCCGAGGTCACCTCGGGCCCGATGGCCCGGAGCGAGCCGAGGAGCGGCGCGCGCCGGAGGATCTCCTCGCCGTGCTCCGCGAACACGCGCGCGGAGACCTTGATGCTCTCGACGAAGCCGCGGTGGAACCGGGACCCGCTCCCGGGTCCGGATACGAGCTCCGTCACGCCGGCCCACGCGGCGCCGTACCTCGCGACGAGCTCGCGCTCGCGCCGCCGCCGGGCCGCGGCCTCCGCCGGAGGGAGCCCGCCCCGCGCCAGATCGCACTGGATCACGACGAGCTCGCCGCGCTCGCCGCCGACCGCGTCGGCCCACACCAGGCGAGGCGCGTCATCGCCGGGCGCCTGCCGGCACGCCTCGAGCAACGCGTCCTCCGAGCGCATGCATCATCATACGTCCCAATACGTCCCATCGGGCGCGACGACGAACCAGGTCACACCACGTGAAGGGCTCCGGCCCATGCAGCTAGGAAAGCAACCGGAAAGGAAACTCCTCGTCCGGATCGGCTTCGTTCGGATCGGCTTGCGTGGGTGCACTGGGAGCCGCGTCGACCCACGTGTCGCGGTTCAGCAAGCTCCCATGGAGCGAGCGGCGCACCACCGGCTGGCCGGGCGCGGTGAGCCCCTCGTACGAAGAAGCAGCAGGCAGCCTGGAGACGTGGTTCAGCGTGGACATCGTCAGCTCGTAGGACCGCCACTCCTCATACGCGGCGTCGGTCGGCTCGGGGCGCTGCTCGTCGCCGAGCTCCTGCCGCGGTCCGGTCCGGCGCTGGAAGTAGAGATCGTGATCGAACTTCGCGCGCGCGTGGAGCTGCCCGTCGTGGACGTGCACCGTCGGGAAGAACAGGCGGCGCGGATCGCGCGTCGGGAACGTCAGCGCCATAGGGTGGATCCGGTGCGTGCCGGCGCGGAGCTGGAACACGGCGAAGCCGTAATCGGCGTAGTGCGGCACCGCATCGAACAGCGCGTCGGCGATCCGGAACCGCGGGTCGAGGCGCCCGAAGCCTGCGCGCGTCGGCACGTACGACGCGATGAACGAGCCCACCTCGTGGACCACCAGCGGGGGCGGGTCAGGTGCGCCACCTCGTCTCGCGCTCGAGCTTAGTAAGAGCTCGTTCTCGGGGAGCCTGAACAGCTCGTCGAGCTCTTCGAACATCTGCGGATGGCGCTCAAGCGAGACGAACCGCACCGCGTCCTCGCCAGCGCCGACGCGAACAGGCAGCGGTAGCACCATCGCCGTCGCCTCGGGCGACGAGAGCGTCATCCCGTAAGCGAGCGCCTGCACGCCGGAGCTCACCTCGCGCGCGAAGATGCGAGTGGCCGAGACGGAGACGTCGAAGGACCCGGTAAAGCAGCACACGGCGACAGTGTAAAAGACGTCGCTCCAAGATGCTCCAGGCGTGGCTACGCCAGCAGCTCGCGACGCTCTGATACGAGCAGGTCGATGCTGCCGGACCTGGATTACCTTGTCCTACACCGTAAAATGGGCCATCCATGTAGCCAATGCTTTTGGCAATCGAAGCGCCGCTTTTTGCTGCGCTCCGGCCGCTTGACAGGCGATCACGCTCGCGCTTCCGGGGATACCCCGCAACGAATCTTCACCTGGATGCGCGACGAACGATTATAGTCAGCCCGCTGTCGCCAGCGCGCTCTGGCGTTGCCTGGTCGGCGTTGCTCGGTGCTCGTACATTCAGGAGGTGGAGGGGATCATGAAGACGGAGAAGGCGTTCGTGGGTGCTCGGGGAGTGGACTCCTTGCCCTACTCGATCGGTGGAACGGCGGAACAGGCGAGGAAGCTCGCCGAACGTGGTGTGGACTTCTTCGCGGGTTATCTCGGATCGATGAACGTAGCGCGCCTCAAGTTCATCCTCGATGCAGGGCTGGCGTTCATGCCGATCACGCGCGCAGAGGAGTACTTCGACGGCGGAGCCGATGAAGTGGACCGGCTTCGCGCGCTCGAGTTGCCCAAGGGCTGCACGGTGTGGCTCGATCTCGAAGGAGAAAAATCGTACAGATTCGACCCCATCGAGCTCCAGGGGTTGATCAACACCTGGGCGAAGACCATCAGCGCCGCCGAGTACATACCAGGACTCTACGTCGGCGCTCCTCAGCCACTCACCGGTCCGGAGCTCGCTCGTCTCGCGGTCGTGCGCTACTGGAAGGCCCCTTCTCTCGTGCTCGACCGCAACGGCAAGGACTGGAGTGAGCCGTCCGGCATCGGGTGGTGCATGTATCAGATGTGGCCATCGCTGTGTTTTCGCGACACGGATATTTGTGTCGATGTCAATATCATCGGCGAAGACCGTAGAGGGCGTGTTCCTTCCTGGGTCGTCTTGTAGACCAGGAGTCGGGCCGGGCGATCCGGACCGGGTTGTTCAGGCGCCTCGGGCGGCTCAGGCGATCGTCGCCAGCTCGTGCAGGTACTCGACGAATGACATGACCGCGTCGTTCCAGCCCTTCATCTTGGGATTCGCCGACTCGATCACGTAGTACTCGTCGGGCGCGTGCGCGCCGCTGCCGTGGCCGAGGCCGAAATGGCCAGAGGGCAGCTTGAGCGGCGGGCCGGTGAAGACGTATCCGGGATAAGAGCCGGCGTTGCGCGGCCACAGGATGGGATCGAGCCCGGCGCGCTTGTAGACCGCCGTCGCGGCGCGGATCACCGCGGCGTCGGCGGCGGTGCTGGTCGGGTCGTAGCCGCCGGTCGCGTTGACCTCGATGTCGCCGAAGCCCCGCTTGGCGAGGTGGGCCTTGAGCGCGGCGACGGCCCCGTCGAACGTCATGTCGGGCACCAGGCGGAGATCGAGCTTGGCGACGGCGCGCGCGGGGAGCACGGTCTTGCCGCCCTGCCCGGTCCAGCCGGCGACCAGGCCCTCGATGTTCACCGTGGGGACCGACACGAAGCGCTCCAGGGAGTCGCGCCAGCCAAGGTCGTGCGCCCAGCGGTCGACCCCGAGCAGCTTCTTGGCCGTCGACTCCTTCATGCGCGCGGCCGCCGCGTCGATCATGGCGCGCTCGGCCGCCGAGACAGCGCGCGCCGTCTTGGCGAACCCCTCGATGGCCGGATCGCCCTTGGCATCGACGAGCGTGGCCAGCGCCTGGACGAGGTGGAACGCCGGGCTGTCGAGGCGCGCCCGGTTGCTCGAGTGCACGTCCTGCTTGGGGCCGCGGCCCCACTTCTCGCCGCTCGCCACGAGCTCCAGCTCCACCACGCCCTTGGCCCCGAGCGAGACCGTCACGTCCCCGTCCGGGTTCTGCGCGGCCGAGGGCATGAAGATCCCCATGCAGCGCTGGAGCGCGGCCTTCACCTCGGGGTGCTGCACCACCTGGCGGAAGTGCGGCGAGCCGATCTCCTCCTCGCCTTCGGCCACCAGGACCAGGTTCACAGGCAGCTTGCGGCCCGCGCCCCGGATCGCGTGCAGCCCTGCCAGCAAGGCGGCCTCGGGGCCCTTCTGGTTCACCGCGCCCCGGCCCATGAGCACCTTGCCCAGGCCGGGCTTGTCGACGATGGCGGCGGCGAACGGCGGCGACGTCCACTCGCCGTCGGCCTGCTTGACGTCGTACATGAAGTAGAGGCCCACGGTCCGCTTCGCCCCGGCATCGAGGGTGGCGAAGACGCCGGGGTGCCCGGCGGTGGGGATGCGGGTCACCTTCTGGAACCCCGCGTCGCGCACAAGCCGCATCATCAGATCGCAGCCCTCCGCCATCCCGCGGTTCTCCGCGGCGATCGCGGGCTGCTTCACCCAGTCCTGAAGTCGCTGCACGCCTTCATCGCGGCGCTTCTCCACCTGCGCGCGGATCGGCGCCAGCGAATTGTCGGCGAAGGCGAGCCGGGGGAGCGTGAGCACGGCCGCCGAGGCGGCGGTCGCGCCGAGGAAGTCGCGTCGAGAGAACGGCGGCATGCGGCTCATCTAGCGCATCTGCCGCGCCGGGTTCCAGGTAAATCGGAGAGCGCGCCGGCACCCGCACGCGCGTTCCCATCGCCCGCGTTCTCGCGCACACTCGCACGCGATGGCCGAGACCGACGACGCTGGCGTGCTCGGGGCGCTCGCCGCCGCCCGCGCCGCCCGCGCCGCCGGAGACGAGCGGGCCGAGCTGACCGCGCTGCTCATGGCGTGGCGCGCCCGCCGCGCACCGGCGCTGGCTGACTTGATCGATCACGTGTCCGCGCGCATCGCCGCGCGGCTGCCCCCCATCGCCGCCAAGACGGGCAAGGCGACGCTCGTGCAGTGGCTCGAGCGGGCACGCGCCGGCGACCCCGCCGAGGTGGGGCTCCTGCTCGCGGGCCTCGCCGAGGCGTGGCGCACCGCCCGCGCCGAGGTGATCGCCCCGCGCCTCGACGCGCTGGCGCGCTTCGCCGACGACCCGCGCGTAGGCGTCGCGGCGCTGGCGCTCTTGCGCGAGCCCACCATGCGCAGCTCGAACGCCTGGAGCAAGGCGTGGCGCCGCGCGCTGCACGCCGTCGCCGCTGCGGGCGATCCGCGCACGATCGAGCAGCTCGACGCGCTCGCCGAGCACCTGCGCGGCAACGCGCTGTACGGCCGCAGCGAATTCCTCGCCCGCGTGGCCGCCGTGGCCGCCGAGCTTCGCGCCCGTTTCCCGGGTGGCGCGCCCGCGCCGTCCGAGCGCGAGCGCGCCCGCGCCGACGAGGTCGCCGCCACCGCGCCCGCGCCGCCGCGACCGCTGGCCACGCTCGCCCCGAGCACCGACGCCGCCACGGGCGCCGACCTGCTCGCCGCCGTGTACGCCGACCCCGCGTCCGACGAGCCGCGCCTCGTGTACGCCGACTATCTCCAGACGCGCGGCGATCCGCGCGGCGAGCTGATCATCCTCCAGATCCAGCGCGCGCGCGGCGAAGGCACCGACAAGGCGCTCGCCCGCGAGCGCGCGCTCCTGCGCAAGCACGCCGGCGCCCTCCTCGGCCCGCTCGCCTCCGTCGTCGCCATCCGCGATGCCGTGTTCGAGCGCGGATTCCTGGCCGCCTGCGTCGCGCGCGTGCGGACCCAGGTGATCGCCGCCACCGAGCTGGTACACCCCGAGTGGGCCACCGTGCGCGCCATCCAGTTCGCGGGCTGGGTCGGGATCACGAAGCAGATGAGCGCGCTCGAGGAGGTCTCGGGAGATATCGATGCGAATGCCCTCGCGCGCCTGTGCAAGAGCGGCCACCCGCGCCTCACCGCCCTCGGCTGCAACGTCGGCAAGCCGACGAACCCGATCTTCGACGAGGTGGAGCCGCTCGCGCGCTGCGAGACGCTGCCGCGCCTGCGCCGCCTGCGCATCGCCAGCTGGTACGGCGGCTACGGCGCCGGCGTGCGCGAGCGCCGCCGCGACGCCCGCGCCGCGCGCCCCGCCCTGCCGTGGTTCTTTCGCGCGCCGTTCGGCCCCGCGCTCGAGCTCCTCAGCACCTCCAGCGCCCTCCACGACACCGGCGTGCTGGAGGCGTGGCTCGCCGAGATCGCCGAGTGGCCACGATCGCTGCGTGCCTTCGAGCTGTCCGAGAGCGAGTCCGGGCGCTTCGAGCCGCCGGGCTCCACCGTCCGCTTCGAGCGCGACGCCCGCGGTGAATTCACCCTCGTCACCCTCTGTCACCGCTTCGATTCGCCCACTCCACCGTTCGACGTGCTCGACGTACTCCATGACAGGCTGCCCCGGATCCTGGAGGCGCTCCCCGCCGACCGCGTCGTCCGCCTCGTCGTCGACTTCCCGTTCCCCAGCGCCATCACGCCCGACCACGTCGCCGGCCTGCGCCGCATCGTCGATCGCCGCTTCACGCGCCTGGAGGAAGTGCGCTGGCCCGCGTCCTTCGGGTGACGTCGGGCGTCACACCATCGCTCGGCGGCCGCGCGCGAGCGCGATCGGGCCCGGGCCCGGGCCCGGCACCCGCCTGCGCGTTCCCATCGCCCGCGTTCTCGCGCACACTCGCACGCGATGGCCGTGACCGACGACGCTGGCGTGCTCGGGGCGCTCGCCGCCGCCCGCGCCGCCCGCGCCGCCGGAGACGAGCGGGCCGAGCTGACCGCGCTGCTCATCGCGTGGCGCGTCCGCCGCGCTCCGGCGCTGGCCGAGCTGATCGATCACGTGTCCGCGCGCATCGCCGCGCGCCTGCCGCGCATCGCCGCCCGGACGGGCAAGGCGACGCTCGTGCAGTGGCTCGAGCGGGCGCGCGCTGGCGATCCCGCCGAGGTGGGGCTCCTCCTCGCCGGCCTCGCCGACGCGTGGCGCACCCCCCGCATCGAGGTGATCGCCCCGCGCATCGCCGCGCTGGAGCGCTTCACTGACGACCCGCGCGTGGGCGTCGCGGTGGTGGCGCTCCTGCGCGAGCCCACCATGCGCAGCTCGAGCGGCTGGAGCAAGGCGTGGCGCCGCGCGCTGCACGCGGTCGCCGCCGCCGGCGATCCGCGCACGATCGAGCAGCTCGAGTCGCTCGGCAAGCACCTGCGCGGCAACGCGCTGTACGGCCGCGGCGAGCTCATCGCCCGCGCCGCCGCCATCGCCGCGGAGCTCCGCGCCCGCTTCCCGGGCGGCCCGCCCGCGCTCGGAGAGCGCGAGGGCGCCCTCGCGGGCGAGATCGCCGCCACCGCGCCCGCGCCGCCGCGGCCGCTCACCGCGTTCGCCCCGAGCACCGACGCCACGACCGGCGCCAACCTGCTCGCCGCCGTGTACGCCGATCCGGAGTCCGACGAGCCGCGCTTCGTGTACGCCGACTACCTCCAGGCGCGCGGCGATCCGCGCGGCGAGCTGATCGTCCTCCAGATCCAGCGCGCGCGCGGCGAGGCCACCGCCAAGACGCTCGCCCGCGAGCGCGCGCTCTTGCGCAAGCACGCCGCCGCCTTCCTCGGCCCGCTCTCCTCCGTCGTCGCCGTCCGCGAGGCCGTGTTCGAGCGCGGCTTCCTCGGCGCCTGCGTCGCGCGCGTGCGGACCCAGGTGCTCGCTGCGACCGAGCTCGCCCACCCCGAGTGGGCCACCGTGCGCGCCATCGAGTTCGCGGGCTGGGTCGGGATCACGAAGCAGATGAGCGCGCTCGAGGAGGTCTCGGGAGATATCGATGCGGACGCCCTCGCGCGCCTGTGCAAGAGCGGCCACCCGCGCCTCACCGCCCTCGGCTGCAACGTCGGCAACTCGATGAACCCGATCTTCACCGAGGTGGAGCCGCTCGCGCGCTGCGAGACGCTGCCGCGCCTGCGCCGCCTGCGTATCGCCAGCTGGTACGGCAGCTACGGCGCGGACGTGCGCGAGCGCCGCCGCAACGCGCACGCCCTGCCCTGGCTCTTCCACGCGCCGTTCGGCCCCGCGCTCGAGCTCCTCAGCACCTCCAGCACCACTCACGACGCCCGCGTGCTGGAGGCGTGGCTCGCCGAGGTCGCCGAGTGGCCACAGTCGCTGCGTGCCCTCGAGCTGTCCGAGAGCGAGTCCGGGCGCCTCGAGCCGCCGGGCTTCGCTGTCCGCTTCGAGCGCGACGCCCGCGACGAATTCACGCTCGTCACCATCCGCTACTGCGCCGACGCCCCCCATACGCGCCGCATGCACTTCGGGAGGCTGCCCCAGATCCTCGAGGCGCTCCCCGCCGACCGCGTCGTCCGCCTCGCTGTCGATGATCCGCGCCCCGGCCCCCATTTGCCCGACTTCGTCGCCGACCTGCGCCGCATCGTCGACCGCCGCTTCACGCGCCTGGAGGAGGTGCGCTGGCCCGCGTCCTTCGGGGGACCGGAGCCGCCCCGGTGATACATTCGATGCGATGCGAGCGACGGGCCGGGCGCTGATCGCGGCGGGAGCTGCCGCTGCTGCTGCTGCCGCTGCTGTTGCTGCCGCCGCGTGCGGCCCGGCGGCAGCGCCGCGGCCTCCGGCGCAGGTCTCGAACGCGGCGCACGCGGAGCCTCCGGCGCGGGCGTGCGACCTCGGCTGGCTCGAGTCGGTGCTGTCACTGACGGTGACCGAGCGCTCGAAGGGCCCCCAGCTCGGGACCTTCGAGCTCCGCGCGACGGTCCGCGCCAGCGGGGGCGAGCTCGCCGGGACGGCGCTGGCGAGGTACACCGGCCCGGGCGCGAAGGACTCCATCGTGGTGCACCGCGATCTCCGGATCCCGCGCCCGCAGATCGATGCCGCGCTCGCCCCGATCGCGCGCGGAGGCCCCGCGCCGGCCGCGTCCGCGCGGCGCGCCGCGGCGGAGGACGGCGACCTGTCGATCGGCCGCGGCATCGAGACGTGGGGGCGCTCGCGCGCTGGCGTCGAGAGCGGCGGGCTCTTGACGGTGGAGGGCGCGGAGCGGCACCCGCAGCGGTGGTCGCTAGAGGGCGGTGACTGCGAGCTGACGGATCGCACCCGCGATCTGATCTCGCACGCGTACGCGCGGCTCCAGGAGCTCGTGCAGCGCGACGAGATCCTGGCCGAGCTGCAGAGCCGCCGGCCGCCGTAGCGGGGAGATCCGGAGTTGATCGGCAGAAGCTCTCGCGACGAAGAGGAGAACAGAACGTGAGTAAAAAGAAGATGTGGGCGTGCCTGCTGCAGCTTGCGGGGATCGCGTCGCTCGCGGTCGCCTGCGCGAGCGGCCCCGAGAAGTCGGCATGGCGGAGCACGAAGAAGTCCACCGCCGAGTTCGATGCAGAGCGCTACTTGCTTGAGCGCTTCAATCGCGAGCGCCAAGCCGCCGGCCTCCCCGCGCTCTCATGGAACCCCCGCGCTGGGGTCATGGCGAGCGTGTACTCGCTCGAGCTACGCGAGAAGAGCGCCCCTGAGGGCGCTCCGGTGAGCACGAGCACCGACGAGCTCGTGCGCGTCACGCGGGTCCGGGGCGCCGCCGAGCTCCAGAGCATCGCCCCCACGCGCGACCTCGACGAGGTGAACCTGTGGCTGATGAACAGCGCGGAGGGCCGCGCCGTCCTCCTGTCGAGCTCCGCGACCGAGGTCGGGATCGGCATCCACTTCGGCGATGACGCCACAGGACGCGACAAGACCTTCATCGCCGTGCTCGTTCGGACGCCACCCGATGCGCACGTGGCGAGGACCGACGCGGCCCCGGCGGGGGCCGACGCGGCCCCGGCGGGGGCTGAAGCGGCCCCGGCGGACGGCGCTTCGCCACCGGCTTCGCCGGGCCAGCAGGCGCACCAGGTATCGCCCATGATGCTCGAGGGCGCTCGCATCGCCGGATCGGCGGCGATCGTCCCCAGCGACGCGACCAAACTCGCCATCCAGGAGTCCGGTCTGACGAAGGTGATCGGTTCGTTTTACCTGTGCATCACCGTGGAAGGGATCATCGCCAAAGTCGAGCGGCTCAAGTCCACGGGATTCCCCCTCTACGATCTCAAGATCATGCAGGAGATGAAGAGCTGGAGATACCGGCCGTACCAGCTGGACGGCAAGCCCGTCCCCGTATGCACGGCAGTAACGTTCGTCTACTCGCAGAAATAGCGCTCACCGGCCAGCGGTCAACCCCGGCTACCGCGCATCGGCTAGCGGAACGTGGCCGCGACCGCGGCCGCGACCGCGAGCAGCGCGCGCTCGTCGTCGGCGTCGAGCCGGCCAGCGGCGCGGATCGCCGCGAGCGTGCCGGCGTGATCGCGGCGCAGCCGCGCGAGGTAGGCGTCGACGAAGCCGGCGACGGCGGAGACGGCGAGGTCCGGCAGCGTGGTGACCGCGAGCAGGCCGAGCAGCTGCTCGAGCGAATCGAGCGTGCCGCCGGTGCGGAACCGCAGGCACTCGCGGAGGCGGCGCGCGTGCTCGAGCTCGAGGTCCGGGCCCGTCCCGCGCGCGGGTGACGGATACGCGCGGCCGATCCGCTGGTGCTCGGCGAGCAACGCGGCGAGGACGCACGCCTGGCCGAGCAGCCCCGGCGAGGCGACGCGCAGCGGGGGCCGCACGAGCTTCGTCCCGATGACGGGGAGCTCGCCGCGGACCGCGAGCGAGAGATCGAGAATCTCGTCGAACGCGGACGCACAGGCGGGGCTCACCTCGCGCGCCCGGGCGAGCAAGCTGACGCTGCCGCTAGGCCGAGCGTACGCGCGCGCCGTGAGCTGCGCGAGCTGCGTCGCCCACGAGCCGCGCGCCGGGAATGCGCGCGCGTGCAGCTGCCAGGCGTCGAGGGACTCGATCGCCACGACGACGTCGCGGCCCTGGGCGCGCAGGCTCGACGCGATCGCCATCGCGGTCCATGGCACCAGCCACTGCTGCGCGGGCGTGGCATCGCGCTCGGCGGCGACGTGGATGCAGCGCACCGGCTCCTGGGCCGGCATCCCCGCGCGCGCCGGGCGCGCGCCGCGCCGGAGGCCAAGGTGCGCAGGGACGGTGCCGGCCGGTGTCGCAAAGACGATGACTCGCCCGGCGGCGGCCTGGTGCCGCAGCACGTGAAGCCACACCTCCTCGGGACCGACCGCGACGAGGCTCGCCCCGACGGCGATCACGCGCTGCAGATCGTAGACGAGCGCGCCGAGCGTGAGCCGCCGCCACGCGGGCGGGACGACCACAGGATCGCGACCGAAAACGGGCTCGACGCGCACGCACGCGGGCGCGCCGCCGCCGTCGAGGGGGCGGCCGAGCCCGTCGATGGCGCGGCCGATCAGCTCCTCGCCCGCGGGCACCGCGAGCGGCCCGAGTACCCGCACCTCCGCGCCGAGCCGCGGTGGGTGCGGCGAGAGCGGCGCGAGCTCGACGCGGTCGGCGAGGAGCGCCGTGACGAGCGCTGGGCCGGCGCCGTCGATCTCGACGAGCGCGCCGTGCGCGACGGCGGAGAGCCCCGAGGCGGTCGCCCGCTCGGCGGTCCACGCGGTGAGCCGTCCAGCCATGAGCGGACGATACCCGGGCCGGCGGCTACTGCTCGATATTGTCGCGCTCCGGCAGCGTCGCGATCAGGATCGGCAGCACCATCCGATCCTCCGGGACCCGCAGCAGGCGCCCTTCATCGGTCGGACGCAGACCTCGGTGGGCGAAGTCGTAGCGCATGGTCGCGTCGAGCTCCGTGAGGACCTCCAACTTGAATTCGCCGAGAGTCGCGCGCCGCGGCCGAGCGTGCGAGACAGGTCTGCTCACATGCGAGCGCCAGGGTGTTGCAGCAACGGCTCGAGGTAGCGCATGGGCGGGCGATACCGGCACCCGGCGGCGAGGCGGCCGGTGTTAGGTTCGGGCGATGCAGACGCCGCTGACGCCGCTCGAGTTCGCCCGCAGGGCGCGCTCGATCTACGCAGACCGGCTCGCCGTCGTCGATGGCGAGCTGCGCCTGACCTACGCGCAGTTCTTCGATCGCTGCGATCGCTGGTCGCACGTGCTCGCGTCGTGGGGCGTCCAGCAGGGCGATCGCGTCGCGTATATCGCGCCGAACACGCACGCGCAGCTGGAGTCGTTCTACGCGGTCCCGCAGCTGGGCGCGGTGCTGGTCCCGATCAACTACCGGCTCACGGCCGACGACTTCGCGTACATGATCGAGCACAGCGGCGCGAAGGTCGTGTGCGCGCACGCGGACTACCTGGCGGCGGCGGACGCGGCACGGGCGCGGTGCCCGGAGGTCACCCACTGGGTCGCGCTCGAGGGTGCGCGCGACGGCTGGCTCGACTACGAGGCGCTGGTCGCGGGCGCGGGCACCGATTACCCGCGCCCGGTGCTGGGCGAGAACGATCTCTTGACGATCAATTACACGAGCGGCACGACCTCGCGCCCCAAGGGCGTGATGATCACGCACCGGAACGCGTGGATGAACGCGGTCGGGACGCTGGTGCACCACCCGATGACGCCGGCGGATCGGTATCTATGGACGCTGCCGATGTTCCACGCGAACGGCTGGACGTTCGTCTGGATCGTCACGGCGGCGGGCGGCACGCACGTGTGCCTGCGCAAGGTGGATCCGGCGCTCGTGTTCGAGCTGATCGCGCGCGAGCGGATCACGGCGCTGTGCTGCGCCCCGACGGTCTTGATCTCGATCGCGAACGCCCCGGCGGAGCTGCGGGCCGCGGCGCCGCGCGGGGTCCGCGTGGTCACGGCGGGCGCGCCACCGGCGGCGGCGACGATCGAGCGCATCGAGGGCGAGCTGGGCTGGACGGTGTTGCACGTGTACGGCCTGACGGAGACGGCGCCGCTCATCACGGTGTGCGAGCCGCGCGCGGAGCACGCGGAGCTGCCGCTGGCCGAGCGCGCGCGGATCAAGGCGCGCCAGGGCGTGGAGCTCATCACGTCGGGCGAGCTGCGCGTCGTCGACGACCAGCTGCGCGACGTGCCGCGCGACGGCGCCACGATCGGCGAGATCGTCGTGCGCGGCAACGTCGTCATGGCGGGCTACTTCGCCGATCCGGAGGCCACCGAGCTGGCATTCGCGGGCGGCTACTTCCACAGCGGCGACTCGGCGGTGGTCCACCCGGATGGCTACGTCGAGATCCGCGACCGCATGAAGGACGTCATCATCAGCGGCGGCGAGAACATCTCGTCGATCGAGGTCGAGGCCACGCTCCTGCGCCACCCGGCGGTGCAGGAGGTCGCGGTGGTCGGCATGCCGCACGAGAAGTGGGGCGAGGCGCCGCACGCGTTCGTCGTGCTCCGGCCGGGCGCGACGGCGACGGACGCGGAGCTGCGCGCGTTCGCCCGCGAGCACCTGGCGCGCTTCAAGGCGCCGCAGTGGGTGACGTTCCTGGCGGAGCTGCCGAAGACGGCGACGGGCAAGATCCAGAAGTTCGTGCTGCGCGGCGGCCGCTCGGCGATCAACGCGCAGTGAGCGGCGCGGGCTACTCGACGCGCGGCGCGATGACCTGGCGCGTGCCGACCCCGAACACGATGCGCGCGATCTTGCCGCCGTCCGCCTGGAAGATCGCGACGGCCCCGAGCGCCTCGATCCAGAACTCGTGGTCGGACACGGGGAGCAGCCGCACGCGCGGCTCGCTGGGCACCTCGAGGTAGAGCCGCTTGCCGGTGGCGACGACGGCGAGCCGGGTGCCGGCGAAGTCGTAGCTGCCGGCGTACGTCGCGAGCTGCGCCGGGGTGGGCGCGGTCCACGGCTTGGGCGGCGCCTCGTCGAAGAGCGCGAACAGCGCGCGCGCGAGGCGATCGACGAGCGGCGAGGACGTCGACGCGAGCGCGACGACGCCGCGCTTGGTCTTGGGGTCGAAGCCGACGAACGCGCGGAACCCGGCGGTGCCGCCGCTGTGCCAGTAGCGGCCGGTGCCATCGATCATCCAGCCGAGGCCGACGTTATCGGCGCCAGTGTCGGAGCCAGTGTCGGAGCCAGCGGCGCTGGCGGCGCCGGTCTCGAGCTGCGGCTCCTGCGTCAGCCGCATCTGGTGGCGGAGCGGCAGGTTCTTGCCGCCAGCGGCGGCGTCGAGCTCGGCCTCGATCAGCCGGAGCTGATCGCGCGCGCTCGAGACGAGGCCGCCAGCGCCGGCGAGCGCGCCCCAGCTCCAGGGCGGGACGGGGGCGAGCTCGTCGTCGGTGCCGACCATGCGGCGCGCCGCAGCGGCGGCGGGGACGGCGAGCATCGTGTCGCGCAGCTCGAGCGGCTGAAGGACGCGCGCCTCGAGCGCCCGCGGGAAGCCGGCGCCGGCCTTCTTGCCGAGCACGAAGCCGAGGAGGCCGATGCCGTAGATCGAGGGCTGGATGGCGGTGCCGGGCGTGAACAGGACCGGCGTGCGCGCGAGATCGCGGTAGAGCGCCTCCTCGTCGTAGCCGGCGAGCGGATCGGCGGCGGACGCCTTGGCGGCGAGGCTCGGCGGCAAGGGCGGCAGCCCCGAGCCGTGCAGCGCGAGGTGGCGCAGCGTGATCGCGACCTTGTCGCGCGTCGGGACGGTGACGCCAGGCGGCAGGTACTCGGCGACGGGCGTGTCGAGCTCGAGCTCGCGACGCTGGAGGGCGTCGGCGAGGAGGAGGCCAGTGTAGACGCGCGTCAGCGTGCCGAGCTCGAACAGGGAGCCGCCGTCGGGCGCGGCGCCGCCGGGCCCCTTGCCGAAGCCATAGATCTCGCGCCGCCCGGCGTCGTACAGCCCGACGACGAGCCCGGAGAGGAGCTCGGCGTCGAGGTACGGCTGCACGGCGGCGGCCACGGCGGCCTGGTGCGAGCCTTCGGGATCGAGGTCCGCGGACCGGGGCGGCGCGGGCGCGGGCCTCCCCCCGCCACACCCGACGCCGAGCCCGGCGGAGAGAGACGCGGACAGGATCGCGGCGATCAGCGGCCGGCGGAGCATGGCGCCCGAATCTAGCGTGCCCCGGGTCGCACACCAGCGGGCGCGCCGCGAGAAGGCGCTACGCGGCCCCGGCGCGACATGCGAGAGTGAGGCGTCCATGCGCGCCGTAGCCGCCGCTGCCGCCGCTGCCGCGGCGATCGTCGTGCCCGCGCTCGCCGGGTGCCTCGAGGAGCTGCCGGGGGAGGCGGTCTCCGAGTCGGAGGTCGTCGGCGGCGCGAACGCCGCGGCGGGCAAGTGGCCCGACGTCGCGGCGGTCCTGTGGAGCGGCCAGCTGATGTGCACGGGCGTCCTGATCGCGCCGACGGTCGCGCTCACGGCGGGGCACTGCAACGATCCGACGCTCACGAAGATCATCGTCGGCACGTCGTCGCTCGCGCGCGCGACCGAGGGCGAGACGATCAACGTGGTCAAGCGGATCGAGTACCCGAGCTCGCGCGAGACGGAGGATCTGACGGTGCTGGTGCTCGAGCGGCCGTCGCGATTGCCGCCGCGGGCGATCGCCACGGGCTGGGCGCGCGCAGACATCCTGGACGGCGCGGCGGTCGCGATCGCGGGCTACGGCGCGATCGATCGCGACGCCACGAAGTACGTGAGCGAGCTGCAGGAGGCGGAGACGGCGATCACCGACGCCGACTGCACGGAGAAGCCGGGCTGCCACGCGGTCGTCGCGCCGGGCGGCGAGCTCGGCGCTGGCGGCATGGGCACCGACACCTGCCCGGGCGACTCGGGCGGCCCGCTGTACCTGCTGACCAGCTACGGCGAGTTCCTCGCCGGCATCACGTCGCGCTCGTACGCCGACGCGCTGTTCGACTGCAGCGAGGGCGGCATCTACGCCCGCCCCGACCGGGTCATCGACTGGATCGAGGAGAGCGCGGGCGTGCCGGTCGCGCGCGGCCCCGAGCCGGCGGTCGACGCGATCACGGTGGTGCGCGGCCGCGGCGCGGAGACGTCGATCCGCGTGGGCGATCCGAAGACCAAGAAGCACACGTTCTCGGTCGTAGAGCCGCCGAGCCGCGGCGCCGCGAAGGTGCGCGACGACGGCCGTGTGCGCGTGTGCATCGATCCGGAGGCGGCGCCGGGCGACGACGCGGTCACCGTGAAGATCGCCGATCGCGCCCGCGCGGCGCGGGCGGTGAGCGTGCGGATCCCGGTGGTCGTCGAGGACGGCGAGCCGGAGCCGGACTGCTCGGTCGACGACTTCGAGGGCGGGGGCTGCTGCGACAGCGGCCGCGGCGGGCGCGGCTCGATCCCGCTGGCGCTCGGCGTCCTCGCCGCCCTGCGGCGGCGGCGGTCCCCCGTCTTGCGCTAGGCTTGGCCTCATGGCCGAGTACTGGATGAGGTGTACCGAGTGCAAGTCCGAGATCGCGTTCGGCGCGAAGTACTACCAGTGCAGCGTCTCGACCTGTAACCGCAGCAAGTTCCGGCTCGTGTTCTGCACGATCGTCTGCTGGGACAGCCACCTCGCCGACGCGCGCCACCGCGACGCGTGGGCCGAGGAGGCGCGCGCCCCGACGCGCGAGGCCTGGCAGCGCGAGGCGGCCGCGGCCGAGCAGGCGCGGCAGGCGCCTGCGCCAGCGGCAGCGGCAGCTCCGGCGGGCGCGCCCCGCCCGGCACCGGTGGCCTCGGCGTCGCCGGGCCCGGGCGCGCCCCGCCCTACGCCGGTGGCCTCGGCGTCGCCGGGCCCGGGCGCACCCCGCCCGGCTCCGGTGGCCGCGACGGCGGCGGCGGATTCGGCCCCAGCACCGGCACCGGCCGCTTCGCCGGGGAGCGCGCCGGTCCGCCGCGTCGTCGGCGACGCCTCGCAGACGACGGCGGCGGCGGTCGAGGGTGTGCACCTGGCCGAGGTGCACGATCGCGACATCCTGATCGTCGTCTCGAAGATGAAGAAGTACATCAAGGATCGCAGCGGCATGAACTGCTCTGACGCGGTCGCGGACATGCTCTCGGATCACGTCCGCCTGCTATGCGACGAGGCGATCCGCGCCGCCGCGCGTGACGAACGCAAGACGGTCCTCGATCGCGACGTCACGCGCGTCCGCCGTTAGCGCAGGCCGCGCGCGCGGGCAGCTCGCCGGACCGCGGCGCCCTCGGGCGGCGAGCGGCTCCGTCAGCGCGGGCGCGAGCGGCGGGTCCGCTTGGGCGCCGCGGGCGGCAAGGGCGCATGCAAGCGATAGTCAGCGGCGTGGGCGTCGAAGTCGGCCCGTAGCTTCGCGTGTGCCGGCGGCAGGTCCTGGTACTTCTCCTCGACGACCGCCACCAGCGACCGGATTTGCTCCATCATGACGTTGGCGACGTGCATGGAAGCGACTCCCATCTCGCGGATGAGGTCGGTCTTCATCGTGCGCATCTCGCCACGCAGCTCGTCGCGGATCACGTGCATCTCGCCACGCAGCTCGTCGCGGATCACATGCATCTCGCCACGCAGCTCGTCGCGGATCGCGTGCATCTCGCCACGCAGCTCGTCGCGAATCACGTGCATCTCGCCGCGCAGGTCTTCGCGGATCGCGTGCATCTCGCCGCGTAGATCGTCGCGGATCACGTGCATCTCGCCATGCAGCGTGGTCGTCGCGCGGTCGAGATCCTCGATGGTCACAGCTGCGTGGCTCATGGGATGACCTTACGAGAGACCGCGAATTTCGAGCAAGCGAGTCGGACCAAAACTCAATGAATTCACACAGATCAGACCCGCAGCGCCGATATCAGCGCGCCTGGGCGCGCGCGGTGGCGAGCCAGTGCCCGGCGTGCTCGCGCCACGCGGCCTCGATCGCGAGCGGCAGCTGGTGCGTGACGGCGCACGCCTCGCCGTCGAGATCGAGCTCCACCTCCGTGAACGCGACGTAGCGCCGGAGGTACGGATCGATCGCCTTGTAGATCGCCTCCTTGATCGAGAACCGCAGCGTGACGGCGCGCCCGCGGTCGGGGACGCACGCCTGCTCGCGCGGCGTCAGGACGCGGCGCGCGATGTCGACGCGCGGCGGCGCGGCGCGCTCGACGTCCACGCCGACCCAGCCGGCGCCGGCCGGCGCCACGAGCGCCGCGGCGAGCGCGCCCTTGTGGCTGATCGAGCCGACCCAGCCAGCGGGCAGGACGGGCGCGCCGCGGTCGTCCGGGAGGATCGGCGCGTCCGGATCGCCCAGCGCGGCGTGGAGCGCGGTCCGCCCGGTCACGAACTCGCGGCGCCGGGCGGGCGAGAGCCGGCCGGCGAGCTCGCGCTCGGGAGCCGGCAGCGCCTCGAGCGCGGCGGCGATGGCGACGTCCTCGGGGCCGAGCTCGACGAGGACGACCGTGCCGTGCGGCGTGGCGATGCGATCAATGGCGCGATCGATGGCGCGATCGATGGCGCGATCGGCAGCGCGATCGGCGACGCGATCAGGGCCGCTTCTTGGCGGGATCATCCGGCGCGGTCTTCGGACGCGTGATCATCAGGTGGTTGTTCTTCTCGGCGTCGGGGTAGCCGAACCGGAACGGCAGCGGCCGCCGGGGCTGCGCCTTCCACAGCTTCACGAACTCGGCGCGCGTGTTCTTGGGATCGATGATGAAGTACGGGCCGACGAACTGGCCGTACGTGATCTGCTCGAAGCCGGCGGGCTCGGCGTAGCTCGGCGGGAGCCCCGACGCGTCCGAGATCATCCACGCGACGTGCTTCAGCAAGTACTCGCGGATCTTGCTGAAGTCGTCGTACCAGAGCAGGAAGCTCGCCGCCTTCGTCATCACCGAGACCTTGCCCTTCTGGCGCAGGTGCACGAGCAGCCGGTCGTCGGCGGCCATGTGCTGATCGTCGACGTTCTGCACGATGTGCCGGTAGATGCGCGGCGCGCCGGAGACGTCGCCGCGCGGCCGGAACCGGATCTCGACGTTGCCGAACGGCGTGTCCTGCGCGTACCAGAAGTGCGTCGTGGGCTTGGGCCCGCCCTTCTTGCCGGCCTTCTTCAGCTCCTCGAACTCGGCGGCGCGCTGATCCATCTCCTCGGTCGTCAGGTAGCGCGGCGAGCCGTCGGGCTGGAGGTCGAAGTAGCGCAGCCCGACAGGCTCCATGCCGTGCACGACGAGGGCGGCGAGCGCGAACATCAGCGTGCCGGGGAGCGTCGAGTGCGACGCGGCCTGCAGGCTCTTCGTCGTCGAGTGCGCCGACGTGTACAGGCGGCGGATGTCGTGGCTGATCGTCGCGAGATCGGCGGCGAGCTTGCTCTTGTCGATCGTGTCGATGGCGCGCACGTCGCCGGGCGCCTCGAGCGAGATCGTCGTGATCTCGGTGGCGTTTGGATACACGACCAGCGCCGAGACGAGATCGCCGCCGCCGAACGGGTAGACGACGGTCTTGGGCGCGTCGAGCGGGCGCAGATCGGCGATGAACTTCCCGGCCGGATCGGCCCACGCCTTGCGATACGACGCGTACGTCTCGGCCATCTCCTTGCAGTGGCGCTCGATCACCTTCGCGGAGAACCGCTCGGGGAGCGGATCGTCGCCGCCGCACGCCGCCACGCGGTACATGGCGCGGACCTGCGCGGCGAAGTCGGTGCCGGACGCGGCGGCCAGCTTCCTGGGCTCGGGCGCGGGAGCCGGCGGCTCGGGCTGCGCGGCGGGGGCCGGCGCGGACGCGGGCGGCGCGGGCGCCGCGGTCGCCGTGGGCGGCGCGGGCGGCGCAGTCGGCTGGGCGCCGGCCGCGGGCGCCGGCTTGCTGGCGCCGACCTCGGACACGGACGTCGCGGGGGGCGGCATCTTGGGCTCACCGGCCGGCCGGGGGTCGGCACAGGCCCCCGTGCCGAGCGCGAGGAACACAGCTGCTACTGCCAGAAGTCTCATGAGGTGCGCTCCGTATCGCACGCCAGACGGGGGCTCGCCACGCTTTGTTCGAACCCCATCACGCGCTGTGTCGAAGGTCGCCCATCGGATCGCGTAACACCTCGCAATCCCGGGGTGTGCGTGCTGGCACGGTGCGTGGAATGTCCGAGGACATGCCTCGCTGGCTGCCCTCGCTCCTCGCACTCGTCACGATCATCGCCCTGTCCGCGTGCTCCACGAAGTCGCAGATGGTCCACCGCCCGACCGACACGAGCATCGACGCCGCGATCACGGACCTGTGGGTGGCCGAGATCCGCCGCACGGCGCGCGACGGCGACTGGCTCCTGTCCCGCGCCTACTACGCCACGAGCGATCTGATCGTCCTGGGCACCCGCGGCGAGTCGCTCTCGCACGGCTCGATCTACGACGCGACCCGCGGCACGGTGATCGAGTCGATCGGGAGCGGCGTGCGCGAGATCCCGGTCGAGCAATTCGTGGCGCGCAACCACATCGTCATCGTCGTGCGGCCATCGAAGATGACGGCGGCCGAGGGCCAGGGCGCGGTCGCCCGCGCGCGCACGAAGGTCGGCGCGCCGTTCGACGCGACGGGCATGTTCGGCCTCGACGATCCGGACCGGTTCTACTGCAGCGAGCTCGTCTACTGGGCCTCGCAGACGGCGGCGCGCACGGGCAGTAGCGAGCTGGTCGTGACGCCCGCGGACCTCATGAAGTACGGCGAGGTCATCTACTGGAGCGGCGAGCGTGACGACGCGGAGGTCGGCGAGCTCGCCCTCGAGCGGCGGCGGTCGACGCCGCGCACGGCGGCGAAGCACTGAGCGCGGCGACAGACGCGCGGCCCAGGCAAAGTAGACGGGCGGCGTCAGGTGCCCGCGAAGTACGCGTCGACGGTCTCGGTGGTGACGGTGGTCGCGATCAGATCGAACGTGCACAGGGTGACGTGGCGCGGCAGCTCGTGGCGCAGAAGCTCGTCGGCGATGACCTCGATCGCGACCCGCGCCGCGCGCGCGACGGGGTAGCCGTAGATGCCGGTGGAGATGCCGGGGAACGCGATGGTGGCGATGCCGTGCTCGCGCGCGAGCTGCATGCTCTTGCGGTAGCAGGAGGCGAGGAGCTCGCGCTCGCCGGAGCTGCCGCCGTACCACTGGGGGCCGACGGCGTGGATGACGTACCTGGCGGGCAGCTTGTAGCCGCGCGTCAGCTTGGCCCCGCCGGTCGGGCAGCCGTTCAGCGTACGACACTCAGCCAAGAGCTCCTTGCCGGCGCGGCGGTGGATCGCGCCGTCCACGCCCCCGCCGCCGAGCAGGGTCGTGTTCGCGGCGTTCACGATGGCGTCGACCTCGAGCGTCGTGATGTCGGCCTCGACGATGGAGATCCGGGAGCGCAGGGTCTCTTCGGGCATCGTGTCAGGGATACACCGTGCGGGCGCGGCGCGCTACTCGGGCCGCGCTACTCGACCCGGATCTGCGCCCCGAGCGCGGTGAGCGCCGCGGCGAAGCCGGGGTACGACGTGGCGACGTTGTCGGCGTCATCGATGACGGTCGGCCCGTCGGCGACGAGGCCGGCGACCGCGGCGGCCATCGCGATCCGGTGATCGCCGTCGGCGTGGACGCGGGCGGCGGCGAGCGGGCGGTCGGGGCGGCCCTCCACGGCGAAGCCGTCGGGCCGCTCCTCACAGGTGACGCCGAACGCGCGCAGCATCGCGCACGTGGTGGCGATGCGGTCCGACTCCTTGACGCGCAGCTCCTCGGCGTTCCGCACGATGGTCGTGCCGCGGGCGCGCGCGGCGAGCACGGCGAGGATCGGCAGCTCGTCGATCGAGCGGACGGCGAGGTCGCCAGCGATCTCGGTCGCGGCGAGCTCGGGCGCGGGGCCGCGGACGGCGAGGTCGGCGACGGGCTCGGGGCCGGCGGCGCGCGGATCCTCGGCGGCGACGCGGCCGCCCATGGCGGCGATCGCGTCGAGGAAGCCGGTGCGCGTGGGGTTCGTGCAGATGTCCGGTAGCCGGACCTCATCGGCGCCGCCGACGAGCGCCGCGGCGACGAGGAACGCGGACGACGACGGATCGCCGGGGACGTCGAAGCCAGCGCCGGCCAGCCGGCGGTCCCAGCCGCGCGTGTCGATCGCGGTGCGGCGGCCCGCAGTGGCGAGCGGCGCGCCGAGGTACGCGAGCATGCGCTCGGAGTGATCGCGGCTGGGGCCGGGCTCGGTGACGCAGGTCTCGCCGTCGGCGTAGAGGCCGGCGAGCAGGATCGCGGTCTTCACCTGCGCCGACGCCATCGGCAGCGCGTAGTCGATCGCGGTGAGCGGCCCAGCGGCGGGGCCGATCGTGAGCGGCGGCGTGACGTCGACGCCGGTGCCCTGGCCCGTGATCGATGCGCCCATCTGGGCGAGCGGCTCGATCACGCGGCGCATCGGCCGCTTGCTGAGCGACTCGTCGCCAAACAGCGTGGCCGCGAAGCGCTGGCCAGCGAGGAGGCCGCACAAGAGGCGGATCGTCGTGCCGGAGTTGCCGCAGTCGAGCGGCGCGGCCGGCGCGCGCATGCCATCGAGGCCGGTGCCGGCGATCACGAGCGCGCCCGGGTCGGCGGGATCGCGCGAGATCGTCGCGCCGAGCGCCGCGATGGCCTTCGCCGAGCGGCCGTTGTCGGCGCCGTCGCCGAGGCCGCGGACGCGGACGGGCGTCGCCGAGAGCAGCGAGAACAGGAGCGCGCGGTGCCCGATCGACTTGTCGCCGGGGACGCGCACGGTGCCGTGGAGGAGGCGGCGGAGGGGCTCGACGATCAGCTTCATGGGGCAGCCTTGGGAGGGACGGCGGGGAGGAGCGCGCTCGCGCGCGCGGCGACCCGCCTGAGGTGCTCGGGACCGACGGCGATGATCGCGCGGATCCAGGTCCCGCGCACGGCGAGCTTCGCGCCGGTGAGGCTCCGGGGCAAGCCGAGCGCGGCCACGGCGGGCTCGGCGGCGAGCGACGCGAGCGCGCCGCGGAGCGCGGCCTCGAGCCGCGCGGTGGCCTGCTTGCCGCGCCGATCGCCGGGGTCGGCGGCGTCGGCCTCGACGACGATCACGAGGTCGTCGACGACGTCGCCCCAGATCGAGAGCTGCGCGGGCGCGGCCTCGAGGCCGGTCTGCCGCGCGAGCGCGACGCGCGCGTCGAACGACAGCTGCGCCGTGACCCGCAGCGACGCGCCCGGGGCCTTGGGCGGCATCGCGCGGTCGCGCAGCGCGATGAGCTCGGGCTGCGCGCGGATCAGCCCCTCGGTGTCGAGCATCGCGCCGCGCTGCGCGAGCTGCGCCGTCCACTCCTCGGGCCCGATGGCGTAGATCCCCTCGGCGACCCTCGCGGCGTCGGGGATCGGCTGCTTGCCCGCGAGCAGCGTCACCGTCGCGGCCGCGGTCGTGCCGACGCCGAACGCGGCGAGCACGAGGACGTCGGCGGCGAGGAGCGGCGGAGGCGGCGGAGGCGGCGAGCCGGCGGCGCCGGCCGCGCCGGCAGACGCAGCAGCGGCGCCGGGCAGCGGCACCCCGCCCGACAGCGCGCGCGTCACGACCTCGCCGATGACGGGGTTACTCCGCAGCCGCGCCAGGTCGAGTTCGACGACGAGCTGCGCGCCCTGCGGCAGGAGCGCGAGGATCCGGTCCGCCGGCAGGACGGGCGCGGGCGACGGCGCCTCCGCCGACACGACGCGCTTGCCAGGCCCGCTGCAGCCGGTAGCGCCCGCGGCCCAGGTGACGCCCGCGGCGGCCGCTACCGCGAGCGCCGCGCCGCGCCTCATGCGTCGAGCATCTCGTTCAGCATCTCGTTCAGCGCCGCCACGACGCGCGGCATGTCCGCCTCGCGCGCGACCGACACGCGCAGGTGGCTCGGCAGCCCCCACGCGGCGAGCGGCCGCACGATCACGCCGCGCCGCAGGAGCTGATCGTAGATCGGCGTCGACGGCCGGCCGCAGTCGATCAGCACGAAGTTCGCGAGCGACGGGTAGACGCGCACGCCGGGGCCGGTGACCTCGCGCTGCATCTGCTCGACGGCCGCGCGCGCGTGGCGGGCGCTCCGCGCGACGTGCTCGTCGTCGCCGAGCGCCGCGATCGCGCCGAGCTGCGCCAGGCTGCTCACGTGGAACGTCCGCCCGACGCGGTTCAGGATGTCGATCACGCCCGCGTCGGACACCGCGAAGCCGACGCGCAGGCCGGCGAGCCCGTAGATCTTCGAGAACGTGCGCAGGACGATGACGCGCGGATCGCGCGCGAGCAGCGCGAGCCCGTCGGCGTGATCGACCTCCGGCCACGCGGCCGCGTACTCCGCGTACGCCTCGTCGATCACGAGCAGCGCGCGCGCGGGCAGCGCCTCGAGGACCCGCCGCGCACCGCCCGACGACACGATCGAGCCGGTGGGGTTGTTCGGCGTCCCGAGCACGACGAGCTTGGTCCGCGGCGTGATCGCCGCGATCAGCGCATCGACGTCGCACGCGAGGTCGGGCGTCGTCGGCGACGCGACGTAGGCGCGCCCGGCGACCTGCGCGGCGAGCCGGTACGACAGGAACGCGTAGCGGTGCGACAGCACCTCGTCGTCCGGCTCGCAGGTGGCCAGCACGAGCTGGTACACGAGGTCGTTCGAGCCGTTGCCGATCGCGACCTGCGCGAGATCGACCTCGTACTTCGCGGCGAGCGCGCGCCGCAGCGCGAAGCCACCGGCGTCCGGATACATGTGGAGCTGCGCCAGGGCCGGCGGGATCGCCGCGAGCGCCTTCGGCGAGGGCCCGAGCGGGTTCTCGTTGGACGCCACCTTGATCGCGCCGGTGATCCCGAGCTCGCGCTCCAGCTCCTCGATCGGCTTGCCGGGCTGATACACGTCGAGGTTCCGAACGTGCGGCGGGACAAAGGCTTGGGACACGGCGGGCCCAACCTACAACGTAGGCCCGCGCGGTGGAATGCCCGGGGTGCCGCCTCCGGTCTATAGTGAGCCTCCCGATGCGCCGCCCTGCCCTCTGGTCCGTCCTCGTGGTGCTGGTGATCATCTCGATCCCGGCGCTCGCGCTCGCAGGCGGCGACGGGGACTTCGCCGAGTACGAGGAGCGTGGGCTCGGCTGGATGTACCTCGCCTCGTTCGGGTTCGGCTTTTTGACGTCGCTCACGCCGTGCGTCTACCCGATGATCCCGATCACCCTCGCGATTTTCGGCGCGCGCGGCAAGGACGTCAGCAAGCGCCGCGCGATCCTGCTCGCCACCGCGTACGTCTTCGGCATGGGCGCCACGTACTCGGTGCTCGGCGTGACGATCGCGCTCGTGTCCGGCGCCGCCGACTTCGGCACCCAGCTCGGGCACCCCGCGCTCGTGATCCCGCTGGTCCTCCTGTTCACGGTGCTCGCCGCGTCGATGTTCGGCGCGTTCGAGCTGAGCCTGCCGGCCGGGCTGCAGGCGCGCCTCAACCAGGTCGGCGGCAAGGGCTTCGGCGGCGCGTTCGCGATGGGCCTCGTCGGCGGCCTCATCGCCGCCCCGTGCACCGGCCCGTTCCTCGCCGGCCTGCTCGCGTACGTCTCGACCACCGGCAGCGTGTTCAGCGGCGGCTCGCTCCTGTTCGTCTACGCGATCGGCATGGGTATCTTGTTCTGGGTGCTCGCGGCGTTCGCGCTGTCTCTGCCCAAGAGCGGCGCGTGGATGGAGTGGGTCAAGTCGGTCGGCGGCGTCGCCCTGCTCTGGGCGGCGCTCTACTTCCTGCGCCCGCTGGTGCCGAGCCTGCGCCTGTTCGCGTCGCCGGCCCTGTGGTTCTTGGTCACGGCGCTCGCCACGGTCGGCATCGGTGTCCTGATCGGCGGGATCACGCGGTCGTTCCACGGCCCGTGGTCGGAGCGGATCCGGAAGGGCGCCGGCGTCGCGCTGATGGTGGCGGGCCTGTTCGCCGCGTGGGACTGGTGGGTCGTGCCGAAGCGGCACCTGCCGTGGATCCACGACGAGGCGGCCGCGTTCGAGCGCGCCAGGGCCGAGGGCAAGGGCGTCATGATCGACTTCGGGGCGACCTGGTGCATCCCGTGCGACGAGCTCGAGCGGACGTTCGGCGACGACGACGTCTACGAGGCGGTCACGAAGAGCTTCGTCCCGCTCAAGTTCGACGTCACCGAGGACACCGCGGCCAACGACAAGCTGCGCGAGCGCTACGGCGCGCAGACCTTGCCGTCGGTGATCTTCCTCGACACCAAGGGCCACGTGCTCACACGCGTCAAGAAGTACCTCGAGCCCGACAAGATGCTGCGCGTCGTGCGGCCGGCGGTCAAGCAGCTCGCGCAGACGGCGGAGCCCGCCGCCGCCAAGGCGCCCTAGCCCTTCGGCGGCGAGATAAGCTCGGCGCTCGAAGGAGCACCGATCTCATGAAGCCGTTCTACGCACTGCTGATCGCCGCGCTGCTGGCCACGGCCGCCTGCGGGAAGAAGAAGGAGCAGGCTGCCAAGACCGATCCGAAGGCGGATCCGGCGGCGAAGACAGCCGAGCCCGCCAAGGAGGCGCCGGGGACGCCCGCGATGCCGGATCCGGCGAAGGGCGAGCCCGCGAAGGCGGCGTCCGGGGCGGTGACCGTCGATCAGGCGGGCGCGAAGGCCAACGAGGTCACCGACAAGGTCGTCAAGGCGTCGGCCGATGCGGGCGATGACTGCTCGAAGTTCGGCACCGGCCTCAAGGCGCTGATGGAGGACGCCAAGGCGATGGTGGCAAGCGACCGGGAGCTCGCCAAGGATCCGGAGAAGAAGCAGGAGTACGAGGCCAAGTACGTGCGGCCGGCGCAGGCCAAGCTCGGCTCCCTGATGGAGAAGCTCGAGAAGTGCAACGGCAACCCGGACGTCAAGCGGTTCCTCGATCTCGTCGGATCGAGTGAGTGAAGCGCGGCGACCGGGCGCGAACCGGCCGCGGTGATCGTCTCGCCGGGCGAACGCTCACTTCTTCGAGCTGGTCGGCGTCAGGGTCATGGACCGGCCGCGGATCAGCTTGCATTCGATCGGCTCGTTCAAGCGCTTGCAGTCGCGTGAATAGACGTTCTTGTAGCACTCGATCCAGTCCGGACCATCGGGATCCAGGCCATCCTCCTTGCACGAGCCCTTCTTGCTGCACCAGGCCTGAGCCAGGTTGACTTTGCATTGCGCAAGCCAGTCCTGGGCATGCTCCCGCAGCTGCTCGCGCAGTCCTGGGGTGCAGCTCAGCTGCAGCGTGCAGGCGTTCTCCGCGAGGTAGAGGAACGGGAGCGGGATCCCCGACCGCTTCGACATGCTGCGATGAGTGGGCGTCCTCACGATGACCTCGTCTGGCCCCTCCGACGTCTTGGGCTCTTGCCCCTTGGGCGCCGACGCCTTGGCCGGGGGGCTCTTGGGCGCCGGCGCCTTGGGGTCGGCCCACACCGACGTCCCCGCGACGCACACCAGGCTTGCGAATAGAAGTATCGACAATGATGTCCGCATTTGATTGAGAGTCCTTTCGTACATGGGGAGCCAAGCTCACCGATAGGCGGCGACCGTCGCCGAGAACTCGTTCATGGCTCTGACCCCATCGACTTGACCTGCCACGCCCATCGGGATCCCGTACTGCTCCGTGTAGCGCAGCGGGGTCGAATAATAGGGGCTCGCATTGCCGCCCATGGCGTCGGTCACCGGATTGTATCCGACGGCGTACTGGCCATTGGTATTCTCCGTGCTGACGCCATGGTTGAGCCCCATGTTGTGGCCGAACTCGTGGCGCATCACCGTGGTTCCGCAGTTGAGTGAGCCTGTCGCCACCATGTTGAAAGCGCTGGCTTTGACCCAGGCCAGACCACAGCCTTCCTCCGTTCCTTCGTAATAGATCGCGTCGGCCTTTGCTCGATCGCGCAAGGTCTGGGCGTTCGTGTCGGACCTGAGCGCGCTCAACGGATCGCCCAGCGCCTTCCAGGTATCGGGGGCCGTGATCATCGACATGCCCACCAGCTTGATGCGGAAGTTGACGCCCGAGTTCTCCAGGGCTTCGTTGGTCAGGCGGAAGCCCTCGTGCAGCCGGGCGTGCGCAGCCGGCTCACCGATCCGCGCGACGACCTTGTTGCTGTAGAGCATCAGGACGGTGATGATGGCGGTCTCTCGCTGCCACTTGCCGTTGTCGTCGACGACGAACGCGATGGTCTCCCCGGTGTTGACCGGCACCGTCTGGTCCGGCGTGTTGTCGATGCCGTGAACGGCGAAGCTCAAAGTGGCGCTGGACTCGACGACGACCCGGTGCCGTTTCGGCGCGGGGATCGGCAAGTACAAGTCCTTCACCCAGTTGCCGTCGGCGAAGCTCACCTTCGTACGCGGTCGCGCCAGCGCTGGTATGACACCGCCTGTCAGCTTCTGGGCAGAATGCTCGGTGGTGGGCATCTGCATGACGACCCACTTTGCGAGCTCGGCGACGTACATGAATTCATACGTGTCGCCCGTGTTCAACGCCAGGGAGTCATAGAGCTGGATGTTGGTACCGGTGATCTTCGCGGTCCAGGTAGCCGATGACGTGAGCTTGATCCGGTCCCGGTTCCCCGCTGTCAGGGGCAAGGTGATGGACGGTACGAAGTTACCGTCAGCGAAGCTCACCAGGGTGCGAGGGGAAGAGGGGCTCCCCATGTTGGCCGTGGCCTGCGCCGCCGTCAGGGCACGCTGCGGCGCTGCTTCCAGGAGCCAGCGCTTGAAATACTCGTCGAACACGAAGGCATACTCGTCGCCGGTCTTGATCGGCATCGTGCTCGCGTAGAGCAAGTTGTCGGGATTGATCTTGGAGGTGTACGCCGCGCTGGACCGGACGACGACGATGTCCCCCGGCGACGCCGCCTTGGGCAGCGTGACGCCGCCTGTCCAGTTCCCGTCCGCCATCTGATAGAAGGAGATCTTCGGATGAGTGTCGAGGATGATCGCCCCACTTTGATTGGGCGAGTAGTTGCCGATCTTGGTGCCGGTCGGGATCCACTTCCCCTGGTCGGTGCGAAAGGTGAGCAGGTAGGATTCACCCGCCTTGAGGCTCAGCGGGTTCACCGGGAGATCGACCTTGGTAGTGTCGATGCTGGCGCTGTATCCTGCGGATGATGAGATCTGGACCTGCGCGCCGTTGGCGGGGGACGCCGGTAAGGTGATGACGGGGGTCCAGTTGCCGTCGGCCAGCGTGAATACGACCTTGTCGTAGCCTGACGGGAGCTGTCCGCCCCCATTGCTGTTTGGGGTGAGCTGGACCTCGCCCGCGTGGGCGACTCCGAAGTGGCCGAAGCAGAGTAGAGCTCCGAGGACCGTTCCAAAGAGGATTGTCTTATTCATATACTCCACCTGGATTTGTGCCGCTGATGCTGGTCGACATGGGATTCTCCTTTGCGCCGGTCCGTCGGGCCGCGACGCGAGCCGCGCGTTCATCACATCGCGCGGCCCGATGCCCCCGGAGCAGGAGCTACAGCAGCGTCCGTGCCAGGTGGGCGTCTGCGCGCCCAGCAGCCGGCCATCCAGCAAAATTCAGGACTTTGGAGGTGGGCGCTCTGCTGTGCCCGCCGAACCGCTCCAGGTGAACCCGGCCGCGCGTCAGTGAACGACGCGCTCACGTCCGAAGCTGACGCGGCCCCTGATCGAGCCACGTCGGTCGGCGCAGACGCCACCTGGTACGGCTGCCGCGCGGGCCATGGCGCCCCGGCGTCGCGGTGATGCGCAGCCGCGTGCCGGTCGAGCCGATCACCTCCGTCGACTCCCAATCGGCGAGCCCCAGACACAAGAGATCGAGGGCACGCGGCAGGGCTTCGTCGCGCTGGCGCTGGCTCGCGTCAGGCGCTGACGCAAGCGCGTCCGCGCCTGAAACACGGCCGGGTCCGCAGGGAGCAGCTTGACGAGCGCCGACGAGCGCCGCGCCTCGGAAGTGCCGGGTCGTGCTCGATGCTTGGGCTGTTCCTGTCGCGCTGCCGCGCCTGGCACGACGGCTGCTCTGGTCAGTCGCACCGCGAAGACACGACCAACACCAGGAGGCAGAACGTGACCTCCTCATTTCATCAAAGGGTCTTACATGACGAGATTCCACATACAGCATTGGCTCATTGCAGCCTTGGTGACAGCAGCAACCCTGCCGGCGCAGACCGCTCACGCTACCCAGACAGCCTTGACCGCGGAACGTGTCGAGCTACGCGCGCAGACGCTTCTGCCACAAAGCTCCGGCCCTTACACCTGGGAGCTGCTGGAACAGCCTCCGGGCTCCGCGGTGCAGCTGGAGGCTCGCTCGGGGACGATGACGGCGCTGACCCCCCAGGTGGATGGTGGCTATAGCATCAGGATATCCGGAGTGCGTTCCGATGGCAGTAAGACGCAGGCGACGATCGCCGTGACTACCCTCGGCGATACGCTGGCCCTGAGAAATACGCTGGACCACCAGGAATCCATGCAGTGCCTGGCGGTGCAAGACCCCTCCCTGTCCGGAGGGAAGTCCTGGGTGACTGTCAAGCTATGTGACAGAAACACACAGGCACAGCGATGGTCGCGTGACGGCCAAGGCCGACTCCACTCCGCCATCAATTATGACTATTGTATGGACGCAGGCGCTTCAACGAGCGGCACCCAGCCTACGGTCGCGCCTTGCGACGCCCGGCGGGGCGCCCAGCTGTGGGCGCTGTCGGACCAGCCCGTGCAACGCGGCTTCTCGCCCCCGGTGACCGTGCAAACCAAGGATCAGCGATACTCACTCTTCTTCAAGGGCAAGCTGCAGCTGTCGAGCGAAGCTTCGACCTGGATGAGTTACAACAATGACTATAAGTGGGCGACAAACCCTACGAATATAAACCGCAAGGTGATCTACCCGCTGGCGATCACGAATATCAACGACAACGAGCTGGAGCGCGTGCGTCATCTCGTCAATCTACTCGCGGCCGGATCCCTCGAGCATCAGATTCCTCGGGATATCAGCGACTTTCCCGGTAGCGTGCCATCGAACGCGCGTTCGATGGAGGGGGACTTCGAGCTCGATCGCAACCTGGCGGACAGCACCCATCTGCGGATGCGCGAGCCGCCGAAAAACTGGCTCAGCACCGGACTGTACGCGGCAGCGGGGAGGTCCGTGAACATCACCGTTGACAATGCGACCGAGCAACAACTCGCAGGCGTGTACGTGCGCATCGGGGTGCACACCGACGATCTCACGAAGTCAGGCAATGTCCAAGAGGACAAATTCCTCAAACGATTCAACATCGTGTTCCAGCGTACACCGCTACAGCCTGGTGTCAACGTGGTCAGGTCTCAGTATGGCGGCCTGATCATCCTCGAGTCTGATCGCTCGGTCAACATCAGGTTGCGAGTCAAGATTGGCCACGCCGTGGCCGCACCTTACTACCAGCAAGGGAAGACAACCCTGGCCGCTTGGAAGCAGCTCCGCGACAACCCCGCGCCCTGGGCAGAGCTGGAGGGCAGACGTGCGATCATCACCGTGCCGTCCAAGGACATTCGCAAGTTAGATGATCCCGGCAAGGTAACAGATTATTATGATCGGCTCGTCTCGTTACACGAGGACCTGGCCGGCCTGGCTCAGAACGATGTCAAGCCAGTGCATCGCCCGCCTGGCGGCAAGCATCGCTTCGTGATGGATCGGCAGATCTCGGTGGGGGGCGCCCATGCCGGGTTCCCGCTCATGTTCAATGATGCCCAATATACCCTATCTGCCCCCGACATGGTGCAGGGCAACGATTGGGGGGTCTGGCACGAGCTGGGCCACAACTATCAGCAAGCGTGCCCGTGGGCCGACCGCTATGGCATCGAGGTCACGGTGAACCTGTTCTCGCTGCACGCGGAGGAGCCCTTGAGGGCGTCACACCGGGACTGGAGACCAAATCTCGAAGCTCATAACATCTACGCGGACGCCAAGACTCTGCTGAATAGCAATCAGAACAACAAATGGGAGGATGCTCCACCTTTTGTAAGGCTTGTCTTCTTGAAACAGATGCAGCTCGCCTTCCAGTGGGATGTGTACAAAAGGCTACATCGCAGCTATCGCGAATTGTCGAAGGAGAACTACGAGGCTATTTGCCACGGTACAGCGGACAAGCAGATCGACACATTCTTCATCAAGATGTCGGAGCTCTCGGCCCACGATCTGACCGAGCACTTCACGAAGTGGGAAGTACCAGTGTCGGCTCAAGCCAAGGAGACCGTCCGCAAGCTCGGCCTGCCGCCTGCGACGGGCACCTGGAAGCTCGGGCTGCCGGCACGCTGACGCAGCGGCGCCCCGGGCCTCCCAGGCCTCGGTTCACCTCTCGCGACACGTCGTCAATGACGGTCGCGCTCATCCTGACTACCCCTGTAGGCCCTGTAGGCCCTGCAGGCCCTGAAGGCCCTGTTAGGCCAAGAGGAACCCATGTTCACCAGACACCTCGATAAAGCCATGTCTGCCCTTCGAACGATGATCATGATCTCCGCGGCCACCGGGGCCTTCGCCTGGACGCTCCTCTGGGGGGCCGAGGCCCACGCGCAAGGGCAGGCTCGGTGCATATCCCTGGAGTCCAAGAGCGCGCCGGGCCAGTTCGTCCGCCACTTCGCCTTTTTCGGCCGAACCGATCCGGTCGCCAAGGACGTCGATGAGCGCGACGCGACCTTCATGATGGGACCGGGCCTGTCTGGCGCCAGCGGATCCGTATCATTCGAAGCCACCAATTTCCCCGGCTATTACCTGCGTCATCAGCTCTCCGCGATCGTGCTGAGCAAAGATGACGGCAGCCAGCTGTTCAAGGACGACGCGACCTTCCTGGTCCGCGCTGGGCTCGCCGACCAGACCCTGGCTTCGTTCGAAGCGAGCAAGGTCCCCGGCTTCTACCTCCACAAGAGGCCATTTCAAGGCCTGGGCATCGATCTGAAGGGCCCCTTCGCAGCCCCTGGCTTCAATAGCGACGCGACCTTCGGCATCACCACGGCTCGCTCGAAGAGCGAGTGTGGTGACAACAAGAAAAATCCGGTGATCATCGTCGCCGCCACCGCGACCATCGGGCTCCTGTACTTGTCCATGCGCAACAGGTTGCAACGGGAGGGCTACAACGCCTATATCTTCGAGTTGCCGACGCTTGGTATGCAGGATATGAAGCGGTCCGCCGAAGCGCTCAAGGCATTCAGCGACAAGGTACGAGCCCGGCTGCGCGCCTCCAAGGTCGACCTGATCGGTCACAGCCAGGGCGCCGAGGTCTCGCGGAGCTATCTCAAGTATTTGGGCGGCGCCAAGGAGGTCGGCAGCATGATCAGCCTTGGTGGACCGCACTACGGCACCACCGTCGCGAATGTATTGTCCATGACCGCGGTGGGCGCGGTATGCGAAGCGTGCAAACAGATGGCGTCCGGCTCACAATACCTGAAGGACCTCAATGCCAAGGACGAAGTGTTCGCTACGGTGTCCTATACGAACTTCGTCACCAAGCTCGATCTGATCATACAGCCCTATGCGAGCGGCCTCTTGAGGAGTACAGCGAGCAACAACGTCAACGTGACCGTGCAGGACAAATGTCCGCTGGCCCTCGTCGACCACGTCACACTGATCTCCGATGGCGCGGTGTTCAGCGGCATCCTGAACGCCCTGGCTCGCAAGCCGATCACCAACCTCGACTGCCTGGCGCTCCCCAACCTCCTGCCCTGATCCGAAGCGCCCATGCGTGCCCTACAGAGTACGCGACCTCGCAGTCACGCTGCGCGGCGTCCTCGGCATGCTCCCCATCGGCATGCTCCCCATGCTTCCCGGGGCGACCGCGATTACGGTCCATACCTTCAGGGCGTGGACCTTCAGGGCGTGGACCTTCAGGGCGTGGACGTACATCCTGATCACTGCGTCGACGGATGCGGCGGTGCGTGCGATCAGCCAGGACCTCGGTCTCGGGCGTCCGAAATCAGGAGGAGTCGGATCATCTGGTGGCACCGCGCGATGATGATGTGGGAGCCGGGGCATGGCGAACCTCGCATCGAGGTGGCCGGCCCTCCTCACCAGGGATCACCGCCGGCAGAGTAGCAGGACCTCTCGGCGAGCGACGCGGGGCCGCGGCGCGGGCCCGCGCGCACGCCTGACCGAGCGCGCTCTTCGGCGGGAAGGTGTCCTTGTACGCCTCGAGCCAGGCGCGGAATGCATTCATCGCCTCGCGGCCGCCGGCGTCCACTGACGAGGCGGCTGGACTTGCTTGAGGTCGAACCCGTCGAGCAACATCGCGAGCTGAACTGAACTGAACTGAAGAGCTGTCTACTAATGCCTCGGCAGCGTTGGGACGAGCGCGGACCCCGCCCACGTGGGACGAGCGCGGACCCGTCCACGTGGGACGAGCGCGGACCCGTCCACGTGGGACGAGCGCGGACCCGCCCACGTGGGACGAGCGCGGACCCCGCCCACGTGGGACGAGCGCGGATCGCGCCCACGTGGGCCGAGCGCGGATCGCGCCCACGTGGGCCGAGCGCGGACCCGCCTACGTGGGCCGAGCGCGGACCCCGCCCACGTGGGACGAGCGCGGGACCCGCCCACGTGGGCCGAGCGCGGACCCGCCCACGTGGGACGAGCGCGGACCCGCCCACGTGGGACGAGCGCGGGACCCGCCCACGTGGGACGAGCGCAGACCCCGCCCACGTGGGCCGAGCGCGGACCCGCCCACGTGGGCCGAGCTCAGCGACGGCCGTTTTACGTCAGCAAGGTGCTCGCGTGCTGCAGGAGGTTCGACGCGATCGCACCGAGCAGGGCGACGCAAGTGACCTTCTCGAGGCCGCGGACGAGGAACCGGTCGATGCCGTGGTGGGTACGCAGGTGCGCATTCATCAGCTCGCACAAGCCCGCCCGCGCGGTAGCTCAGCTTCGCCTCGTCGGTCTCCATCCGTGCCCGCCACGCCACGATTTATAGACAGCTCTTGAGTTGAGTTGAGTTGAGCCCCCGAGCGCTAGCGCGGGGCCAAAGCGCGGGCCTCTGCGGCTCCGTCCAGACTGCTGGACGGACGGACTGACGAGCACTTGCGCTCTCAGATGGTGCGGCGCAAGCTCTCGTAGTGACGGTCGAGCTGCCCAAAAAGATCGAAGAAGATCTTCGCATCTTGGCCGAACGGCTAGGCCGCTCGATCGAAATCCTGCTCAAGGAGGCCGTCGAGCAGTACCTCGAGACGTCGGCCATCACGGACACAACGCCAGAGGAAGTAGCAGCCGCTCAGGAGACGCTCCTGGGAGAGTTGACCGGCATTTCCGAGTGGGGAGAGCAGGACGTGTGAGACGGGGCGAGATCTGGTGGGCAGATTTGCCTGTGCCCGTCGGGAGCCGGCCGGTTGTCATCTTGACCCGCGACGCTGTCTTGCATTCCATTCAAAGCGTGGTGGTCGGGCTCGTCACGCGTACCGTCCGCGGGCTCCCAACCGAAGTGGAGCTCGGCCGACGCCAGGCGCTGGCCGTACGGTGCGTTGCCAATCTCGACAACATCTTCACGGTGCCGCGCCCGCGTCTGGTTCGACGAATGGGGGCGTGCGATGCCGACAAGCTCCAGGAGCTGCACCAGGCCATCAAGGCAGCGTTCGATATCCCCTGAAGGCACCGAGCGCCAGCGAGGGGCAAAGCTCGGAGCCCCGCCCCACATCCGTCACGGTCGGCCCGGGCGCGGCCGTGCTACACCCGTGGCCGATGCGCCGGGTGCCTGCTCTCGCCGCCGCCACCGCCGCCGCCGTCGCGGTCCTGGCCTCTGCAAGCCCCGCGCGCGCCGACGGCGAGTCGACCGCGCCCGGCGCTGGCGAGAGCGCGCCGCCGGTCCAGAACCGCATCAACTTCCGCATCGGCGGCGCGAGCAGCGACGACACCGGCCGGCCCACGTTCTGCCTCGACGTCCGCGTCGTCGCCGGGCTCGGCGTCGAGTCGTGCGGCACCGGCCAGGCGCTGATCCACAACGAGCCCGGCCGCGAGATGGCGCACTTCCGCGCCACGTGGACGCTGCTCTCGACGCACACCGATCGCGGCACCGGCAAGCTGCGCGCCGGCGCCGGCTTCGCCGAGCTGCAGGTCGGCATCGATCACGTCGGCTTCCAGTTCGGCTCGCCCGACGCCGCCGATCACGGCTCGGTCTCCGGCCCCGAGGCCGTCGTCCAGGGTCAGTGGCTCGTCCCGCTCGGCCGCGGCGTCGAGGCGATCGCCTCGTTCACCGCGGGCGCTGCCGCGTTCGCGCGGGCCGACGAGCTCGTGATCCCGCAGCGCGCCGTCCAGCCGTTCCTCGCCGTCGAGATCGGCCTCGGCTGGTAGGCGGCCGCGCCGCGCCGCGCCGTGCGGCGGCTATACCGGCGCGCCGGCCACGTACACGCGATCGATCAGCGAGGCGGCCGCGCCGTACCGGTACGGCACGGCTGCCGGATCGTCGCAGCGCCAGAGGATCCAGTCGGCGGGCGCGCCGGCGGCGAGCGTCCCCGGGCCGGCGAGCCCGAGCGCGCGCGCGGCGTGCCGCGTGACGCCGAGCCACGCCTCCTCGACGGTCATGCCGTAGTGCGTCGCCGCGAGCCAGAGCTGCGGCAGGAGCGACTCGCAGAACGACGAGCCCGGGTTCAGATCGCTCGCCACGGCCATCGGGACGCCGGCTCGGCGCAGCTGCTCGACCGGCGGCACTGGCAGCCGGAGCTGGACGCACGCGCCGGGCAGCATCACCGCGACGATGCCGGCGCGCGCGAGCGCCGCGATGCCCGCGTCATCGATCTGCTCGACGTGGTCGGCCGACAGCGCGCCCAGCTCCGCGAGCAGGTGCGCGCCGCCCAGATCGCGGAACTGGCCGACGTGGCCGCGCACGGGCAGCCCCGCCGCGCGCGCGGCGCCGAGGATGGCGCGGCTCTCCTCGAGCGTGAACGCGCCCTCGTCGCAGTAGACGTCCACCGACGCGGCGAGCCCCTCGCGCGCGGCCGCCGGCACCAGCTCGCCGGCGAGCTCCGCCACGTAGCGCGCGCGGTCCGCCGCCCGCTCCTTCGGGATCAGGTGCGCGAGCAGGGTCGGCACGATCCGCTGCGGCCCGCGGCGCGCGGCCGCCGCCACCACGCGCAGGAGCCGCAGCTCGCCGGGAACCGTCAGGTCGTAGCCGCTCTTCACCTCGATCGTCGTGGTCCCCGCGGCGCGCGCCGCGGCGAGCCGCTCGTCGAGCAACCCCGCAAGCTCGCCGTCAGCCGCCGCGCGCGTCGGCCCAAGCGTCGCCGCGATCCCGCCGCCCGCCGCCGCGATCTCGAGGTACGAGCGGCCCGCCGCGCGCATCCCGAACTCGTTCGCCCGGTCCCCCGCGAAGATCGCGTGCGTGTGGCAATCGACGAGCCCCGGCGTCACCAGCCGTCCGCCCGCGTCGATCACCGCGCCTGCCGCCGCGCCTGCCCCCGCGCTCGCCGGCACGTCCTCGTCTTCGCCGACCCACACGACCGCGCCGCCGCGGATCGCCATGGCGCCGCGATCGATCACGCCGAGCCCCGGCCGCGCCGGATCGCACGTCATCACGCGCGCGTTGCGGACAACGAGCGAGCTATCCACGCCAGGGCGCTCCCTGCATGCTCTCCACGCTGAGCCCGGGGAGCCCATGCCCTCGCATTTGGGGCCAAAGCGCCCGGCTTGTGACGATGACGCTCGGGTTGAGCCATCGCAGCTTTTTCTCGATCTGGGTCTTCAGCGTCATTGCCAGAGTTGGATCGAGGCGGATGGTCTCGAGCCAGAAGGTCACAAAAACTCGTTCATCTCGATCAAAGAGTGCCTTCAGGTGGACGAGGAGGTGATCGCAGGGATGCCGGTCCCGGCAGAACAGTAGCCCCGCGAGAGTGTCGCGGACCTTGTCGGCAACAATCTGCGAGATTGCATCGACCGAATTTTGGCCGCGATAGGTAGCCCAGTCGCCGCGCGGATCCTTGATTTCGAACAGGTGAAGGCTGCGCCGGTCCAGTGTCGCGATGATGTCGACCGCCTTGCCGCCGTGTCGCTGCAGGCCGCGCAGATACGCAGGGTCGTCGTCCCACTTCACAGCGTCCCAGGCCGGCCGCTCGAACGTAAACCGGAGCCGATCTTCAACCTCGATGCGGATCGGTCGGCTCACGAGACGCTACCGAGCGTGCGGCTGAGCTCGAAGTCGTAGTGGCGAGCGAACTCTTCCTCGATCGGGTTCACGGGGAGATCCGCCAGCCTCGCGCCGTGCTGGATCTCCACCGGAGCGCCGTCGCGTGGGCGATAGCACACGAAGAAGCGAGTCGGAGGCTCCCCCGGCAGCTCGCCTTTGACCGAAAGCCTACGCGCGAGCAGGAAGTCGTGGGTCGTGATGAAGACCTGCACGCCGAGGGAAGCCAGCGCGCCGAGGACATCGGCGATCACGACCGTGAGCCGCGGGTTCAGGTTGGCCTCCGGCTCGTCCCAGAACAGAAACCCGTTCGTCGTGAGCGATCCATTCAAGAGGAGCCGCTCGAGGCTCGCGAGCTTGCGCAGCCCCTCGGCGACCAGGTGCGCCTCCATCCGCGCACGGTCACCGTGGAACTTCACGTAGAAGCGCTCGCCGCTGAGCTCGACGTGGCCGCCGAGCGCCTGGCGCAGCGTCTGAAGCACTGACTCGACGCGCTCCTTGGCGGAACCCTTGATCGGGTTCGCGTTGAGCGCGACGCACACGTCGAAGTAGGTCTCGTCGAAGGCAAGCTCGCGCTCGCGATAGGCGGCGATGAAGCCCTCGTACATGGCGAGGACCTCTCGGCTGGGGAGGAAGACAGCCCGCTCGTGGTGGATGGAGCCGCGGACCTTGTGCTTCAAGGTCCCCTTCTTCGAGGGCAGCTCGAAGCTGATCTGTCCGCCGTTGACCTCGAGGGTCACCTTCGCGGTGCTCGATCCGTGGACGCGCCGGGCCAGGTGGCCCACCTGACCGTCGTCGGGCCGAAACACACCTGCGAGCTTGTCTCTCAGCGACGTGTCGTTTCGCGTGGCTTCCAGCAGCGAATAAATGAGCTTCAGGAGGTGCGTCTTCCCGGTCCCGTTGGCGCCGAGAAAGATGTTGAGCCCCTCAACGAACTCGAGATCTGCCGATTTGAATGCGCTGAGCTCGCTGAGGCGAAGTCGACGCACCGGCATAGCTACGTGTCGGTACCATGCAGCCGCCGTGCACAGCAACTAATGGACCGGGAGCCGGTCAGCACTCGTCTGGCGCTCGTCTGGCGCTCGTCTGGCGCTCGTCTAGCGTTCGTTGCCGCGCTTGAAGTTGCCGGTCTTGCGCGCGACGAGCAGCTGCACGGCGGCCGGGTCGCCCGCCGCGGCGGCGACTCGCACCTCCGCGGCGTCGGCGCCGGTCAGCGTGCGGACGAGCCGGCCGCGGAACCGCACGAGCACCTTGTCCCGCGTGAGCTGGACGTCGAACGGCCCTCCGTCCAGCGCGAGCTTGCCGCGCCGGTCGATCGTCACGGGGCGTCGCCCCGGCGGCGCGGCACGACGACGCCGCGCTCGTCGGCCGCGCGGATCGCCTCGTCGTAGCCGGCGTCCGCGTGCCGGATGATGCCCATGCCCGGATCGGACGTCAGCACGCGCTCGAGGCAGCGGGCCGCGCGCGGCGTGCCGTCGGCGACGACGACCATGCCGGCGTGCAGCGAGTAGCCGATGCCGACGCCGCCGCCGTGGTGGAACGAGACCCACGTGGCGCCCGCGGCCGTGTTGACGAGCGCGTTCAGGATCGCCCAGTCGGCGACCGCGTCGGTACCGTCCTTCAGCCCTTCCGTCTCGCGGTTCGGCGACGCCACCGAGCCGCAGTCGAGGTGATCGCGGCCGATCACGATCGGCGCCTTCACCTTGCCGGTGCGGACCAGCTCGTTGAAGCGCAGGCCCACGCGGTGGCGCTGGCCGTAGCCGAGCCAGCAGATGCGCGCGGGCAGGCCCTGGAACGCGATCCGCTCGCGCGCGAGCGGGATCCAGCGGTGCAGCATCGGATCGTCGGCGAGCTCCGCGAGCACTGCCTCGTCGGTGACGCGGATGTCCTCGGGATCGCCCGACAGCGCGGCCCACCGGAACGGCCCCTTGCCCTCGCAGAACAGCGGCCGGATGTACGCGGGCACGAAGCCGGGGTACGAGAACGCGGTCTCGCGCGGCAGGCCCCCGAGCGCGGCCTGCTCGCGGAGGTTGTTGCCGTAATCGAAGACGTGCGCGCCGGCCTGCTTCATCGCGACCATCGCCTCGACCTGCACCGCCATCGACGCGCGCGCGCGGCGGACGTACTCGTCCGGATCGCGGCGCCGCAGCTCGGCGGCCGCCTCGAGCGTGTAGCCCTGCGGGATGTAGCCGACGAGCGGATCGTGCGCCGACGTCTGATCGGTGACGAGATCGAGCGCGGTGCCGCGCCGGACGAGCTCGGCGTAGACGTCCGCGGCGTTGCCGACGACGGCGATCGAGCGCGCGACGCGCTCGCGCCTGCACTGCTCGGCGCGGCGCAGCGCGGTGTCGAGATCCGGCGCGACCTCGTCGAGGTAGCGCGTCTCGAGCCGGCGCTGCACGCGCGCGGGATCGATCTCCACGCCGAGGAACACGGCGCCGGCCATGGTGGCGGCGAGCGGCTGCGCGCCGCCCATGCCGCCGAGCCCGCCCGAGAGCACGAGCTTGCCGGCGAGATCGCCGCCCCAGTGCTGCCGGCCAGCGGCCGCGAACGTCTCGAACGTGCCCTGCACGATACCCTGCGAGCCGATGTAGATCCAGGACCCGGCGGTCATCTGGCCGTACATCATGAGGCCGCGCTGCTCGAGCTCGCGGAAGTGCTCCCACGTGGCCCACTTGCCGACGAGGTTCGAGTTGGCGATCAGGACGCGCGGCGCCTCCTCGTGCGTGCGGAACACGCCGACCGGGCGCCCCGACTGCACGAGCAGCGTCTGATCTCCCTCGAGCGCGCGCAGCTCGCGGACGATCGCGTGGTAGTCGTCCCAGCTGCGCGCGGCCTTGCCAGTGCCGCCGTAGACGACGAGATCGTCCGGCCGCTCGGCGACGTCCGGATCGAGGTTGTTCATCAGCATCCGCAGCGCGGCCTCCTGCGGCCAGCCTTTGCACGAGAGGGCGGTGCCGCGGGGCGCGCGAATGGGATCGGCCATGGCCTCGTTTAGCACGACCGAACTGGCTATCCTGCGCCCATGATCCGGATCGCCCTGCTCGCTCTCGTGCTCGCCGCTGGCTGCAACGACAAGAGGCCGGAGGAACGCAAGCTGCCGCCGACGCAGGCCGGGACGCCGGCCGGTGGGACGCCCGCCGGAGGAGCGCCGGCCGGCGGAACGCCCACCGGCACGGCGGGCAGCGGCGGGACCGCGGGCCCGGCCGAGAGCCCGTCCGCGGGCCCGGCCGCGCCGGGGCCCAAGGCCACCGGGTTTCTGCCGTTCGACGAGGCGCTCGCCGGCACGAAGCCGTGGGTGGCCGAAGGTGACAAGGCGGGCGTCGTCGAGCTCGTCGCCGTCGAGGATCTGTCTGGCCAGACCAAGGGCAGGTTCTCCGTCGAGCGGCGGTGCGGCGCCGACGCCGTGAAGGCGGTGGAGGCGGTCGGCAAGCAGATGCCGGAGCGCCTGAAGACGAACCACGAGGCGCCGACCTGCAAGGAGGACGGCGGGATCATGCGCTGTGCTCAGCCCGGGCTCGCCGAGGGCGATGTCGTCGTGGAGATCGAGTACGCCAAGGCCGCCGAGGCGTGGCGCGTCATGGGTGTGAAGACCTACGGCGTCGGCATGACGATCACCAAGGAAGCGGAGCGGTACGCCGCGCTGCTCAAGGAGCCGTGCAAGTAAGCGCGGCCCGGTCGCGCGCCGCGCCCCGGGCGCCGCGCCCGTAGCCTGCTTGCCAGTTCGGCAGTCACGCGCCCCGCCTGGCAGCTCCGATCGTCGCGCGCGCCCGCGCCGGGCGCACCGCACGCACGCGTGATCGCCCACTTCGGGCCTGCGCCGGCGTGCTTCGCGCCGTGGTCCGCCGGTTGCTCGCTGGCCGATGCATGCTGCACCCGACCCTCCGCGAGCTCCGCGCCCTGCCTCCCGAGCGCCCACCCCGCGGGCTCGCGCTCGTCATGGGCATCGTCTCTGCCCTCGTCCTGATCGCCGGCACCGTCGCGCTGGCGGTCGCCGCGCCGCCGGGGCCGGGGCCGCCCGGGCTCCATCTCCGGGCCCAGAGCTACCTGGGCCCCTGCCTGGGCCCGGCCCCCTGAGCAGGGCGGCCGGGGCCAGCGCCCTGGCCGCTACGCGTCCTTCTTCTCGTCCGCAGCCTTCTTCTCGTCCGCAGCCTTCTCGTCCGCAGCCTTCTCGTCCCCGAGCTTCACGTCGTCGTCCTTCGCCTTCTCCGCCGCCGCCGCCGCTTCGGCCTTCTCCTCGGCCTTCTCCTCGGCCTTCTCGGCCTTCTCCTCGGCCTTCGCCACCTTCTCTTCGGCCTTCTCGGCCTTCTCCTCGGCCTTCTCCTCGGCCTTCGCCACCTTCTCCTCGGCCTTCTCGACCTTCTCCTCGGCCTTCGCCACCTTCTCCTCCGCCTTCTCGACCTTCTCGACCTTCTCCGCCTTCTCGGCCTTCTCGGCCTTCTCCGCCTTCTCCGCCTTCTCCGCCTTCTCCGCGGCCGGGGCCGGCTTCGCTGCCGGCTTCTTCGCCGCCGCCGTCGCCGGCGCCGGTTTCGTCGCCTCGCCCGAGTCGATGCGCATGCCGTAGAACGAGCGGTGCGCGAAGAACATCGCGATGGCCAGCGAGACGCCCGCCACCGTGTACTTCACCGCCGTGTAGTTGCTGTGATCGAGCTGGAGCGCGAGGCCGACCGCGAGCACGCCAAACAGCGTCGTGAACTTGATGACCGGGTTCAGCGCGACCGACGACGTGTCCTTGAACGGATCGCCGACCGTGTCGCCGACGACCGTCGCCTCGTGCAGCTTGGTGCCCTTCGCGCGTAGCTCGGTCTCGACGACCTTCTTCGCGTTGTCCCAGGCGCCGCCGGCGTTCGCCATGAAGATCGCCTGGTAGAGGCCGAACAGCGCCATCGAGATCAGGTAGCCGATGAAGAAGTACGGCTCGAGGCAGGCGAACGACAGCGTCGTGAAGAACACGACGAAGAAGATGTTCACCATGCCCTTCTGGGCGTAGATGGTGCAGATCTCGACGACCTTGTTCGAGTCCTCGGTCGACGCCTTCTCGGCGGTGCCGTCGAGCTTGATGTTCGCCTTGATGAACTCGACCGCGCGGTACGCGCCCGTCGACACGGCCTGCGTCGACGCGCCGGTGAACCAGTAGATGACCGCGCCGCCGGCGATGAGGCCGAGCAAGAACGGCGGGTGGATCATCGACAGGTTGCCGACCAGCGCGGGCTTCAGGCCGTCGGTGACCAGCATGATGAGCGCGAAGATCATCGTCGTCGCGCCGACCACCGCGGTGCCGATCAAGACCGGCTTGGCCGTCGCCTTGAACGTGTTGCCCGCGCCGTCGTTCTCCTCGAGGAACATCTTGGCGCGCTCGAACTCGGGCTTGAACCCGAACTTCTTCTTGATCTCGTCCTCGATGCCGGGCTTGCCCTCGATCACCGACAGCTCGTAGACCGACTGCGCGTTGTCCGTGACCGGGCCGTAGGAGTCGACCGCGATCGTCACCGGGCCCATGCCGAGGAAGCCGAACGCGACGAGGCCGAACGCGAACACCGCCGAGGCCGCCTTGGCAGCGAACCACGACATGTCGAGGCCCGCGAGCTCGTTCGTGCTCGCGATGAGCTCGGTCATGCCCTGCGACGTCGACACCCAGTACGCGATGCCCATGAGGCCGGTGATGATGAGGCCCATCCAGTAGCCCGAGAAGTTGCCGGCCGTGAGGCCCGCCAGGATGTTCAGCGACGGGCCGCCCTCCTTCGAGGCGGTGACCGTCTCGCGGACGTGGCCGGAGTTCACCGACGTGAACACCTTCACGAGCTCGGGGATGATCGCGCCAGCGAGCGTGCCGCACGAGATGATCACCGAGAGCTTCCACCAGAGGCCGAACGGCAGCGTCGACTCGCCCTGGCCGATCAGCAGGTACGAGACGAGGAATGTCAGGCCGACCGAGACCAAGGACGTCAGCCAGACCAGGTTCGTGAGCGGGTGCTCGAAGTCCATCTTCGCCGCGTTCTCGTAGCGCGCCTTCGTGACCATCTCGTTCAGGAGGTAGCTGCCGACCGAGGCGAGGATCATGACGATGCGCATCGCGAACAGCCAGACGAGCAGCACGCTCATCGTCCACTGGCCCGGATCGTCGGGGACGCCGTTCGGCGCGAAGTGGTTGGCCTCGAGGCCCGGAGAGTTCGGCAGCGCGACCAGGAGGAACGTGATGAGCGCGACGCCGGTGACGCCGTAGGTCTCGAAGCCGTCGGCCGTCGGGCCGACCGAGTCACCGGCGTTGTCGCCGGTGCAGTCCGCGATGACGCCCGGGTTTCTCGCGTCGTCTTCCTTGATGTTGAAGACGATCTTCATGAGGTCGGAGCCGATGTCGGCGATCTTCGTGAAGATGCCGCCCGCGATGCGGAGCGCGGCGGCGCCGAGCGACTCACCGACGGCGAAGCCGATGAAGCACGGGCCCGCGTAGTCGCCGGGCAAAAACAGCATGATCGCGAGCATCAGGAGGAGCTCGGTCGAGATCAGCACCGTGCCGATGCTCATGCCGGCCTCGAGCGGGATCGCCATGACCGGGTACGGCTTGCCGCGCAAGGACGCGAACGCCGCGCGCGAGTTCGCGAACGTGTTGACGCGGATACCGAAGAACGCGACCAGCGTGCTGCCGAGGATGCCGACCACCGAGAACGCGGCGATCGCGAGGACCTTGGGCAGCGGGACCTTCTCGAGGACCGCGAAGTACACGACGATGATCGTCGCGATCGGGATCCAGAGCAGCGTGATGAAGCGGGCCTGCGTGCGCAGGTACGTCCGGCACGTGGCGTAGATGAGCTCGCTGATCTCGAGCATCGCCTGGTGCACCGGCAGCGCCTTCAGCTTCTGGTACTTGAGCAGCCCGAAGATCAGGCCGATCGCGCACACCGCGAGGCCGATCGCCAGGATGTTCCAGCCCGTGATGCCCAGGAACTGGACCTGGTGGAAGTCCGGCAGGGCGAGCTGCGCCTCGCTGTGCGGGCGGACGGCCTTGCCGGCGGCCTCGGTGGCCCCGTTTGCTAGCCAATGCAATATCGAAGTCATGGGATTCCTCGGCGGGCGTTATATGGAAGCCCGGAGGGGGTCGCAAGGGGTTGGAACGGCTCAACTGCCCGACGCACGAAAGGTTTCCTGCAGCGAGACGGGCCCTCCATGGTATGGAACGCTGCCCGGAAAGGTTCCCCCCCGCGGTGGCCCGCGCCCCGCGCTCGATCGAGCCCGCCGCGCACCCGGCCCCATGCGCCCGCCGCGCCGCCCCGAGATCCTCGCCCCCGCCGGTGACCGCGCGGCGCTCGCCGCGGCGCTCGCCGCGGGCGCCGACGCTGTCTACTTCGGCCTCGATGACGGCTTCAACGCGCGCGCGCGCGCCGCGAACTTCCCGGCGAGCGGGCTCGCGGAGACCGTCGCGTGGATCCACCGCGCCGGCGCCCGCGCGTACGTCACGCTGAACACGCTCGTGTTCGAGCCAGAGCTGCCGGTCGTCGAGGAGCTGGTCCGGCGCGTCGCCGCGTCCGGCGTCGACGCGATCATCGTCCAGGATCCGGCCGTCGCGGTGATCGCGCGCGCCGTGTGCCCGGCGCTCGAGCTGCACGCCTCGACGCAGATGACGGCGTCGAGCGCGCTCGCGGTGGAGCTCTTGCGCGAGCTGGGGCTGTCCCGCGTCGTCGTGCCGCGCGAGCTATCGCTGGACGAGATCCGCGCGTACGCGGCGGAGACGAGCGTGCCGCTCGAGGTCTTCATCCACGGCGCGCTGTGCGTCGCGTGGTCGGGTCAGTGCCTGTCCTCGGAGGCGTGGGGCGGCCGGTCGGCGAACCGCGGCCAGTGCGCGCAGGCGTGCCGCCTGCCCTACCAGCTCGTCGTCGACGGGCGCGAACGCGACCTCGGCGAGATCGAGTACCTCCTGTCGCCGAAGGACCTGGTCGGGCTCGACGCGGTGCCCGAGCTCGCGGCGATCGGCGTCGCGTCGCTCAAGATCGAGGGCCGGCTCAAGGGGCCGCACTACGTGGCGGCGGCCGTGCACCAGTACCGGCGGGCGGCGGAGCGCGCCGCGCCGGAGGGCGGGCCCGCGTACGCGCCGCCGCTCGAGCTGCCCGAGGACGAGGCGTCGCTGCACGTCGCGTACAGCCGCGGCGTCTCGCGCGGATTCCTCGGCGGCGCCGATCACCAGACGCTCGTGGAGGGCCGGTTCCCGCGGCACCGCGGGCTGCCGCTCGGGCGCGTCACCGCCGTCGGGCGCGACGAGGTCGTCGTCGTGCCGGATCCGGCGCAGCGCCCGGTGACCGGCGGCGCGGCGCTGAGCGACGCGGAGCTCCGCGACGCGGCGCGGGGAGGCGAAGGCGCGACGATAGTCCCCCGCCCGGGCATGGGCGTCGTGTTCGATCGCGGCCGGCCCGAGGCGGACGAGCCGGGCGGGCCGATCTTCGCCAGCGAGCCGCTGCGCGAGGGCTACCGCCTGCGGTTCGGGCAGCCCGGTCCGGATCTCGGACAGGTCGCGCCGGGCGACCTCGTGTGGATCACGTCGGATCCGCGCGTCTTGCGAGCCGGCGAGCGGGCGGCCGAGGCCGGCCGGGAGGGCGCCGCGCTCGGCCGGATCGCGGTCGCGCTCACGGTGCGAGGCGCCGCGGGCGCGCCGCTCGAGGTGACGGCCGAGGTGACGCGCGGGGCCGCGCGCGCGGCCGCGACGGCGCGCACCCGGAGCGCGCTCGCGATCGCGCGCGGCGCGGGCCTGTCGCGCGAGGTGCTCGCCGACAAGCTCGGCGCGCTCGGCGGCACGCCGTTTTCGCTCGGCGCGCTCGACGCGAGCGGGCTCGCCGGCGGCCTGCACGTGCCGGTGTCCGAGCTCAAGGAGCTGCGGCGCGAGCTGGTCGCGCAGCTCGACGCCGCGATCGTCCGCGTCGACCGCGAGCTGGCGCCGGCGGGGATCACCCAGGTGCTGCGGGCGAGACCGGATGAGGCCGGGAGCGGCGCCGCCGCGGATGCCGCGCCGATCGCCGTGCCGCTGTGCCGCAGCGACGCGCAGCTCGACGCCGTGCTCGATGCCGGCGCGCGCGAGGTCGAGCTCGACTGGATGGAGCTGGTCGGGCTCGGCCGCGCCGTCGAGCGGGCGCGGCGCCGGGGCGCGCGCGTCGGCGTGGCCACCGTGCGGGTGCAGAAGCCAGGCGAGGAGAAGATCGACGCCCACCTCGCGCGGCTCCTGCCCGATCACGTGCTCGTGCGGAGCTGGGGCTCGCTCGCGTACTTTCGTGGGCTCGCCGAGCGGCCGGCGCTCCACGGCGACTTCTCGCTCAACGTCGCGAACTCGATCACCGCGCGGTGGGTGCTCGATCGCGGGCTCGCCACGGTGACCGCCGCGCACGATCTCGATCGCGCGCAGCTCCTCGCGCTGCTCGATCGCGCGCCGCGCGGCCGCGTCGCCGTGACGATCCACCACCACATCCCGACGTTCCACACCGAGCACTGCGTGTACGCGCACCTGCTGTCGACGGGGCGCGACTTCCGCACGTGCGGCCGGCCGTGCGAGCGGCACGAGGTGGCGCTGCGCGACCGCGTCGGCCTCGTCCACCCGGTGCTCGTCGACGTCGGGTGCCGCAACACCGTGTTCAACGCGCAGGCGCAGAGCGCGGCCTCCCTCGTGCCGGAGCTCGCCGCGCGCGGCGTCCGCCGCTTCCGCATCGAGCTCGTGCGCGAGTCGGCCGCCGAGGCCGCCGCGCTGTACGGCGCGTACGCGCAGCTCGTGGCCGGCGCGATCAGCGCGGCCGAGGTCGTGCGGCGCGCCGCCGTGCACGAGCAGTTCGGCGTGACGCGCGGGACGATGCGGACGCTCACCGTGCTGCGCTAGGCTGTACCCATGAAGTGGATCGCTACGCCCGCGCTCGTGCTCGCGCTCGCGCTCGCCGCCTCGCAGCTCGCGGGCTGCGATGAGAAGGCCAGGCCGCCCGCCCCCGCCGCCGGCGCGCAGCCGGCACCGGCGCCCTCCGGCGGCGCGCCTGTCGCCGAGTCGGCGCCCGCGGCACCGCCGCCATCGATGGACCGCGGGCAGCACGTGGAGCGGCATCCGGCCGGCGGCGCGCCGGCCGCGCCGGCGCCCGCTGGCCCCGAGGTCACGTCGGCCGAGACGATCCGCCTCCTCACCGAGGTCGCCGACAAGGGCTGCGCGTGCAAGGACCGCGCGTGCGTCGAAGCGGTGTACGCCGCGCTCCAGGTGGAGAACAAGAGGCTCGGCGACCGGCCGCGCGCCAAGCCGACGCAGGCCGAGATCGACGTCATGCAGGCGCAGGCGCTGCGGCTCTCCAGCTGCATCAAGCAGCTGCCGTAGCGGCCGCTGCCGCACCCGCGCCCGCGGGGCTACGCCGCGCCCGCGGCCGTTACGCCGCGGCCCGCAGGTGCTCCGGGATCGTCGCCGCGCGCGTCTCCGGCGGCAGCATCGGCTGCACCTTCGCGGCCCACCGCGTCGCGCACTCGAGGCCCTCCATGCCGGGGAGCACCGCCATCTTGCGCTCGATGTAGCCCATGACCTCGAAGATGCGATCGCCCGGGAACAGCTGCGCGACGAGGCGAGCGCCCTCCTCGTCCGTCTTCACGCCGCCGCCGACCGGCGCGTAGAACTTGTTCGCGATCCAGCGGACGAAGCGCTGCGCGAACCGCTGGCCGGAGAGCTTCTTCCGCGCCTGGCCGTGGTAGTACGCGTAGTGGCGCCGCTCCTGCTTCGCGATGCGGCGGCACATCTCGGCGAGCACCGGGTTCTTCGTCGCGTGCGCCAGCTCCTCGTACGCCTGCGTCGTCAGGCACTCCTGGAGCGCGCCCCAGAACATCCACAGCGCGACGAACGTCTGCGGCACGAGCTTGGAGATCATGACCTGGAGCGCGTCCTCGGCCTTCGCCTTGAACCGCGCGCCGGCGCGGATCTTCTGCGCGCGCTCCGTCGCCGACTCGACGGGCACGCCGCACTCCCGCATGAGGCGCAGGATCGCGTACGAGTGGAAGTACTCCTCGTAGTTCCACATCGTGAGGAACGTCAGGAGCTCGGGATCTCGCGAGACCTTGAGCTTGGCGACCTCGAGGAAGTAGTGGACGGTCTGGCTCTCGATGTCCGCGAAGTAGTGAAGGCTCTCGATCTCCGCCTTCGTCAGTCCGACCTTCCGGGCCGTCTCCCAGTCGAGGTCCTCGATGTCGACCCGCCCCGAGACTGCAAGGTGCTGCGCGATATCTGACACTGGTACTTGCCTCATTCCGGCGCTGCTGCCGGTTCCACGTGTACGCCACACCGACCCGACCGGATCGATTCCGGGTTCCACCGGCGCGCAGCCTAACATCCAGCTGCGCCGCGCGTCACTCGTCAGTGAGGCCAGGAGCCAGGCCAAGGGACAAGCAGCGCCGCGACGCTCTCTGGTTCGACCGCTCCAAGTTCGCGCATCATGTCACGCGCGGCCTCGGCACGCGCGGTGCCGCCGGCCCCTCCCTCGAGGAGGCCGCGGCGCAACCTCGCGATCTGGAGGAGGCCCATCATCCCGGCTCCTACGAGGAGCGCTTCCGCCGCGAGGAGCTCCGCGCGCGCGGCCGCGCTCTCGCCGCGGAACGCGTGCAGCGACGCGCGCACCAGGTGGCCCAGCGCCGAGGCCCACTCCGCGCCCTCCTTCATGAGATCGTCGGCGAGGGCGCGGATCGGGCGGATGCGCGCCTCCGAAGGGTTCCTCGCGGGCAGGGTCGCGAGCGCCGCGCGCGCGCGGAGCACCGAGAGCTCGATCCGCAGCTGCTGCAGCCGCAAGCAGCCGAGCCGCTCGAGGTCGCCCCACGCCTCGGCGAGCCGGCGCGCGGCCGCCGCGCCGTCGCCGACGTAGAGCTCGATGTGGACGGCCGCGATCACCGCCTGCGCGTGCGGGAAGAGGAACGCGGCGCCCGCGGCCGCCCCCGCGCCTGCGGCCGTCGCAGCGATCGACCGCTCCGCGATCGCGAGCTGCTCGCGCGCCTCGGCCGGCCGGTGCGCGAGCAGCCACGCCAGGTTGCAGCGCCCCGTGCGCAGGTTCTGCTGCGCCACCACGTCGGCGCGATCGATCGCGTCGCGGAGCAGGAGCTGCGTCTGGCGTGTCATCTCGCGCCAGTCGCCGACGTAGAACAACGTCGGGAGCCAGTACATGTCGCCGACGTCGATCTCCCAGCGCACGCTCGCGTGCTCGCGCAGCATCGCGAGGCCCGCCTCGAGGTGGCCGCGCGCGTCCCGCCACTGGCCGCACAGGTGCGCCGCCACGCCGCGCGCGACGTCGGCGATCCCGATGAGCTCGGTGTGACCGAGCCGCAGCGCGAGCGCGGACAGCCGCGCGCCCGTCTCCTCGATCGCGGCGCGGTTGCGGCTGCCGCCGCCGCCCGCGTAGCAGACCTCGAGCGCGAGCGCGAGGCACACGCGGTGCGGCTCGCCTGCGTCGAGCGCCGCGCGCAGGAGCTGGAGCTGCGCGGCGCGGCCGAGCCCCGGATCGGCGAACGCGAGCCCGCTCGAGATCGAGCACAGGACATCGACCACGCGCAGCTGCGCCGCCGGCACGTCGGCGGGAGCCCGCTCGGTGAAGTCGAGATCGTGCGGCTTTGCCAAGAGCCACCGCGCGGTGAGGCGCAGCCGCCCCGCCCGCGTCGCGAGCGGCAGGCTCAGCCCGAGCTGGGCGAGCAGCCGCTCGGCCACCGGCAGCGCCTCGCCGACGCGGCCGCGCCGGAGCAGCGCCTCGACGCGCAGCCGCTCGAGCGCGGCTGCGTCGGCGTCCGCCACGAGCGCGGCCGCGCGGCCGAATGCCTCGGCCGCCTCGTCGAGCTGGCCGGCGCACACGAGCGCGTGGGCCCGGTAGCGCAACAGATCGCGCCGCTCGGCCGCGTCCCACGGGCCGTGGGCGATCGCGATCTCGTACAGCTCGGCCGCGCGGCGGAACGCGAACGACCGCTCCGCCTTGAGCGCCGCGGCGACCGCGTGGCGCGCGGCGTTGGCCGCGTGCCCCGCCGCGAGCCAGTGCAGCGCCACCGCCTCCGCGTCGAGCTCCCGGGCGCTGTGGGTCGTGGCCACCCGCGCGTCCGCGCCCGCGCCGCCTTCGCTCACCTCGCCCTCGTACGCGCGCGCGAGCGCCTCGTGCCAGCGCGCGCGCGCGGCGTCGTCGAGCTCCGCGAGCATCGCGGCGCGGATGTGGTCGTGCGCCGGGTGCAGGATCGCCTGCTCGCCCACCTGCCGCAGCGTCGCGAGCCGCTCGGTCGCGAGCTGCGCCGCCGCGTCGAGCCCGGCCGCCACCTCCGCCGCGCGCGCCGCGATCTCGACCGGCAGCGGCCGCCCCGCCACGCTCGTCGCCACGAGCATCGCCTGCGCGTCCGGGCCGAGCTGGCGCGCCCGCGCGCGCACGAGATCGTCGATCCGCGCCCCCGGCTCGAGGCGCGGCGCGCGCGCCAGCTCCACGAGGACGAGCGGGTTGCCCGCCGCCGCCGTCACCGCCGCCGCCACGCGCCGGGCGTCCGCGGCCAGCTGCGTGACCAGCTCCGCCGCGTGCGCTTCGCCGAGCGCGGCGACCTCGAGCTCGCGGACGTCGCCGCGGAGCGCGCTGCCGCCCGGCGGCCGGCGCAGCTGCGCGACCACGCCCAGATAATCGTCGGGCCGGTGCGCCGCGATCACGAGCACGCCCGGCTCCGAGCCGTGGATCAGATCGGCCAGGAACACCGCGCTGTCGGCGTCGCCCCAGTGCGCGTCGTCGACGAAGATCACGAGCGGGCGGAGCCGCGCGAGCCCCGCGATCAGGATCTTCAGCGCGCGGAACCCGCGCCGCCGCAGCTCCTGCGGATCCGGCGGCGGGGGGCTCGCCGGCGCCGCCTCGGCGAACCGCGGCACGCGCAGGAGCACCGGGAACATGCGCACGAGCGCGCCCAGCTCCGGCGGCGCGAGCGGGCCGACCTGCTCGGGCGGGAGCGTCAGGATCGTGCCCGTCAGCGCGTCGACGACGCCGTCGAGCATCTTGAACGGCACCGCCTCGCGCTCGAAGCAGCGCCCCTCGACCGCGGACACCGCCGGGCCGAGCTCGCGCAGGAAGCGCCGCACGAGCGTGGTCTTGCCGATGCCGCTCCGGCCGACGACGAGCACCGCGACGCCGCCGCGGTGGCAATCGGCGAGCGCGCGCCGCAGCTCCTCGAGCTCGCCGCTCCGGCCGACGAACGCCGTCGGCGGCTGGCTGCGCGCGAGCGCCCGCGTCCTGGGCGACGGGGTCGCGCCGAGGAGGCCCAGGATCTCGGCCCCGCCCGGCCGCGCCGCCGCCCGCGGGTGGAGCAGCGCCATGCACAGCTTCGCGAGCTCCGGCGGCACGCGGCTCGCGAGCCGCGTCGGGTGCGGCGGGGTCTCGCTCTGCTTGCGCGTCATCACCTGCTCGGAGTCGCCCTCGAACGGCCGCCGGCCGGTGAGCGCCTCGTAGACCATCGCGCCGACCGAGTACCAGTCCGACGCCTCGCCGAGCGGCTGATCCGATGCCTGCTCCGGCGACATGTACACGGGCGTCCCGACGGCGAGCCGCTCCGGGTCGCCCTCGGCGACGCCGGTGATGAGGCCGAAGTCGAGCAAGGCGAGCCGGCCGCTCCGCGTGACCAGCACGTTCGACGGCTTGAGATCGCGGTGCAGCTTGCCGGCGCGGTGCAGCGCGATCAGCGCGTCGGTGAGCTGGATCAGCGCGTCGCGCAGCCGGTGCTCGTCGAGCCGGCCCGTCTGGATGTCGCCGCGCGGGCGCTGCGGCCCGCTGGCGCGGCCCGGCCGGACCCAGTCGATGAACGACACGCCCTCGACGAGCTCCATCGTGAAGTACCAGTCGCCGCCCTCCGCGTGCAGCTCGTGGAGCGCCACCAGGCTCGGGTGGACGATGTCGGCGAGCGCGCGGAACTCGCGCTTGAACCGGAACAGGTCGCGGCCCGACGCCTGGCGCAGGAGCTTGAGCGCCACCTCGCGCCCGAGCTGCCGATCGAAGACGCGATAGACCACGCCCGCGCCGCCGGAGCCGAGCGTGCCGCGCACCTCGAACCGGCCGCCGCCGAGGATCGGCGACGCGCTCGCGACATCCATCGGGCCGACGATATCGCGAACGCGCGCCGCGCAGGGCGGGCTCCGCGCGCCCACGCTCGGCCTTCCGGACGAGCGCCCCGCAGGGTGTCCTACCAGCTCAGCTCCGCTTCGGAATCTGCACGACGAAGTGCGTGCCCAGGCTCAGGCGAAACGCGATGTCCTGGACGCAGGCGACGAGGGTCCCCTCTTCGGGCGGCCCCGGCACGATCAGCGCCCGCGTGTCAGGCTCGTCGGCGAAGCGGGACTGCACCTGGCGCAAGAGCACGCTCTTGCCCATGCCGCGGCCGCCGACCAGCTTGACCGCGAGCCCGCGCCGCAGCGCTCCCTCGATCTCTCCGACGAGCTCCTTGCGCTCGACGAGGTGTGCCGGCTGATCGTGCTGCCAGCGGTACGGGTTTCCTGCCATCTCAGGCCGTCTTCAAGAGCAAGGGAGGCGCCTGCACGACGCGGGACAGGTACCACGCCAGCCACCCGGCGAGCGCGTTCTCTGGTGTCACGAGCCCGAAGCTCCGCAGGGTGCGCCAGGCGTCTCCGTCAGGCCCGCCGCGCTCGGAGAGCGCGTCCTCCCAGCTCGCGCCGTGGGCCAGACCCACGAGCACGTTCAGCGCCATGGGATAACGCTTCCGCAGCAGCGCGACGACCTCGCGCATCACGTCGAGCACCGCTTCGCGCTCGACGAAGCGAGCCGGGGCTTGCTTCGCATGGGGGTCCGTCAGCGCGCCCCACGAGCTGTCCTGCATGCGCGTGACGCTCCGCAGCGCGGAACCGAACTGGCGGTGGAGGAGCGGGTGGCCGCCCGTCCAGTGCTGAGCGATCGCCGTGCTCGCGGGACCGACGCCCAGCCCGACGCGACGGCCGAGCTTGCGCAGCAGCTCCGCGCCCTTCAAGGAGTCGAGGGGGGCGAGCCACATCGGTGTGCACCAAGCCGCCAGCGGGCTCGTTACCCCGTCGATCTCGGGCGCCGAGAGATAGGTCGGGTCACGCCCGATCAGGATCAGCGAGACGTATCCCTGCCGAGTCTGCGCCCAGCCGCGCAGCAACCGGAAGAGCCGCCCGATCCCGGCGATCGCCCCCTCGCTGCTCTCGCCCTCGAATAGCAGATCGTACTCGTCGATCACGACGCAGAGGCGCTGGCCACGATCGAGCAGCGCCTCTCCAGCGGTCTTCCACCCAGCGAGCCCGCGGTGATCGCCGGGCAGCGGCTCCTCGCCGGCGACTCGCATACGCCTCAGGAGCGCCGCGCAGAGCTCGTCGGCGACTGCGTCCACCGTGCGCTGGATCAGGACGCTGGCATCCACGACGACGGCGACCCCGGCGCTGGGCACAGCCTGACGATCGAGCGGATCCCGCAGCCCGCTGGCAGGATCGAACCAGTCGGTGACCGCGCGCATGACCGAGGTCTTCCCCATCTTCCGCAGCCCGAAGAGTCCCACCGCGTCGCCGCGAGCGACCCGGGTCCGCAGCGATGAGACCTCGGCATCCCGGCCGACGAGCTGCGCGCCGCGAACTGCGTCTCTCTCCTCGAACGCGTCGAATCCGGGCAGCCGCGCACGCAGCACCTCGGTCAGCGATGGCCACGCGCCATCCGTGCTGGCGCCCCACGCGATGCGGTGCCCATGGCCTCCGATGCGATCGAGCCGGTCGGCGAGCGTGCTCGGCTGCTGATCGGCGACGATCAGCAGATTGCCGTCAAGCCGCAGCCCTGACTGCACGACCTCGCTGCCGGCCGCGTGGAGATCGTGCGCCTGAACCTTGCCACCCACCGCTACCACGAGCACCTCGGGAGCGAGGCCAAAGCCCTCCTGCAAGGGACGCGGCGGCGACACGCGCACGAACCAGACCAGCCCCCAGCTGCTCCGCACGTGGGTGAGCACGAAGTCATCGCGCTCGAGCGCGCGGATCATCGACGCGGTCCACGGGACCGCGCGCTCCATGCGCTCACGCAGGAGTGTGAGGGGCGCGACTGGCTCGGCCTCCACAGCGGCTACCTCATCGAGGCCCCAGGAACCCGCACGCAATCATGAGGGAAAAGACGGGCCATCTGCGTCGCAGCATAGCCCAAGAATCGGTGATCCTCATGGTCTCGATGAAGCGGCGTGACGCGCTCGAGGATCGCTGTCCCTGAGACGCTGATCGAGCGACGAGCCGTCAGCGCGCGCCCGCCGCCGGGACGCCGACGGCGGTGGCGGCGGTGGCGGTGGCGGTGGCGGCGGCGGTGGCGGCGGTGGCCGCCTCGGCGCGCCGGCGGGTGACCGCCATCGTCAGCTCGGCCTTGCGGACGAGCGCCTCGCGGATCCGCGCGATGCGGTGCGGCGGATGGTGAAAGAAGTTGCGATCGATCGCCGGATCGGTGGCGTAGGCGCGCACGATCTCGGCTTCGTCCCACGCCGTCGGGAACGCCGGGTACGCGAGCGGCGGCTCGCAGAGCCACCAGCCCGTGAACCCGAAGCGCGCGTGGTTCTGCTCGTAGATCTCGGTGCCCGGGTACGGCACAACGACGCCGCGCGCGTTGAACCCGCCGGCCAGCGGCGCGGCGCGATCCATGAACCCGATCGTGGCGTCGAGCTCCGCGTCGGTCTCGTCCGGCCAGCCGAACATGAGGTTGACGACGCTGTGGATCCCGAGATCGCGGCACCACGCGAGGACGTCGAGCACGCGCTCGACGGTGACGCCCTTGCCGATCCGCAGGAGCATCCCTGGATCGGCGCTCTCCATGCCGATGTCGATGCCGGCGCAGCCCGCGCGCTGCATGTCGGCGAGCACGTCGCGATCGAGGTGCGCTGGGTGCGCCGTGCACGACCACCAGATCGGCGCGCCCGTCCCGACGATGGCGTCGCACAGCTCGCGCACGCGGCGCCGCCCGACGGCGAACGAATCGTCGAAGAAGCTGAACCCGGAGAGCCCGTGGCGGTCGCGCAGGATCGCGATCTCCTCGGCGACGGAGCGCGCGCTGCGGTAGCGGAACCGGCGGCCGGTGACGTCGTTCGAGCAGAACGTGCACGCCGCCGGGCAGCCGCGGCTCGACAGGATGCCGGCCGGCGGGAGCACCGCGGCGCCGGGGCTGGCGCTGTACCAGGCCGGATCGAACAGATCGAGCGCCGACAGCGGCGGCGCGAGGCGATCGAGGTCCGAGAGGAACGGGCGCTCCGGGTTGTGGCGCACAAGGCCGCGATCGATCCACGACAGCCCGGCGATATCCGCGAGCGCGCGCCTGCCGTCGATCGCGTCGGCGAGCTCGGCCAGCGCGTCCTCGCCCTCGCCGCGGATCACCCAGCGCATGCCGTGGCGGAGCGGCTCGTCCGGGACGATCGTCGCGTGCGGCCCGCCGCCGACCAGCGGCAAGCCGCGCGCCGCGAGCGCCGCGGCGAGCGCGTACGCCGGCTGCACGTGCAGCGTCTTCAGGTGCAGTCCGACGAGATCCGGCTCGAACGCGGCGACGCGGGCGGCGATCGCGTCATGCGCGGCCGGCGCGAACGGCGCCGAGGCGTCGAGCAGCGCCACCTCGTGCCCGGCGGCGCGCAGCGAGGCCGCCAGGTGGCAGAACGAGAGCAGCGGCGTCCGCACCGGCTCCGGCGACGGCGGGTTCACGAGGAAGACGCGCGCCATGCGTTCGCTCAGTCTACGCTACTCGGGGCGCCGGGCTTCCGCGGCCTTCGACGCGCGACGAGCTCCTGGACCAGATCCGGCGCCTGCCGCTCGAGGACCGGGGCTACATCGCGGCCGAGCTGCTGAGGGACGCGTACGAGGCGGGCCGGCGCGTCACAGCTCGCCGAGCTCGTCCATCGCGCAGACGAAGCACTCGAGCGCCCCGATGCCGGGTCGCCTCGCGCAGAGGCCGTCGTCCGGGCGCGCGCAGCGGTCGAAGCCGTGCGTGCACGCAGGCCGTGAGCAGCCGGGCGACCGCGGGTACCTGCAGCTCACGGGCGAGGAAGATCCAGCTGTGACGGTTCGCACATCTGGGCGGCCCTCATTATATAGGCGGATATCGACACGGCACTGGTGACGCCGGTTGGTGCTGAGAGGATGCCGGGGTCTCCAGCTGTCTCGATGGCGATCACTGCTTGCTCCCCACCAGCGCCATGACGAGCGAGGACGCTCCGTTGTTCACGCTCGGGGGTCGTGAGCGTGGCGGCACCTCAAGCGAGCGAGCGCAACGCGAAGCCGTCGCGCTCGAGGGACGGCGCGGTGGCGCAGAGGGCGGCGGCCGCCGCGGAGCGCGCGGCGAGCGAGCCGAGGGAGAGCTCGTAGCAAGTGTGGCCGGCGGTGACGAGCCGCGCGGCGACGGCGGGCTCGTCACGCTCCCTCGCCCAAATGCCGGTGCTAGGCTCGTTCCCATGGCGACCAACACCTCCCCGGCGACAGCTCGGCGCGTGGACGTTGCTGAGATCCGAGCCCTGCTCGAACGGATCGTTTCGCGCTGGCATCCCCATCAGATCTGGTTGTTTGGCAGCCGTGCGCGAGGCGACTCGACGCCAGAGAGTGACTGGGACCTGTTCGTCGTCGTTGACGACAACACGGATGATGAAGAGCTGGATCCCGGGGTGGGCCGTCGGCTGCGCCGAGAATGCGGCATACGGGCCGATGTGATTCCATGGCGCGAGAGCGAGTTCAGAGAATTCCAGCGAACACCTAACACACTCGCATACTCGGTAGCCCAGGACGGCGTGTTGCTGCATGAGCGCTGAAGTCCTGATCGCGAGCTACTTGCGGATCGCGAGGGAAGACCTCGCGGGCGCCCGTCAGCTCGCCAGCACAGGTAATCGCAATGCGATGTATCTATGCTCTCAGGCGGCGGAGAAGATCATACGTGCCGTCCTGACCTCCGAAGGAAAGAACGCCGGCATCAAACACCAGCTCGATGAGCTCGTGGACTTGGTCCCCGACGAGAATCCACTCAAACCAGGGCTACGAGCGATCCAGGATCTAACCGACTACGCGACCTCTTATCGGTATCCGAGCCCGAAGGGCCGGATCAAGATGCCGCCCAGCAAGCTCGACTTCGATCGCGACGCGGATGCTGTCCAGGCTGCGCTTGAATCGGCCGCACAGCGCTTCGGTGTCGAGCTGAACAAGCCGGACGGACCAGCGAGAGATCCTGGCCCGATCCGATAGCGCGAAAGCTCGGCTGCGGTCTCGAGTGTTATCTCTTGCGTGCCGCAAGCCGTATTGCAGAGCGACCATGAGCCTCGATGAGCTGAATCGCCGCGTAACGAACGCGATCATCCGGGCCGAGAGCCTGCCGGCGGGCTCTCGAGACGCCTGCGAGGCGTTCCACGAGGTGAGCACGCTCGAGGAGTCCATCGCGTCGCTCATGTCGCCCGACGACATCGAGGGTGAGATCGCCCGGCTCGGTGCGGTGACCGCCGCACTGAGCGCCGGCGAGCCGCTTCGCGCGCTACAGCTCGCCGAGCGGTTCCTGGCCGAGAGACTCGCCCCTGAGGTCGCAGAGAAGCTCTGCCAGCTCGTTCACGCTCCGGACAGCTTGATCCGCCAGCCGTGAGCTTCGGGGTCATCCGGTCGCGGTGAGCGGGCGCAGCGCGAAGCTGTCGCGATCGACAGACGGCGCAGCGGCGCAGAGGGCGGCTGCCGCCTCGGGGAGCGCGCCGAGGGAGCCGAGGGAGAGCTCGTAGCGAGCGTGGCCGGCGGCGGCGAGCCGCGCGGAGACGGCGGGCGGGAGCCAGTACCGCGGCGCGACGCCGAGCAGCTCGCTCGGGCGGGCGGCGAAGAGCCAGCCGGTCTCGGCGTCGACGGTGATGGGCGCGCCGGGGAGCTGCGTGCGGGTGCGGAACGAGCCGTCGATGCGCGCGCTCTCGAGGCACATCGCGCGCAGGCCGTCGGCGACGATCGCGAGATCGAAGGCGGGATCGGCGGGGAGCGCGGCGAACGCGGCGGGCGGCAGGCACGCGAGCGAGCTGAGCGTGTGATCGCCGAGCGGCAGGCCGGCGCCAGCGGCGAGCGCGAGGTGGGCCCAGGGGGCCGGATCGAGCGTGTCGGAGAGGAAGTGCAGCGTGCGGCGCGCGAGCCAGTCGTCCCAGCCGAGGCGCGCCGCCGCGGCAACGAAGGGAGCCGGCAGCGCAGTGGCTACGGGGGCGGCACTGGCGTGCGCGCGGACGACAGCGCGGACGCCGAACGCGCGCGCGATCGCCTGGCCGATCTGCGAGAGCCACGGCGCCGCGAAGATCGCGTCGTCGTGGCCGGGCGCCGGGTACGCCAGCTCGGGGTGGACGTGCACGCCGAGCCAGCCGGCCACGCACTCGTCGAGGTGCAGCGGCTCGAGCGCGGCGCTGGTCGGCCCGAAGTGGCACAGCTCGTGGACCATCGGCGCCGCGAGGTAGCGATCGATCGCGCCGTGCACGTCGAGGCCGTCCGCGTCGGCGCGCGCGCGGAAGTACGCCAGGTCGGCATCGCCGCCGTAGAGCAGCGGCATCAGGCCGCCGTAGCAGGTGCGCTCGTACAGCGCCGCGAGGGTCGGCGTGCGCGCACGGAGAGCGGAAGCAGAGGGCGCGCCGAGCGCGGCTGATGGGTCGGCGCCCGCGTCCTCGACGAGCGCGTAGATCCGATCGATCGCGGCCCCGAGCCGCGGGAGGTGCGCCCAGTCGAGCTGGGTGTGGAACAGCGTCGCGGCGGGCTCGGCGCGGCTCGCCAGGAGTGCGACGCGCGCGCGCGGCATGAGCTGCGTGTAGTGGCGGATCAGCGCGGCCGCGCGATCGGCTGCGGGCGCGCTGCCCTCGGCGCGCTCGTGCGCGACGGCGCGCGCCAGCGTGCGAGCGAGCGCCGCCGGGAACCAAAGCCGCGGCGGCCCCGCAGCGCGGACAGCGTCGAGTAATTCGCCGGTGCGCTCGAGCTCCTGCCAGGCAGTGTCCCGGGCGGCGACGAGCGCGGCCTCGAGCTCACGCGCCACCTCTGCCTCGGAATCGCTGACGACCTCGGCCCGCACCGGTGGGCGGCGGCCGAGCACCACCATCGCCTCCGGCGCCGAGGCGAGCGGGCGCGCCTCGATCTCGATGAGGCCGGCGTCCGCGAGCCACGCCCGGATGCGGGATACCGCGTGCACGTCGCCACCCTCGGTGTAGACGGCCATGTTGAGCGCGAACAAGAGGCCCGTGAGCGGGCCGCCGCGATCCTCGTCGACGCGCAGGTCGACCACGGCTACGAGTCCGCCGGGCGCCACGGCGCGGGCGGCCGCGGCGCAGAGGTCGGCGCAGACCGCGACGGGGTGCAGGTGCAGCACGTTCGCGAGCAACGCCACGGCGTAGCCAGCGCCGACGGGCGCTGTGCGCGCGTCGCCACGGATGAACTGCACGCGCTCGCCGAAGCGCGCGAGGTGGCGCTCCGCGAGCGCGACGGTCGCGGGTACGTCGACGAGCGTGGCGCGCGCGCCGGCGTGGGCGTCGAGGAATGCGGCCGTGTACGCGCCGGCGCCGCCGCCGAGATCGAGCAGGCCGCCGCGATCCGCAGCAGCACCGTTGCTGAGGTCGGCAAGGGCGCCACGGTTCGCGGCGCCGAGCAACGGCGCCAGCTCGCGCGCGGCGGCCGCGCCGGCCTCGAGCAGGTGGCGGTGATAGCGCTCCTCGTCAGCGGCCTCGAGCGCGAGCGGCCGATCGAGCCGGATCACGTCGGCGAGGAGCCCCCAGCCGGCGCGGATCGGTGGCGGGCCGGAATCCTCGGCGGTGACGACGGGCAGCGGCGGCGGCACCGCGAAGCGGCCGGCGCTGCGCGTGAGCGCGCCGAGCGCGGCGAGGACGTCGAGCAGCGCGCGCAGGCGGTGGCCGCCGGGAACACCGATCGCATCGGCCAGCTCCGCCAGCTCCGCCAGCTCGGCCGGCTCCTGCGCGCGCCCCGCCAGCGCCGCGAAGAGGCCGAGCTCGCGCGCCGCGGCGCGCGCGGCATCGCAGAGGTACCCCGCCGGCTCGAAGACGCCCACGCGCTAGTTCAGATAGATCATCTTGCCGGTGACGCGGACGTCGCTCTCGGCGTCCAGCTCGAGGTCCTCCTCGGCGTGGACCTTCACGGAGCCCGCCTTGATCTCGACGCGCTCGGACGCGATCTCGACGGACTCGCTCGCCTTGAGCGAGAGACGCGCGCTCTCCATCTGGAGCACCGGGCCCTGCTCGGTCAGCCGGATCCGCACCTCGACCATGCCGGACTCGCTCCGCACCTCCACCAGCGACTCGCCGGCCTGCTCGCTCACCACGAGCTTGCGCCCGTCCCGCAGGTAGACCTCGCGCGACTCGGAGACCTCCTCCGTCGTCGTCTCCACCGCGAGCTCCTCCTTGCGAGATCCCGACATGATCGAAAGCTATCACATGCGACGGATTCGCCCCGCGCCTATGCTCTGCCCGTGACCCCGGCCGCGATCGCCGAGCTCGTGGTGTGCCCCGGATGCCGGACGCGCACCGCGGATCAAATCGACCTCCGCACGCTCGAGCTCGCGGGCGACGTGCTCGTCTGCGAGTGCGGGCGACGCTTCCCGATCGTCGATGGCGTCCCGATCGTCCTGGGCGACCTCGGCGCCTACTTCCACGGCGACCTGACCGGCATCCTCGAGCGCGACCTCCCCCCCGAGGTCGCAGCGCTCCTCGCCGAGCCAGGCCCCGACGATCAACCGTACGCACGGCTGCTCGAGCACCTGTCCATCTACCTCGACGCCCACTGGGGCGACCGCGCCGAGCCGCCGCCCGACGGCGAAGCCTTCGGCGCGCGCGCGATCGTCGAGCGCATCGCGCAGCTGCCGCGCGTTCCCCGCGCCGTGGAGCTCGGCTGCAGCGCCGGCCGCGCGGTCGCCGCGCTCGCCGAGACGGCCGACCACGTCGTGGGCATCGACTTGCAATTCGGCGCCCTCCGGCGGGCGCGCCGCCTCCTGGATGGCGAGCGCGTGCCGTACGCGCGGCGGCTCGCCGGCCGCCACTACGCCCCCGCGTCGATCGCGGGCCTCCCGGTGCCGGCGGCGCGGCGCACGCTGATCTGCGCCGACGTGCTCGATCCGCCTCTGATCCCGGGCCACTACGACCGCGTGGTCGCGCTGAACGTGATCGACTCGGTCGCCCGCCCCCGCCAGCTCCTCCTGGTCGCAGACGGCCTGTGCCGGCCGGGCGGCGAGGTCATCCTGTCCTCCCCCTACGCGTGGCAGAGCTCGGTCGTGGACGAGGGGGAGCGGATCGGCGGGGCGGATCCGGCGGCCGCGGTGGCCGCGATCCTGAGAGATGGCGCCGGGATCGGCGGGCGGTACGAGATCGAGGAAGAGGCCGATGTTGCTTGGACCCTGCGCCGGGACGCGCGGAGCGCGGTCGCCTACCGGGTCCATTACCTGCGGGCGCGAAAGGTCGGAGCGGCGCGGCAGGAAAGCTAGGCGTCGCCCGGACCGTATATGGTTGGCCAGAGGTCCCGATGCCCGCACCGCAATCGTCCATGATGAAGCAGCTCGCGAGGGTGAAGTTCGCCTCGTTCAGCCTCAAGGTGCCCGACCAGTGGCAGACCCCCTCGGGTGACCCGGACGGCAAGCACTACGGCGACGCCTTCAAGCCAGAAGAGAAGACGACGGCGCCGGGCGGGAGCGCGCCGCCGCTGTTCATGCCGGCGACGATGAACAAGTACCACACCGACACGCAGAAGAAGCTCGACAGCGACTTCGGCTCGTTCATCGACGGCATCTGCGACGCGATCTGCTCGGCGTGGAGCACGTGGCAGTCCGCGGCCACGATGGTCGGCATCGTGATCACCGGGCCCACGGCGATGGGCGGCCAGATCGTGGGGCCGCCGTGGACCCCGCTCATCCTGGCGCAGGGGCCGAAGAACACGCCGAACCTCATGAAGTACACGAACGTGATCGCGAACGTGATCGGCACCGCGTGGCTGAGCTTCACGGCGACGGTCAAGGTCATGGGCATGCCGTGGTACCCGGCGTTCGCGGCGGTGCCGAGCCCCGTCGCGCCGCCGTCACCGAACATCCCCTGCCCGTTCGCCGCGCTGACGCAGGTGCCGGTGTCGATCTCGATGAACGTCCTGAAGATGCAGATGATCGGCCAGCTCGGCGATCCGATGGCGCAGTATCACAAGGAGCTGTTCGAGTCGATCAGCGACGCCTTCGAGAAGACGTACAACATGTGGAAGGTCTCGACGATGGTCACCAACGTGCTCGGCACCGGGCCCGTCCCGACGTTCGCGCCGCCGTACGTCCCGGTGGGCCCGGTCGTCGGCGGTGTTGGTACGATGACCCCCGGCGGATTCGCCTGAAGGAGACGCGTCATGCCCCCGCAAGGAAGACTCGGCGATAAATCGAACGTCCCGGCCGACGCGCACGGCTGCCCCGCGTGCCCGCACCCGGCGATCGGCCCGGCGATCGTGGGCTCGCCCAACGTGATGGTGAACAAGCGCCCCGCGCTGCGCGTCGGCGACCGCGGCATCCACGCCGTGTGCTGCGGGCCGAACATGTGGGAAGCCACCGTCGGCAGCGGCACCGTGATGATCAACAACAAGGCCGCGCACCGCCAGGGCGATCAGGACAAGCACTGCGGCGGCATGGGTCAGCTCATCGAGGGCTCGACCAACGTCATCACCGGCGGCTAGGCCGCGCGCCTGCTAGGATCGACGCCGTGCGTCGCCCCGCCCTCCCCGCGCGCTCCGCGCGCATCGTGCGCATCGCGCGCATCGCGCTCCTCGCCTGCCTCGCCCTCGCCGGCGCGTGCAAGACCGGCGGCACGTACGAGCAAGGCACGCTCGGCGGCCGCGAGATCGATCGCGGCGAGACCAACGGCCGGATGTTCGATCTGATCTCGAACAAGCCGGACGGCGACGACTGGCAGGTCCGCATCCGCGACTCGTCGATGTGGGCCGCCTACGCGAGCGGCACCGACGAGACGCAGCTCGGCACGGTCAACCTCGACAAGGCCGAGACCCAGAAGATCTGGAAGATGATCGACGACCTGGACCTGGGCGGCCGCGACGCGGGCGAGCGCGACGAGGACGCCGGCTACCTGCAGCTCCGGATCCGCGAGCCCGGCGGCGAGGAGGGGCACGACCTGATCTCGGTCTACGTCACGCGCGACACCGACGACGAGGGGATCGTCGAGCTCGGCACGTACATCCAGAAGCTGATCCTCAAGTACCACAAGAAGAAGGCCGAGTTCTGAGCCCCCTGAGCCCCGTGTCCGCGAGGGGCGCGCTGCTCCGTGCAGGCGCAGCCGGCGTCTTCGCCGGCAAGCCGATCGACGTCTTGCCCGCCGAACCTGCGCGGCGCGCGGCCCTCGGGACGAGCGGCGCGCCGATTGCACTGATGGTCCGCCATCCGTTGCTCTACGGTGTACCCACGTGACCGTGCCCGTGACCGCGCCCGCACCTACCAAGGACCAGAACGAGCCCTCCGCCGAGCAAGGCGGGAGCCGCCTGGCGCGGATCTTCAACCTGGTCGTGTTCGTCATCGGCGGCGTGGCGCTGTGGTGGATGCTCCGCAACCAGAGCTGGGCCGAGCTGCGGGGCCACCTCGAGGGCGTCGGCTGGTGGTTCCTCGTCTACCTCGGGCTGGAGCTCGGCGCGCTCACGTGCGACGCCGCCGCGCTCCACGCGTTCATGCGCCCCGAGGCGCGGATGATCCCGTACTGGCGCGTGCTGGGCGCGCAGTCGAGCGGCCGCGCGATCAACGTGCTCACGCCGGGCGGCGCGCTCGGCGAGGCGACCAAGCTGACGATGCTGGTGCAGCACGCGCCGCGCGCCCGCGTGCTGTCCTCGATCGTGCTCCTGAACCTCTCGCAGGTGTACCTGTCGACGGGCGTGATGCTGCTCGGCATCCCGATCACGCTGCTCCTCGTCGAGCTGCCCCACGCCATCCGCGTCATGGTCGGCATCGGCCTCGCGGTGATCCTCCCGCTCCTCGTCGCGCTCGGTGTCTTGATCCACCGCGGCGCGGTGTCCACCATCGTCGGGACGCTGCAGCGCGCCCGCGCCATCTCGAGCGAGCGCGCGACGCGCTGGAAGACCCGGCTCGTCGAGGTCGATCGCCACATCCGCGAGCTGCACAAGAACCGCAGCGCGGGCACGTGGAAGGGCCTCCTGTGGGTCCTCGCCTCGAAGAGCTTCTCCTGGACGGGCACGATCGTGCTGCTCTCCGCGATCGGCGTCCCGCTCACCGTCACGATGATCCTGGGCGTCCTCTCGATCGGCGTCCTCATCACGTGGGTCTCGAACGTGGTGCCGCTCGGCCTCGGCATCGCCGACGGCAGCAACTACGTGCTCTACAACCTGCTCGGGGCCACCGGGCCGCAGGGGCTGATCGTCTCGATGATCTCGCGCGCCCGCACCGTCACGATGGCCTTCCTGGGCCTCGGCGTGATGGCCGCGCTGTCGATCGGCGATCGCTTCACGGCCGCCCGCCTCCAGCGCAAGCTCCGCGAGCTCCGCGCGCGCGCGGGCGTCGCTGCGCAGCCGTGAGTCGCGCTGCGCAGCCGTGAGCCGCGCCGCGGCCCCTAGCTCTCGTCGCGCGCGATGCCGTGCCGGGCCATCAGCCGGTAGAGCTGCGTGCGGTGCAAGCCGAGCGCGCGCGCGGCGACGCTCACCACGCCGTTGGCGCGCGTGAGCGCCTTGATCAGCGTGTCCTTGTCGATCTCCGCCGGCAGGATCGGGCGATCGACGGCGGTCTCGCCCGTCTGCGTCACCGGCTTGCCCGCCACCGGATCGAGCTCCTCGGCGCGCACGACGTCGCGCGCGGCCGCGAGCGCCGTGGCCGCGGCGCGCTGGACGGCGCCGCGCAGCTCGCGGACGTTGCCAGGCCACGGCCGGAGCCAGCACGACTCGATGAGCTTGGGGTGCGGCGCGAGCGAGCGGCCGGCCGCCCGGGCGGCGGCGGCGATCTCGCGCTGCACGAGGCGCGCGAGGTCGACCTTACGGTCGCGCAGCGGCGGCAGGTGCACGGTGGCGCGCGTGAACCGCTGGAACAGCTCGTCGCTGAGCCAGCGCTCCGAGGCGGCCGCGCGCAGATCGCGCATGCCCGCCACGACGATCCCGATGTCGATCGGCGTGGCGGACTGCGCGCCCACCGGCAGGAGCTGGTGCGTCTCCGCGATGCGCAGGATCTTCGCCTGCACCGCCGAATCGAGGTCCGAGAACTCGTCGAGGAACAGCGTGCCACCGCTCGCCATCTGGAAGTGGCCGATCGCCTCGATCGCGCCGGCGAACGCGCCCCTCCGCGCGCCGAGCAGGAGCCGCTCGGCGACGCCCTCGGGCATCGCGGCGCAGTTGACCGAGACGAACGGCCCGTCGCGGCGCGGCCCGGCCGCGTGGAAGACGCGCGCCCCGAGCTCCTTGCCGGAGCCCGGCTCGCCGTAGAGCTGCAAGACGTCGCCGCTCGCGCAGCGCCGGATCCGCTCGTGGGCGCGCGCGAGCTCGGGCCCGATCACGTGCTCGCCGTCCGGCGCGGGGTGGCCGCGGCCGTCGGCGAGCAGCGCGAACAGCGTGTGGCCGAGGCGGAGGAGCAGCTCGCCGCGCCGACGCACCTCACCGGAGATCCGCTCACCATCGATGTACGTACCGTTGCGGCTCTCCAGATCGCGGATCCGCCACACGCCGTCTTCCCACGCGACGACGGCGTGGTCGCGGGACATCCGCTCATCGCCTACCTCGAAGCTCTGTGTCCCCGTCACGATCCGGCGACCGAGCTCCGCGGGCGGTGTGATCACCACGGCCGCTGGCTGCATCTCCGTGGCGATCATCAGGATCGTCGGCACGGTCGTACCTTCGCCGAGCGAGCTCGGCACATCGTCGGTGATCAGCCCCGGCACCTCGCGCACGATACAACGACCCGACCGGTGCTGGCGCCACGAACGCAGCCCAGAGGCATTGCATTGTCACGCTCGATCGCGGAAGGTGGAACACGCTTGTGAGCTCGGCTGATGATCCGCGCGAGTCAGAGCGAGCATCTCAGCTCCTCGCTGAAGCGCAGGCCTTGTCCCACCTCGGAGTCTGGGAGTGGGATGTCTCGCGGGACAAGGTGTATTGGTCCGACGAGCTCTACCGGATCCTCGGATTCACGCCCGGCGAGGTCGCGGCGAGCTTCGAGGCGCTGCTCGAGCGCGTGCACGCCGACGACCTCGCCGACGTGAAGCGGCACCGCGCGCGCTCCCTGCGCGAGCGCGGCCCGATCTCGCTCGAGTACCGGATCGTGCGCCCGAGCGGCGAGGTCCGCACGCTGCAGGCGCGCCTGCAGGGCACGCCCAACGACGCCGGCGCGGTGGTGCGGGTGATCGGCACCGAGCAGGACATCACGGACACCAAGGACGTCGCGCAGCGCTTCGTGCTCTCGGACCGGCTGATCTCGATCGGCACGCTCGCCGGCGGCATGGCCCACGAGATCAACAACCCCCTCGCCACGATCTCGGCGTACCTCGAGCTCCTCACCGAGCGCCCCGAGGCGCGCTCGAGCGACGCGCTCATCGCCGAGGCGCGCGCCGCGGTCGACCGGATCCGCAACATCATGCGCGGGCTGACGGCGTTCTCGCGCGCCGATCAGGACCTCCGCTCCCCGATCGACGTCGAGCGCGTCCTCGAGCTGGCGATCGGCATGGCGGGCAACGAGGTCCGCCACCGCGCGCGCCTCGTCAGGAGCTACAGCGGGACGCCGCTCGTCAGCGCGAACGAGGCCCGCCTGGGGCACGTCTTCATCAACCTGCTCGTGAACGCCGCCGACGCGATCCCCGAGGGGCAGGCCGATCGCAACGAGATCCACGTCTCCACCCGCACCGACGCTGCGGGGTGGGCCGTGGTCGAGATCCGCGACAGCGGCGCCGGGATCTCGCGCGAGTCCCAGGACCGCATCTTCGACCCGTTCTTCACCACGAAGCCCGTCGGCAAGGGCTCGGGGCTCGGGCTCTCGATCTCCCACGGCATCGTGCGCACGCTCGGCGGCGAGATCCTGGTCCGCAGCGAGATCGGCCGAGGCTCCACGTTCAGCGTCTCGCTGCCGCCGGCGAAGATCGCGTCGCGTCCGGCGATCGTCCTGCCCCCGCCGGAGCCCATGGATCTCGAGCCGGAGGAGCACCGCGGTCACGTGCTGATCGTGGACGACGAGGTCGCGTTCGCGAACTCGCTGCGCCGGCTGCTCTCGAGCGAGCACGACGTCACCATCGTGGCCAATGGGCGGGAGGCGCTCACGCGCTTGCAGGCCGGCGCGCGCTTCGACGTGATCCTCTGCGACCTCATGATGCCCGAGATGACGGGCCCGGATCTGTACGCCGCGCTCACAGAACAGTTGCCAGAGCAAGCTTCCAGGATGATCTTTATAACTGGAGGTGCGTTCAGTCTCGCGGCTCAACAGTTCCTCGAACGCGTTCCAAATCCCTGTTTTGAAAAGCCATGTGACATACAGAATCTTCGGGCTGCGATTCGCCAACAAATCGCAGTCGTTCAGAGTTAAGCTCGAGTTCCCTCCCTAGGGACGAGTCAAAATGGCTTACCCCTCCTATCCGATTAACACCGACAAACACGCCGAGTAGCCGGGTCTACAAGGATGCCCTCACTGTCTCCTGCGCTACGTCCGGTTTCTGCAGTCCGTCGACTGCGTGTGCTGCTCGTGGACGACGATCAGCTTCACTTGCGCGCTCTCGAGCGCCAGTTCCGGGAAGAAAAAGACCTAGACGTCGTGGTCGTGAAGAACGCCATCGACGCGATGCTCTCGATCGGAGCACGACGACCAGACCTCGTCGTCATGGATGTATTCATGCCGGGGATCGATGGCCTGGAGGCGTGCCGCCGGATCAAGGCGAACCCCGACATGGCCGATGTCCACGTGGTGCTCACGAGCGGCACGATGACGCCAGAGCTCGAGGCCTCCGCGAAGGCGGCCGGCGCGCGGCTGGCGATCGCCAAGCCGTTCGACGTCACGACGCTCCTCGAGGACGTGATCGACGACCTGATGGAGATGGCCGAGCTCGCCGCCGAGACGCGCGCCCCGGTCGCCCAGACGATGCGCGGCGCCGACTACGTCGTCGCGGCGCTCGAGGAGGCCGGCGTCGAGTACGTGTTCGGCATCCCGGGCGGCGCGATCTCGCCGATCCACGACGCGCTCCTCGACAGCAACATCCGCCCGATCACGACGCGGCACGAGAGCGGCGCGATGTTCGCGGCGGCGGGGTACGCGCGCGCGACGGGCAAGCTCGGCGTGGTCGCCGTGACCTCGGGCCCGGGCATCCTCAACTCGATGACGGGCCTGGCGACCGCGTGGTGCGACGGCGTCCCGCTGCTGGTGATGGTCGGCGAGGTGCCGCGCGCCAAGCACGGCCAGGGCGTCCTCCAGGACGGCTCGGCGCACGGGCTCCGCATCGTCGAGATGACGCGCCACATCTCGAAGCTCGCGCTCGAGGTGCCGCGTCCGGACGCGCTCCCTCACCTGCTCCGGCGCGCGATGGTGACGGCGCAGTCGGGCCGGCGCGGCCCGGCCGTGATGACGCTGCCGCTCGACGTGACGATGGCGCAGGTCACCGCGCCGCGCCGCGGCGGGCACATGGTCGTGCGCAGCATCGTCGAGCCCGAGATCCTCGACGAGATCGGCACGCTGATGCTGTCCGCGAAGCGGCCGCTGATCCTCGTCGGCTCGGGCGTCCGCGGCGAGGGCGCGCCCGAGCGGCTGCGCGCGCTCTCCGAGCGCCTCGGGTGCCCGGTGATCACCACGCCGAAGGGCAAGGGCGTGTTCCCCGAGGACCACGCGCTCTCGCTGGGCGTGCTCGGCCTCGGCGGTCACCGCTCGGCGCGGCGCTACCTCGAGAGCGGCGTCGACGTGCTGCTCGCGGTCGGCACGAGCCTCGGCGACCTGTCGACGGACGGCTTCGTGTCGCACATCCAGGCCCCGACGCTCGTGCACGTCGACATCGACGCGCAGCAGATCGGCCGCAGCTACGCGCCCACGCACGCGGTGGTCGCGTCGGCCACGGACTTTTTCGGCTTGCTCGTCGACAACCTCTCCGAGCGGCCGATGAAGCCGCGCCCGATCCGCGCGGGCACGGGCGGGGTCATCCGCCAGGAGCTGCCCTCGTCGGCGAAGCTGGATCGGATCGCGTCGCACGACGCGCTCGCCGAGATCCAGGAGGTCCTGCCGACCGACACGATCTACACCGTGGACTCCGGCGAGCACTTCGTGTTCGCCGCGCACTTCCTCGAGCTCTCCCACTCCGACTCGTTCCTGGTCATGACGGGCCTCGGCTCGATGGGCCCATCGATCGGCGCCGCGATCGGCGTCCAGCTCGCGCAGCGCGATCGCTTCGTCGCGGCGATCTGCGGCGACGGCTGCTTCTCGATGAACGCGTTCGAGATCGCGACCGCGGTCGCCGAGCAGCTGCCGATCCGGGTCTTCGTGTTCAACGACGAGCGGCTGGGCATGGTGGAGCTCGGGCACGAGACGATCTACGGCCGCCGGCCCGAGTACTCGACGCGGCCGCTCGACGTGTGCGCGCTCGCGCAGGGGCTGGGCGCCACCACGCTCCGCATCAACCGCGCCGGGCAGCTCCGCAGCGTGCGCGACACGCTGCTCCACGCGCGCGGGCCGGTCGTCATCGACGTCCGTATCGATCCGGACCTCGTCCTGCCGAAGCATGACCGCGTGGCGGCGATGGTGCCGGACGCGACGCCGAAGCCGCCGCCGTCCGTCGTCAACTAGCCCGCGGCCTGCGCGGGGCCGGGCCCGAACAGGAGCTCGCGGTACTCGGGCCGCAAGACGACGTTGTTCTCGTACAGCAGGTGATCGAGGAAGAAGCGCTCGGCGGGACCCTCCGGGGCGACGGCGCGGAGCACGGCGTCGGCCGAGTCGTGGCGCGCGTAGAGGCGCTCGATGAGCCGGTACTCCGAGAGCCCGGCCTCGAGGCCGAGCGCGTCGCGCACGCGGCGGGCGGCCTCGGGGTGCGCCGACAGCGCGTGCGCGATGGCGGCGGGGGTGGCGGCGTTCCACGCCTGCTTCTCCGCGGGCGGTGGCGCGAACAGCGCGCGCGCGCCGGGCAACGTCAGGGCGCCCTCGAGGAGGGCGGGCCCGCCGCGGAGCGGACCGGCGAGCGCGAGCCACTCCACGAACTGCTCGATCGACACGTGGTGGGTCAGAAACCACGCCCAGTCCTTGCGCGCGCGGTGGCCCACGGACATGAACGTGTCGGCGACGTAGCGCATGAGCTCGACGACGGCCGCAGGGCTGCCGAGGCGCTCGACCAGGAAGTCCGGGAAGTAGAACGTCGGCCACAGCGGATCGGCGGCGCGCTCGCCCTCGGGCCCGAACGACAAGGTCGCGCGCGGGGGCGCCGCGCAGATCGGGACGCCGTCCGGCGCGAAGACGCGCGTGGCGGGGAACGCGAGCGCGGCGCGGTAGGTCTCGCGGAGCCCCTCCTCCTCGATCCGGCGGAGCGTCGTCGCGAGCGTCGTCGGCGTGGCGTGGGCGTTGCCGAGGAACATGCCCAGCACGGTCGCGAGCTCCTTGGGCGAGCGCTGGACGAGCCCGGCCCGCACCTTGCCCTCGGCGGTCGCCGCGTTCTCGGCGGACGCGGCCTCCTCGCGCTCGAGCCGCGTCACGGCCTTGAGGAACGCGACGGCCTGCTTGGAGCGGTACGGCACGCCGGCGCGGCGCAGGTTGTCGTCGTCGAGCGAGAGCACGTCGTTGAGCGCCCCGGCGTAGCCGGAGCGCTGCAGCAGGCGCAGCTCGGCCTCGCCGAGCCGCGGCAGCGCGTACGCCGACCACTCGATCGGCGCGCCGCCGTGACGCTCGCGCAGCCGCACGATCCGCTCGGCGAGCGTGAGCCCGAACCCGGGCCCCTGGATGTCCAGCTCCGAACAGATCAGCCAGAAGCGGCGGAGCCGCCGCCGCACGAGGTAGTCGAGCTCGGCCTCGATCACGTCGAGGTCGCGGTAGCGCAGCGCGCGCCCCTTGACGTGCGGCTCGGTGCAGAAGAAGCAGCTGAAGGGGCAGCCGCGCGAGACCTCGACGGCGATGGTCGGCGGGTTCGGGCCGAACAGTTGCGCGTGCCCGTAGAAGCGCACGAGCTCGTCGACCATGGCGGCGTCGTACTCGCGCTCGCCGAGCGGCGCGTAGTAGCCGCGCTCGTTGACGGCGGTCGCCCCGCCGGCGCGGTGGACGAGGCCGCGGATCGCCCCGCGCCCGCGATCGGCGAGGAGGTCGTCGTACCGCAGGAAGATGTCGTCGGGGCAACCCTGGACGCCGAAGTCGAGGTCCAGGTACTCGAACAGCCGGCGCGCGTGCGTGGTGAAGCCGAAGCCCCCGGCCATGATCGGCGCGTCGGTGAGCCGCCGCAGGTGGCCGACCAGGGCGCGGTTGTCCTCGACGGGGAAGTAGCCGCGCGTGCGCCCTGACAGCGGCGCGAAGTAGTCGTCGAGGAACACGCTGTCGCACTGCCGGATGTGGAGCCCGATCATGCGCGGGCGCGCCTCCTCCAGCAGCGCGGCGAGGTGTTCGGCGAGCCGCTCGCGGGGCACGTCGAGGAGGTCCGCCACCCGGACGCTCTTGCCCTCGCGGCGGGCGATCGCCGAGACCTGCACGAAGGCGTACGGGAAGATCGGACGCCACGGCAAGTTCGTGCAGTTGAGCAGGAGCAGGTCGACGCCCACGCCGAATGATCGCCGACTTTTGCGGGGAGAGAAAGGCGCGTCTCGGCGCGTCCGAGAGGGCGTTCCCCTCGACCACGCGCGATGGAATGCGTAGACTCTCGCGTCGAGTTCTAGGGGAAAGCTCGTATGCGCACCAACATCGGGATCCGCGGGATCGGGTGGTACCTGCCGCCCGAGGTGCGCCCGAACGCGTGGTGGCCGCCGGAGGTAGTCGAGCGCTGGCGCGCGGCGATGCTGGCGCGCGCCGCGGCAGCCCCGCCTCCGCCCGCGGCGCTCACCGCGGGGGAGCGCCTGGTGCTCGAGGCGCTCGCCCGGCAGGAGATCGATCCGTTCCAGGGCACGGTCTCGCGGCACGTCATGCCGGACGACATGAGCGTGCTCGACATGGAGGAGCACGCGGCGCGCATGGCGATCGAGCGCGCGGGCATCGCGCCCGGCGACATCGACCTCCTGCTGACGAACATGGTCGTGCCCGATTACGCGCTCGGGAACCCGGCCTGTTCGCTCCACCACCGCCTCGGCCTCCCGCGGGCCTGCCTCTCGATGCACAGCGACGTCCCCAGCTACACGTTCATGATGCAGCTGACGCTCGCCGAGGCCATGATCCACACCGGCCGCGCCCGCTCCGCCCTGCTGGTCCAGTCCTGCGCGCCGTCGCGCCTCGTCGAGCCGGCCGATCCGCTCGCGCCCTACTTCGGCGACGCCGCCACGGCAGTGGTGGTCGGCCGCGTCGGAGAGGGCCGCGGCATCGAGGCGGCGGTCCACTTCACCGACGGGCGCCTGTCGCGCACGCTCGTCGCGAGCGTCCCGGGCGGCCGCTGGTACGACGCGGGCCGCCCGGTGCTCCACATCGTCGAGCCGCAGCAGATGCAGCGGGCGCTGCTCGAGACGGCCGACATGTGCAAGGTGAGCCTCGACGCGGCGCTGGCGCAGGCGTCCCGGGCGCCGAGCGACGTGGGCTTCTTCTGCATCCAGCAGGGCACGCCCTGGCTGCGCCCGGTGGTCCAGGCGTACCTGGAGCTGCCAGACGCGCGCTGGATCGAGACGTTCCAGAAGACGGCGTACGTGTTCGCGTCGGCGCAGCCGCTCGCGCTGGCGCTCGCCGCGGAGGGTGGCAAGCTCGTCGATGATGATCTCGCCCTGCTCATCGGCGGCGGCCCTGGAGCGACGTACGGCGCCGCCCTCATCCGGTGGGGAGCGTAGCGCCGATGAATGAAGTCTCGTGCAAGGTGTTCGGCGTCATGCTCCGCCCGCTGCAGCGCAAGGGCGTGACGTTCGAGGACATGGTCAAGGGCACGGCCGTCCCGCCCGCGAAGGTGAAGAACAAGCGCGAGCGCATCGACTGGTCGGACTTCGTCGCGATCATGCGCAACCTCCGGCCGCACTTCACCGACGAGGAGTACGTCGAGATGGGCCGGGCGTACATGCACAGCCCGGGCCTCAAGTTCGCGCTGGTCGCGGCGCGGCTCCTGTTCTCGGCGATGGACTTCTACCGCTGGTTCAACAAGCCGCGCGAGGGCGTCGGGAACCAGATGTTCACGTGCCTCATGCCGACGCACCGCGAGCTGTCGGAGAACGAGATCGAGCTCGATCTCACGCTCCCCGACAACTTCGAGGACTGCTGGGACTTCTTCATCATCTCGATCGGCAACGTCGAGGAGATGCCGCGCCTGCTCGGGCTGCCGCGCGCGACGGTGACGCTCACCCGGATCCCGCACGGCGGGCGGTACCACATCCTCGTCCCCAAGGGCCTGCCGCTGTTCACGCGGATCCGGCGCTGGCTCACCTGGCCGTTCACGGTGCGGGCGGCGGCCCGCGAGCTGAAGGAGGCGCACGAGTCGCTGCTCGAGCAGTACCAGCAGCTCGAGATCGCGCGCACGCTGATCGATCGCCAGGCGCAGCACCTGCGGACGGCGCACACGCTGAACGACCTCATCCTGCGCGACCTCGATCTCAACCGCCTGCTCGACACGCTCGCGAAGGCGCTCGTCGAGGAGGCGGGGTTCGCGTGGGCCGAGGTCTCGCAGGTCGGCTCCGAGAAGGAGCCAGCGCGGACCGCGCGCTACGGCGCGGAGGAGCACGCGCCGCCGCTCAAGCGCATGCTCGAGTCGGGCGGCGGGCTCGTCGTCGGCGAGCTCGCGGTGGCGGTGCGCCCGACCGACAACCCGCAGACCCGCGAGGAGCTGCTCGCGCTGATCACGCCGACGCTCGCGACGGGCATCCAGAACGCGCTCTACCGCACGAACCTCGAGCGGCTCGTCGAGGTCCGGACCGCCGAGCTGACCCTGGCGCGCGATCAGCTGACCGGCCTGGTCGATCAGCTGCGGGAGGCGCAGAGCGCGCGCGAGCGGTTCTTCGGCAACATCTCGCACGAGATCCGCACGCCGCTCACGATCATCATGCTCGCCGCGGCGGACATCGAGGCGCGCGCGGGCGCCGCCCTCGACGAGCGCGCGCGGGCCGGCCTCATCTCGGTGACCGACGCCTCGCGCAAGCTGGTGCGCCTCGTCGACGAGCTCCTGCTGCTCGCCGCCGGCCAGGAGGGCAAGCTGCGCATGCACCCCGAGCCGACGGACATGGTCACGCTCGTCCGGCTGCTCGCCTCGGCGTGGCTGCCCGCCGCCGAGCAGGCCGAGCTCGCGCTCGAGGTGCGGACGCCGGAGGTGCTCGTCGCGAAGGTCGATCCGGTCGCGATCGAGCGCGTCGCCACGAACCTCGTGTCGAACGCGATGAAGTACACGCCGGCCGGCGGCCGCGTCGAGATCGAGCTCGCGGAGGGGCCCGACGGCGTCCGGCTGTCGGTGCTCGACACCGGCCCGGGCATCGACGAGGAGCTGGCGGGCCGCCTGTTCGGCCGCTTCGAGCGCTCGGCCGGCGAGGACCGGCACAAGGTGGGCACCGGCCTCGGCCTGTCGCTCGTCAAGCAGCTGGTCGAGGCGCACCAGGGCACGATCGAGGCGCTCCGCCGGCCGACCGGCGGCGCCGAGCTGCGGATGACGCTGCCGCCGTCGGTCGTGATCCACGACGTGCCGCTGCCGACGGAGCCGACGCTCCGGCTCGCCCCGGAGGAGAAGCGCACCTCGGAGATCGAGAGCGGCACCCGGCTGGGGCCGTCGGGCGCGGCGAAGGGCACGATCGTGATCGCCGAGGACGATCCCGCGCTCGCCGAGATGGTCGCCAAGCTCCTGTCCCAGGAGTACACCGTGATCGTCGCGCACGACGGCGTCTCCGCGTTCGAGATGGTGCGCACGCACCAGCCGCAGCTGCTCATCACGGACGTCGACATGCCGGGGATGAACGGCATCGAGCTGGCGCGCAAGTTCCGCGAGCACACCGGCGACAAGATCGCGCCGATCATCATCTTGTCGGCGGTGATCGATCTGAGCACGCGCGTCGCCGGCCTCGAGGCCGGCGCGGTCGACTACGTCACCAAGCCCTTCGATCCGATCGAGCTCCGGGCGCGCGTGCGGGCGCAGTTCCGCACGCGCGAGCTGACGCTCCGGCTGCAGCGCGCCGAGCAGTTCTCGATGCTCGGCATCCTCACCTCGGGCCTGGCGCACGAGCTGCGCAACCCGGCGAACGGCATCGTCAACGCGATCGCGCCGCTCACCGAGCTCCTGCCCGCGGAGCTGATCCACCCCGACACCGCGCCCGGTCAGCTCCTCGACGTGGTGAAGACGTGCGCGGAGCAGATCGGCTTCCTCTCGCGCCAGCTCCTCGGGTTCCGCGGCGGCAACGTCGAGATCGACATGCGCCCGATCTCCGCCACGGAGCTGATCGATCGCTCGATCACGCTGGCGCGGCGGGCGCTCTCCGGCATCGAGGTCCGCAACCGCTTGTCGCGCGAGCTCGAGATCGTGTGCGCGCCGCCGCTCATGACGCAGGTGCTGACGAACCTGATCGAGAACGCCGGCCACGCGGCGGCGCCGAACGGTTGGATCGAGATCCGCGCGATCATCGAGAACGGCCGCATCAACCTCGAGATCGCCGACAGCGGCGGCGGCGTCCCGCAGGAGCTGCGCGACCGCGTGTTCGAGCCGTTCTTCACGACGAAGCCGGCCGGCAAGGGCACCGGCCTCGGGCTCTCGGTGGCCCGGGATATCATCCACAGGCATGGTGGCGTGCTGGAGATCCGCGACCGCGCGTCGCAGGCGTTCTTCGTCATCGACCTGCCACACCGTTCAGCGGGTGGGGCCCGGTCGAACACGGTAAGCTAACCGCCCGCTCTACCCATGTCCAAGCCTGCCAAGACCGGACCGCTGGTCCTCTACGTCGACGACGAGAAGGCGAACCGCATCGTCTTCGAGCAATCGGTGACCGAGTTCAACGTGATCGTCGCGACCGACGGGCACGAGGCGCTCAGGATCCTGGAGCAGCAGGACGTCGCGGTCCTCGTCACCGACATGCGCATGCCGGAGATGAGCGGCGAGGAGCTCCTGCGGATCGCCAAGGAGAAGCACCCGCAGACGATCCGCATGGTCGTCACCGCGTACGCCGACGTCGATCCGATCCTGCGCGCGATCAACGAGGGGCTCGTCGCGCGCTACATCGTCAAGCCGTGGCAGCGCTCCGAGCTGGTGCAGGTGCTGCGCTGGGCGTGCGAGGCGTGGACGTTCGGCCGCGACTCGGCGGCGCTCCAGCGCCGCCTGCTGGAGACGGAGCGGCTCGCCACGCTCGGCAGCATCGCCGCGCTGCTCGTGCACGACCTCAAGCAGCCGCTCATGTCGCTGCTCGTCAACATCGAGGTCATGCGCGAGCTCGCCACGGCCTCGCCTACCCTGCACGCGGCGATCGAGAAGGCGCAGATCCAGCCGCAGCTGCGCAAGCGCCTGCTCGATCTGATCGACGACCTCGAGCCCGTGACGACGGATCTGAAGACGTCGGCGACGCACCTCTCGGAGCTCATCAACGGCCTGCGCGAGTTCGGCAAGCCGCGCGACAACGCGAAGGCGGTCCGGACCGATCCGCTGCCGATCGTGCGCCACGCGATGGCGGTCTGCCAGGAGCTGGCGCTGACGAGCCGCGGCTCGATCGGCTACGAGGGCCCGCCGAAGCTGCCGTTCGTGCGGATGTCCGCGACCGAGCTGACGCAGGTGCTGATCAACGTGATCGCGAACGGCGCGCAGGCGGTGGCCTCGCGCGGCGTGCCGAACGGCAAGATCACGATCAACGCCAAGATCGAGGAGAACATGCTCGAGCTCGCGGTGCGCGACACCGGCGTCGGCATGCCGCCCGACGTCCTGAACCGCGCCGGGACGCCGTTCTTCACGACGAAGGCCGAGGGCACGGGCCTGGGCCTCGCGCAGTGCCAGCGCCTGATCGGCACGGCGGGCGGCCGGTTCAACATCGAGAGCGAGGCGGGCAAGGGCACGACCGTGACGATCATCCTGCCGATCACGACGTAGCGCCCCGGACCTGTCCAACCATCGTTGGACAGGTCTTGTCGATCGGCTTGCCGGCGAGGACGCCGGCTGCGCCTTACAGAGCAGATCGCCCCTCGAAGACTCGGGGCTGGGGCAGGTCGCGGCACGGAGTCACCCGCCCCGCCGTCCGCGCGGGGTATCTTCGGGCCCATGGCGCGGATCGCCGTGGTCGGAGGTGGCGCCGCCGGCATGGGGGCCGCGAAGGTCCTCCTCGAGGCGGGCCTCGACGTCACGCTGTTCGAGGAGGCGCCGCGGCTCGGCGGGCACTGCTTCGCGGTGCCGGTGCCGCTCGCGGGCGCGGGCCGCGGCGCGGTGCTGGTCGACGCCGGCGTGAGCGACTTCAATTACGCCACCTCGGGCGAGGTGTGCCGGCTCATGGACGAGCTGGGGCTCGTCACGCAGCCGATCGTGTGCGACTCGACGTACACGACCCTGGAGGGCGACCCGATCTGGACCACGAAGGGCGGGCCGCGCGTGATCGACGGGATCATCGACGAGGGGCGCTTCTTCGAGGAGATCGAGCTGTTCCGGACCACGTGCGTCGAGGTCACGGCCGAGGCGCGGTTCTCGGAGTGGACGGCGCGCGAGTACCTGGACGAGCACGACTACAGCCCGGACTTCCGCCGGGGCTTCTTCGCGCCGCGCGCGGGCGGCTCGTTCGCGATGCCGGATCGCGATCCGGAGGACTACTTCATCCGGCCGCTCGTCGCGTACTGGCAGATGGAGGGCCTCGTCGGCACCGGGCCGGAGGAGCGAATGATCGTCGAGGAGGGGATGCACGCGTGGCCGGCCGCGTTCCACATCTGGTTCGAGGAGCGCGGCGGCCGGCTGCGCACGGCGGCGCGCGTCGTCGGGATCTCGCGGCGGCCGCACGGGATCCGGATCCGGCTCGAGACGCACGAGGGCGCGCACGAGTCGCAGTGGTTCGATCACGTGGTGCTCGCGGCGAGCCCGCACGCGATCCGCTCGATGATCGAGGATCCGACGGTCGACGAGGGCACGCTGCTCGGCGCGTTCCAGTGGCAGCGCGCGCGCGTCGCCGTGCACTGCGACGCCTCGTACGTGTGCTCCGATCCGGAGCTGATCGCGGCGTGCAACTACGTGATCGGCGGGCCGGGCCTGCCGGAGACGCGGCCGACGGTGACGCTCGCGCCGCGGTGGCTCGGGGGGCTGCCGCCGGACGCGCCGGACGTGTTCGTCACGATCAACCCGCACCGCGCGCCGCGCGACGTGATCGCGAACCGGTTCTTCGTGCACCCGGCGCTGGCGCGCCCGACGGACGTCGCGATGCGCCGGCTGGCGCAGCTCCAGGGCACCGGCAACACGTGGTTCGCGGGCGGCTGGATGCGCGTCCCGCACGTCCACGAGCAGGCGCTGGCGTCGGGGATCGAGGTGGCCCACGATCTCATCGCGACGCTGGCGGTGCCGCCGCGCGCGAGCGCCGCCCCGGGGCCGCACCGGCGGGCGCCGCGCGGCTACCTCGACGCGCTGCGCGAGTCGGCGATCTTCGCGTCGCTCGATCCGTGCCTGCTCGAGGAGGTCCGCGTCACCGCGCGCCCGTTCGAGGCGGCGGACGGCGACGTCCTGACGTACGAGGGCCACGCGGCGGCCGGCATGATCCTCGTCAGCGAGGGCGAGGCGCACGGCATCCGCGGCGGGCGCCACGTCGCGCGCCTGGGGCCGGGCGCGCTGATCGGCGAGGTCTCGATCCTGTGCGGCGGCCCCTCCCCTGTCACGTGCGTCGCGCGCGGCTCGCTGGCAGGCTGGTTCTTCGAGCGCGAGGGGATCGAGCGGCTGCGGCGCGAGACCTCGCCGGGCGCGTTCGCGTTCATCGATCAGATCGCGCGCGCGGGCATGCGCGTGATGCGCGATCTGCTCGAGCGGCGCTGGGGCGCGATCGTGCCGGCGGACGAGGCGGTGTGGGCCGAGGCGCGCATGCTCGGCGCGGCCGCGCCGGTCCTCGAGCAGCTCGCGCTGCCCGAGCCGGCCCGCCTGCGCGCGCAGCTGTGGGAGCTGCCGGCCCGCATGATCGCGGTGCAGGCGGGCGAGGTCGGCCGCCGGTTCTTGATCGTGACGCACGGGCGCGTCGCGGTCGTCGCGGCCGACGGCACGCCGCTCGTCGAGGCGGGCCCGGGCGACCTGCCGGGCGTGCTCGCCGTCCTCGACGGCGGCCGCCAGCCGTTCTCGTTCATCACGCGCGAGCCGACGCTCGCGGCGGTGGTCGACGCCGATCGCTTCCGCGAGCTGCGCTACGGCGGCAGCGCGCTCGCGGCCGACCTCGTGCCGCGCATCCACCGCTACCTGGTCGAGCGCTACCGGCCGCTGCTCGACGCGACGCTCGGCGACGACGAGGAGACGGTCGTCGACGCGATGATGTTCTAGCGCTCGCCGGGCGGGCCGCCAGCGCGGAGAACTCACCGAAGAGGCAGTTGTTCGGTTTTTCCGAACAACTGGTCCCGACGGCAAACATTACGATGTAGCCCACTACAACCTCGACATAGTCATCGCGCTCGGGTTCCGGGTCCGAAGTGCCGCCGCCGTGCGCTTCCGGCAATGGGCTGCCGACAAACTCAAGGAATGTATCGTCAAAGGGTTCGTGCTCGACGACGACCGGCTCAAGCACACCGACCGCTCCGCCGACTACTTCGACGAGTTGCTCGCGCGGATCCGCGAGATCCGTGCGAGCGAGGCGCGCGTCTACCAGCGCATCCAGGAGATCTTCGCGCTCGCGTACCGCGGCCACGAAAGCCCCTCGGCAAGAAGAAGGGGTAACGTGTCCGCGGGCTAGCCGGGCTGGCGGCGCGGAAGTCGAAGCCGCAGCTGGAGCCGCGCGATCTCCTCGGGGAAGAGCAGCACGGGGTACAGCGCTAGCATCGCGGCCGGGAAGATGCCGAGCCGCAGGGTGAGCGCGATGCCGAGGTGGAACGCGACGCCGAGGCCGATCCAGATCCAGCGCAGGCGGAGCCGGTTGCAGAGGCGGCGGAGCCGGCCGGGCCGGTCGGCGGTGGCGGCGTAGTACGTGAAGAGGAGCATGAGCGGCGCGCCGAGCTCGAACGCCATCGTGGCCGCGGTCGCCGCGCGCGTGAGCGGGTAGACGGCCCCGACCCAGCCGGGATCGAAGCGCGCGAAGTGCGGATCCGAGAGTGCGTTCGCGAGCGCGGTGAAGCCGCCGAGCGGGCCCCACTCCCAGCCGGTCTTGTTGTGCCCGCCGGAGAAGTAGACCCAGACGAGCTGGAGCAGCAGGAGGTAGCGCGGCCACGCGGGGATCTCGGCGGGCACGGGGCGGCCGATCTTGCGCCAGAGCCACGCGTCGACCGACCAGATGGCGTGCGAGCGCGACAGCGCCAGCACGAGCAGCACGATGCGGATGAGGCCGTCGATCCCGCGATCGGCGTCGGGGGCGCGGTGCGCGAGCTGCGCCGAGGCCAGCACCGCCACGACGCACGCGACGCGCGTCAGCGTGCCGGTGGCCACGCAGACGAGCGCGATCATCGAGATCCGCCACAGCGCGAGCGCGGAGGCGCCGTCGGTGCCGAGCCAGCGCGCCGCCCACCGCCCCGCGCCGCCGGTGGCGTAGCCGTCGGGCGGCATCGCCCACAAAGCCTCGATCAGATCGAGCCGCCACACGACGGCGTAGTCGTAGAGCAGGACGATGGCGGTCGCGATCCGCACGGCGGCGAGCGCGGTCGCCGGCTCGCGGCGATCCCACAGCGCGACCCACGCGCGGAGGAGGCGGATCACTTGCGCCTCCGCCGCTCCTGGATCTCGAGCGTGAACTCGCCGGTCGGCGTGTACCCGCCCTCCCCGATCTCGACCCGCTCCATGCGCGTGCGCGCGACGGCGAACTCGGGGTGATCGTCGAGGGCGCGCAGCGTCATCCAGGTCGCGAACGGCCGGTACTGGCCGCGCGTGTTGGGGCCGCTCGGGCTGTACGTGCCGCGGACGCGACGGTACGCGAGCAGGTCCTCGTACTCGGCGTGCGCGGGGTCGCCGGCGCGGTGCAGGAGCTGCCAGTCGCCGCCGGTGGCCGGCTGGCCCTCGAGGTAGATCCGGTAGCGCTTGCGCGAGGCGCCGCGGAACAGCATCCAGCGCTGCGAGATATCGAGGTCCGTGGCGATCCCGGCCACGGGCCGGCGCACGGCGGTGCGCGCGTCGTCGACGGCGTCGACGAGGCCGTACGCCCACCGGGGCGTGATCTTGCGATCGGGGACCGGGCAGCCGTCGACGAGCGCCAGCGCGATCGCCACCGCGATCAGCGCGGCGCGGGCTGCCGGCCAGCGCGCCCGGAGATCCATGGGCCCGCAGCGTACCGCGGCCGGCGCCAGAACGACGCGCCGATCGGGCGGTTAGCGCACGGCGCCGCGTCGGCGGCGGCGCTGGCTAGCGTCGGTCCGGCCTGTAGACGCAGCGCATGGGCGATCTCGTTCTCACCACCTACGATTGGGTTCCGCCGCCGCCGCGCGGGTTCGTGCGAGACATCCGTGTGCGCTGGGCATTGGTGGCTCTTCGCCGCGCTCAACTCCGTCGAGATGGCGAGCCTCCCGTGGTCGCTCTTCAAGTTCTCGGGGCAGAGCGAGCAGCGCTTCGACGACTTCCTGAAGCTGCGCCTCGATCGTCTCGGGCAGTGGTCGCGAAGCGCGAGTGGCTCGTGGGTGCCTTCTCCGTCGCCGACATCCTCATGGCGGACGTGCTGCGCCTCGTCGATCGCTTCGAAGGGCTCGCGGCGCATCCCGCGACGCGTGACTACCTGAAGCGCGCGACGGCACGGCCCGCGTTCGTGAAGGCCCACGCCGACCAGCTCGCTCATTCGCCGCGGCCGACACATGAGCCTCGAGCTCGATCCCAAGAGGAGCGCCGGACGGCACCGAATGATGGCCTGATGGCCTACCGGCTCCTGCGGATCCCGATGATCGGCAGACGGCGACAGGGCGATGGCCGTCGGTCACAAGTTGCCCCAACGACGATTGCACACGTTACGATGCCCAACATGGTGCGTGGCGAAGACGGCGAATCCCGTCCCCTCAGGGCGAGGACGAACCCGCCGTCACGCTGCGGAGATCCAGCGAGTGAAAGTCCCGTTCCGGTAAGCCGTGAGGCGCCGGATAGCAGGCGACCGACGCAGAGAGAGATCCCTGCGTCCTTGTTCGAACCCACCGGAGGTGGGGGAAAGTTAGGTTCTACCCATGGAACCGAGCGATGCCGAGCTGCTCGACCGATGGCAAAAGGGCAGCCGCGAAGCCGGCAAACAGCTATTCGAGCGCTACTACGAGACCCTGGAGCGCTTCTTCGTGAACAAGGTCCCGAGCGGGATTGGCGATCTGGTGCACGAGACCTTCCAGATGTGCCTCGAAGCCCGCGACCGGATCGAGGACCCGGACAAGTTTCGCTCATACCTGTTCTCCATCGCCTACAACGTGCTGCGAGGGCGGTTTCGCAAGCAGGGCCGCCGGGGAGAGGAGATCGATCTGGAGGACGTGACCGTGGAGGCGCTGGCTCCAGGGCCCCGCTCGATCCTGGTCGAGCAGGAGGAGCAGCGCCTGCTGCTCGAGGGGCTGCGCAGAATCCCGGTCGCCGATCAGGTACTCCTCGAACTCTATTACTGGGAATCCCTCAAGGTGGCAGAGATCGCTGAAATCCTCGAGATCCCCCTCGGTACGGCCAAGCGCCGGCTTCACCACGCGCGCAAACGCCTGGAAGAGGTCATGGGCACGCTGGCCGCCGCACCTAGCGTGTTGTCCAGTACGCTGGCTGATCTCGACGCCTGGGCACGGAAGTGCCGGCGTGAGCAGGGTCGTTCCAGCAGCGGATGACTCGGTTAACAATTTCAGCCAATTGGCGGAGGCGAGCAAAATTCCGCTGCAGGCGTGATCCCGTGGGCCGTCCCCGGCATCTGCTCCGATGGCGCCCCATCGACCTGCAAGGACAAGCTGCTTATGAGCTCGAACGACCCGAATGACGAGATCTCGAGCGCGGCATCGGTTCGCCTCGAGCGTTCGGTTTCCGCACCGCCCCGGCAAGTTGCGCTGGCCAGTCAGCTCGACAGGGCCAGGGCGTTTTCGCTTCTATTCGGCGAACCCATGGCGCCGGTTCGCATCGGCCGGTTCACGCTGCTCAAGGCGGTGGGCAGCGGCGGTATGGGCGAGGTCTACGCCGCGTACGACGAGCAGCTCGGCCGCAAAGTAGCGGTCAAGCTGGTGCGCTCCGATCGGCAGTCGCTGTACGAGGCCGACGAACGCTTGCTGCGTGAGGCCCAAACCCTGGCCCAGCTGTCTCACCCCAACGTGGTTCAGGTGTACGAGGCCGGTCAGTTCGAGGGACGCGTGTTCATCGCGATGGAGTTCATCCAGGGCCGGACCCTCCGCGACTGGCTGCGGGAGCACGCGCGGCCGGGCGATCGGGTCCGTCGTCACGAGGTGCTGCGCCAGTTCATCGCGGCGGGGCGCGGCTTGCAGGCCGCCCACGCCGCCGGGCTGGTGCATCGCGACTTCAAGCCGGACAACGTCCTCGTCGGCGACGACGGCAGGCCTCGGGTGGTCGACTTCGGTCTGGCGCGGCTGGCGTCGCCGACGAGCAAGGAAGCCCAGGCGAGTGGCCGTGGCGCGGTGATCACCGACGCCAAGACGTGGCCAGCGGACGCCGTGACGCCAGAGGGTGGCCCCACGCCGGAGGCCGGACCCGCGCCGGAAGACAGCTCCGCGCGCAACCGCCCCACCAAGCCCGTGCTCCCATCTGTCAACCCGGTCGCAAGCTGGTCGCAGCAGCTCGGAGTCGCTACGACACACGGTCGGATCCTCGGCACACCGAAGTACATGGCCCCGGAGCAGATGCGCGGCGAGATCGCCGATCAGCGCTGCGACCAGTTCAGCTTCTGCGTTGCCCTCTACGAGGCGCTGTACGGCCAGATGCCGTTTCCCGGCGCCACGCGCGAGGAGTTGCTCCACGCCATCGAGAACCAGCAGATCAGGGAGCCGCCACGCGGGCTGGACGCTCCACCGCCGGTGCGCCGGGCGCTCGCTCGCGGGCTGTCCGCTGACCCGGCGGCCCGGTTTCCGGACATGGCCGAGCTCCTCGCCGCGCTGCGGGACTCGCGGCAGCGACGCCGACGCTGGGTCGCGGCGGTGGCCCTGCTCGGGGCCCTCGTGATCGGCAGCGTGATTCACGCAGCGGTGAGCCGGAGCTCGGCCGAGCCATGCGCCGACGTCGGCGCATCGATCACCACGCTGTGGAGCGCCGGGCGCCGCGAGGCACTACGTGAGGCGTTCGCCCGCACCGGGTTGGTCTATGCCGGGGCGACCTGGGCCGCTCTCGAACCGCGCATCGATCAATATGCGACCCGGCTCCAGAGCGAGCTCGCGACCACGTGCAAGGCCACCCGGGTGCACGGCGTGCAGTCGTTCGAGGTGATGGAGCAGCGCACGCTGTGCCTGGCCGAGCGGCAGGCGCGGCTGAACGCGCTGCTCGACCAGCTCGCGCACGCAGACGCGACGGTGGTCGAGCGCGCTCACCAGGCCGCGTCTGACCTGCCCGACCTCGCCGCCTGCGGCCACGCGGCGATGCTGCGCTACGGCATGAAGCCGCCTCCGGCGGATCGCGCCACCGAGATCCGCGGCATTCGCGATCAGCTCGCCCGCGCGCGTACGCAGGGCCTCCTGGGGCACGGCGACGAGGCGCTGCGCATCGCGCGCGATCAGCTCGCCCGGGCCAACCAGCTGGACTATGGGCCCGTGCGTGCGGAGGCGCTCCACCAGACCGGGTGGGTGCTGATGTTCCACGGCGACGCGGCGGAGATGGCCGAGGGCGAGGGCATGCTGCTTCGCGCCGTGAACCTGGCGGAGAGCGAGCGCCACGACGAGCTGGCCGCGGCGATCTGGAACGACCTGGTGCTCGGCGCCGCCCGCAGTCGTTCGCACACCCAACGGGCGCACGCGTGGCACGAGCGTGCCATCGCGGCCGTCCAGCGCATCGGCGATCCACGGCTCGGCCGGGCGGACGCGCTCCGCAACGTCGCCCGGCTCTTTTACGTGGAGAGCGATCTTCCCGCGGCCGAGCAACGCCAGCGGCAGGCCCTCGCGCTGATCGAGAGCGAGGCCGGCGTCGCGCCGCTCGTCGTGGCCGTCTACCTGCATGACTTCGCCAATACCCTCCGAGATCTCGGTCGCTACGAGGAAGCTCGGAAGGCCTACGAACGCACGCTCGGGCTGTACCAGACCGCGCTGGGGCAGGACCACCCGCATGTCGCGGATGTCCGCCTGGACATCGCGGTGATGCACACCCTGCAGGGCGCGCTCGACACCGCCGGCGGGATCCTCGAGGAGATATTGCGCCGCGACGCCCAGACCCTGGGCAAGGATCATCGGCTGATCGGCAGGGCCCATATCGAGCTCGCGAGCGTGGGCTGGCAGCGCGGCACGCTCGGCCGTGCCCACGAGCACGCGATGCGCGGCATCGCCATCTACGAGCGTGTCCACGGCAAGGGACACGTCAACCTCGCGGCGGCCTACTCGCAACTGGGCGCCATCGCGTTCCGCCGGGGTGCCTATGAGGATGCGCTGGCCGCCTATCGGGCCGCGCTGAACCTGGAGCGCCGCAACCTCGGCGACAATCATCCGGACGTTGGCCTCTCGCAGGCAAACATCGGGGAGGCCCTGGTGGCCCAGGGACGGGACCAGGACGCGCTGGCCGCGATCGAGCAGGCCACGCGCATCCTGGGGAGCGCCAGCGCGTACGAGCCGTTTCTGGCCAGCGTGCGCGGGCGGGCGCTCCTCGGCCAGGGCCGGGGCGTCGCCGCGGTGGAGGAGCTCGAGCGCGCCGTGGAGGGGCTGGCCGGCAAACCCGGCGAGACCATGACCATGGAAGGAGCCGACGCGTGCTGGGCGCTGGCGCGTGCCCTCGCGGCCCCCCGCGGGCACGCAGATCCCCAGGCGCGGTCACTCGCCGGCCGAGCCCTGGCCGTCTACGACCGACAGGGGCCGGAGGTCCGCACGCCCCGGGCGGAGGTGCAGCGCTGGCTTCAGGGTGATCGCCGATGAGAATTCTGTAGTCGGCTGCGAACCAACACGCGGTTGCGGTCACTGCAGAGGCGGGGCGGTGAAAACCCGAGCCCCAATCGGACGAGCCACTCGTTGGCCCTCGGACGAACAACAACCACATGACCGAAGGAGGAGGCTCATGATCCGTACCACGCAGCACCGCCAGGAGCTCCAGGAGCTCAACCATGGAGGTCCGACACGGCCGCATTCGGCGAGGAGAGTCATCTACGTGCTCCCGGCCAGCGCGCTATCGAGGCGTTCTGGGATGGGGCCCGGCGAGCAAGGCCGGGGACATATCGAGGCTGGTGTCTCGGAGCAGACCATGGACGTGCGGGTCGACTGGAGCGGCAGCACGTCCAGCCTGGGCCGCTTCGAGGTGCGGGTGAGCTCCGGCGAGTGGCACACCTGCGGCCTGTTCGACGCGGGTAGCTCCAACGACGTGGTATCGCCAGCCAAGGAGGTCACCGGGGACGTATTCATGGCCCGGTTTCAGCGCGGGCCCGAGCAGCCGCTGTGCCTCTTCGGGGTCAAGGCGGTGCCGATCGTCTGGAACTGCGCGATCGACGAGCTCCTCAACCGCGACTTCGTCGCGGAGCGCGGCATGGATTACGACTACGAGGAGGGTGCCAATCCGAAGGTGATCCCGTGGACCTACTCCGTGCTCGCCGGCGGGGCGCAGAAGCTCACGATCGAGCTCACCAGGGGGCGCGACTACGAGGTGTGGGTGCGGCTGCAAAGCCCGCGCGATCCCAACGGCTGGCTGGAGCAGGACCCGGTCATCCGCACCACCTCCGGCGGCGGCAACCCCCACTGACGACCCGGGCCCACTCGCGTCGAACGATCGAACCATGGGAGCAAACAGGATGAGGCACATCGGAAGGTTTTCGGGATCGGCGATCGCGGCCCTGCTCGCGATCGCCGTGACGGCGTGCGGCGGGGCGACCAGCGCGCGGCCCGGTGAGATCAAGAACCAGTGTCGCGGTGACAGCTTCCGCGTCGATCTCGCGGATCTGATGAGCGCCCGACCGGAGGGCCCCCCCGACGAGCGCGTCGAGCAGCTCCGCGACTGGATCTGGCCGGTCCTGCTCGGTCGCCTCGAGGCGACGACCCAGCTGCGCGGCATGCTCGTGGCCGTCGCGTCCCAGCCGCTCGTGCGCGATGACGCGCTCAACCACGTGCTGGATCAACCGGTGGGCCGCACGCGCTCGGTGACCGCTACGAACGGCGACATGGTGGTGATGGTGGAGAGCGGCGCCCCGGCGGCCATGCACGAGGCGATCCTCGAGGCCATCGATCAGGAGTCGCTGCATCAGGCGGCCACGCCATCTCGGGCCATCGTGTATCGCTACGCCATCGACGAGGGGAAGGCGTACGCGGACATGTGTCGGCTCGACACGTTCGACGCGGCGGCGATCGAGTCTCAGCGCGAGGGCTTCCGCCGCGCCACACTGCGAACCACGGGCGAGCTCGAAGCGTTCCTCCATGACGGCGTGGACCTCTTGACCGCGCAATGCACGGTCAACGGGCTGGAGGTCACGGGACGCGGCCGGTCGCGCGCCGGCCAGGCGCCGATCACCGTCGAGCACGTGGCTGCGCTGTACCGGTCGCGCAAGCCCGACTACGTGCCCACCGCCAAGCTCGGCATGTCCGGGGACGAGCTGCGCGACAAGTTCAAGGACTGGTTCACAGTCGCGAAGCTCGCCATCGATTATCCCGGGGTCCTGGGCGACCGCGAGTCCAAGCTCGGCAAGGAATGGCCGGCGATGCGAGACGAGATCCTGGCCTGGAAGAAGGCGTTCCCCCGCGTCGAGACCCAGGAGCTCTTGCTGTCGTGGATCATGCAGAGAAAGGATCCCGGCTTCTCCCTGGACCCCAAGCTTCGCTCCCGAGACGCGGCCCGGAGCACCCAAGCGATACTCGCGGCTCTCGACGATCCCCGCAGGATGGCCGCCCTGCTGTACTCCTGGAACGTCCAACCCAAATGGGCAGCGTCCCTCGTTTCTCGTCTCGGCGGTGCCGGCGACCACGCCGAGATCCGGCGTGGCCTCGTGGCGGTGCGAGACGACTTTACCAGCAGCAGCGATGACGAGGCGCTGGGCATCATGGGCCGCACGATGGGGCTGTCCGGAAGTGACGATCGCGAGCGCATTGCAGCCGCAGCATGGCTCACGAACGAGCATGACGGCTATCAGTGCGCGCGCTACGACGGCAATCTGCAGGGCACGCGGGTCGGGATGACCATGTTCTACACCGATCTGCTGATGAAGCTCTGGAGTGACGATTATAACAACTCTGCTCCCGAGGACCTGATCCCCGGGTTCGAGAGCGTGGTGGGACACGATCTCTCCGGTGCGTACTGCACGAAGGAAGAGAGCAGAGCTCAAAACACCCGAGCATGGCTCGGTCTGCGCGAGGAGCAGTATGCGCGTGAGACCAAGGAGCGAGTGCGCTTCGCGCCCATTGTCACCCGTGTGTTTGCCCGGAGCTCGGCGTTGGGCGCCGGACAGAGCGAAGAAGTCGAGGCCGACGCTGAGCACCGGCGGTTCTACAACTGGTGGAATGCGCGCTATGGGCGCGTGGCCGAATGGGAGCCCCAGTACGAGTTGCTCAACCAGATCATGAAGTGGTCGGTGGTCGCCCAGGCGGCCGCGCTCTCCGAGCATGAGAGCTGCCTTGGCTTCCTCGAGCACGTCCCCGTGGGCCGCGATCATCAGTTCGACAAGTGGGTCGCCGCGGGCAAGGATCTGCGGTGGCGTGGCCCGGTATCTCTGGTGCACGCTCAGGATGAGCCGACTGAATGTATGCCTCTGCTCCGGTCTCGCTCATATGCCAGGTGCGGCAGCGAGAACTTCTGGGTCGGCGGCGTCAGTGCCGCAGCGAAGGCCCAGGTTGCCGCCAAACCGCTGCGACGGCTCGAGAACGCGCGCTCGCTCGGCCGCATCGACGCGCGATCCGCCGAGCCTCCCGTGGTCGCCAGCGATGGCCGCGTCACGTACGACGCCGTGGCGAAGACAGACGGCAAGCTCGAGCAGGTCACGATCGATCCGGACAAGCGGACCTTCACGGCCCAGGTCGACAAGACCCAGTCGCAGCGAGGGGCCAAGCACTCGTGGAGCGTAGAGGGCGAGGCGCGCCAGATAACCAGCGTGAGCAAGTCGTGGGGGCTCGACCGGGGCAAGCTCACCGGCCGCGACAAGGTGAATGGCGACTTCGGCGTGGCTCACCTCGAGGCCGGAGACGTCGCCGGCGCCGTCGTCAAGCCGCGCGTCACCGAGCTCCCGGTCGCTCAGGTTCGCCGCATGAGCGAGGCCGTCGCCGCCCGGATCGGCGACGGCAAGACCAACCTGGCGGACGTCGTGGTCGACCTGCCGGGGGTGAAGAAGGCGTGGAAGTACGACGCCGACACGGTGCTCGTGGAGATCGCCGACGCCAGCGGACCGCCCAAGTACGGGCTGATGACCTCCAGCCACGGGATCCGCGGTCCCCCGGAATCGTTGATCGGCCGCTTTGGTGCCACGAGCCCCACCCGCGGCAAGAACGCAGTGGAGACCGTGCTCGTCCGCGAGGCGGACGTCAGACCGCTGCTCGAGAGCGGGCGCTTCACGCCGCTCTCCAACGGCACCATTGGCAAGCTGCGCTCCCAACTCGACGAGGCACTGGCAGCCGGTAACAGCGCCCGGTCCAGCCAGCTCATGTCCGAGCTCAGGACGCACGGTCCCGTGGGCCAGACATCCATCCATACTGCACTCGTGGCGGCTCGGCACGATGCCGCCCAGGCCGGCAAGGACACCCGCTGGCTCGACAAGCTGCGCATCCACACCAGCATCCAGCTCGACCGGCCGGCCGGCCGGGTTCGCGAGCAGACCGCCTTGCCGGCCGACGGCACCGACTTTTACGTGCCGCGATCCCACGCTACTCAATACTCGCAGCTCGCGGCCTTGCCCCCGAGCACGAATCCGGTCACCGGCCCGGGCAAAGCGCGATCGTCGTTTCATGCGCGCATCGTGGAGGAGGCGCCTGCGCCCGAGCGCTCGCCCAAGGTCGTCCAGGTGAATGGGACCGAGTGGGTCCACATAAAGCGCCCGGACGCCGGGCGGCCCATGACTCTGCCGCGAATCTATATCATCTACCCCTGCGAGGCTTCCGAGGGCCCGAGCGACACCGAGGACAACAACCCGAGCGACACCCGTGTGGCGTGTTATGGCCGCAGTGCCGCGCAGCAGGACGAGCTGCCCTACCGTCAGTACCTGCTGCGCCAGGCGTGCAGCCTCGGCGACCAGCAGGCCCGTACGCTCGGCGTGAACGACTGTGGCGCGCTGCGCGATTCACAGCTCGGAACCGGCCGCCGCGCCCCGTGAGCCATGGCCGCGCAACCCCGAGAGACCGCGTGGACCGAGTCCCTCCGCGCGTACGAGAGCCTGAAGCGGCGGAGTGACGCGCGGGCCGCGCTGGTCCTCGAGGCCGCGCTCGAGGACCTCTACACGCAGGCTTACGAGCACGGCCAGGAGCGCCTCCGCGCGCTCGCCGGCGTGCTCGCGGTGCCGCCGGTGCCGTCGGCAGCGCGAGCCTGGCGCGGCCTGGTCGATCTGTGCCTGGCCTGCGATGACGCCACGCTGGACCGGCTCGACGGCGCGCTCGCCGAGGCACCGCCGCGCACCGCGTGGCTCGTCGCCAGTGAGGCCGCGCGGCTCGTCTACCAGGCCGTGGGTCCGCGGGCCGCCTGGCGCCGCATCGCCCCGATCGAGCCCGTACCCGCCGCCGAGTCCTGGCTCGACGACGGGCCTCTCGTGATCCACGCCGTCCTGCTCAAGCTCCGCCTCGCGGCGGCGAGCGGCAACTGGCCGATCCACGATGAGCTGCTGGTGCCGTCGGAGGCGCGGTTCGGGGGGCCCAGGGATCCGCGCGGTGCCCGCGTCCGCATGACTGGCGCCGATCACGACGTGATGCGCGGCCACTACCAACGCGCCGCCGCCACGCTCGACGAGCTCGAGCCGCACTGCCGGGGGGACCTGCGGCTCGAGCTCCTGGCCATCCGGCTGCACGCCCTGGTCGCGTGCGCGGCCGATCAGCGAGATACCTGGCTCGCCGCCGCCATCGACGAAACCCTGACGGCCATCGACCAGGCGCTCCCCGCGGCCGCGAACGAGGCCGACGCCCTGCCCGCGCCCCACCGCCGCGAGCTCGTCGCGCGCATCGCCCATCTCCGCGAGCACGCGGGCGCCTATGCCCACGAGATCGAGGTCGACCAGGTCGAGTCACTGGCCAGTGCGCTGGCGGTGGAACGCCGGGCGCGCCGTGGCCAGACCCACCGGCCGGCGGGCGAGGTCCTGGCCGACCTGTTGCCCCGGGTCGAGGCACTGCTCTTGTGCGATGACGCCGACGAGCACCTCGAGGCGTGGCTGACGCTGCGCCTCCTGTGGTGCCGGCTGATCGTCGACACCGTCGACACGGAGCGGTACGAAGCCTGCGAGGCTGAGCTCACCACCATCATCGAGGACGCCACGAGCGCGGGCCTCTTGCCCATTGCCATGTCCGGCCATGACCAGCGCGCGGTGGTGCGCACGCGGGAGCCGATCGCGGCCTGGGACCGCGCGCTCGCCGACGCCGGCGAGGCCGGTCATCTGGCCGTACGGTTGCTGGCGTACAGCTCGTCGCCGCCCGCCGGTGCCGGCGCGCGCGTCATGGAGCGGGCACTCCTCGGCACGCTGCTCCCGGTCCTCGACCGGGTCATCGATCTCCTCCTGGTCGGTGCAGGGACGATCGAGCACTCGGGCGGGCGCACGCGCGCCGGCTGGGACGGGGCGCGTCACGACCGCTGGCTGCGGTTCGGCCGCGCGGTCCACGACTACGTCGAGCAGTCCCAGGTACTGGCCCTCAAGGAAGCCCGACACGCCTACGGCGCTGGCGACACGCCGATCCCACACCGGTTCGCGCTGGTCGCGCCGGGCCAGGAGCCGGCCAGTCCGCTGCCGCGCCTGCAGCAGGCGTTGCGGCCCGGGGACGCGGTCGTGCAGTACTTCGTGACCGGCCGGTTCCTGGTGGTCTTCATCTACGACCGGGAATACTTCGACTGGGTCACCGTGGACGTGGTCGCCGAGCTGGGGGACGCCGGCAGTCGACTCGGTGCGCCGACCGCGCACGCCGGTCTTCTCCACGTGCTTGCCGAGTGTGATACCTGGCTCAAGGGCGAGAGCGCGGCGGAGCACGAGGCCAGTGCCGCGCTGCTCTGCCAGCTATTACTGCCCGACGTCGTGGTGGCACACCTCGAGAAATCTGGCGCCAAGCATGTACGCATCGTTCCGCACGACGTGCTCTACCGGGTGCCGTTCGGGCGCCTGCGCCGTAGTGGCGCTCCCCTCGCCGCGCGGGTGTCGCTGAGCCTCCATCCCACGGCCGGGCTGGCCGCCGAGAGCGCCGCGACCATGACCCGGCCGCACCGGCGAAAGACACTGGGCTATCTCCTCGGGCCCGGGCTGGCGCGTGCCGCGCGAGAGCGCGCGGTCATGCAGGAAAGCCTGGGTCGTCGGGGCAGGCTCGCCAGCATGCGATTCATCGACGCCTCGGGGGACACCCCAGGCCCGCCGGACACGGACGCGATCGTGCGGGCCATCCAGGATGTGGACATCCTCCACGTCGCGTGCCACGGCGGCCGACCGTTCCAGAGGCGGGAGGCGTCCATGAAGCTTGGCACTGGCCCCCTCACTCTCTCTCGGGTCGCCTCGCTGCACATGCGCCAGTGCGCGCTGGTCGTCCTGCAGTCGTGCTGGACTGGCTGGATGGAGCACGAGCGCACCAATCCCGTGCAGGGCTTTCCACAGGCCATGTGCGACGCCGGTGTGGCCGCGGTGATTGCGCCCCTGGTCAAGGTGCCGGACACCTTGACGCCGGTGTTTGCCCAGGTTCTGTACCGGATGCTGCGTTTCCTCCCGGCCGAGCGGGCGTTGTGTCGTGCGCTCGAGCTTATCCGCGAGCATGGTCCGGAGCTGGTCGCCGACGACCAGGAGGCGAGCAGGGACTTGCGCGAGCTCGGGCCACTTGACGTCGTCGAGTACCGCTACGTGGGGCGCACCGGATTGAATCTCGGTGGCGGGCTGGTGTCCCGACTCATGGGGCGGGTGTCGCTGTGGTGGTGGCAGCGGGCGCTGCAGCGGAGCCGGGCACGCCGAGCAGCGGCAGGGCCCCTCGTATGTTAGTGCCGTTGAACACGGGGCGCTGACGAGTGCCGGTGGCCTGGTGAACCGCGTCCGCCACGTACTCGTAGAGGGCGGCCACGCCGATCTTGGGGCTGCCGGCCGGCGACTGGCGCAGGGCCTCGAGCAAGTGATAGGTGAACACCCCGTGCCCCAGGCTCTCGAACTCGATGGCGACCTCGTCGTCGTTGGCCGCGGCGATGATGACCCGTCCGGCGCCGAGATCGAGGTCTTTGATCGAGATGGGCTCATCGCGAAAGCGGCCTTGGTTAGCGAGGCGTACTGGCCCCGCGAATGTGCGCCCGCCGGCCGCGCCGGAGAAGCACGCGTCGAGGAAGACCACCGCAAGCTCCACGCGGAGCCGCTGGAGCCACCGCTTCACGTCGTGGGCCATGTCGATGCCGGTCGCGTAGATGCGCTCGTAGTCGGTGTCGTGGGCGACGAGGTAGGGCAGATCCTCATCGCGCGGGGCAGCGCGCTCGGGGCTGCCGTGGCCGGCAAAGTAGATGATCGCGGTATCCGCGGGCCCGCTGGCCCGGGCGAGATCCTCGCCAATGGCATTCATAATGTTGGCCCGGGTCGCCTGCTCGTCGAGCAGCAGGGTGACGTGGCGTTCGTCGGGAGCGATGCGGTCGCGCAGCAGTGACGCGATCGTGCGCGCGTCGCGCCCGGCACAGCTGAGGTTGCGAATACTTGAGTCGGCATACTGATCGATTCCGATGATCACGGCATGAAGCATGGTGATTCCTCCGTCCTACCAGCTGTGTCGAAATCGACGCACTGGTTCGCCACGAGCCGGCCCATTTTCAGGCTGGTCGCTCGTCCGTCGGCTGCGACCGCGGCTTCTCATGACACGCGGGGAGGCACGCCGCGGTGTCCGCGCCAGGCGGCTCGAGGCATGGGCACGCGCCTGGTCGATCGCCAACGTGAAGGGGAGCATAAGCGGCGCGCCGAGCTCGAACGTCATCGTCGCCACGGTCGCCACGCGCGTAAGCGGGGTAGATCGGCCCGACCCATCCAGATCAAAGGCCGAGCTCAACACGCTATCCATCGACAGCGCGATCTAGCTGTCGCCCGACAACTGCCGCCTGTACCTCTACTCGGACCGTACCAGCGGGACCTACGACCTGTTCGTCTCGACGCGCCACCCGTAGCGCCCGCGGGCTAGCTCCAGCTTTTTACCCCGCCGCCCTGGTCGTCCTTCGTCGCATCGGTCTTCGCCGGTTCTGACTTCGCCGGCTCCCCGGGCTTGGCCGGCGCGGCGGTCTTCTTGCAGGCGGCCGTGCCAGCAGCCAGCATGCCGCCCACGACGAGGACGTTGTAGAGCTTGCGGATCTTTCCGGTCATCGATGGGTCTCCGAGCCCGAGAATACGCTACTTCGCCGACGGCGGGCGAGCAGGGTCCTCGTCCTCGGCGTGCTCGGTTTCGCCGGCGCGGTGCCGAGTCGCGACCGGAGAGCTCCGCCGGAACGACGAGGTCCGGCACGGCGCCGGTGAAGGAGCTGCTCCGGCACTAGCCGGCCACCAGGGATCCGGCCGCGCTCCGGCGTAAGTTGATCGAGCTGCTCGCGGCGCTCGGCTAGATCCTTGGCCGCCAACCCGCCAACCCGCTCGGCACCGACCGCCGCGCGTTCAACCGTTGCCGCTGAAGTAAGCTGCGCGGGTGATCCGCACGCTCGCGTTCGCCGGCTATCGCTCGCTGCGCGAGCTGCGAATCGCCGTCGGGCCGCTGACCGCGATCACCGGAGGAAACGGCACCGGCAAGTCGAACGTGTACCGCGCGCTGCGGCTGCTCGTCGACGCGGCGAACGGCGAGCTCGCGCGGGCGCTCGCGCGCGAGGGTGGCATGCCGTCGGCGATGTGGGCGGGCGAGCCCGCGAAGAAAGCGCGAAGTGCGGAGGGCAAACGGATCTCGATCGGCTTCGCCGACGACGTCATCGCATACGAGCTGCGGCTCGGGCTCCCGAAGGACGCCGAGACCGCGTTCTTCCTCGATCCGGTTGTCAAGGAAGAGACGCTCCGCGCGCTCGACAAGCCGAGGGTCAGCCTGCTCGAGCGCCGCAACTTGTCTGCGATGCTGCGGGACGAGGACGGCCGGCCGATCACGTTCGGCGCGCAGATCGATCCGAGCGAGTCGGTCCTGTCGCAGCTCGCCGAACCCCACCGCTATCCCGTGCTGTCGATGGTGCGCGAGCGGCTCCGGCACTGGCGCTTCTACCACCAGATCCGGACCGACCTCGACAGCCCGGTGCGCGCTGTGCAGATCGGTACACGCACGCCGGTGCTCGCGCACGATGGCGCCGATCTCGCGGCCGCGCTGCAGACGATCGTCGAGATCGGCGACGCGGGCGCACTGGCCGCTGCGGTCGCGGACGCGTTCGACGGCGCGCGCGTCGAGATCGCGTCGGGCAACGAGGCGCGGTTCCGCATCGAGTTTCACGCGCCGGGCGTGTACCGCCCGCTCGACGCCGCCGAGCTCTCCGACGGTACGCTGCGCTACCTCGCGCTGCTCGCGGCGCTGCTGTCGCCGCGGTCGCCCGAGCTGCTCGTGCTCAACGAGCCCGAGACCAGCCTGCACCCGCGCGTGCTCGAGCCGCTCGGCCGACAGATCGTCGACGCCGCGCGGCGCTCGCAGGTGATCGTGGTGTCGCACGCGGCGGCGCTCGTCGACGCGATCTGCAAGGCGCGCGATGCGGTGCGCGTCGAGCTCGCCAAGCAGGACGGCGAGACGCGGGTCGCAGGGCGGGCACCGATCGACGAGCCCGCATGGAAGTGGACGACCTGACGGCCACGGTACTAGTACTCGCCTAGGCGCGCCTCGGCGGGTTGACGGGATGCGGCAGGGGGCCGGTCCCGACGAGCCGGGCGGTGGTCCTCGATTCGGGCCCGCTGGGGATGGTCACGCATCGGGGAGGCGTGACCGAAGTGGACGCGTGCAAGCGGCGCTGTCCGGCCTCGATCTCTCTCGCGCGCTACGAATCGCTGGGCGGGCGCTCGTGGAACCGCTTGAACATCCCGATCAGGGACTCGGTGGCGCGCTCTGGGTCCTCCTCCTCATGAGGGAGCTCGACGCGAACCCCCTGGGCGATGGAATCGCGGGCTCGTCGCTCGATGAAACCGATCGCCAGCAGGAGGGCGTGAAATGTCCCCTCCCCGTGGATGGTGGTCACCCGGCCCAGGCCGTCCAGCCCGCCCATGGTGATCGGGCAGATCGCCTCGCCGTCGCCATCTGGCACGAGCTCGGGCACGCCGATCGCGATTTGCCCCGAAACTCGCTCGCCGCCAGGGAAGATCCAGACGATGGGAATCTCGGCGATCCACGTCACGGTGCCACCGTGGTGATCGGGCCGCCGGGGCGATTGCAGCTCTTGTAGCAATTGGGCCGGAGCTCGTTTTCCACTCGCTCCCAGCAACTTCTCCGGGACTTCCTTGGTACCCGCCGACACGTCTCCTCCCACACGTTCTTCGAGTTCCAGTCGCAGCAAGCGTAGCACTGCTCCCAAGTCGGCTCCTGGGTGCAATCCCTGGGGGCCGGGATGGGGGATGGCTCTCCCCCGCCGCTTCCCCCGGGGCAGTTGTCGGGGTTATGCGTCGGAGCGGCTGTGCTATCCGCGTCCTCGCTTGCGGCCAGGTCAGCATCGTCGTCGTCGGCTACGCAGCCGACAGCGGCGAGCACCGAGGCCATGATCATGGCCATTATGGTTGCTTGCCTCATGGGGGGAGCTTGCCGCCGACGAACTGACGCGGCAAACGAGCGTCAAGGCCATTTACACCCAGACCACTCATCGAGGAGGGCACATCCCAGGGCACAGTTCGGACTGTGCCCCCGAAAAACGACAATGATTCCGGTGATCCCAGCAGGTCTCGAACCTGCGACCTACGCTATAGGAAAGGGGGGCAAACGCCGCTGCGTCGAGGCGGCGGAACGACGTTGTACGAGAGAGCACGATGGCCATGGGATCTGCCTGCTCTGCGGTCGTGGCGAGGCTCCCGAGGCCGCAGCGGTAGAGGATCTCGACGGTAGCCGCGTCATAGCGAGCGGTCGCTCCGCCCTCGGCGAGCCGAGCCTTGGCCGCGAGCTTGAGCTTCCCAGCCTCGAGGAGGGCAAGACGGCGAGGCTCGGCGATCATGGCTTCACCTGAAGCAGCAGCGAGACCGGGGCGCGATTAGCGATCATCGTCGCCGGGCTGCTTTGCGCCCTTGCGGGGCCGGTACACCTCTTTGTAGTCGTTCAGCCGGTTGACGAGGGTACGGCGCGAGATGCCGAGCATCCGCGCCGCGAGCGTCTGGTTGCCGCCGGCGCGCTCGAGCGCCTGCATGATCCACTGCCGCTCTTCGGGACCCTTGCGGGGACGGAGGCCGAGGCCCTGCAGCGAATCGTCGTCCGCGCCGGGCAGCGCGCCGGACAGCGTGCCGCTGGGCAGCGTGCCGCCGGGCAGCGTGTCGGCGGGACGGAAGCCGCCGGGCAGCGTGCCGGGCAGCGTGTCGGCGGGACGGAAGCGGCCCATCCCCGGGGTGCGGGGAGGCCGGCCGCTCGTGTGGAACGCGGGCGGCAGGTGCTCGGGGCGGATCGGCCCGCCGCCGCACAGGAACACGGCGCGCTCGACGACGTTCTTGAGCTCGCGGACGTTCCCGGGCCAGCTGTAGCTGCGCAAAAGCTCCATCGCCTCGAGCGAGAGCAAGGGCGGCGGCCCGCCGCCGGGCGGCGTCGTGCGGCGGATGAACGCCTGCAGCAGCGGCTCGAGGTCGGCGAGCCGCTCGCGCAGCGGCGGGATGTGGATCGTGACGCCGTTCAGGCGGAAGAACAGGTCCTGGCGGAACGTGCCGCGCTCGATCTGCGCCTCGACGTCGGAGTTGGTCGCGGCGACGAAGCGGACGTCGATGGGGCGGCTCTTCAGGGCGCCGACGCGCCGCAGCTGCGAGTCCTCGATCACCCGCAGGAGCTTCACCTGCGTGCCGAGCGGCATGTCGCCGATCTCGTCGAGGAAGACGGTGCCGCCGTGCGCCACCTCGAGCAGCCCGGGCTTGGCCGACACCGCGTTCGTGAACGCGCCCTTCTCGTGACCGAACAGCTCGCTCTCGAGCAGCGTGTCGGTCAGCGCGGCGCAGTTGATCTCCACGAACGGGCCGGCGGCGCGCGGCGACGCGCGGTGCACCGCGCGGGCGAGCACCTCCTTGCCGACGCCGGTCTCGCCGAGGAGCAGGACGCCGATGTTCGAGGCGGCGACCTGATCGATCAGCCGGTGCAGGCTCTTCATCTGCGGATCGACGACCACGATGTCGGAGCTGGCGCCGCTCGGCTCCGCGACGGTGTCGGACTGCACCCGCCCGGCGAGCTCGAACGCCGTCCGCCCGTCGCGCGGGCAGCAGGCGTACGACAGGCGGCACTCGAGGCCGCGCTGGAGCAGCTTGGCGCGGATGCGGCGCACGGCCTCGTCGGCCTTGTCGGGCGGCGTGTCGGGCAGGAGCGCCTCGTACTGGTTCGCGCCGTACTTGCCGAGGATGTCCGACTCGCGCAGGAGCTCGCCGAGCGTCTCCTCCACGAAGCTCGCGGGCGCGCGCCGATCGGCGTGGACGCGCAGGAGCGTGAACGCGGTGCTGGTCCGCTTCACGCGGACGCACTCCTCCTCGAGCCGCTGCTCGAAGTAATCGTGCATGCAGAGCCGGCGCGCACGCTCGTGCTTGGGCCGCCGCTGCAGGATGATGCTGACGTTGCCGAGCCCGACCAGCTCGCCGACGGCGATCGGCGTCGGGCGGCGGGGGGCGAGCCGGGTGCCGCGCACGACGGTGCCGTTGCTGCTGCCCAGGTCCTCGATCGTCGTGTGCTCGCCGAGGTGCAGGATCGCGTGCCGCCGCGAGATCGACTGCTCGTCCACGGTGACGTGGCAGCGGTTGCTCCGGCCGATCGTCACGGCGGTGCCGTCGGGCACGGGGTGCGAGGTGAACGTGCCGTTGCCGATCACGACGACCTGGAGGTGATCGGCGGCTGCGTCGCGGTGCGAGTCCTTGCCGACGACCGTGACGGTCTGGCCGAGCTCCTCGTCCTCGTGCTCGTCGGGAGCGGACACTGGTGGGGAGGCTACCACGTGTCCAGGAAGCGGGGCGCGCGCGGCCCGGCCGGCGGTGGGGCGCAGGCGAGCCCGCGCAGGATCCACGCGCGCGTGTCGGCGGGATCGATCACGGCGTCGAGCTCGAGGTACGAGGCCATGCTGATCGCCTTGCCGCGCTCGGCCTGGCGTAGGACTTCTTCCTGCACCCGCCGATCGCGCGCGGCGTCGTCGGGGAGCGCCTCGAGCTCCCGGCGCAAGGACAGCCGGACGGCGCCCTCGATCCCCATGGCGCCGAACTCGCCGGTCGGCCAGCTCACGGTGAACGCGGGCGCGTGGAAGTGACCGCCGGTCATGGCCTGCGCGCCGAGGCCGTAGCCGCGGCGGAGCACGACGGCGAAGAACGGCACGCGCAGGCTCGCCGAGACGGCGAACAGCCGCGACGCGTGTCGCACGAGCCCGGTGGCCTCGGCCTTGGGCCCGACCATGAAGCCGGGCGTGTCGCACAAGGACACGAGGGGCAGTCCGAAAACATCGCAGAGCTGGAGGAAGCGCGCGAGCTTGTCAGCGGCGTCGGAGTCGATGGCGCCGCCGAGGTGCTGCGAGCTGTTCGCGATGATCCCGACGGGGTGGCCGCCGATCCGCGCGAGCGCCGTGACGGCGGCGAGCCCGAAGCCCTGGCGCAGCTCGAGGACAGAGCCGGTGTCGGCGAGCGCCTCGATGATGGGCCGGATCTTGAAGGCGCGGCGCCGCTCGACGGGCACGAGCGAGCGCAGCGCGTGCTGATCGGCGTGGGGGCCGGCGGGCGCGGGGCCGCGGAAGAAGCCGAGGTAGCGCCGGGCGGCGGCGACGGCGGCGGCCTCGTCGGGGACGCGCACGTCGACGACGCCGCTCTTGGTCTGCATGTCGATGGGGCCGACCTCCTCGGGCGAGAACGTGCCGAGGCCGCCGCCCTCGATCATCGCGGGCCCGCCCATGCCGATCGAGCTGTCGTCGGTGGCGATCACCACGTCGCACAGGCCGAGCAGCGCGGCGTTGCCGGCGAAGCAGCGGCCGGCGGCGATGCCGACGCGCGGCGCTGTGCCGGCGAGCGCGGCGAACCGGGCGAAGCTGGGCGTGTCGAGGCCGGCGACGAGCGGCATATCGGTGTCGTTCGGGCGCCCGCCGCCGCCCTCGGCGAACAGGACGACGGGCAGCCGCTGCTCGGCGGCGAGCGCGAGCATGCGATCGAGCTTCTTGTGGCTCATGCCGCCCTGCGTGCCGGCGAAGACGGTGTAGTCGTACGCGAGGACCATCGCGGGCGCGCCGTCGATCGCGGCGGTGCCGGTGACGAGGCCGTCGGCGGGGCTCGCGGCGATGAGCTCCTCGAGCGAGCGCCGCGCCCGCTGCGCCGCGAGCGCGAGGCCGCCGTACTCGACGAACGTGCCGGCGTCGACGAGATCGGCGATGTTCTCGCGCGCGGTCCGCTGGCGGGCCTGGTGCCGCTTCGCGACGGCGGCAGGGCGCGCGGCGTCGGTGGTGGCGGCGGTGCGCGCGCGCAGCTCGGCGAGCTCGGGCCGGATGGGCGCGATGGGCGCGATGGGGGCCGGCTCGTCGGCGGGGGGCTTGTCGTCCGTGCTCATCAGAACCGCCTTTGGTCGACGTCGCGCAAGAACTGGAGCAGCCCGCCGATGTAGCGCGCCTGGTCGTCGTACATGGCCATGTGGCTGCCGTCGGGGCAATGCAGGTGGCGACCGCGCCGGACCGCGCCGGCCATCCTCTTCATGTGCGCCGGATCCATGGTGTCGTGCGCGGCGCCGATCACGAGCGTGGGCACCTCGATCCGGCCGAGGTCCGCGGTGCGCTCCCAGCGCTCGAGCTTGCCGCTGGCGCCGAGCTCGCTCGGGCCCTGCATCGGGATGTAGATCGCGGGGTTCACGTGCTTGAGGGCGCGGTTCACGGGATCGGGCCAGCGATCGACGGGCATCCGCAAGATGTGGAGCGCGTAGTGGTGCGGCAGGAGCAGCTCCATGTAGCGCGGGTTCTGGTAGTCCTTGGCGGCCTCGAGGCGCTGGACCTCGGCGAGCACGGCCGGATCCATCTTGGGCATGAGCGCGGTCCGCGCGTACTCGTTGTACGCGGGGATGCTCGCCATCATGTTCGAGATGACGAGGCCCTTCAGGTGCTGCTGGTACTTGAGCGCGTACTCGATGGCGAGGATGCCGCCCCACGAGTGGCCGAGCAGGTAGAAGTTGTCGCGGGTGAGGCCGAGCGCCTGGCGCACCTGCTCGACCTCCTCGACGAACCGCGGCACCTCCCACAGATCGGGCTCGCTGGGCTGATCGCTGTAGTACGAGCCGAGCTGATCGTAGAAGTAGTACTCGACGCCCGCGGCGGGCAGGTAGCTGTCGAACGCCTCGAAGTACTCGTGCGTCATCCCGGGGCCGCCGTGCAGGAGGAGCAGCTTGATCGTCGGGTTGTTGCCGACGCGCTTGGTCCAGACGGTGAACGTGCCCTTCGGCGTGGTGATCGGGATCCGCCGCACGCCGCCGCTCTGGATGTCGATGCGCCCGGCGTGATCGTAGTAGCTGGCCGGCGGGGCGCCGGCGGTGCTCGCGGCGGTGCCGGCGGCGCAGCCGGGGAGCAGGAGGCAGCTCGCGAGCAGGCAGAGGGCGCAGAGGGCACACAGGGCACACAGACCACAGAGACCGCGCGTCATGGGGCGCATCTTACCGGCGGCGAAGCAGTGATCGCCCGGTGGCGCGGCGATCACTGGGCGGTGATCGAGCCGCGGATCATGTCCATCGCGCACGCGTAGCCGACGCGCCCTGGCTTGGGGATCGTCAGCGTCAGCTCGACGGTCTTGTTGAGCGGCAGGTCCTTCACGATCTTCTTGCCGCCGACCTCCATCACGACCTCGGTGGCGCAGGTGCGCTCGTACGTGCGCAGGAACCGCAGCGTGACCGGGCGCCCAGCCGGGACGCGCACGTCGCCGGGCTCGAAGCCCTTCGCGGTGACGGTGATCGAGAAGACGAGCGGCTTCGCAGGCGCCGGCGCGGGCGTCGGCGGCTTCGGCGCGGGTGCAGGCGCCGTCGGCGGCGCAGGCGCCGTCGGCGGCGATGACGGCGTGGGCACCGGCTCCGTCGGCGGCGCGGCCGGCGCGGCCGGCGCGGGCTCCGTCGGCGGCGCGGGCGGTGCGGGTATGGCCCGCCCCGACCGGCGGGCGGCCTCGGCCTCGACGAGCGTGCGCACCGTGTGGATCAGCGCCTCCAGCGTGCCGCCCTCGCTGCTGCGCTCGAAGAGGAGGCTCCCGGCCGGATCGAAGACCTTGACGTGCGGCAGGCCGGCGCCTTTCGGCGTCAGGTAGCGCGCGACCACCGGGCTGTCCCAGTCGACGGCGTCGATGCGCCGGATCGCGACCACGTCGGGGTACGCGCGCGCGATCTCGACGAGCGCGGGCTCGAGGATCTTGCACGGCTCGCACCACGTGGCCCAGAAGTCGAAGATCGTGACCTTGCCGGGCACCGGCACGAGGTCGACCGCCTCGCCGGGCTTGCCGAAGTCCGCGACGTCCAGGCCGGTGGTGTCGGGGTGCAGCGGCGCGCCCCCGCCCGCGCCGTGCGCAGGCTCGCCCTTGCCCTGCTCGTGGCCGTGCGCGTGCTCGCCCTCGCCCTCGCCGTGCTCGTGCTCGTGCTCGTGCTCGTGCTCGTGCTCGTGCTCGTGGCCCCCGGCGCGCTTCGTCCGGCCGAACGACCATGACGCGCCCAGCTCGACGATCGCCGGCATGTCGAGCTGCCCTCCGACCACGTACGTGACGGCCGGGACCTTGAGGGCCACGTCGAGCCCGAGTCGCTCGGTCACCGCCCACGACGCGCCGAGCCCGGCGATCAGATCGAAGCGGCCGCGGTTGCCGTCGTCGGTGTTCGTCATGCCGTTCCAGCGCTCCGCCGTCTCGCCGAGCGCGTCGACGCCGCCGCGCACGCTCCACCGCGCGCCGAGCCGGCGCAGCACCGCGATGCCACCCGCGTAGCGATCGCCCGCTTGATAGCCGCGCGAATTCTCGTAGACGACCTGCTGCGTGAGCGCGAACGCGCCGAGCCGCCAGCGCCCCCACGAGCGCGCCGCCTCGAGCGCGACGATCGGGTTCACGGTGCCGGTGCCCATCTGGATGTGCTGGTGGCGCAGGCCCATGTCACCGAGCGCGAACGGATCCTCCTCGGTGCGGCCGATCGGGATCGTCGCCCCGGCGCGCGCGGTCAGGCGGAAGCCGCCGAGCGAGCCTGACACCGCACCGAGCAGCATGGGGTCGCCGATGCCCGACACCGTCTCGTTCCGGTGATGAATGTCCGCGGCGGCGATCTGGACCTCGGCGCCGGTCGCGTCGAGGTAGCGGATCGAGGTCCCGATCAGGCGCACCGGCACCATGAGCGACGCCGCGAGCCGGCGCGTCAGCCCCGCGTCGAGGGAGAGCCGCGCCTCGCTGACGAGCAGGTCCTGATCGTGGACGACCTCGGCCTCGCCCTGCCCCACGACTTGCTCGTGCGCGTCGTGCTGCGTCTGGACGTATGACCCCAGCCACCCGAGCCGGAGCCGCAGCTGGCCCGGCGCGAGCCCTTCGTCATCGACCTTCCCGACCGGGAGGTTGGGGTTGCTTCAACCCGCTCAAGCACCTTCGGCGCGGACCAGGCGCCGATCCACCCCGAGCACGGCCACCGCAGCGACGATCACCGCGCCAAGACGAAGCTGCATGGCGCTCAAGATAGCCCATCCGGCGCGGCGGCGCCCATACGGCACGGGCCGGAGCCGAGCGCCGGGCTATGCCGGGCCGGATGTCTGGCCAGACATCTGCGCAGACATCTGGCCAGACGCCTGGCCAGACGCCTGGCCAGATACCTGCCCAGATATCTCCATGGGAGCCTCCGCGATGGGCGCCTCCTGCGGGTGCAGCACGAACGACCGGCGCACCACACAGAACGGATCCGGCGTCGCATTGGCCTTCCACGTCCCGCCCTCGTGGATCTGGGCGAGGAGCTGCAGCAGCTGCGAATTCGCGGCGCGCGCCTGCTCGTGCGGCCCCTGGTTGTCGGTCTCCAGCGCGCGCAGCTCCGCCGATCTGGTGGTGACGATGACGATCAGCGAGTCGACGCCCGGCTCGCTGCGCCGCAGACCCGCCGGCCACGCGAGCGGAAGGCCGGTCCTGGGGCTGGCCGGATCGGGGCCGATCCCGACGAGATGATCCTGCCCCGGACCGAGCCGGATCCCCGAGGGCGCGTACGCCGAGAGCTGCGTGATGTTGCCGGAGAGGCCGATGTTGAAGACGTGCACGAACCGCAGCTCCGCGGCGCGGCACGTGACCCGCAGGTAGATCCGGTCCGAGAGCCCCAGCTCGGCCCCGTGCGCCGGCTGCGGGATCCGCACGCCGGCTGCGCGGACGGTGCCCCACTCGACCTCGACCTCGCTGTCGGGGAGCCCGTGCTCGCCCTCGAGCTCGATGAGCGTCTGCGCCACGGCGAGCTGCTCGAGCTGGCGGATCGCCTCGGGGATCAACCACGCCCTGGACACCGGCTCGAGGTCGCGCCCATCGCGCGCGACGACGTGCAGCTCCCCGCTGCGCACACGCAGCTCCCCGACCCGGTACTGCTGGCTGGCGGCGACCTCGAGTCGCGCGGAGCGCGCGATCGCTGCCTCGAGCGCCGCGCGCTCGGGCTCCGGCGCGTCGATCCAGATGGCGTGACGGGCGAGCGCCCGCGCGATCGGCCACGCCACCGCCTCCCGGGGGATCGAGCCGCGGTCGGGGTACGTGTCGACCACCTCCGCGAGCGAGTGGAGCGCCTCGACGCGCTCGACCCGGACCCGCGTGATCATCGCCTGCTCGGACAGGCTCGCCGCGCTGACCCGGGTCACGCCGTAGACATCACCGACCGAGACGCCGGTGAGCCGCCCCGCGCCGAGGCGCAGGACGCCGCCGGCATTCGTGAGCGGGATCGTGGCGGCATCGATCTCCTGCACCGAGAACAGCCGGCGCTTCACCGGCCCCTCGACGACCGGCCGCTGCGTCGTGATCGTGCGGAGGACCCGCGCGCGGACCACGTCCCCGAGCGCGCGCCACGACACCGGCGCGTCGCCGATCTCCTCGAGCGCGGCGATCAGCACCTGCGTGAAGAGCCCGCCCGGCTGGCCCTTCGCGTCGAGGATCTGGACCGCCGTCTGCCAGTCGCCGCAGGCCGCGAACCGCACCGCCTTGGGGTTGCCCATCGGGCCCGGCCCGTCGATCGGCCCGAAGCGCGCCCGCACCTCGTCGAGCTGATCGCCGATCAGCCGCCACGTCAGCTTCGGCAGCGCGCGCACCACGGTGTCAGCCGCCGCCTCCCCCGCGCGGCTCATCTGCGAGGAAAAGCAGCAGTCCAAGATGACCGTGACGTTGTCCGTCTTGTCGGTCAGCTGGCCGAGCAGCTGCGACAGCTCCCACGAGCTGATCCCGCGGAAGTCATCCTCGGTGCGCTGCGCGTAGTCGGTCGGCGCGATGAACTGGAACTGCGTGGACAGCACTCGCACGCGCTCGCTGGAGGACGCCTGCGGATCGACCACCACCCTCCCGCCGTGGCCAGCGAAGTAGACGACGGCGGCGTCGCCGGGGCCCACGCGCTCGATCAGCCGGCGGTAGCCGGCGAGGATGCCGTCTCGGCTCGCCTCCGCCCGCCACCGCCGCTCGACCTCGAATCCGTACTGGCGGAGCACGGCCGCCATCCGCTCGGCGTCCAGCTCCTCGGCCTCAAGCCCCCCCTCCGCCGCCTTCAGGGAGGCGCCGATCACGAGCGCGTGCCGCATCATCAGCCGCCGGCGCTGAGCTCGCCGAAGAAGCTATTGAGCTGCGTGTTGCTGCTCACCCCCTGGGCCTCGAGCTGCGACGACATGGCCATGATCTGCGGCCACTCATCCTTGCCGTCCCCACCGCTCCTGGAGAGCACGATGTCGTAGTCGGTCCCCTTGATGCTGGAGCCCACCGCGCGGACCGGCACCTCGCCCGACTCCGACTTCGTCGCGTAGATGCCAGGCGCGAGCTCCTTCTGTTGCCCTGGCATGATCACCACCTCCGTCCCCGGATCCGCGTACAGCACCCCGGGCGTGAACCGCTTGAGCGGCTCCGTGCTCTCACTGTCCCCATCCACCGCAAACGTCGTAGGCGCATGCACGAAAATCAAAGCTCGCATCTTGGCTGTCTCCTCTTTGGTAGATTGCTTCGACTGCGTGGAAGGAGGCGCCCGGCCTCCGAGCGATCCGACATGGTTTTTTCGCGGGATCTCATGATCGTTGTCGTATCCCCCCCTGGACGTCGCCCAAGGTGATGTGATGAGCGAACCGACCCGGCCCGCCGGCGCAAGCCCGATGAGGGCGGCCGTGACCTCCCCCCGCCGCTGGCTCCGCCGCGCTGTCCTGATCGGCCTCTCGATCGGCGCCGTGGCCGGGGTCTGGCTGTACCTGCACCGGACCAAGCGCCTGAACTGCGAGGCCGCCAGCCGGACCGAGCCCTTCGGCACGGTCGGCCTGATCTGCCAGGAGGAGTACGAGCGCACGCGCGATCCGGCCACCGGCGCGCGGCTCGCGGACGCGATCCGGCGCAGCGGCAACCGCGCCGCCGCCAGCGCGCTCGCGAACGAGCTGCTCGCCACCGAGGCGCGGTCGGACGCGTTCTGGATCCTGGGTGAGATCGCGAGCTCCGAAAAGCAGTGGGACCGGGCAGCCGATCTGTTGCAAGAGGCCCGCAAGCTGCATCGCGATGAGAAGCGCCATGTCGCGGTGGCGAGGGACGCGCTGGCCCTGGGCAGGATCCACAAGGAGAACAACCGGCTCGCCGAGGCGCTGTACGCGGTCGACGAGTGCATCACCGAGGCTCGCACGGGCGCCGACCGCGAGGTCGAGGGGCTGTGCCACCTGGCCGCGGCACACCTCCTGGGCCTGGCCGGTTACTTCGATGGCGCGAAGCAAGAGATCAAAGCGGCCGAGCCGCTGCTGAAGCTGGAGCGAGATCAGGCGCGGCTGCAGCTCGAGCTCGGGAACCTCGAGCAGGAGAAGCTGCGCGGCAAAGATGTGTACACCGGGCACGAGCAGGCGATCGCCGCCTTCGACAAAGCGCTCGGCTTCGCGACGCAGGCGCGCGCCACGTCGCTCGTCCTCAGCATCGAGATGAACCTCTCCTTCTCGCTCGCCCAGAAGGGCAGCGTCGACAAAGCCGAGCTCCACCACAAGGTCGCGGTCGCGCTCGATCGCAACAAGGACTACGAGAGCGAGCTCGCGCAGCTCGCCGCGCGCATCGCCTACCGCCGCAACGACCTCGAGCGCGCGTTCGCGATGAACGCGGCCCTGTACCCGACGATGGCGCGCGGCGACGACCGCTTCGAGGTCTGCGTGATCCAGGCCCGGATCGCGCTCACGCGGGGCGATCTCGCGGGCGCCGAGCTGTGGGCGCGGCGCGCGATCGAGGAGGTCGAGCAGATCCGCACGGCACAGACGGCCCTCGAGCTGCGGCCGTGGGTGCTCGCGAGCCGGCGCGCCGCGCACGAGCTCCTGTTCGTGGTGCTCGCGCGCACCGGCCGCTTCGGCGAGGCGGTCGCGATCTTCGATCGGTGGCAGGGCCACACGCTGCTCGAGGCGATGTCGCGGCCGGAGCTCGGCAGGCAGCCCGCCCTCGCGGAGATGGCGAGCAAGATCCAGAGCCTCGCGCGGCTGATGCCGGCGGCGTCGCGCGCGCCGCTCTTGTCGAGCGAAGACCGCGACGTCGCCGGGGCGCTCCGCACGCTCGACCTGTTCGCGCTCGCGATCGCCGAGGGCGACGTCTGGCGCGTGACCGCGCGGCGCGGCCAGCTCCGGATCGACAGGCTCGGCGCGCTGGCGACCCTGAGCGAGCAGCTCGACGAGTTCCAGGCCCAGCCGACCAATCCCGCGCTCGCCACCGCCGCCGGCGAGCGTCTCGTCCCGGCCGAGCTCTTCAGTGACACGTCCACGCTGCACGTCATCCTCGACACGCACCCCGACATGCCGCTCGCGTCCCTGCCGGTCGTCGCGCTGCGCCGCGGGGACAAGCCCTTGATCGCCGTCCGGCCCGTGCTCCGCCTCTCGCGCCTCCCCTCCGGCCCCGCCGACGGGTCCGCGGGCACCACCTGTGAGGCGCCCGCCACCACCGGCGGCGCGACGGTGCTCGCCGACCCCGACGGCAGCCTGCCCAGCGCGCGGGTCGAGTCGAAGGAGATCGCGCCCTTGCTCGCGACCATCCCGCTCGTCGGCGCCTCGGCCACGAGCAAGGCGCTGTTCGCCGCGAAGCCCAGCTCGGTGCTGCACGTCGCCGTCCACGCCGGCTTCGACACGTACGGCGGGGTCCTGCGGCTGCACGATCGGCCGGTCTCCGCGCTCGAGATCTCGACGAACAAGCTGGGGCCGCCGCTGGTCGTCCTGTCCGGGTGCAGCACGGCGCGCTCGGCCGACCCCGAGCTCGCCGGCTCGCTCTCGACCGCGTTCCTCGCGAGCGGCTCGTCGCAGGTCATCGCGACGCTCCGCCCGGTCACGGATCAGGGCGCCGTCGACGTGATGCGCCGCTTCTACCAGCGCGGCGGCACCGCGGATCCGGTCCGCGCGCTCGCCGCGATCCAGGCCGAGCTCGCGAGCTCGTCCAACAAGGACTGGCCCAACTTCGCCGTGTTCGGTAAGGACGGCTGCACACCTCGCGGCCCCGAAGGGACGAAATGACCAAGCGCGCGCTGGTGGTGGGATCGCCCGGCTCGACCGGGGGGTGGGGCGAGCTCTTGCAGGGCGTCGAGCACGACGTCCGGGCCATGCAGGAGATGCTCGGCAGGCGCGGCTTCGACGTCGACGTCTGCCTGGGCCCGGCCGCCACGCGCGACGGGATCCTCGCCGCCTACGATCGGCTCATCGCGCGCTGTGCCGAGGGCGACGTGGCGGTGATCTACTACTCGGGCCACGGCTTCTACTCGCTGCCCGTGCTGGCGTCCGGCCGGCCGTGGCACGGCATCGTCCCGGTCGACCTGGGCGCGAGCACTGACGACGACTTCCGCGGGATCACGGCGTGGGAGCTGTCGATCAAGCTGGCGCAGCTCACCGGCAAGACGCGGAACGTCACCGTGATCCTCGACTGTTGCAACTCATCGCAGATCAGCCGCAACCCCGGGCGGCCGCGCGTGCTCCCCCACCCGCTCAAGGTCGGGTTCGCCGCCCACGACGCCGCCCTCCGCGCGAAGTACGGCGCCGCCTGCGACGCGGTCCACCCTACCGGCAACCCGGACGCGGTGCGGGTCGTCGCGTGCGGGCTGACCGAGTCGGCCTACGAGTACGTCGGCTCGTCCGGTCAGTACCAGGGCGTCTTCACCGAGGCGCTGCTCGGCGTCCTCGCCGAGGCCGCTGACGAGGAGCTCTCCTGGGCCGCGATCGGCGACGCGCTCCGCGCGCGCGTGCTGCGGACCTTCCCGTACCAGCGCCCCGACCTGGAGGGACCCATCCGGCGGCGGCTGTTCTCGCTCGACGAGCAGAACGACATCAGCGCGGCGCCGTTCAAGTACACGCGCGACGTCGACACGGGCAGCGGCTTCCGGATCGGTGCCGGGCGGCTCGTCGGCGTGCAGGTCGGCGACGTCTACGGCGCGATGCCGTTCGGTGCCACGGCCTTCAGGCGCAAGCACGCCATCGCGGAGCTGGTGGTCGAGCAGGTCTCGGTGACGTACGCCGACCTCAGCCTGCGCACGTGGGAGAACGGGCACACGACGCTGCCGTTCAACGCGGTCGCGTTCCCGCTCCAGCGGCAGGCCACCCTGCGCCCGGTGGCGCTCGACGTCCCCGAGACCGCGCGCCCCGCGATCGAGCGCGCGCTCGCCGCGATGCGCACGCTGCGCGTCGCGGCCCCTGGCGAGGAGCCGCTGGCCTGGCTGCGCGTCGCCGGGGACGACGTCACGATCGAGGATCCGCTCGGGCCGCTGTTCCCGCCAGTGCGGCTCCAGAGCGAGCTCCAGCACGCCGCCAAGAACCTCGCGAACCTCGGCGCCGCGCAGGGGCTCCGCGAGCTCATCGGCGAGCAGGGCGTGCACCGCAGCGAGGTCGAGATCGCGTGGGGCGTGGTCGACCGCGGCGAGCCGCGGCAGATGCCCGAGGCCGGCGGCTCGCTCGGGCTGCGCGATCGGATCTACGTCCGGATCCGCAGCCAGGCCCAGCGCCAGCTCTACGCGCACATCTTCAACATCGGGGTGCGCGGCAAGATCACGCTGCTCTCGAACTCCGCCTGGTCGGGCATCCCGCTGCGCTATGGCGAGGACTTCATCTTCGGCGCACGGCCCGACGGCAAGCTCACCGGCCTGTCGCTCAGCTGGCCTCGCGAGCTGCCCAGGTCCACGTTCCCGCGGGTCGACGAGCTCATCGTGATCGTCTCCACGCGGCAGGCCTCGCTCGAGCAGCTAGAGACCACCGAGCAGTTCGCGACCACCCGCGCCATCGGCACGAAGCTGCAGGATCTGCTCGCCCAGCTCCAGGACGGGATCTTCCGCGACGTCAGCCGCGTGCTGGAGGATCCAGAGGACTACCTCATCAAGCGGTTCTCGTTCTACCTCCACCCGCGCGACGCGGTGATGGCAGACGTCCCGTTCGAGGTCGACGAGAACCCGCTCCGCCAGGCCGGCGCGCGCCTCCCCGCGGCGCGGCTCACGAGCGGCGCCGCGGCCGAGCCCGCGCCGCCCGCGCCTCAGCGGATCGAGATCCGGCTCGGCGCGCTCGTCGTCGAGCAGAACCGCGCGCTCGGCAAGTCCGACCTCCGCGTCGACGCGCTGATCTGCACGCGCGCGGAGCGCGAGGCCCAGTGCCGCGTCGCGTGGACGCAGCGGTTCCCCCGCGTCGGGGACGGCGAGCGGCTCGCGCTCGACAACGCCCTCCTCTTCGAAGGCCCGGCGTGCGACTTCGTCGACATCTGCCTGTGGATCTCGCGCGACACCGAGCGCAGCCCCGATCTGGCGCAGCTCCTCGCCCAGCGCGCGGCGAGCCCCGAGTTCCGCGACGCGACCGGCTCGCTCCAGATCGGCGCCGGGACCGCCGCGCTCGCCCCGTGGGTCGCCGCCGTCGGCGGCAGCGCCATCCTCGGGCGCATCGCCTACGATCTGCTCCTCGGCGCCACCGGCAAGACGATCGGGCTCTACCGCACCTCGTTCCTCGCGCACGAGCAGTTCGGCGCGGGCCGCCACCCCAAGGCCGGGCTCCACCGCGCGCAGGACTTCTCGTTCTCGCTCGTGATCGCCGCCCCGGCGGCGGCCTCGGCCGCGTAGCCGGCCGGCGCGCTACGCGTCCGGGCGCGCCGAGCCGTGGTAGCCCTTGGCGCCGATCTCGCGCGCCAGCGGGCTCCGGATCTCGCCGCGCTCGGCGGCGCGCGCGAGCACCGCGGCGAAGTCATGCCGCGGCCGCCAGCCCAGGTCGGCGCGCGCGCGCGCGTTGTCGTAGACGCGATCGAGCGACGGCGCCATGCGCCAGCCGAGCCGCGCGTAGATCGGCTCCCAGCCGGGGACGCGCCGGCGCACCACCGCGGGCGCGTCGCGCCGCAGCTCCGCGGCGTCCTCGGGCAGGAGCGGCGTCGTCGCGCTGATGATGTAGCGGCCAAAGCCCAGCGCCTGCGCGCGCTCGAGCGCGCACAGGTGCGCGCCGACCACGTCCTCGATGTCGACGCGCCGGTACAGGTACTCGTTGGCCTTGAGGTTCGCGTCGGGGAAGGCCGCGCGCGCCGCCGGCTCGTCGTCCCCCTCGGGGAAGAACCGCGACGTGCGCAAGACCAGGCACGGCAGCCGCTGGTTTCGGTGCGCCAGCGCGCACAGGTCCTCGGCGGCGACCTTCGTCACGCCGTAGATGTTCTTCGGCGCCGGCACCACGTCCTCGGTGATCCACGCCGCCGGCTGGCCCGCGGGCGGCACCAGCGCGTCGCCGAACGCGCTCGTCGTGCTCGTGTAGATGAACGCGCGCACGCCCGCGCGCACGGCCGCCTCGAGCAGGTTCAGCGTGCCCGTGATGTTCGTGTCGACGAACGCCTGCCGGCTGTGCGTCGCGACGTGCGGCTTGTGCAGGGTCGCCGCGTGGAGCACGGCGGTGACGCCGTCCATGCAGCGCAGGACGGCCGCCGCGTCGGTGATCGACGCGACCACGTCCGTCCACGGCGACGGCACGCGATCGACGCCGCGCACCGGCCGCCCGGCGGCGCGCAGCGTGCGCACGAGCGCCTCGCCGAGGTGCCCCGCCGAGCCCGTGACGAGGAGGGTTCCCGAGTCGCCGGCCATCGCGCGGGATTCTATACACCCGCGCGGGACAGGAGCGGCACCAGCGCCTCGAGCGAGATCGGCTTGACCAGGTGGTGCTCGAAGCCCGCCGCGCGGGCGCGCGCGCGATCGGCCTCCTGGCCGTAGCCCGTGAGCGCCATCAGGCGCAGCGGCCGGCCGCCCGCCTGCGCGCGCAGCCGGCGCGCCAGCTCGTAGCCGTCCATCACCGGCAGGCCGATGTCGAGCAGCGCGACGTCCGGCCGGAACACGGCCGCGACCTCGAGCGCCGCCATGCCGTCGTGCGCCACCGCCGCGTCGTGGCCGATCTCGGCCAAGAAGTCGTGGAGCATCAGCGCGGCGTCGACGTTGTCGTCGACGATCAGCACGCGCACGCTGCTCTCCACCCGCGCCGCGTGCTCGCCGGTGCGGCGCCGCGGCGGCTCGGCTGCGCGATCCGTCCGCGGCAGCGTCACCGTGAACGTGCTGCCGCGCCCGGGGCCCTCGCTCGCCGCCTCGATCGTGCCGCCGTGCAGCTCGCACAGGCTCCGGGCGATCGTGAGCCCGATCCCGAGGCCGCCCTCGGAGCGATCGAGCGCGCGCTCGCCCTGGACGAACAGATCGAACAGCCGCGGCAAGATCTCCGCCGGGATGCCGATGCCCTGATCGCGCACCTCCACGACGACGCGCCCCGCCTCGCCGCGGGCGCGCAGCGTGACCTGGGTGTGCGGCTCGCTGTACTTCGCCGCGTTCGTCAGGAGGTTCTGGAACACCTGCGCGAGCCGCGTCGGATCGGCGTCCACCGCGAGCGCCTCGCGCGGCACCTCGACGGAGAGCCGCTGCATGCGCTTCTCGAGCAGCGGGCTCGCCATCTCGATCGCCTTCGCGAGCACGGCGCCGAGCTCGACCACCTGCCGGGCGAGCTGGATCTTGCCGCGCGTGATCCGCGAGACGTCGAGCAGATCGTCGATCAGCCGCGACAGGTGATCGACCTGGCGCCGGATCACGTCGCGCTCGCGCTGCAGCGCGCTGCCGCCCTTGAGGCTCATCAGCTCGAGCGCCGTCGAGATCGGGGCGAGCGGGTTGCGCAGCTCGTGGCCGAGCATCGCGAGGAACTCGTCCTTGCGCCGATCCGCCAGGTGCGCGCGCGCGACGGCTATCTCGAGCTGCTCCTTCTGCTCGCGCACCGTCCGGTACAGCCGCGCGTTCTCGAGCGCGACCGCCGCCTGGCTCGCGATGCTGATCGCCAGCCGCGCGTGCGCCGCCGTGAACCGACCCGCCTCGGCGTGCCCGAAGCGCAAGGTCCCGAACACGTCGCCCGAGCGTGCCGCCACCGGCACCGCCAGGTAGCTGCCCAGCCCCGCCGGGGGCGCGTCATCGCCGCCGGGCAGGCGGAACTCGGCGAGCTCGGCGCCGAGGAGCTTCGCGATCTCGTCGGTGATGAGCGCGACGAGGCGCTCGTGATCGAGCTCGCTCGCGAACGAGCTGCCCAGCCGGTACAGGGTCTCGTTGATCCGGTGCTCCTCCTCGGCCGCGAGGCTCGCGCGCTTGGCCAGGTCGATGTCCACGACCACGCCGGCGATCGCGATCGGCCGGCCGTCCTCGCCGTACACGACCCGCCCGTGCGACCGGATCCACATATAGGTGCCGTCGCCGCGGCGCACGCGGACCTCGGGCTCGTACGGCACGCCATCGCGCAGCGCGCGCTCGAAGTGCGCCTGCGCGATCGGGCGATCGTCGGGGTGGACCGCGCCGAAGTCGGCGGCGACCTGCTCGTCCTGCACGCCGAGCAGCGCGCGGTACGACGGATCGCGCGTGCTCTGCATCGTCGCCAGATCGACGCTCCAGGTCGCCGCGCGCCCCGCCGCCAGCGCGACGCGGAGCTGCTCCTCGCTGGCGCGCAGCGCCTCGTACAGCCGGGCCCGCTCGAGCGCCTGCGCGGCGAGCTGCCCCGCGCCGTGCAGGAGCTCGCGCTCGTCGTCCGCGAGCGGGTGATCCTCGGTGAACGAGACCGCGATCCCGCCGACCGTGCGCCCCTCGAACGTGAACGGCGCGGCCCCCCACGCGCGCAGGCCCGGTCCGCGCCACACCGGCCCCAGGTGCGGGTACCGCGCCGCGAGCTCGGCCTCATTCGCGCACCACACCAGCGCGGACGTGCGGATCGCCTCCGCGATCGGCCGCTCCGTCGCGAGCGGAACCCGCCCCGCGCGGGCGAGCACGTCCGGCTCCTGCGTCCCCGCGCTGCCGAGGAGCTGCACCTCGTCGCCGACCCGGATCGCGGCCACGGCCGCGTGCGCGCCGAGAGCGCGGACCACCTCCTCCGAGACGATCGCCGAGACCTGCTGCGGCGTCAGGGCGCTCGACAGGCGGGCGGCGATCACCTGCAGCTGGCGCGTGCGATCACGAGCGTCCTCGGGCAGCACCCGCGCATCGTGCGGGGCGCGTCCCTGTCGGTCAACCCGCGCGTGCCGGCCCACGCGCGAACCGTGAGCTGGCCCCCGCGTGCGCGTACGCACAGGCGCCGCGCATCGGAAAAACCAATACGGGCGCAAGGGGCGCCGCTCGGGCCGCTCGGCCCGTTCGGTCAGCTCGGTCAATTCGGTCAGCGCGATCCACGGCGATGACGCCGATCGGCTACCGTCGCCGCGTGGGCACGAAGCGCGACGCCAAGCCGCCGCCGCCGCCGGCGCCTGCGCCCGTCGCGCCCACCGCGCTCGATGCCGCGCTGCGGCTGTTCGTGTCGATCTTCGTCGTCCCCGACAAGCGCGCGCAGATCCACAAGCGGCTGCTCACGTCCGAGCGCCGGCTCGAGACGCTCGAGACCTTGCCCCGCTGGCTCGCCGTCGGGGCGGCGCCGCTCGCGGGGGCGGACCGCTCGCCCGCCGGGCTCCGCGCGCGCCTCGGCGAGCTGACCGGCATCCGCCTCGCCGAGGCCGGCGCCGGCCGCACGACGATCGCGCACGCGCTCGAGCTCGGCCGGGGCGACGCGTCGCTGTTCATCGCCGACAGCGGCAGCGCCGCGCTGATCACCGCCGCCGGCGAGCCGCCGCTCCTGTGCTCGCGGCTCGGCGCGCGCGCCCGCTAGCGATCAGAACGCGACGCCGAACGAGACGTCGAACAGCCCGCGCGCCTCGCCGCCGCCGACGACCTTCTCCGGGTGCGCCATGTCCTCCGCGGTGACCGCCATGCTCTCGAGCTTGTCCTGGTTCACGTTCCCGCCGAGCGCGAACGCGCTGTAGCCGACCTCGACCAGGAAGCGGCTCGCGATCCGCGCGCCGATGGCGGCCCGGGCCGCGATCAGCCCGCCCACGTCGCCCGGGCCCGGGCGATCCAGCCAGCTCGCCGTCCCGCCCGCGGACAGGTACGCCGCCACGTCGCGGCGCGGCTTCATCTGCAAGTTCAGCGGGTACACGCCGAGGCCGAGCGAGCGCAGATCCGAGGACAGGCCGATCGGCGCCTCGAGCCGGAAGAAGTAGTGCTGCGCGCCGACCTCGATGCCCGGCGAGATCATGAACAGCGTCTCCGTGACGCCCAGATCATCCGCCTGGATCCGCTCCACCGTCTGGCCGCTCGCGCGCTCGTAGGCCGCGGCGGCCGTGTTGTAGCGATCGACCGCCTGCCCGACCTGCTCGCCGAACACCGGCGTATCCGGAGACGACTGGAGATCGAGCGTCATCAATCCGAGCCGGAGCGCGCCGCGCGTCTCCGCTCCCGCCGCCGTGGCATGGAGACTCGCGAGGGCGGCGGCCAGGATGACGGCGTTGCGGCGCATCATCCCGTACGCTGTTCAAGCCACGTGCCGCGATCGGCGGCCGCAAGCCCTCGATCCTGCATCCCGCCGGCTGGGGGGGCTGGGGGAGTCCTCGCCCCGATCGGGGCTGAACGCGCCTCCACGCGCAGGTGATCTCCTGTCAGCCGGGGTCTAGCATGCGGGCATGCCGGATCCCCAGACGCCTCCGCGCCCTGCCCTGATGATGGCCGGGCCCGCCGAGCTGCACGATCACACGCTCGCGACCCTCGGCGAGCAGGTCAGCTCCTGCGTCGGCGCGGCGTGGGTCGAGCAGCACAACCAGACGGTCGAGCTGCTCGGCCAGCTCCTCGGCGCCGATCGGCCCTACCTGATCCCGGGCAGCGGCACCACGGCGATCGACTGCGCGATCGACAACATGTTCGAGCCCGGCCAGAAGGTCGCGGTCGCGAGCACCGGCTTCTTCGGATCGCGGCTCGCGGAGATCGCCGCGGCGCGCAGGCTGCAAGTCGTCGAGGTGCCCGTCGAGGTCGGCGCGCCGCTCGATCCGCAAGCGCTCGCGCGCGTCGTCGCCGCGGGCGTCGACGGTGTCCTGGCGGTGCACGTGGAGACGTCGACCGGCGTGCGCCACCCCGTAGAGGACATCGCCGCGATCGCGCGCGCGCACGGCGCGCTCTGCTTGATCGATGGCATCGCGTCTGTCGGTGGCGAGCGCGCGCGCGTCGACGAGCTGGGGATCGACTGCCTGGTGACGAGCACGCAGAAGGGCCTCGAGGCGCCGCCCGGGCTCGCCATCGTCGCGCTCGGGCCCGGCGGCCGCGACCGACTCCGCGCGCGCGCGACGCGGCCCGCGTCGTGGTGCCTCGATCTGCAGGTGTGGGATCGCTACCGCGAAGACTGGGCGGCGTTTCACCCGCACCCCGTCACGATGCCGACGAACCTCGTCCTGGCGTTGCGCTCGAGCCTCGAGCACATCTTCGCCGTCGGGCTCGACGTCTGGATCGATCGCCGCGCTGCGCTCGCCCGGCGGTGCCGCGAGGGGCTCGCGCAGCTCGGCCTCGCGTCGGTCCCGCGCCCGGGCGCCGAGGCGAACCTGATCGTCGCCGCGTACGCCGCCGATGCCGCCGCGATCCTGCGCCACCTGCTCGAGTGCGGCATCCAGCTCTCCGGCGGGCTGCCGCCGCTCGCCGGCCGCGTGATCCGCGTCGGCCTCATGGGCCGGACCGCCACCGACGAGATGGTCGATCGCGCCGTCGCTCTGGTCGGCGCGGCCACCGGCGCGGCGGCTGCGCCGCGCTGAGTACGTAGCCGGTCGACGCTCACGCCGGCCACTCCGGATGGGCCACCGGCCGCCGCTATATAAAGGAGGCGCCGCGCTGCGTCATCACCGAGCAGCCTGCGGCCCGCTCGACGAGCACGCCAGGACGCGAGCATGCGCGGGGGGCGCCTCGAGTACCCTCGAGGCTGTGGGCAGGGCGATCCGCACGATGTTCGTCATCGCCATGCTCGTGGTGCTCGCAGCGACGGTCGTCTTGGCGCTCTGGCCGGCGCCTGGCAAGTACCCGTGGCTGGTCCCCGGCATGCTGGCCGCCGCCGGCCTCGCCTGCCGGCTCATCGATCGCTTCGATGCCTCGCCCTTCTTCGTCGGGCCGCTCGCGCTGGGCGTCCTGGGCGGGCTGACGCTCGCGCACTGGTGCGGGATCGACGCCGTGAAAGGCGCGTTCTTGATCGGCGGATCGCTGCTGATGCTCGTCGTGCTCTTCTTCGTGTTCGTGTTCGGCCACAGAGACGACGACGACGACTACCCGTAGCGCGTGTACGCTGGAGCTCGTGGACAGGGTGCTCCGCAAGGCGTTCGGCATCGTCGTGCTCCTGGTGCTCGCGGCGGCGGTCGTCCTGGCGCTCTGGCCGGCGCCTGGCAAGTACCCGTGGCTGGTCCCCGGCATCCTGGTCGCCGCCGCTCTCGCCTTGCTGTGCATCGATAACGTCGCTACCACCGTCTTCTTCATCGGACCGCTCGCGCTGGGCATCCTGGGCGGGTCGACGCTCAAGCACTGGGTCGGGCTCCACGCAGCGATAGGCACGTTCTTGATCACCGGGCCGCTGGTGATGCTCATCGTGCTCTTCTTCGCATTCGTGTACGTCCCCGTCGCCGACGAGGGCGACGAGGACGACGACGAGGACCACGAGGACCACGAGGACCACGAGGACGAGGACGAGGAGGACGACGAGGACGAGGACGAGGACAACGACGCCCATAGGGCACCGCGAAGGCGACGCACGGTGTGGCGCAAGTCGCCCTACGGTCGGCGGTCACGCTAGGCTGGCCGCGTGGGCGACCGCGGCCAGCCCCTGCCCTCATCGCCGGTGCGGGCCGAGCTGATCGACTTTACGCTCTTCGAGCAACGAGTCCCCTGCCCCGAGGCCGCCGATGAAGCACACCATCCTGTTCCTGGCCGCCAACCCGAGCGGGACCGACCGGCTCGCGCTCGATGAAGAAGCGCGCGCGATCCAGGTGGAGCTGGAGCGCAGCGGCTTCCGCGACCGCTTCGAGCTCGTGACCCGCTGGGCGGTAAGGCCGCTCGATCTGCTCCGCGAGCTCCGCAAGCTCAAGCCGACGGTGGTCCACTTCAGCGGCCACGGCGCCGCGGGCGCAGCCGGCGAGCACCGGCCCGGTCCGGCGCCGCGCCGCGATGTCGTCAGCGAGCCCGGCGCCAGCGGCGATACGCCGCGGCACGGGCTGTTCTTCGAGGGCCCCGATGGCCGCGCTCAGCTCGTCTCGACCGAGGCGCTCGAGAAGACGTTCGACGCGGCGGGCGCCTCGGTCCAGCTGGTCGTCCTGAGCGCCTGCTACAGCGAGGTACAAGCGCAGGCGTTGCTGCCGCACGTCGGCTGCGTCGTGGGAATGAGCGGCGCGATCCGCGACGCCGCCGCGCGCAGCTTCGCGGTCGGCTTCTACGGCGGCCTCGGCGAACGCGAGTCGATCGCCGCCGCGTACAAGCAAGGGTGCGCCGCGATCCGCCTGGAGGGGCTCCCCGACGGCGATCGCCCGCAGCTCGCGATCCGCGCCGGTGTCGACGCCAAGAGGCTCGTCCTCGCCGCGGACCCTCCGTAGCCCCGCCCTCACCGCCGAGGCCGGCGGGGCTGATCGACTTCACGGCGGAACGCCAGCGCCACGACCGGTTCGTCGGCCGCGCCGCGCTGCTCGCGCGGCTCGATCAGCTCCTGATCGAGGAGCGCGCCGACCGCTGGGTCGTCGTCACCGGCGGGCCCGGCATGGGCAAGAGCGCGCTGCTCGCGGCGTGGCTCGCGCGGCGCGAGCTGGCCGGGGCGGTGGTGCCGCACCACTTCATACGCCGCGGTGAGTACGACTGGGACGATCCGGCGAAGCTGGTCGGCTCGCTGGTGGCGCAGCTCGAGGCGCGCTTCCCTGCGCAGCGCGAGCCCGAGGCCGACGCGCGCATGCACCCGGCCGCGCGGCTGGACGCGACGCTCCGCCGCGTATCCGAGCACGAGCTCGCGCCGCGCGGCGAGCGGCTGGCCTTACTGATCGATGGCCTCGACGAGTACGATCCGCCCGCGGGCGCGCCGGGCCGCGATCCGCTCGCCGCGTTCCTGCCCCGCTCGCTGCCGCGCGGCGTGAGCCTCCTGTGCGCATGCCGGCCGCGCCATCCGTACGTGGACATGCTCGCGACCCGCGGCGCAGTACAGCTCGATCTCGACGAGGAGCGCGCCTGCGCAGCCGACAACGCAGCGACCGTGCGCGCGTTCTGGGAGCAGGCCGCGCCGGAGCTCGGCCTCGACGCGCCATTCGTCGACGCAGCCGTGATCCGCGCCGGCGGCAACCTGCAGCACGCCGCGATGCTGCGCCTGCACCTGGCGGGCCTGCCCGCGGAGCAGCGCCGCGCCGAGGACATTCCGCGCGGCCTCGCGGCGTTGCTCGCATCCGCGTGGGAGCGGATCGCGACCGATCCGATCATCGTCGACGGCCTCGGCACCCTGTGTGCCGCGCGCGAGGCGCTCACGCTCGACGAGCTCGGCGCCGTGGCCGGCTGGATCGGCGAAGCGCAGCGGCGGACGTTCATGCGCGGCGCGCGCGAGCTCCTCCTCGAGAGCCGGCGCGAGGGCCGCGTCTCCGAGTACCGCCTGCACCACGACTCGATCCGCGCGCAGGTCGCCGAGGCGATCGGCCCGGCCGCGCTCCGCGAGCATCACCGTGCATTGGCGCAGAAGCTGGCGACCTGGCCGCCGCCCGGAGAAGCGACGACGCGGCGATACGCGCTGCGCCACGCGCTGGCCCATCGCGCCGAGGCCGGCGAGTGGGCCGATGCCTGGCGCCTGGCCGCCGACATGGGCTTCCTCGAGGCCAAGTGCCGCGAGCTCGGCGCGCACGACGCCGAGGCTGACCTGACGCGAGTGGCCGATCGCTGCCGCGCGAGCGGCGACGAGATGCTTCGCAAACGCTTCGACAATCTTGCTCGTGCGCTCGCTCGCGAATCGTACTGGCTACGAGCCGCCTCCGAGGCGACGCCAGCGCTCGTCTGGAACCGACTCCGGCAAGCCGGGTGGAACGCGGACGAGATCGACCAACAGTTACAGCTGCCGGCCGAGGCACGCTTCCTCCGCGTACGGCACCTGGCGACTCGTGAGAGCCCCGCGCTGGTGCGCGAGCTCATCGGCCACACCACGTATGTGCTCGCGTGCGCGGTGGCGATGGACGGCCGGCGCGTGATCTCAGCGTCAGCTGACAAAACGCTCAAGGTCTGGGACCTTGCGTCGGGGCGTATCATTGCCACTCTGGAAGGCCATGCTGGCAACGTGAACGCGTGTGCGGTGACCCCGAATGGCCAGCACGCAGTCTCGGCATCTTCTGACAAAACACTCAAGGTCTGGGATCTCGCGACGGGGCGCGCCATCGCCACCCTGGAAGGCCACGCCAAAAAGGTCAACGCATGCACGGTGACCCCGGACGGGCAACGAGTCGTCTCGGCGTCCTCTGATAACACGCTCAAAATCTGGGACCTCGCGTCGAGAAGCACCGTGGCCACCCTGGAAGGCCACGCCCCGATGGTGTTCGCGTGCGCGGTCACGCCGGATGGCCGGCACGTGGTCTCGGCCTCAGCGGACAGGACGCTCAAGGTCTGGGATCTCGCGTCAGGGCGTGTCATCGCTACGATGGAAGGCCATGCCTCCAGCGTGAACGCGTGCGCGGTGTCCCCGGACGGCCAGCGCGTGGTCTCGGCGTCGGATGACCACACGCTCAAAGTTTGGGATCTCGCGTCGGGGCGCTCCATCGCTACCCTGAGAGGCCACACCTCCATGGTGCTCGCGTGCGTGTTGAGCCAGGACGGCCAGCGCGTGGTCTCGGCCTCAGCTGATAAAACACTCAAAATCTGGGATCTCGCGTCGAGGCGCATCATCGCCACTCTGAAAGACCACACTGCCTGGGTGAATGCATGCGCGCTGACCTCAGACGGCCAGCGCGTGATCTCGGCATCGACTGACAACACGCTCAAGGTCTGGGACCTCGCGATGGTACATATCGAGGCCCCGCTGGAAGGTCACGCCTCGCGAGTCCTCGCGTGTGCGGCCACGCCTGATGGTCGGCACGTAGTCTCGGCGTCAGCTGACCACACGCTCAAGGTCTGGAACCTCGCGACGGAGCGCTCCATCGCGATCCTGGAAGGCCATGCCTCGATGGTGCTCGCGTGCGCGGTAACGCCGGATGGCCGACGCGTGGTCTCGGCATCGACTGACCACATGCTCAAAGTGTGGGATCTCGCGTCAGGGCGCACCCGGGCCACCCTGGAAGGCCATACCACCAGCGTGCTCTCGTGCGCGGTAACCCCGGATGGCCAGCGCGTAGTCTCGGGATCGGCTGACCACACGCTCAAGGTGTGGGACCTCGCGTCGGAGCGCATTCAGGCTACGCTGGAAGGCCACGCTTCTACGGTGCTCGCATGCGCGGTGACTCCGGACGGCCAGTGCGTGGTTTCGACTTCCGCCGACAAAACACTCAGAGTCTGGGATCTCGCGTCGAAGCGCATCCGGGCCACTCTGAGAGGCCACACTTCCGGGGTGACCGCATGCGCAGTTACCCCGGACGGTCGCCATGTGGTTTCGGCATCTCATGATCAGACGCTCAAGATCTGGGATCTCAATACGGGTCAACCCATCGCCACACTGCAAGGTCACGCCTCGGGGGTGAACGCATGCGCGGTGACTCCAGACGGACGACGCGTGGTTTCGGCCTCAGATGATCAGACGCTCAAGGTCTGGGACCTCGAGGCCGGCGCGTGTCTGTTCACCCACCGGGCCAACGCCGCCTTCACCGCGGTCACGGCGACCGCGACCGCCATCATCGCTGGCGACGCCGCCGGCTCCGTCTGGTTCCTGGACTGGCCGCCGTCGAGCGCGCCGCCTCGTCAACGGCCACGGTAGCGCCGGCCGCGGGCGGCGACGCTCACGACCGCCGCGGCTTCTTGGCCGGCTTCGCGGCCCGCGTACGCTGCGGGGCACGCGCAGCCGCGGCGCGGGCGCGCTTCGGCGACGCGGCGCGGGCGCGCTTCGGCGCGGCCTTCGGCTGTGGCCGCGGGCTCGGCCGCGGGCTCGGCGGCGCCTCGCGGCCCGCGCTGCGCGGCCACTTGTCGTCGTCGTTGCCCGAGCTGAGGAGCGCCGCGCCGTCGGCCTGCGGCAGGCTCTGGATGTAGAGATCGGACATGAAGAGCAGGCCGCACGAGCGCGCCGAGCCCGGCTGGACCTTCTGCGCCGTCGACGGCAGCGCCGAGTGCGCGTAGCGGCCGTCGTGATACGAGATCTGGTAGCTGCGCTTCGACAGCGCCAGATCTTCCCCCGTGCGGCCGTCGAGGAACACGAACTCCATCGAGGTGTCGTCGCGCCGCAGGACGCGGATCAAGTACGGCCGATAAAAGCGCGGCTTGGCATCCTGGTACCAGCGCAGCAGAGCGCCACCCGGCTTCGGCCGCGTCACCGGCTCCGTGCTGGCAGCGCCGGGATCCAGGGTGGATGCGTGGAGAGAGCTGACGTTCTGGGTGAGAGTCATGGCAGATCCTTTGTTGCGCAGTCGCGCGGCTGAATGACCACTCCAACGTTCAATGGGCGTGCCGCGATCTGCGGCATTCGTATTCACAGGAAATGCGACCGAGTCATTCACGAGACTGGTGATTCTTCGCGAGCCGTGTCGAAACGAGAATCCAGCTTTCACCCTCGCCCTCGCCCTCGCCCTCCCCCGCACCCGCGCCCCCGCCGCCGCCCCCGCCCCCGCCCGCCGTCACGCACCGGACGCCGACCGAGTAGTCGCGCGCCTCCTCCGGCCGCGTGTTCGCAAAATAGATCCGCTCGTGCCCCGCGCCCGGCGGCGACGCCCAGCTCCCGCCGTGGATGCGGCGCAGCCCCTCGTACGTGCTGGACCGATCGAGCGACCACTCGCTCACGTTGCCCGCCAGATCGAGGACACCGTACGGGCTCGTATCTCCCGGGAGCCGCCCCACGGCGGCGAGGTCATGCCCGAGGACAACAGGCTCCCCCGCTGGCGTCGCGCGCGCCGGAGCCAGGTTCGGCTCGCCACCCACCAGCAAGAGGCCGCCGCGAAACGCCTTCTGCCACTGATCCGCCGTGGGCAGATCCTTCCCCAGGTAGCGGCAATAGCTGCGCGCGATGTCGTGATCGATCCCGGAGATCGGCACTCGCGAGCCCGCCAGGGGCGCCTGCCCCGCGCCGCCGAGATTGCCAATCAGGAACCGCGTCGGCGAGATCCGCACTCCCGTCAAGCTCTTCATCCCTTCGAACGCCGCGAACGCGCCGCGCGTCACCTCCGTCCGATCGATCGCGTACGCGGGCAGCGCCGCCCGCTCGTCGAGCTCCTGGCCGTCCCGCGTTACCGCGCGCAGGAACGGCCCCGCCGGGATCCGCACCGTGTCGGCCCACGACGCCTGGCACGTCGGCACGGCCAGCTCGATCCGCCGCGGCGCGGCGCGCTCGCGATAGCCGGGGAGGCGCTGCAGATACAGGACGCTCGGCGCGCAGTCGCCGCCGCGCCCGCGGATCTCGATGAACGCCGGCCCCGAGCGGACCTCCACATCTTCCACCAGGACGCCGCTGCGCCACGCCCGGGATCCGCGCCGCAGGCTCTGGCCATCGTACGGCCGGCCCGGCTCCCGCGGATCGTCGGGCGACGGGGCGTAGATGCGCCACTCGAGCGGCGGCAGCACCGTCGGCGCGAGCCGCCGCTGCTGCACCGGATCCCAGTCGAACGGCGTCAGCAAAAGCTCGATCCGGCCGAGATCGATGGCCGCGCGCGAGAGCTCCTCGCTCTTCTGCGCGATCGTCACCGCGGCGGCCACCGAGCCGAACGTCACCGCGGCGAGGGCGGCGGCGATGCCGCCCGCGATCTGCCGCCGGCGGCGCTGGGCGCGGCGCTCGCGCCGCGTGCTCGCGCGCAAAAACGCGCTGGCGTTCGCCGAGAGCGCGATGTTCCACGCGTCCACCTTGCGGACCGCCTCGGCGAGCGCGCTCTCGCTCCACGTCTCGGCGTCGCTCCGGCCGCGGCGCTGCCACAGCTGGGCCGCCTGCTCGAGGTCCGCGGCGAGCACGCGCTCCTCGCGGGTCTCGTCGAGCCAGCGCGCCAGCTGCGGCCACGCCTGGGCGAGCGCCTCGTGGGCGATCTCGAGCGTGGTCGTGCCCTGCTCGTCGTCGCGCGTCGCGACGAGCAGCCGGCGCTCGAGCAGCCGATCGAGCAGGCCATCGGCCGTCGCGCGCGAGCCGGCCGGGACGCCGCCCAGGAGCGCGGCGCGCCCGCACGGGCGGCGCGGGCCATCGGGGTGCACCAGGGCCAGCATGAGGCCGCGCACCAGGCGGACCTCGTCGGGCGACAGCTCCGCCAAGAGGCGCTGCGCGTGGCTCGCGAGCGCGCCCGTCGCGCCGCCCATCGCCTCGTACTCGGCCGCCAGGACGCGGCGCGCCGCCACGTCGCGGCGCTCCCACAGCGACTGGCAGGCGAACTGGAGCAGCGGCAGGCAGGCGGCCTGGCCGGCGACGTCGCCGACGATGCGCTCGACCAGCGCGATCGCGTCCGGCGTGTAGCCCGCGTTGTCGAGCGGGCCGGTGATCGCGGCGCGCAGGTCGGCCGTGGTGAGCGGCCCCAGGTGCATCACCGCGCTCAGGTGCGGGCGCATCGCCGGCGCGGCGGCGAGCCGGCCGAGGAAGTCGTCGCGGAGCGTGAGCACGACGCGCCAGGACGCGGCGGCGACGTCCGCCCGCGCGAGGCACTCGCAGAACGCGACCGACTCCGCGCTCCCCGCCGCCAGCGTGAACGTCTCCTCGAACTGATCGACGAAGAGGAGGACACGCGCGCGGTGGTGCTTGGCGACGTCGTCGAGGATGAGCGACAGGCTGTCCGGATACCGGCGGAGCGACTCCGCGATCACGAGCGCCGAGCGCCCCGGCAGCGCGAGCGCCGTGGCGAGGCTGTCGAACGGCGACGCGCCCGGCCGCAGCGAGATCGCGACCCAGCGCTCCGCCTCCTCGAGCCGGGGCAAGAGCGCCGCGTGGACGAACGAGCTCTTGCCGATGCCCGACGGCCCCACCACCGGGATCAGCGCGCGCGTGCGGAGCCGCTCGACGAGCGCGTCGAGCTCCGCCTGCCGCCCGAAGTAGTCGCTCGCGCGCTCGCGCGAGAACGCCGCCAGCCCGGGGAACGGGCAGCGCGCGGCGTCGGCGGGGACCGCGCGCGGATCGAGCAGCGCGGTGATGCGGCGCACGACCGCCTCGGCCGTCGGGCGCGCCGCCGGATCGTACGCGAGGCAGTCACGCACGAGCGCCGCCCACGCCTCGCTCGGGAGGCTGAGCGCCCCCAGCGGCTGGCTCGAGAACGACAGCTTCATCAGCGCGCCATCGGGCAGCGGGCGGCGGCCCATGACGAGCTCGTGGAGGAGGAGGCCGAGGCTCCAGACGTCGATCGCGCCCGTGGGCGGCTCGCCGCGCCAGCGCTCCGGCGCCATGTAGAGCGGCGTGCCGGAGACCGTCTTGGGAGTGCTCCCGACGAACCGCGCGACGCCGAAATCGACGACCCGGAGCCGGCCGTCCTGCGGGATCACGATGTTCTCGGGCTTCAGGTCGGCGTGCACGAGGCCGCGGCGGTGGGCCTCGGCGACGGCCTCGGCGATCGCGCGGGCGTAGCGCAGCGCGACGCGGAGCGTCAGGGGCCCCGCCGCGAGCCGCGCCCGCAGCGACTCGCCTTCGATGTACTCGAGCGCGAGGTACGGGCGCCCCTCGTGCTCGCCGATCGCGTGGATCGTGACGATGTGCGCGTGGTTGAGCCGGGCCGTGGCGCGCGCCTCGTCGAGGAAGCGCGCGACCGCGTCGCCCTTCATGATGGAGCGCTTGATGAGCTTGAGCGCGACCGAGCGGCCCAGCGTGACGTCCTGCGCGAGGTACACCTGCCCCATCGCCCCCTCGCCGAGAAAGCCGCAGATGCGGAAATCACCGATCGGCGTCCCCGCGGCGAGCAGCGGATCGGCCGTGTCGTGCGGCACGGCCGCGGGCGACGCCCCGATCGACGTGCTCTCGGACGTCACCAGCGTGGCCAGGCTCTCTTGTTCGGGGTTGATGCTCATGTGCAGAACGCTCTTCATCAGGTCCGTCGGCTCATCTGCCTCGAGGTATGGCCGTTGGGCGACGGCCCTGGAGGCAGGACGACAAGCGCGGGCTCGCGCTTTACGGGTGGAGTGCCGCCGCGCGCGCTTGTGACATGCAAAAGGCACCGCTGCGCCGGCGGGCCGATCGCCGCGCGGCCCGCACGCCCTGCGTCCAATCGCGTTGACGCGGACGCTCCCGGCTGTCAAATCGACTGGACAGCCCGCGCGCGCGGCCGCGTCACGCGTCAATCAGCGCCGCGGCCGCGCGCTCGTACCACTGCATCGCCTCCGCGAGCTTACCAAGCTCCGCGTAGCAGTCGCCCACCTGGTGGAGGCTCGTGCCCAGGCTCTCGGCGTCCACGCGCCCGTGGACATCCCCCTCCGCCGCCGCGGCGGCCGCGCGCACGTACCATCGCAGCGCCTCCGCGAACCGTCCGAGCTCCCGGCTCGCATCCCCCAGCACGTGCCACTGGGACCACTCCGTGACCACGTCTGCCCAGTCATCCAGCTCGAGGGAGTGCGCCACCATCAGCGCGCGCGCGTCGAGGTTGCCGGGGTGCTTCTGGAATGCCTGCGCGGCCGCGACCAACCCCTGAAACAGCGCGCGGCGGACCGGCTCCTCGAGCGGACCGCGATCGCGCACGAAGCGCGCGACGAGCGGATGCACCTCGACGCTGTTTTCGGTTCCGGACGCCAGCCTGCGGTCGCGTGCCTCGTCGATCGCGTCCTCCACCGCCTCCGTGCTCCAGCCCAGGCGCGCGAGGCTCGCGAGGAGGAGCGGCGCGGGGACGCGCGGCGTCACGAACGTGCACGCCACCCGCAAGAGGAGCTGCGCAGCTGACGACAGGAGCATCCAGGCCGCCTCGAAGCTCGACGCCGTCTCCCGCGCGAGCTCTGCGGAGACACGCTCCACCGTCCGCCCGCGGCGCAGCCGCTCCCGCGCCGACGCGGCGCTCGCGCATAGCTCGATCGTGACCCCTGCCGCCTTCGTCACGATCGGCTCGGCCAGCCGCTGCGATGCGGCGGCGTCACCGAGGATCGCGGCCACCAGCGCGCGCGCCGCCGCATCGCCGAGCGCGCCGATCTCGACGGTGGTCCACGAGCGCGCCCAGCTCGCCGAGGTCGACGTGACGATCAGGTGCCAGTCGAGCCCGTCGTAGGGCAGCCAGTCGCGGAGCGTCCGCTCGTCCGCGATCGCGTCGTAGATCAGCAGCGTGCGCCCCGCCGTCCCCAGCTCGCGCAGCGCGCGGCGACATTGATCCTCGACCGACTCGTCCGCGTGCGGCGGGCGGCCCGAGTCCCGCAGCAGCTTCGCGAGCTCGGTCGGCGGGGGTTGCTCGAAGGGCACGAAGAACATCCCGCCCGGGTAGGCCGCGGCGTGCTTGTGGGCATACTCCTTCGCCAGGCGGCTCGTGCCCCGACCGGGCGGCCCGTGGAGCACCACGACACGGCGATCGCGGAGCGCGGCTTCGACGGCGCGCAGCTCCGCGTCCCGGCCCGTGAAGGCCGGCGCGCCCTCGGTGCTCCGCACCGTGCTCCGGCGACGCGGCGCCTGCCGTCCGTCCGCCCCCGCCAGGATGCTCCGGGCCGCGTCGGCTCCCGCGCGGACCTTGAGCTGCGGCCGATCCGCGACGGCCAGCCCTTCCAGGCTGATCGCGGCGTTCCCGTGCTGGTACGCCGTCTCGATCGACTCCTGCGCGCCGAGCGCGCCGTAGAAGCCGATCGCGAACGCCCGCGCCATGTCATCGGGGAGCGCGCCGCTCACCCCGACGACGCAGTCGACGTGCGCGAGCAGCGCCTCGGCCGCTGCCTCGCTGTAGCAAGCGCTCAGGACCACCAGCTTCACCGAGCCGCCCGCGGCCCCGAACGTCTCCGCGATCGCCGCGGGCGAGACGATCCGGGCATCGCCATTCGGCGCCTGGAAGCACAGCCCGTCCTGGGTGCCGTGGCCGCTGAAGTGAACCATCGTCGGGGTGAGCGCGCGCAGCTCGCGGAGCAGATCGTGCGGCTCGGCCGCCCACCGGGTCGTGAGCTCGAAGCGATCCCGGCAGCCGCTGAGCTCCAGCTCCTTTCGGATCGCGCTCGCCTCCCGATCGAGCGCGCCTCGCCGCGCGTGCGGATCGAGCCCGTTCGGGCTCCCTCCGTGCGGATCGGCGGCCAGAAACAGGATGTTGTGCTTCGTCATCGGTGGACGCGAGGCCCGCACGAGCAGTCCCCACCGCTCGATCGGGCGCCGCTACCGGTGTTTTTCCGACATCGCAGATTACGAATCTCAGTCACTGTGATCGGATAGGCCCGCGCGCGTCCCCGACAGCCCTCCCATTGCAACGGCCCAGGACGAGCAGTACCCACGTGCTGCGAATGACGGTATCGGACCGCCTCGGGTCGCATCGACCGCGCCGACGATGAGTGACGAGCCGGTCTTCGATCCCGCCGCGCCCGGTGCGCCCGGCGTGCCCGGCGCGCCCGCCGCGCCCGGTGCGCGCGCGCGGCCGCGGGCGCTGGTCCTCGCCCTCGCGTTCCTCGCCTTCATCAGCATCGGCGTGCCGGATGCCGTGATGGGCGTCGCCTGGCCGTCCCTCCGCCGCGACTTCGATCTGCCCGTCAGCTACCTCGGCCAGCTGCTCGTCTCCTCGACGATCGGCTACCTGCTCTCCTGCTTCTACGGCGGCGCGCTGCTCGATCGCTGGGGCGTCGGCCGGATCCTCCTCGCCAGCAGCCTCGCCATCGTCGCCGTGGCCGCCAACTCCGCGCTGGCCGTGAGCTGGTGGGCCATCGTCGCCGCCGGCCTCCTCTCCGGCCTCGGGGCCGGCGCGATCGATGCCGGCCTCAACGTCTTCGCCGCCCGGCGCTGCTCGCCCCGCGTCACGAGCTGGCTGCACGCGTTCTATGGCGTCGGCGCGGCCGCCGGGCCGCTGCTCATGTCCTCCGTCCTCGTCGCCGGGCTGTCGTGGCGGTGGGGCTTCGCCGCCGTGGCTGCGCTGCTCCTGGCCATGTCGATCTGCTTCCTCTGCACGCTGCGGCTGTGGAGCGACGACCACGCCGGCGCGCCCGCCGCGGCTCCCGGCGCCGCGGCGCGCACGCGCGCGCACGCGCTGCGGCGGCCGCTCGTCTGGATGCACGCCGGCCTGTTCTTCTGCTACTCCGGCATCGAGGCGACCGCCAGCCAGTGGGCCTACTCGCTCCTGACCGAGGGCCGCGGCATGTCCCCGCGCCTCGCCGGCGCGAGCGCGTCGATCTTCTGGATCGCGCTCACCGCGGGCCGCGTCGTCTTCGGCCAGCTCGCCGCGCGCGTCACGCCCGACGCCATCCTGCGCGCCGCGCTGCTCACGTGTCCGCTCGCCGCCGCCCTCTTGTGGCTGGATCTCTCGCCCGCGGCGAACATCGCCGCGCTCGCCCTGCTCGGCCTCGCGTGCGCGCCGATCTTCCCGCTGCTCATCTCCATCACCCCCGCCCGCGTCGGCGACGCGCACGCCTCGCACGCGATCGGCTTCCAGGTCGCCGCCGCCTACCTCGGGCTCGCGGCGATCCCCGGCCTCACCGGCGTGCTCGCGCGGTCGTGCGGGCTGGAGGTGATCGCGCTCGTCATCACGAGCTCCGCCCTCGCCACGCTGCTCCTGCACGAGGCCGTGCTCCGCCGCGTGCGCTGATCGCAGGCGGGTGAACCGAGTCCCCGATCGAGTGGGGGAGATACGGCGCGCAGCTCCCAACTCGGCGAGACCACTGGGCTCGCTCCTGGATCACCCGTTGCACAACACGAACCGTCCCGCCCTCGACGGGACTTCGTGCATGATGCCCTCAGCGACCAGGAGCTTCGGATTGCGGAACCTACAGCTTCGATCTCTCGCGCTCGCGCTCGCGCTCGTTGCGTTCGCGCCGCTCGCGCTCGCCGGCTGCATCGATGTGTTCTTCGATGATCCCGACGACCCCGGCCAGCCCGATGACCCGCCCGTCTCCGAGACCGAGGCGCGCTTCACGCGCGACGTCTACCCGATCCTCGCCAGCCGCTGCGGCAGCTGCCACTCCGAGGGCAATCCCATCGGGATCGGCTTCGTCGGCAAGAGCCCCGACGACGCCTACGCCCGCGTCCTCTCCTTCCCGAGCGTCGTCGGCGACTTCACGCCGAGCGCGCCGATCCTGCTCCTGCCGACCATCAGTCACAAGGGCGTCATCTACACGGCGGACGAGAAGGCCGCCGTCGCCGCCTGGCTCGACGCCGAGCTCGTCGAGCGGGGCGGCGTGAAGCCGCCGCCGCCGCCGACCCTCGAGATGCTGGCCCAGATCTGGTCCGGCTGCGTCGATTACAGCGACTTCCTGGCCAGCGACATGCCGGCGGCGTGGAACGCGCTCGTCACGGCGAACGGCCCGTGCCTGAGCTGCCACGCGGCCGCCAGCGGCGGGTTCGCCGTCAGCAGCGACCCCATGGAGTTCTTCCGGCTGATCTCCACCCGGCGCTCCACGCTGCTCACCTTCTTCGCGCCCGACGCGGCGGTCAGCGCGCTGCTCGCCAACCATGACCTGTTCATCGCGGTCGGGAGCCAGCGCACGCCGTACAACCTGCACCCGGCGTTCCCCTACACCGACGCGCGCACCGCGCTGGCGGCGTTCGCGGACAAGACCGTCGCGCGGTTCAAGGCCACGCCCCGGGCGTGCGGCGCGCCGCGCCTCGAAGACTAGCCCGAGACTGACCGCAACCATCATCGAGGTCATCGTCAGCCCCGCCGCCTGGGCGCTGCTCGGCCGGCACCCTGGGACTGACCGCAACACCGGGGTTCATCGGGGTTCATCGGGGTTCACCGGGGTTCACCGGCCGGTGCTCGTATCGGACACGCGCCAGCCAGCGCCGTGGCCGCGCGCTCGTACCACCGCATCGCCTCCGCGAGCCTGCGCAGCGCCGCGTAGCAGTCGCCCACCATCTGGAGGCTCGTGCCGAGGCTCTCGGCATCCACGCACCCGTGCACGTCGCCGCGCTCCTTCGCGGCGGCCGCGCGCTCGAACCACGCCAGCGCCTGCTCGAGCTGGCCTTGGCGCGCGTAGCAGTTGCCCACGCAGTGGAGGCTCATGCCCAGGCTCGCGGCGTCCACGCGCCCGTGCACGTCGCCGCGCTCCTTCGCGGCGATCGCGCGCTCGTACCACGGCAGCGCCTGCTCGAGCTGCCCCTGGCTCACGTGGCAGTCGCCCACCTGGTGGAGGCTCGTGCCGAGGCTCTCGGCATCCACGCGCCCATGCACGTCGCCCTGCTCTTTGGCGGCGACCGCGCGCTCGTACCACGCCAGCGCCAGCTCGAGCTGCCCCTGGTTCGCGTAGCAGTCGCCCACCAGGTGGAGGCTCGCGCCGAGGCTCGCGGCGTCCACGCGCCCGTGCACGTCGCCCCGATACTTGGCGGTGACCGCGCGCTCGTACCACGCCAGCGCCAGCTCGAGCTGGCCCCGGCTCGCGTGGCAGTAGCCCACCGCGAGGAGGCTCCGGCCCAGGCTCTCGGCGTTCACGCGCCCGTGCACGTCGCCCCGCTCCGCCGCGGCCACCGCGCACTCGAACCACGGCAGCGCCTGCTCGAGCTGGCCCCGGCACGCGTAGCAGTAGCCCACGAAGTGGAGGCTCTTGCCGAGGCTCGCGGCGTCCACGCGCCCGTGCACGTCCCCCTGCTCCGCCGCGGCCACCGCGCGCTCGAACCACAGCAGCGCCTGCTCGTGCTGGCCCCGGCTCACGTAGCAGTAGCCCACCGCGTGGAGGCTCCGGCCCAGGCTCTCGGCGTCCACGCGCCCGTGCGCGTCGCCCCGCTCCTTGGCGGCGATCGCGCGCTCGAGCCACGGCAGCGCTTGCTCGAACTGCCCCCGCATCGCGTAGCAGCAGCCCACGTCGTCGAGGCTCGTGCCCAGGCGCGCGGCGTCCACGCGCCCGTGGCCATCCCCCCGCTCCGCCGCGGCCACCGCGCGCTCGTACCAGCGGAGCGCCTCCGTGAACCGCCCGAGCTCCCAGCTCGCATCCCCCAGCGCCTGCCACTCGGACCACTCCGTCATCAGGTCTGCCCAGTCCTCCAGCTCGAGCGAGTGCACCACCATCAGCGCGCGCGCGTCGAGGTCGCCGGGGTTCTCCTCGAACGCCTGCGCGGTCGCGATCAGCCCCTGCGCCAGCGAGCGGCGCACCCGCTCTTCGAGCGGCCCGCGATCGCGCACGAAGCGCGCGACGAGCTGGTGCACCTCGACGCTGTTGCCGGCCCCGGACACGAGCCTCCGGTCGCGCGCTTCGTCGATCGCGTCCTCCACCGCCTCCGTGCTCCAGCCCAGGCGCGCGAGGCTCGCAAAGAGGAGCGGCGCGGGGACGCGCGGCGTCACGAACGTGCACGCCACCCGCAAGAGGAGCTGCGCCGCCGGCGACAGCAGCGCCCACGCCGCCTCGAAGCTCGACGCCGTCTCCCGCGCGAGCTCCGCGGAGACCCGCTCCACCGTCCGCCCGCGGCGCAGCCGCTCGCGCGCCGCCGCGGCGCTCGCGCACAGCTCGATCGTGACCCCCGCCGCCTTCGCCACGATCGGCTCGGCCAGCCGCTGCGCCGCCGCGGCGTTATCGAGGATCGCGGCCACCAGCGCGCGCGCGGCCCCCTCGTGCAGCGCGCCGATCTCGACCGTCGTCCACGAGCTCGCCCAGCTCGCCGAGGTCGACGTGACGATCAGGTCCCAGTCGAGCCCGTCGTAGGGGAGCCAGTCGCGGAGCGTGCGCTCGTCCGCGATCCCGTCGTAGATCAGCAGCGTGCGCCCCGCCGTCCCCACCTCGCGCAGCGCGCGGCGACATTGATCCTCGATCGGCTCGTCCGCGTATGCCGGTCTGCCTGTGTCTCGCAAGAGCTTCGCGAGCTCCGTCGGCGGCGGCTGCTCGAACGGGACGAAGAACATCCCGCCCGGGTAGGCCGCGGCGTGCTTGTGGGCATACTCCTTCGCCAGGCGGCTCTTGCCCCGACCCGGCGGCCCGTGGAGCACGACCACCCGGCGATCGCGGAGCGCGGCATCGATGGCGTGCAGCTCCTCGTCGCGGCCCGTGAAGGCCGGCGCGCCCTCGGTGCTCCGCACCGTGCTCCGGCGGCGCCCCGGCGGCCGCTCGCCCGCGCCAGCCAGGATGCTCCGCGCCGCGTCGGCTCCCGCGCGGACCTTGAGCCGCGGGCGCGCCGCGTCGGCCAGCCCCTCCAGGCTGATCGCGGCGTTCCCGTGCCGGTACGCCGTCTCGATCGACTCCCGATCGCCCAGCGCGCCGTAGAAGCCCTTCGCGAACGCCTGCGCCATGTCATCCGGCAGCGCGCCGCGCACGCCGACCACGCAGTCGACGTGCGCGAGCAGCGCCTCGGCCGCCGCGTCGCCGTAGCACGCGCTCAAGACCACCAGCTTCACCGAGCCGCCCGCGGCGGCGAACGCCTCCGCGATCGCCGCCGGCGAGACGACCCGCGCATCGCCGTTCGCCGCCTGGAAGAACAGCCCATCCCGGCCGCCGTGGCCGCTGAAGTGAACCACCGTCGGCCTCAGCGCGCGCAGCTCGCGCAGCAGATCGTGCGGCTCCGCTGCCAGCCGGGTCACCAGCTCGAAGCGCTCCCGGTGGCCGCTGCGCTCCAGCTCCCGCCGGATCGCGCTCGCCTCTCGATCGAGCGCGCCGCGCCGCGCCTGCGGATCGAGCCCGTCCGGGCTCTCCCCGCGCAGATCGGCGGCCAGAAACAGGATGTTGTGCTTCGTCATCGGGGGGCCGGGCCCGTGCGGGCGCCGCTCCAGTCTCGATCTGGCGACGGCTCACGCGTCATCCCGACATCGGAACGGCCGCGCCGCGGCGCCCCGGCGCCCCGGGCGAATCACGCTCGCTTGCGGTCCGGCCGGGGGCCGCGCTGCGCGAACTCCGCCACGATCGGACCGAACGCCTCGACCGGCGGGATGTTCGGGAAGCTGTGCACCGCGCCTGTCTTCGCCCACGGGAAGCCCTCGCTCGTGCACGTCTCCACGAACGGCGCGTACCAGCCGCGCTCGTCGAGCATCGTCGCGCGCAGGTTGACGAACCCGTCCATGCCGCGGGGCCGCGTGAACGCCCACGCCTTGCAGTGCGCGCAGTGGAAGTGCCGATCCGGTCCGTGGAGCCCACCGATCACCGCGTCGCCCGCCGTCACCTCGAACCCGTGCGCTGGCAAGAGCACGCTCAGCGAGAACGCGCTCGCGCTCATCCGCTGGCAGCCCGCGCAGTGACACGCCATCGTGACGATCGGCGGCGCCGTCACGCGCATCTGCAGGCGCTCGCAGCGGCACCGCGCCGCCCACGGGAGGTTCCAGACGTCATCGGTTGGCTCGGTCACGCCCGGACCATGCCCCAGGAGGAGAAGCCCGCCCAGCCTTCGGCATGCGTGAATCGAGTCTCCAAGCCATATACTGCGCCAGCCGATGCAGCTTCGCTCTCTCGCGCTCCTGCCGTTCGCGCCGCTCGCGCTCGCCGGCTGTATTGACGCGCTCTTTGGCCCCGACGAGCCTGACGTCGAGGTCGAGCCGATCCCCGAGGCGGAGCAGCGCTTCAGCGACGTCTACCCGATCCTCGCCGCCCGCTGCGGCGGCTGCCACGCCGAGTCCAGCAGCGACGTGCTCGGCTTCGTCGGCAAGAGCTTCGGCGACAGCTACGAACGCGTCCTCGCCTACCCGAGCGTGGTCGGGGACTTCACGCCGAACGCGCCGATCCTGAGCCTACCGTCCATCAGCCACAAGGGCGTCACCTATACCTCGGACGAGCGAGCCGCGATCGCCGCCTGGCTCGAGGCCGAGCTCACCAAGCGTAGCGGGGGCGTGCCACAACCGGCACAGACCGTCGAGACGCTGCTCCAGACGTGGTCGGGCTGCCTCGACTACAGCGACTTCCTGGCCAGCAACATGCCGGACGAGTGGAACGTGATCGTCACGGCGGGCAACCCGCGCTGCGCCGTCTGTCACACGAACGCCACCGGCGGGTTCGCGTTCGACAGCAACCCCATGGAGTTCTTCCGGCTGATCTCCACCCGGCGCACCACCCTGCTCACCTTCTTCAAGCCTGACCCGGCGCACGGCGTGATGCGCGCCAACCATGACCACCTGGACGCGGTCGTAAGCCGGCTCCCGCCACACAACCAGCACCCGGCGTTCCTCTACACCGGCGCGCGCACCGCGCTGACAGCGCTCACGGACAAGACCACCGCGCGGGTGCAGGCCACACCGCCCGCGTGCAGCCCGCCGCGCCTCGAAGACTAGCCTGGACTGACCGCAATAATCGTCGAATTCACAGGCCGGCGCTCGTGTCGGAACACGCGCCCGCCAGCGCGATGGCCGCGCGCTCGTACCACCGCATCGCCTCCGCGAGGCTGCTCAGCGCCGCGTAGCAGTCGCCCACCATCTGGAGGCTCGTGCCCAGGCTCTCGACGTCCACGCGCCCGTGCACGTCGCCTCGCTCTTTGGCCGCGGCCGCGCGCTCGTACCACGCCAGCGCCTGCACAAGCTGGCCTCGGCGCGCGTAGCAGTCACCTACCGCGTGGAGGCTCGTGCCCAGGCTCTCGGCGTCCACGCGCCCGTGCACATCGCCGCGCTCCTTCGCGGCGACCGCGCGCTCGAGCCACGGCAGCGCCTGCTCGGGCTGGCCCCGGCTCGCGTAGCAGTCGCCCACCAGGTGGAGGCTCGCGCCCAGGCTCTCGGCGTTCACGCGCCCATGCACGTCGCCCTGCTCCTTGGCGGTGACCGCGCGCTCGAACCACGGCAGCGCCTGCTCGGGCTGCCCCTGGCGCGCGTAGCAATCGCCCACCAGGTGAAGGCTCGCGCCCAGGCTCTCGGTGTCCACGCACCCGTGCACGTCGCCTTGCTCCGCCGCGGTGACTGCGCGCTCGAACCACGGCAGCGCCTGCTCGGGCTGCCCCCGGTTCGCGTGGCAGTAGCCCATCACGTGGAAGCTCTGGCCCAGGCTCTCGGCATTCACCCGCCCGTGCGCATCGCCCTGCGCCTTGGCGGCGATCGCGCGCTCGATCCACGGCAGCGCCTGCTCGAACTGCCCCCGTATCGCGTAGCAGTAGCCCACATGGTCGAGGCTCGTGCCCAGGCTCGCGGCGTCCACACACCCGTGCACGTCGCCCTGCTCCGCCGCAGCGACCGCGCGCTCGAACCACGGCAGTGCCCGCTCGTGCTGGCCCCGCATCGCGTAGCAGTAGCCCACCGCGTGAAAGCTCTTGCCCAGGCTCGCGGCATTCACACGGCCGTGCACGTCGCCCTGCTCCTTGGCGACGATCGCGCGCTCGAACCACGGCAGCGCCTGCTCGAACTGGCCCCGCATCGCATAGCAATAGCCCACGCGATCGAGGCTCGTGCCCAGGCTCGCGCCGTCCACGCGTCCGTGGACGTCCCCCTGCTCCGCCGCGACCGCCGCGCGTTCGTACCAGCGGAGCGCCTCCGTGAACTGTCCGAGCTCTCGGCTCGCATCCCCCAGCACCTGCCACTGAGACCACTCCGTGACCACGTCTGCCCAGTCCTCCAGCTCGAGCGAGTGCGCCACCATCAGCGCGCGCGCGTCGAGGTCGCCGGGGTTCTTCTCGAACGCCTGCGCGGTCGCGATCAGCCCACGCGCCAGCGAGCGGCGCACCCGCTCCTCGAGCGGCCCACGATCGCGCACGAAGCGCGCGACGAGCTGGTGCACCTCGACGCTGTTGCCGACCCCGGACACGAGCCTGCGGTCGCGTGCTTCGTCGATCGCGTTCTCCACCTCGGTGATGCTCCAACCCATGCGCGCGAGGCTCGAGACGAGGAGCGGCGCGGGGACCCGCGGCGTCACGAACGTGCACGCCACCCGCAAGAGGAGCTGCGCCGCCGGCGACAGCAGCGCCCACGCCGCCTCGAAGCTCGACGCCGTCTCCCGCGCCAGCTCCGCGGAGACCCGCTCCACCGTCCGCCCGCGGCGCAGCCGCTCGCGCGCCGCCGCGGCGCTCGCGCACAGCTCGATCGTGACCCCCGCCGCCTTCGTCACGATCGGCTCCGCCAGGCGCTGCGCCGCGGCGTCATCATCGAGGATCGCAGCCACCAGCGCGCGCGCCGCTTCATCGCCAAGCGCGCCGATCTCGACGGTGGTCCACGAGCGCGCCCAGCTCGCCGAGGTCGACGTGACGATCAGGTGCCAGTCGAGCCCGTCGTAGGGGAGCCAGTCGCGCAGCGTCCGCTCATCTGCGATCCCGTCGTAGATCAGCAGCGTGCGCCCCGCCGTCCCCAGTTCGCGCAGCGCGCGGCGACATTGATCCTCGACCGACTCGTCCGCGTACGCCGGTCTGCCCGTGTCTCGCAATAGCTTCGCGAGCTCGGTCGGCGGCGGCTGCTCGAACGGGACGAAGAACATCCCGCCCGGGTAGGCCGCGGCGTGCTTGTGGGCATACTCCTTCGCCAGGCGGCTCTTGCCCCGACCCGGAGGCCCAGGGAGCACGACCACGCGGCGGTCGCGGAGCGCAGCTGCGATAGTGTGCAGCTCCTCGTCGCGGCCTGTGAAGGCCGGCGCGCCCTCGGTGCTCGGCACTGTGCTCCGGCGGTGCACCGGCCGGCGGTGCACCGGCCGCCGCTCCCCCGCTCCCCCGAGGATGCACCGGGCCGCGTCGGCTCCCGCGCGAACCTTGAGCCGCGGGCGTGCCGCGTCAGACAACCCTTCCAGGCTGATCGCGGCGTTCCCGTGCCGGTACGCCGCCTCGATCGACTCCTGATCGCCGAGCGCGCCGTAGAAGCCCATCGCGAACACCCGCGCCATGTCATCGGGGAGCACGCCGCTCGCACCGACCACACAGTCGACGTGCGCGAGCAGCGCCTCGGCCGCCGCATCGCCGTAGCACGCGCTCAGGACCACCAGCTTCACCGAGCCACCCGCGGCGCCGAACGCCTCCGCGATCGCCGTCGGCGAGACGACTCGCGCATCGCCATTCGCTGCCTGAAAGAACAGCCCGTCCCGGCCGCCGTGGCCGCTGAAGTGAACCACCGTCGGCTTGAGCACGCGCAGCTCGCGCAGCAGATCGTGCGGCTCCGCGGCCAACCGGGTCACCAGCTCGAACCGACCCCGGTGGCCGCTGCGCTCCAGCTCCCGCCGGATCGCGCTCGCCTCTCGATCGAGCGCGCCGCGCCGCGCGTGCGGATCGAGCCCGTCCGGGCTGTCTCCGCGCAGATCGGCGGCCAGAAACAGGATGTTGTGCTTCGTCATCGGTAGCTGGGCCCGCGCGAGCGGGTGCTCGGCCCCGATCTGGCGACCGCCCGCGCGCGATCCCGACATCGCAACACGCCGTCGCCCGCCGTCACCTCGAACCCGTGCGACGGCAGAGCACGTTCAGCGAGAACGCACTCGCGCTCATCCACCGTCTGGAACGCCCATCCTGCTGTTATCGCTCATCTCGCAACCATGTCCACGGTAGCAGCGCTTCGCAGCGCCGCCCGTGGTTCTGCAGGGTCCCGAGTGGGTGGAAAGCACAACAGGCAGTCGAGTTATCACTGCATCATTATGCGGCAGTCAGACCTGTTGACGATGCTCATCTGCGCCGACACCATACTTCGTACTGCCGGTGGGTACTGGCATGCGAGCTCATCATGTACGATAGAAACTGGCGTAATCGTCAGGGGCACGCGGACAGCTTCAATCGTGCTTCGCATGGCGCGAGTCCGGGTAAGCGGACCCTGACCGAAACGCTCCAACCTGCAGCAGCTGCTGCTGCGAAGCCCGCCAAAGTGCAGTCTCCTGCATTGCGTCTCTCGCGGGCCGTCGCCGATGAAGCCACGGTGCGTGTCGCCGAGCTCGCCGAGCAGGAGCGCGCGATGGCGCAGGCGGGCGGGCGCGGCCAGCAGATCGCGCTGCCCTATCTCCACGAAATGGAGCACCACTTCGGTTGCTCGTTTGCGCACGTGAAGGTTTACGTCGATCCGGACAAGACCGCCGCGTTGAACGCGAAGGCGTACACGTTCGGCAACGAGATCACGTTCGCAACGCCAGCGCCGGACCGCGCACTCGTCATGCACGAGCTCACGCATGTCGTGCAGCAAACGATGGGGCGCTCGGGATCAGTGCGCGACGACGAAGCAGAGGCAGAGACCGTACAGGCGGGCGCGAAGCCGGCGGCGGTGCTGCCATCCGCGGCACGGCAGCCGGATCCAGCGCTGCGCAAGGACGAGCTCGAGCCAGCGAGCGGCGAGCTGCTCACTGCTGCAAAGATCAAGAGTGCGATCGCATTCAATCATCAGCACTGGAATGGCATCCATCGCACCGAGATCCTCGCGCGGCTGAGAGCCGCACCATCGAGCGACGCATTCGAGGAACCCGACGTCATCCGCGTCGCTGCGTTACAGAAGGAGCAGGGAGTCGCCGCCGAGGGCATCGACGGCAAGATTGGCCCTAGCACGATGGCGTTCCTCCTGCGCACCGGGCTCACGCTGAGCGTGAGCCCGAACAAGATCAGGCCGGAGCAGGTGCGTCTGATCTTCTATCCCGGCGAGTTCGAGGACCTCGATGCCTGGCAAGCCGCGCGTAACTCCGTCGGAAAGCAGGGACAGGAGGACGAGCACCGTGCCGTGAGTGCCAAGGCGCCGCCGGGGCACGGCGTCATCTACGTCGAGTTCAACGGCAACATCGTCGATCGCATGGAGGCGCGCGGCGGTCCCCCCTTCTCGATGAAGGACGGCCCGAAGCACACCTCCGATCCGTCACAAGCTGGCACGTACACGCTCGGCGTGGGGAAGTCGGTCGTGACCTCGTCGTGGGCGCATAGTCAGATCGCGTGGGGGGCACCACTGCAAGCGGTGGACGGAGAGATCCAGTTCAAAAATCCCGGTGAAGCTTGGAAGTGGGCGACCGGCCCCAAGAGGCAGATCAAAGGTGAGATCGCCAGGCACTACTTCCACGAAGACAAGAACCCGGCCAAGCCGGTCGCCAAGGAGTGGCGGCACAACGACTTCGGCGCGACCGGCTTTCGCGTCGAGGGCAGTCCTGGTCTCTTCATCCACACGACACCCCAGACCGAGGACCAGCTGACGAAGCTCGGCCCCGAGCTCGCGCTCGATCACAGCCACGGGTGCCTGCACGTACAGCCCGCGAAGCGTAACGAGCTCATGAAAGAGGGTTATCTTCAGAAGGGCGTTACGCTCGTCATCAAGAAATACACAGAGTGGCTCGATCCCGGAGCGAAGAACCGCAAGTAGGCTCGAGAACCAGATCTATCTCTGCAACCGTATGTCGTCTAATCTACAGGGATGCGAACGTACCTGATCGCCACGTTGTTCGCGACCGTCGGTTGCACGAAGTCAGTCTCTCCGGAACGCCAGGGTAGCGTCGGCGCAGGATCAGGTTCGACCTCCCTCTCGGCGGCTTTACCCGATGCCGCATCGAACGCAGCGGATGCCGCGCTGTCGTGCGACGGCGAGCCGCGCGCACACCTCGCGAAGGCGCGAGTCGAGGCCCAGAGGGCATTTCAGGCGATGAATGGCGCTGGCGCGATGCGCGTCGCGAAGACGGAGTGGGCTGCGGTGATCCCTCCGTGTCGCGATGCGCGATGGCACTTCGTCGCGGCGCTGATGATCGCGTTCTTGCCGGAGCCGCTCGAAGCGGGCGCCGCCAGGATCGAGACCGAGGAGGCCGCGCTCACGGCAGGTCTCGCCGGTCCCGACGACGTCGAGCTGCTCGCGCGCGTCGCCTACGTCTCGGCGATCGGTCGCAAGCCCGCGCTGCCGGCTGACGCGTGTGCGCGCGCGAAGTCACTCGCCGCAGCGAGCAACGACCCAGATGCCGTTGCGTACACGTGCGCGCAGGCCGCGCTCGCTGCCGCCGATGGGTCCGCCGCGGCGCAACTGCTCGCGGCGATCAAGGAACCGAAGCGCTGGCTCGACACCGAGCTCGCGCAGGCGCGCGCCGCAAAGCTGGTGAACGACAAGGCCGCGATGGCGCGATTCGCGCAGGCCGCCGCGAAGGTTGACTACGAACGCGCGCAGATGGCGAACGTTGCGTCCAATGACGCGAAGATCGTCGTGCAGGCAGCCAAGCAACTCCTCACGGGGAAGTGATGACGCAGCGCCGCGCCCCGCCGCGCCTTCAGCGGCGCAGGCGGCCCGGCAGGACCACGACCGGGATCGGCGACGCCAGCTCGATCCGGTAGCCCAGCGAGTCCATCGCGACCGGGAAGCTGCCGCCGTACTGGACGACGCGGCGGTAGGCCGTGCGCGCGTCGCCGCGCCGGACGTGCTCGCGGTGCGCCAGCACGAAGCTCGCGAGCCGGACCGTGTGCAGCCCCAGCAGCCGGTGGCAGCCGTGACTGACGCCGCCCGCCAGCGACGCCACGTTGCCCGTGCCGTGCGTGCGGATGCCCTGGTCGTACGTCTGGGCGCGCCCGCGCAGCTGCGCCTCGGCCAGGTGCACGAACGAGATCATGCCGAACGCCGAGCGATAGCTCGGCCCCAGCCGCTCGCGCGCCAGCACGTACCCGCCGAACTTCGGGCGCACCAGCTCGCGATCCGGCGTCGTCTCCGGCGGGAGCCACGTCGGGCCCACGAAGAGATCGCGCCAGATCCGCGGGCCCACCGGCGACTCCTTCCAGGCGAGGCCCGCGCCCTTCTCCGCCTGCCAGCCGCCGATCGTCGTCGGCCAGCGCGCGAGCGGGATCCGGCGCTCGCCGCTGGTCGTGTACACGATCAGCGACGGGCGCTGCTCGATCTCGCGCCAGCGCTGCGCCGGATCGCGCCAGACGTCGCCGCGATCGATCTCGATCGAGAGCTGCATGTCCGGCCCGTGGTACGCCGGGCGCGCCGGCAGCGGCACCGCCACGAAGCGCGACGCGCTCTCCGCTGACGCCAGCCTCTCGAGGAACGCGCCTACCGACTCGGCGTCGCGCCAGCCCAGCGCGCGTGCCGCCGCCTCCGTCGCCGCCGAGACCAGATCCGGCGCCGCGCCCCCGAGCGCCGCCGCCCCCCGCGGGCGCCACCGGGCGTCCGGATCGAGGGCGCGCCCCAGCACCGTCCCCGCGCCGTCGCCCGCGGTGCCGTCCTCGATCAGGCCCGTCGCGGCGGTGACCCGCTCGCGGAGCACGCGCAGCGCCGTGCGCAGATCGCGCTCGCGGCTGTCCTGCGCCAGCATCGCGCGGGTCGGATCGTCGATCATCGCGTTCGGGACCAGCATCGCGCCGCGCTGGAAGCGCTCCACCGCCGTGCTCGTCTGCCACGTGTACGCCGCGTCGACCGGCTTCATCTGCAAGAGCCCGTCGCACGCCAGGTGCGCCTGGACCGCGCGCACCGCCCCCAGGCGCGCCTCCTGCGCCGCGAGCAGCGCGATCAGGCGCCGGTAGTACGTGTTCTTGGCGCCGAGCGCGTCCAGATCCGCCAGCTTCTGCCGCCTGCGATCCGCCTCGAGCGCCGCGCGCAGGCCGCTCGCCTGCGCGACCCGCGCCGCCGCGCTCGGCATCGGCTCCTCGGCGATCCGCTCGGTGAGCGCCGCCAGCGCCGCGCCGTCGATCGCCGCGTGGCAGCGGTGCCGCAGCTCGTCGCCCAGGCGTGCCCGCACCACGCCCAGGCTCGGCGCGATCCCGAACAGCTCGAGGTAGCGGTCGCGCGTCGCGAGCTCGCCGTCCGCGCCCGCCTCGCCGAAGCGCTCCTGCGCCAGCGCGACGTAGATGTCGCGATACCCCGGCCCGGCACCGTCGGGCGCCGCCGCGAAGATCGGCGGCACCCAGTCGTCGCGGAGATCGAGCACCGTGAGCCCGCGCGCCGCCGCGTCGGCGCGACACACGGCGCCTGCGCGCTGGCCGTCGCGCCACACCGCGATCGACTCGCACTCCGCGCGCGCGATCGCTGGCACGAGCGCCAGCGCGACCGCGGCGCAACAGGACACGGCGCGGCAAACGACATGACGACGGAACCCGGTCATGAAGCCCTCCAGTGCGTGGCCTCCGATGACGGCGCGGAGGCAGCTCTTGGAGCCTGACCGCGCGCGCCGCAGATGCAAGCTCGTCTCACGCGCGCGCCGCGTGCGACGCGGCTCGCCGTGCGCCGCTCTGCCCGAGCTTGCCACCCGCGCCGCGGCGCGCCGCATGCCGCTGTGCGCGATCGCGCGGCCGCCGACGCGGCTCGCCGTGCGTGCTGTGCGCAAGCGCGCGGCCGCCGACGCGGCTCGTCGTGCGCCGCGCGCTCGATGTCGCACGCGATCCGATCAGGCGACGTTCGGCGCCATGCGCGCACCGCGGACGCAGATCACACGCGGCGCGCGGCTCCTCGACGAACAGTTCGCCGATGCCCCACCGCGCCAGGACGCCGGCTTCCTCCGCCCCTACCACCGAGGCGGTGTTGCCACAGACCACTAACCAGTTGCCACGGACATCTCAGCATTGGGTGGTGGCGGTTCCCAGACGAGGGACTGCGGCAGGTCGAGGCTCGATGGGCTCGCCCACATCGGCTTCGCCGGGCGGATCATCGGCCGCGGCGTCGTGGCGACGACGACCAGTCCTGCGTCGGCGAGCGCCTTCATGAGCCCCCGATACAGGAGGTTGACGACAGAGCCGCCGAGCTGACCGACCTCGGCGATGTCGGTCTCGGCAGGCTCGTGGATCGCGCTGACGTGCATGCTGTTGCGGAGCGAGTGGTAGACGCGCGCGAGCACGTCCCCGAGCGGAGCCGCGGGCGACCGCTGCCGGAACGCCTCGTCGACGTACTGGCGAACGAGCTGGTGCGTGTCGTTCAGTACCGCCTTGGTGAGCGGATCCAGGTGCTCGGGAACGAGCAACGCGACGCCGGCGACATACCGGCCCTCCACTTCGCCGACCAAGAGGTTGGCGACCGGGATGATCTCGCTGTTCGGAGAGGTGAGATCGGTGCAGAAGCCGATCGTCGCTTGCTGATAGGTGAGCTTCATATCGCTCCAATGAGGCCGCCGATAATCATCGACGGAAGGCCGGCATGGGACCGGATTGGTTACAAGGCCGAGCCTGCGCTCCTGGTTGCGGTGGCCACGAGGCCGCGAACGAGACTTCGGCGAGTCTCGAGGCCCTGATAGATGACCTCCCGCTGCTCGGCTGCGAGAAAGTCGCCGGGGATCCGGTTCACGATGTCAGAGAGGGTCGATTCGGCGATGCGCTCGATTCGATCGAGAATACCGCCGAGGACGATCGGGTCAACCGCGCGGATCATCGTCGGAGGGAACGGCGCGATTCCCATGGCTTTCGCCCCATCGTCCTCCCACAAGCCACCCCAGCCGAGTGCCATCGCGAAGTCCAGGAACACGTACTCCGCCTCGACGATCGGCTGCTTCGGATCCTCGCCGAGGACGTAGCCGAACACGATGTTGTGCGGATGGTGATCGGCGTGGTCGGTCTGCCCGACCCACGTGTCAAACGCTAGACCTTCAGCCGCGGCGGCGGGGAGCTTGTCACGCAAGATCTCGGTCCCGGGAGGCCCTGCCTGCAAGAACCTCTTGATCTGCTCCCACGGGTACTGGCGCGGGTACATCACCAACGACACGCAGCACGCGCGCTCTTCGTCAGGCAGGTCTCCTTCGCGACGCGCGAGCACGACTGGCGGCACCTTACATCCAAGCTCGTACGCGAGGTCGGCACAAATTTTCTCCCGGGCGGCACGTGCCCGACGTGGATCGGGATCGCGTCGGCGCGGCTTCATGTACGCGCGTCGCTCCGGCCACCGATCCGCAACGACAAAGCGCCCGCCCGCCTCGCCCTCGGCGACGTAGCCGAGCACGCCGGCCTGATTCGCGCAGGTCGACCATCGACAGTCGAGGAACAGCGCCTCCCTCCACAACCCGGCCAGCTCGCTCGTCGGTGGCACCAGTGCCATCCCGCACAGGTTGCCACGGCGGCGCCGCCGGCAGAGCACGCGACGCCCGTCCGTTTGAGGCGGCGCGATCTCGCCGGTCGCCGAACCCGAATCCGGGGCTGCACAGTGCGCGCCCGCGCCCGTGGGCGCCGCGCGCGCCGTCACAGCGCGAGCAGGCCGCCGCCATGCCGCGCCACCAGGTGCTGGAACGTGCCCGGCTCGTCCCGCTCGTCGCGGCCCAGCGCGTGCCCGCACCGCGCCGTGTACGCGCACGCGTAGGCGAACGTCGCGGCGCACGCGGCGCGCTCCGCTCGCTCGAACCGCCGCCCCCGCGCCGCCTCGTAGTCCTCGACGAACGCGCGCGCCTCGTCGAGCGTCGGGGCCTGCGCGCGGCCCGCGCGCGTCCAGTCGGCCGTGAACGCGTGGGCGCACGAGCCCACCAGCGCCGGCTCGCGATCGCGCGCCAGGCTGTCCCAGTCGTACGCCACCGCGATCGCGCCGTCCGCGAACCGGACATGCTCCGCGCGCCAGTCGGCGTGCCCGATCACCAGCTCGCCCGCCCGCGGCACCGCGCGCGCCGCGCGCGCGACGTCGTCGATCCAGCCCGCGCCCGCCGCCGTCGCCTCGAAGTCGAACAGCTTCGAGTGCGGCACCGGCCACAGCCGCTCCGGCGGCAGCGCGCCGAGCAGCATCGGCCCGAGCGTGCTCGCCGCCACCTCCGGCCCGCACGCCTCGACGATCGCGTACAGGCCGCGCACGAGCAGCCGCCGCACCGCCGGCTCGTGCGGCTCCGCCCACGCGCCGCGCGCGACGAGCGCCTCGATCACCGCGTGGCCGCGCCCGATCGGCGCCGGCCCGGCGAGCACCCGCGGCGATCCCACGCCCCCGAGCCGCGCGCGCACGCGGATCAGCTCGCGCAGCTGCGACGCCGACGTCCCCGGCTGGTGTGCCTTGATCACGACCTCGCGGCCGTCCGCCAGCACCACGCCCGCCACGCTGCCGACGCTCGACCCGTAGAACCGCGCGCCCGCGATCCGGGCCCCCAGCGCCGCCGCGCACAGCTCATCCAGCGCCGCCGCGATCGCCGCCGCGTCGTCGGTCCCGTAGATCGCCAGCTCGACGTGCACCGGGTGCGGCGCCCACGTCGCCAGGTCGGCCGCGATGCACGCGACCAGCTCCGAAGGCGGCGGCACCACCATGGCCCGATGATCCCACGCGGCCCGGCACAGAAACAGCTCCGCGTCACTGCATGAGCAGGATCGCATCCGCCTCGGCACGAGTTCCCGGTGCGAGAGAGCCGCGTAGTACGTGCACGCTGCCGTTGAGCACGAATGCGCTCCGTGCGGCCATGGCGGGCCACTCGGCGGGCGGCGTCTCGTCGAGCCACGTCTCCCAGATGCGTGCCGTGTGGTCGTCGCTCGCGGTGACGACGCGGGTGCCATCTGGGCTGAACGCGGCGCTCTTCACCTTGCCCCGATGCGCGAACGCCGGCGCGAGCGGCTTACCGGTGGCCGCGTCCCAGATGCGCACGGTGCGGTCCGTGCTCGCGGTGACGATGCGGGTGCCGTCCGGGCTGAACGCGGCGCTCACCACTGCTCCCCGATGCGAGAGCGCGGGGGCGGCCAGCCTGCCCGTGGCGGCATCCCAGACGCGCGCGGTGTGGTCCGCGCTCGCGGTGACCACGCGGGCACCGTCCGGGCTGAACACGGCGCTCACCACCGCTCCCTGATGGGGGAGCCAGGGTGCGAGCGGTTTGCCGGTGACCGCGTCCCAGACGTGCGCCGTGTGGTCGAAGCTCGCGGTGACGATACGGGTACCGTCCGGGCTGAACGCGGCGCTCACCACCGTCCCATCATGCGCGAGCGCAGGTGCGAGCGGCTGGCCGGTAGCGGCGTCCCAGACACGTGCGGTGTGGTCCACGCTCGCGGTGACGATGCGGGTGCCGTCCGGGCTGAACACGGCGCTCACCACCACGCCCTGATGCGCGAGCTCAAATGCGAGCGGCTGGCCGGTGGCCGCGTCCCAGACGCGCGCGCGGTCCTCGCTCGCGGTGACGATGCGGGTGCCGTCCGGGCTAAACGCGGCGCTCACCACCGTTCCTCCATGCGCGAGCGCGGGCACCGCGAGCGGCTGGCCCGTGATCGCGCTCCAGACGCGCGCGGTGTGGTCGGCGCTCGCGGTGACCACGCGGGTACCGTCCGGACTGAACGCGGCGCTCATCACCGTTCCCCGGTGTGCGAGCGCGAGCGCGACCGGCTGGCCGGAGGCCGCGTCCCAGACGCGCGCAGTGTGATCGAAGCTCGCGGTGACCACGCGGGTGCCGTCGGGACTGAACGCCGCGCCCCACACCGACCGTTGATGCGCGAGCGCGAGGGGCTTGTCGGCGGCGACCTCCCAGACGTGCGCGGTGTGGTCCTCGCTCGCGGTGACCACACGGGTGCCATCCGGGCTGAACGCCGCACTCGTCACCGATCTCTGATGCGCGAGCGAGAACGCGAGGCGCTTGCCGGTCGCGGCGTCCCAGACGCGCGCGGTGGAGTCCTCGCTCGTGGTGACCACGCGGGCGCCGTCGGAGCTGAACGTGGCGCTCACCACCGGGCCCTGATGATCGAGCGCAGGTGTGATGGGCTTGCCGGTAGTGGCGTCCCAGATGCGGGCAGTGTGATCATCACTCGCAGTGATGATACGAGTGCCATCGGGGCTGAACGCGGCGCTCCGCACAGCGCCGCGATGCGCGAGCGCAGGCGCGACGGGCTTGCCGGTCGCGGCGTCCCAGACGCGCGCGGTGCCGCTGTTGTCTGCGGTGACGACGCGGGTACCGTCGGGGCTGAACGCCGCGCTCCTCACCGGGCCCCAATGCGCGAGCGCGGGCGCGACGGGTTTGCCGGTCGCGGCGTCCCAGATGCGGGCTGTCTTGTCGTAGCTCGCAGTGATGACGGCAATACCGTCGGGGCTGAATGCCGCGCTTGTCACGAAGTGCTCGTGTTCGAGCACCGGCGCGAGCAGCTTGCCGGTCGCGGCGTCCCAGATGTATGCGGTGAGGTCGCTCGCGGTGATCACGCGAGTGCCATCGGGACTGAACTTGGCATGCAACACCAATCCCGGATGGGGGAGCGTGGGTGTGACGGGCTCGCCAGTCGCGGCGTCCCAGACGCGGGCGGTGTAGTCCCCGCTCGCGGTGACCACGCGGGTGCCGTCCGGGCTGAACGCGGCACTGTACACAGGGCCTGTATGCATGAGTGCACGTCCGAAGGGCTTGCCGGTGGCGACGTCCCAGATGCGTGCAGTCTTGTCGTCGCTCGCGGTGACGACGCGGGTCCCGTCCGGACTGAACGCGGCGCTCCACACGGCTCCCTGATGCTCGCGCAGGGAGAGGATCGGCAAGGCGTGGGCCGCCATCCAGCTCAGCATTCGAATCGACTCTCCGTTCTCGCCCTTCTGTCGTGCGGCCACGAGGTAGGGCATCGCCTCTTGCGGGCGCCCCTCCAGCAATTGCTGTCGCCCTGCCTCTTTATACGACTGCGCCACCAGGCGCTGATTCTCGCGCTCGCTGGTCTCGGCTCTCCGCAAGGCGCTCTCGATCTGCTTGCGGCTGGCCTCCGCCTCACCGGCCTCATACCGCGCCACGACTGCCAGGGTCGCGATGACCAAGGAGACCGCCAGCGCGACGAACGCGCCCCCGACGAGACGCCGGCGGCGCCGCTGCTGCTCGGCGTGAGCGGCCCGACTGGCAGCGATCAGCGCTCCCACGTCGACGCTCTGCCCGAGCTCGCGCGCGGAGTCCGTCTGCTGCCAGGCCTCGGCGTCCGCGAGCTCGATCGGATCGAGCAAGCCCCGCACACCGCGGCCATGCTGCACCCACTGCAGCGCCGCCGCTTCGAGCTGGCGGCGCTGCTGCTCCTCCGCGCGGTGGATCTGGACCCAGCCTGCCAAGGTCGGCCAGGCGGCGATCATGACCTCGTGCGCGAGATCGAGGTGCGCCTCTCCGCTGCCGTCTTCGTCGGCGGTGAGCAAGCGCGCGTCGATCAGCCGCCGGAGGACCCGATCGAAGTCGGCGACAGCGTCGCCGGCAGCCCCGAGCTTCGAGCGCGCTTGCTGTCGCCGCGTGTCCGAGCGGCCCTCGCCGAAACTGATCAAGCGGAGCAAGATCCGGCGGGCGATCACGCTCCGCGCCGGCGTGAGCTCGCGCAGGACCGCGTCGGCGCGGCGCGCGAGCGCGACGGCGAGCCCGCTCCGGTGGCGATCGCCCAGCGCCAGGTAGTCCGCCAGCGTGAGGCGCTGGCCTCGCCTTCGGTCCCAGAGCTGGACCAAGGTCTCCTGCAGGAGCGGGAGAATCCCCGGCTCGGATCCCGCGTCGGCGAGCAATCGCTCAATCAGCTCGGGCTCGAGCTCCACCCCGAAGTCGCGCGCCGGGCGCACGATCGCCCCGCGCAGCACCTCGCCGCGCAGCGGGTCCACCTCGATGCGCGAGGGCTTGCCTTGGCGCCCCATCCACAGCGGGCTCTCCATGAAGGCGCCGTAGAAGTCAGCGCGCAGCGTGAAGACGAACACGCAGCGGGGCACGCCCCGCAGGATCTCGAGCGCACGCAAAAACCGCCGCCGCTCGCCCGCCTCTGCCAGCGTGAACAGCTCCTCGAGCTGATCGATCAAGATCAGCACCGACGAGCCGGGCGCGCGACCTGCGAGGAGCGCCGCGACGGCCGCCGCCGGTGCGGTGAGCTTCCGGCCGGAGATCTCGAGCAGCTCTCTCAGCCGCACGGCCGGACGCTCCCCGGGCCGCATCGTTCGCACCACGAACGAGCCGAGCCCCGCCACGCCGCGTGCGAGCCGCGGCACCACCCCCGCCGCGACCAGCGACGACTTCCCGGAGCCCGACGGCCCGATCACGTAGATCTCGCGCTCGCCGGCGCGCAGCCGCCCGAGCAGCTCGTCGATCTCCGTGCCGCGGCCGTGAAAGTGGTCCGCCTCGTCTGCCGAGTACGACCGCATCCCCGGATACGGACAGGGCAGCGCCACGGCCGCCGCTGGCGCAGCCGCGGCCGCAGCCAGCACGATCCCGGCGGCGTCGGCTCCCGCACGGACCGTGAGCTGCGGGCGATCCGTGTCGGCCAGCCCCTCCAGGCTGATCGCGGCGCTGCCGTGCCGGTACGCCGCCGCGACCGACTCCTGCTCGCCCAGCGCGCCGTAGAAGCCGATCGCGAAGACTCGCGCCAGGTCGTCGCGAAGCACGCCGCTCATCCCCACCACGCAGTCCACGTGCGCCAGCAGCGCCTCGGCCGCAGCCTCGCCGTAGCACGCGCTCAGGACCACCAGCCGGACCGAGCCGCCCGCGGCACCGAACGTCTCCGCGATCGCCGCAGCCGAGACGCCCTGCGCCTCGCCACCTGGCGCCTGGAAGAACAGCCCGTCGCGACCGCCGTGGCCGCTGAAGTGGACCACCGTCGGCTTGAGCGCGCGCAGCTCGCGGAGCAGATCGAGCGGCTCTGCTGCCCACCGGGTCACGAGCTCGAAGCGATCGCGGTAGCCGCTGAGCCGCAGCTCCTTCCGGATCGCGCTCGCCTCCTGGTCGAGCGCGCCCCGCCGCGCCTGCGGGTCGAGGTCGCCTGGATCGATCCCCAGCGGGTTCGCAGCCAGAAACAGAATGGTGTGCTTCATCATCGCTGGCGCAGGCCCGCACGAGCGGCGCCCGACGCCGCTTGGGCGCCGGTGAACGTGCGTTTCCGACACCGCCGATCGACGATGCTCAGGAGCCGCGCGATCTCATCGGGGCGCGCCTGCGCTGGATGCCAGAGAGCTGCGGAGCACGTGCACACCATTGCTGAGCACGAAGGAGCTACGCGCTGCCAAGGCGGGCCAGTCCTCGGGTGGCGACTTATCGAGTCCGATCTCCCAGACCCGCGCGGTATTGTCTGTATTCGCGGTGACCACGCGGGTACCGTCGGGGCTGAACGCGGCGCTATTCACGACTCCCTGATGCGCGAGCGGGGTGCCGAGAGGCTTGCCAGTTGCGGCGTCCCAGACTTGCGCCGTCTGGTCCAAGCTCGCGGTGACCACGCGGCTGCCGTCCGGGCTGAACGCGGCGCTATTCACGGCGCCCTGATGCGTGAGCGGAGCGCCGAGGGGCGTGCCAGTTGCCGCGTCCCAGACCTGCGCGGTCTGGTCTGTGCTCGCGGTAACCACGCAGCTTCCGTCGGGGCTGAACGCGGCGCTCCTCACCGGCCCCTGATGCGCGAGCGAGATTCCGAGGGGCTTACCGGTGGCGGCGTTCCAGAGCCGCGCAGTCCTGTCTGAGCTCGCGGTGACCACGCGGGTACCGTCAGGGCTGAACATGGCGCTATTCACGATCTCCTGATGTACGAGCGGGATTCCAACCAGCTTGCCAGTGACCACATCCCAGATCCGCGCGGTCTTATCCCTGCTCGCGGTGACCACGCGGGTGCCGTCGAAGCTGAACGCAGCGCTCGAGACTTCTCCCTGATGCGCGAGCGGAGCTCCGAGGAGCTTGCCCGTGGCAGCGTCCCACACCCGCGCAGTCTTCTCCCAGCTCACAGTGACCACGTGACTGCCATCGGGGCTGAACGCGGCGCTCTGCACGACGCCCTGATGCGCGAGCGGGGCTCCGAGAGACTCGCCCGTGGCGGCATCCCAGATCCGCGCCGTCTGGTCTGTGCTCGCGGTGACCACGCGGGTGCCGTCGGGGCTGAACGCAGCGCTCAATACTTCTCCCTGATGCGCGAGCGGGCCTCCGAGCGGCTTGCCCGTGGCGGCGTCCCAGACCTGCGCCGTCTGGTCTGTGCTCGCGGTGACCACGCGGGTGCCGTCGGGGCTGAACACGGCGCGATTCACGACGCGCTGATGCGCGAGCCGGGTGCCAAGGAACTTGCCAGTGAATACGTCCCACACCCGTGCGGTCCGGTCCAAGCTCGCGGTGACCACGCGGGTGCCATCAAAGTTGAACTCGGCGCTCACCACGTCTCGCTGGTGCGCGAGCGGGGTTCCGAGCGGCTTGCCGGTGGCGGCGTCCCAGACCCGCGCCGTCTGGTCTGTGCTCGCGGTGACCACGCGGGTGCCGTCGGGGCTGAGCTCCGCGCTATTCACGATTCCCCGATGCGCGAGCGGGGCTCCCAGCGGCTTGCCGGTAGTAGCGTCCCAGACCCGCGCCGTCTGGTCCGAGCTCGCGGTGACCACGCGGGTACCGTCGGGGCTGAACAAGGCGCTATTCACCGCTCCCTGATGCGCGCGCAAGGTTCCGAGTAACTTGCCGGTGGCAGCGTCCCACACCCGCGCCGTCTGGTCCAAGCTCGCTGTCACGACGCGAGTGCCGTCGGGGCTGAACGCGGCGCGATTCACGATTCCCTGATGCGTGAGCGGGGCTCCGAGCGGCTCGCCCGTGGCGGCGTCCCACACCCGCGCCGTCTTGTCCCAGCTCGCAGTGACCACGCGAGTGCCATCGGGGCTGAACGCAGCGTTTACCACCCATCCCTGATGCGCGCGCAGGGTTCCGAGTAACTTGCCGGTGGCAGCGTCCCAGATCCGCGCCGTCTGGTCTCTGCTCGCGGTGACCACGCGGGCGCCATCGGGGCCGAACGTGGCGCTATTCACGATTCCCTGATGCGCGAGCGGGGCTCCGAGCGGCTTGCCCGTGGCGGCCTCCCAGATCCGCGCGGTCCCGTCGTCGCTCGCGGTGACCACGCGGGTACCGTCGGGGCCAAACGCGGCGCTCACCACCTCACCCTGATGCACGAGCGGAGCTCCGAGCGGCTGACCGGTGGCAGCGTCCCAGACTCGTGCAGTGCCGTCGTCGCTCGCGGTGATCACGCGGCTGCCGTCGGGGCTGAACACAGCGCTGTTCACGGATCCCTGATGCTCAAACGCCGAGGTGCGGGCCGCCATCCAGATCAGCATCCTGAGGGACTCCCCCGCCTCGCCTCTCTGCCGCGCTTCCAGGAGATAAGGCATCGCCTCCTGTAGATGTCCTTCGAGCAGGAGCTGCCGCCCCGTCTCTTTGTAAGACTGCGCGAGTAGACGTTGGCTCTCGCGGTCACTCGCCACCGCCTTCGCTCGATCAGCCTCGGCCTGCGCGCTGCTGGCGTTGGCCCGTCTGCGGCTGCCCTCGGCGTCGCTGGCGCGCTGACTCGCCCTCACGGCCAACACGCCAACGACCACTGCAAAGCTCGCCAGCACCGCAAACGCGCCCGCGAGGAGCCTGCGGCGGCGCCGCCGCTGACGGTCGTGCTCGGCCCGGCTGGCTGCGATCAGCGCCGCGAGGTCGGCGCTCTGACCCAGCTCGCGGGCAGCGGCCGTCTCCTGCCACGCCTCGGCCTCGGCGAGCTCGATCTGATCGAGCAAGCCACCTGCACCGCGTCCACGCTTCACCCATTCACCCGCCGCGGCTTCGAGCTGGCGGCGGCGATGCTCGCCTTCGCGGTACGTCTGGATCCACTTCGCGAGCTTCGGCCATGCCGAGATCATCACTTCATGCGCGAGGTCGCCGCGCACCTCGCCGCGGTCGTCTTCGTCGGCCGTGAGCAAGCGAGCGTCGATCAGCCGCCGGAGGACGAGATCGAAATCGGCCGATTCGTCGCTGGCAGTCCGTAGCTTCGAGAGCGGTTGCTGACGCCGGGTGTCCGAGCAGCCCTCGCCGAAGCTGATGAGCCGGAGCAAGATCCGGCGGGCGATCGCCTCCTGTGGCCCGGTCAGATCACGCATGAGGGCGTCGGCGCGACGCGAGAGCGCGACGGCGAGCCCGCTTCGCTCGCGGTCGCCCAGCGCCTGATAGTCGGCCAGCGTGAGGCTCTCACCCTGCCGCCGGTCCCAGAGCTGGACCAGCGTCTCCTGGAGGAGCGGAAGCACGCCCGGCTCGGAGCCGGCATCGGCGAGCAGCTGCTCGATCAGCGCGGGCTCGACACTGACCTCCAGATTGCGTGCCGGAGTCACGATCGCCTCACGCAACGCCTTGCCGCGCAAGGGCGCGATCTCGATGCGCGAGATCCGGCCGTCGCGCTCCGTCCACAGCGAGCTCTCCATGAAGGCGCCGAAGAAGTCGGCGCGGAGCGTGAAGACGATGACGCAGCGGGGCTCCGCCCGCAGCGACGCGAGCTCGTGCAGGAACTGCTCTCGCTCGCCGGCATCTGCCAGCGTGAACAGCTCCTCGAGCTGATCGATCAAGATCAGCACCGACGCGTTGAGCGCGCGGCCAGCGAGGAGCGCCGCGACGGCGCCCGCTGGCGCGGCGCGCTCTCGGCCGGAGATCTCGAGCAGCTCCCCCAGCCGCGCGGCCGGACGCTCCCCGGGCCGCATCGTCCGCACCACGAACAGCCCGAGCCCCGCCACCCCGCGGGCGAGCCGCGGCAAGACCCCCGCCGCGACCAGCGACGACTTCCCGGAGCCCGACGGCCCGATCACGTAGATCTCGCGCTCGCCGGCGCGCAGCCGCCCGAGCAGCTCGTCGCTCTCCGCGCCGCGGCCATGAAAGTGGTCCGCCTCGTCCGCCGAGTACGGCCGCATCCCTGGATATGGACAGGGCAGCGCCACGGCCGCCGCTGGCGCGACGGCAGCCAGCACGATCCGGGCAGCGTCGGCTCCCGCACGAACCGTGAGCTGCGGGCGATCTGCGTCGGCCAGCCCTTCGAGGCTGATCGCGGCGCTGCCGTGCCGGTACGCCGCCGCGACCGACTCCTGCTCGCCGAGCGCGCCGTAGAAGCCGATCGCGAAGGCCCGCGCCATGTCATCGCGAAGCACGCCGCTCATCCCCACCACACAGTCCACGTGCGCCAGCAGCGCCTCGGCCGCGGCCTCGCCATAGCACGCGCTCAGGACCACCAGCTTCACCGAGCCGCCCGCGGCGCCGAACGCCTCCGCGATCGCCGCCGCCGAGACGCCCCGGGCCTCGCCATCTGGCGCCTGGAAGAACAGCCCATCCCGGCTACCGTGGCCGCTGAAGTGGACCACCGTCGGCTTCTGCGCGCGCAGCTCGCGCAGCAGATCGAGCGGCTCTGCTGCCCACCGGGTCACGAGCTCGAAGCGATCGCGGTAGCCGCTGAGCCGCAGCTCCTTCCGGATCGCGCTCGCCTCCTGATCGAGCGCGCCCCGCCGCACCTGCGGGTCAACGCCCCCCGGGTCGGCTCCGTCCGGGTTGGCAGCCAGAAACAGGATGGTGTGCTTCGACATCGGCAGCCGCGCTCGCGTAGACGATGGTACCTGCCGCCGCTTGGTGACTGCGACAGCGCTCCTCGCCATCGCAGATCGCGACCACGCGCGCCCGACAGCTCATGCCGCCGCGGCATCCCCGCTGTGCGGTCGGCCGCCGCGCCAGAAGAGCCAGACACCCGCGACGCACAGGATGATCCCGACGACGAGGGCGCCGCCCGTCCACCACGCGAGCCGACGCCACAGCCGCGCATTCGGCGCGACCGCCGCGTCGTATCGCGTCTGGACGATCACGACGAACCCCGTGTCTCCCACCGGCGCGAAGCCGGCCAGCCAGCGTCCCTCGTACCCGGGCACCGGATCGCGGTGCGCGTCATCCGTGATCGGCTCGGGATCGATCCAGCGCAGCTGCTCGGAGTCCCGGCGAGGCGTACGGAGCTCGTTCAGCCGCGGCGACGAGATCGGCACGCCTGCCCCGTGGGCGAGCCGCTCGTGCAAGATGACGACGTACTCCCCCGCGCCCTCCGTGCTGTGCCGCGAGCGATCACGCGGAGCCACGACGACCGCCATCGGCCCCACTTCGGTCGCATGATCCAGGTGCTTCCGCTTCAGCGCGAAGTCGGTACCGACCGTGGCCATCAGTACGCCCGCCCACGTCCCCTCGTCGTAGATCGGCGCCGAGATCCCGAACTTGTGCAGGTCGTCGTCCTCGGAGCGGATCACGCGAGAGATGTAGCCGGCCCGAAGCCCTGACTCGCCCAGCCGGCGCGCGCCGAGGAAGTAGTCCCGCCATGCGTACTCCTTGCCGAGGTTGCGGAAGCCCTCGCCCCCCGCGTGCGAGATCACCACGCCGGATCGATCGAGCAACGTGAAGCTCTCGAACGGGGTCTCGAGCCGGCGGCGCTGCAGCTCCTCGTGATCGGCATCGTGAAGCCATCGCGCCGCGGCCGGATCCGAAGCGACCGCCACTACCGTGTCGATCTGCTGGCGCAGATGGAAGGCGACCGCCCCCGCGAGCGCGTGTGCCGCGTACGCGTTGAACCGCAGCGCGTCACGCTGAAGCTCTTGCTCCTGTGCGCGAGCGACGGAGATCGCGGTCGCCGCGATGACCGTCAGCAGCACGAACACCCCCGCACTGATCCCTCGGGTGAGCCACCGCAGGCGCCTGTGACGAGCGCGGCTGGCCGCGATCAGCGCCGTGACGTCGGCGCTCTGCCCCAGCTCGCGCGCGGACTCCGTCCGCTGCCATGCCTCGGCGTCGGCGAGCTCGATCGGATCGAGCAGCCCACGCGCACCGCGTCCCCGCTCCAGCCACTGTTGCGCCGCCGCCTCGAGCTGCCGGCGGCGCTGCTCCTCCGCGCGGTGGATCTGGATCCACCCTGCCAGCGTCGGCCAGGCGGTGATCATGACCTCGTGCGCGAGATCGACGCGCGCCTCTCCGCCGTCGTCATCTTCATCCGCCGTGAGCAAGCGCGCGTCGATCAGCCGCTGGAGGACGAAGTCGAAGCCATCGACAGCGTCATCGGCAGCCCGCAGCTTCGCTCGCGGTTGCTGCCGCCGCGTGTCCGAGCAACCCTCGCCGAAGCTGATGAGCCGGAGCAAGATCCGGCGGGCCATCGCCTCCTGCGGCCGGGATAGATCGCGCAGGACGGCGTCGGCGCGGCGCGAGAGCGCGACGGCGAGCCCGCTCCGGTCGCGGTCGCCCAGCGCCTGGTAGTCAGCCAGCGTGAGGCGCTCGCCTTGCCGTCGGTCCCAGAGCTGGACCAAGGTCTCCTGCAGGAGCGGGAGGATCCCGGGCTCGGCGCCCACGTCGGAGAGCAACCGCTCGATCAGCTCGGGCTCGACGCTGACCCCCAGCTCGCGCGCCGGGCGCACGATCGCCTCGTGCAGCGCCCTGCCGCGCAAGGGCGCCACCTCGATGCGAGAGATCTGGCCATGGCGGTCTGTCCACAGCGGGCTCTCCATGAAGGCGCCGTAGAAGTCGGCGCGCAGCGTGAAGACGATCACGCAGCGAGGCGTGGCCCGCAGGGCCTCGAGCACGCGCAGGAACCGATCCCGCTCCCCGGCGTCTGCCAGCGTGAACAGCTCCTCGAGCTGATCGATCAAGATCAGCACGAACGAGCTGAAGGCGCGGCCGCCGAGCAGCGCAGCGATGGCGTCCTCCGGTGCGACCTTCGAATCGGAGGCATCGATCAGCTCACGCAGCTGCGCGGCCGGACGCTCGCCGGGGCGCATCGAGCGGACGACGAACGGCCCCAGTCCCGCCACGCCGCGGGCGAGCCGCGGCAAGACCCCCGCCGCGACCAGCGACGACTTCCCGGAGCCCGATGGACCGATGACGTAGATCTCGCGCTCGCCGGCCCGCAAGCGGCCAATCAGCTCGTCGATCTCGGCACCGCGGCCGTGGAAGTGGTCCGCGTCGTCCGCCGAGTACGGCGTCATCCCCGGGTAGGGACAGGGCAGCTCCACAGAAGCTGTTGGCGCGGTGGCAGCCAGTACGATCCGTGCCGCGTTGGCCCCCGCGCGGACCCTGAGCTGCGGGCGCTCCGTGTCGGCCAGCCCCTCGAGGCTGATCGCGGCGTTCCCGTGCTGGTACGCATCCGCGACGGACTCCTGCTCGCCGAGCGCGCCGTAGAGGCCGATCGCGAAGGCCCGGGCCATTTCATCGGAGAGCACGCCACTCATCCCGACTACGCAGTCGACGTGCGCGAGCAGCGCCCCGGCCACCGCCTCGCCATAGCAAGCGCTCAGGACCACCAGCTTCACCGAGCCGCCCGCGGCGCCGAACGTCTCCGCGATCGCCGCAGCCGAGACGACCCGCGCCTCGCCATCCGCCGCCTGGAAGAACATCCCCTCTCGGCCGCCGTGGCCGCTGAAGTGGACCACCGTCGGCTTCTGCGCGCGCAGCTCGCGGAGCAAGTCGTGCGGCTCCGCCGCCCACCGGGTCACGAGCTCGAAGCGATCACGGTAGCCGCTGCGCTTCAGCTCTCTCTGGATCGCGCTCGCCTCCTGCTCGAGCGCGCCCCGCCTCGCTTGCGGATCGAGCCCGCTCCGATCTCCGCCCTGCGGATTGGCAGCCAAAAACAGGATGGTGTGCTTCGTCATCGGGGGGCCCCGATGAGGCGACGCCCAGCGTCCTCACCCGACATCGAAGATCGCGAATCTCACGACTCGCGAAGGCAGCGCCCCAAGCTCCGCGCCACCGCGACTGCGCGAAGCTCGACGGCGAACGCCTCGCGCGGCGACGCTCCCGGAGTCGGCTCTAGCAAGTACTGCCGTTGCAGTTGCACGTGCGCGTTGCCGTGGTCCCCACGCCGCCCACGACCTTCTCGAGGTCGCTCCCCGACAGGACCCGGAGGGTCTCGGTCTTGGTGTGCAGCCTGCGCCGGGGCTTGTCGTGCTTCGTGTTCTTCATGGGAATCGCCTTCCTTTGACTGCGCCTTGGGTCGTGGTGGCGCTTTCGCCCGGCACTACGGTGCACGCGCAGAGTTGTTTCAAAGGCAGTCGATCCAGAGATCCTTTTTTCGGCCGTGCCACGGCGAGAGCAGGAGCGCGCTGTCCCACGCCGGCGCGACCTCGGCCGCCGCCGCCAGGAGCACGAGCCCGATGCCCGCCGCGCCCTGCAGGAGGCCGGGCCTCGCCTCGCGGCCCTCGTCGTAGCCGCGCCCCGGCAGCGCCTGGTGGAGGTACGCGAAGAAGACCGCCACGCCGGCGCCTCCGTCCCACAGCGACGGCCCGACCGCCCGCTGGGCCGGCTCGCGCAGCGCCTCGGCAATGTCGCTCACGACGGCGAGCACCTGTGCGCGCCCGCCGCCCGCCAGGATGGGGCGCCAGGCCGGCGCTTCGCTCTCGGACGTCATGGCGGCCTCGCCGCGAGTGTGCCCCGCCCCGCCCGCCAGCGGGCGGCCGGCGAGCACGCTACTCACGGTCGCTCACTCTCTTCCTCCCAGTCGAGGAGCGCGCGGAACAAGCCGTACGAATCCCGCGCCCAGTCGTCGAGCTTCGCCAGATCGACCGCGATCGGCCGCGACGTGCCGTAGGCGCGCAGCGTGCCGCTGACGACGCGAGCGCCGGGCGGCAGCGAGACCGGCTGGGTCATCGCCCAGTCGAGCAGGTCGACCCGGTACGCGAGCTCGACGTCTGCGGCGTCCTCGTCGCGGAACACGAAGCGATGCCGCTTCCGGATCGGCTGCCCCTGCCTGTCGTGACCCGTCCGCGCGGTGCGCTCGAGCTCGAGCGAGAACCCGCTCAGGTCTTCGATCCGGCCGGCGATGTGGCGCGCGTGGATCGCGTGGAACAGCTCCTGGAGCCGCAGCTTGATCGACGAGCTCTCCGGGAACCTCGCCACGAGCGGGCCGTCCTCCCCCAGCGCGACGCCGACGTAGCGCCCGCCGTTCCCGCAGCCGAGCCGCGATTCGTCCACGCGGCAATCCAGCGCGAACGCCGCGAGCACGTCGCGGCGCTCCGCCTCGGTGAGCGTCAGGCTCCGAGGTAGCGTTCCGTCGCGCCACGTCGCCGTCTCGCCGTCGATCACCAGCGCCGCGACGCGCCGCGACGAGTGGTTGTCTGCGCCGTTCCAGTCCCACTGGACGTAGTCGAGCCGGATCGACCACCGAGGGTGCCGGCGGATCTCGTCGAGCATCGGCACGAAGCAGCCCGTGCCGTAGGTCTCCGCTGCCATCTCCACCATCTCACCGCCGAGCGCGAGGTAGGCCGGCCGCGGCTCCAGCGCGGGCGCGATCTCGATCGGCCCGGCGCCGTTCAGCGCGGAGACGACTGCGCCCAGCGTTGCCACACCGAGAGTCACGAGCGACCTCTGGAGCATGCCCGGAGAGACACCTCGCGCCGGCGGTTCATTGCATCGCCGGAAACGCAAGCCATTTCGCGGAGGTGCCCCGTCTCGAGCGGGCCCGCCCATCGCGATCTCCGGGCTCGCCGCCTGCTTCAAAGGCGCGCGCGCGGCGATGGCGCGCGCAGTCTCAGCTCACCGCCTGCTTCACGAGCGCGACGATCCGTGCCTTGTCTGCCGCCCCCAGCTTCTTCAGCGCGAAGGCGGTCGGCCACATGGCGCCTTCGTCGAGGTTCGCCTTGTCGCTGAAGCCGAGCGTCGCGTACCGCGTCTTGAACTTCTGCGCGCTCTGGAAGAAGCAGACGACGTCGCCGTCTTTGGCATACGCCGGCATCCCGTACCAGGTCTTCGGCGAGAGGGTGGGCGCGGCGGCTTTGATGATGGCGTGGAGCTGCTCGGCCATGGCGCGATCCGGCTCCGGCATCTCGGCGATCTTCGCGAGCACGTCGCCCTCCCCGTCCGCCTTGTCCGCGCGCGGGCCGCGGCGCCCGCCCTCCTTCAGCTCACGGGCGCGCTCCCGCATCGCGGTTCGTTCCTCGCCCGTGAATCCCTTGTCTGCCTTGCCAGTGGCGCCAGTGGCGCTCTTCGCCGACCGCTGCGTGTCCTTCATTGCAGATCTCTTTTCAGCCATGCGATGTACCTCCCTGAGCGGGACGAGTCTGCGCCGCCCGACCGAGAGATTGCAAAGGCAAGGCGAAGGGAATGTCGCGTTCGCCTCTGTGTGGCGGTTGGCGGTTGGCGGTTGGCGTATTGGCGTATTGGCGTTCAGCGCCCGACTTCGTCACGAGCCAACGGGGGCGGCCGGCCGCGTCTCACCGCTCGCGCGCCGCGTAGCGCACGTGGGTCACGCGGGGCGACGCGATGGTCTCCACGAGCTCGACGCCGACCTCGCGGCTGATGGCTTCGAACAGCCGGCGCCCGCCGCCGAACATGACCGGCGAGATCGCGAGCGCGAATTCGTCGACGAGCCCGGCGCGCAGGTATTGCTGGATCACGTCGGCGCCACCGGCGATGCGGATGTCGCGATCGCCGGCCACCGCGCGCGCCTGGCGCAGCGCGCTCGCGATGCCGTCGTTGACGAAGTAGAACGTCGTGCCGCCGGGCCGCACCCACGGCTCGCGGACCTGCGAGGTCAGCACGAATATTGGCGTGTGGAATGGCGCTTCTTCGGGCCACATCGCTTCGCCCAGCTCGAACATGCGCTTGCCCATGATGCTGACGCCGGTGCGCTCGAACGTGTGCTCGACGATCTGATTGTCCGTGCCGGTCTCGCCGCCGTCGCCGAGCTTCAACCTCTCGCGGAAGTAGCGCTGCGGGAAGATCCAGCTCTGGAGCTTGCCCCACTGGGCCGCCCAGTCCTCGAAGGTCGGATCGCCGGCGTGTGCCAGATCCATGCCGGGCGGCGCGAGATATCCGTCGAGGGAGACGCTGACACTGAAGAACACCTTGCTCATCTGTACGGGCCTTTCGCCGTGTGGTCTGGTAGTGAAACGATGGCCGCGCCCGCCGGTCATCGGTCGATGAGCGAAAATTTCGAACCCTTGGTCGAGGCCGCCCGCGGTGGCGACGAGCATGCGTTTCGCGCGCTGGTCGAACCGCTCGGCCGCGAGCTGCACGCGTACGCCTACCGCATGCTCGGCGGCTTCCACGACGCCGACGACGCGCTCCAGGAATCACGGCTCAAGGCGTGGCGCGCGCTCGCGACCTACGAGCCGCGCGCGAGCTTCCGCGCGTGGATGTACCGGATCGTCACCAACACGTGCCTCGATCTGCTCAAGGTGCGGTCGCGCCGCGTGCTGCCGCAGGATGTGAGCCCGTCGATCGCGCCGGGGCCCCCCACGACCGCGCCGCGCGCCGACATCTCGTGGATCGAGCCGTACCCCGACGCGCTGCTGCCGACGGTGCCCAGTCCCGAGCAGGCCGTGCGACTGCGCGAGAGCATCCGGCTCGCGTTCGTGCGTGTCGTGCAGGTGCTGCCGCCGCGCCAGCGCGCCGCGCTGATCCTCCACGATGTGCTCGAGTGGAGCGTCGTCGAGGTCGCCGACATGCTCGCGACCACCGAGGCCGCGATCAACAGCGCGCTGCAGCGAGCACGCGCCACGATCGCGCGCCCGCACGCCGCGTCATCGGCGACGTCTGTGCTCGCGCCGCGCCACGCGGAGGTCGTCGAGCGCTTCGTGCGCGCGTGGGAGAGCGGCGACTTCGATGACTTCGTCGCGCTGCTCACGACCGACGCCGTCATGAACATGCCGCCCTGGGAGTACTGGCTCGACGGCAAGGATGCGGTGGTCGCGACGATGCGATCGCCCGGCACGTGGGACGGCGAGCTGCGCCCGGGCCGCTACAAGATCGTGCCGGCGCCGATGAACGGCGAGCCCGCGGCACTGGCGTATGTCCGCGCGCCCGACGGTCGCTACCACGCCGTCTGCCTCACCGTGCTGTCGCTCGACGCCGACGGCCGCATCGTCGAGCTCACGACGTTCGTGCTGCCCGACCTGTTCGCGGCGTGGGGCTTCCCGGCAGTGCTCGACGCATAGCTCACGGGCGCTCGAGCAGGCGCTGCAGCGCGCCCCGACGCGAACGGAGTCGTGCATCACGGGGGTAGATCCGGGTAATCCGGCCCCCGAGCGACTACGAGGTTCGTGGCGAGGTGTTTCCGCTGACCCCGGCCGCCGAAAACCGCGAACCCAAGCCGGAGCAGAAACCGAGGCTTGAGCGCCTCGCGGAGCAGCGCGGCGGCCGCCGGCGCGAGCGCCTCCAGCGGCGTCGCGAGCAGCCCCGCGGGCGAGCAGCGCCGCGCGCGTGGCCGGATCGGGCTCGGCGAGCGCGGCGTCGACGAATGCTGCGCGAGCAAGCGGCGCATCGCGGCGAGCGCCGCGGCGTCGCACAGGCGCAGGGCCGCCAAGCGCTCGCCCAGCGTGGCGATCTCGACCAGGCGCGGCGCGGTGGCTGGCAGCTGATCGGCGGCGACGCCGACGGCTCGCTGCGGCGCCAAGCTCTGGACGTTGCCGGTGCACAAGTCCGCCGTGATTCGTAGATGTGTCGCGCGGCGAGCGGCGCCAAGCTCTGGACACAAGTCCGCCGTGATCGGCGTGCACCTCGAAGGCGTCGACCTCGTGACGCGCGGACTCGCCGGGGGCAGTATCACTATCGCTCTACAAAACGGCCGGTTACCCAGTGGGCTTTGTGGTTATCGATGTGGAGGCCGATCGAGCCTTGCCCAGAGATGGCAAACCGCTGTCCCTTGGCGGGAACCGCGAAGATATAGTCGATACCTTTTCCGCCGACGACTCTCGAGCGCCCATGCAGGCTCGTAGGGAACCATGGTTTATTGCAGCGGGTTCTCTCTGGTGGGCGATTCAAATCGCCGGTGACGATAACGTTGTGTTCTTTGTCGTGCTCATTAGCCACTACATCTTTGAGGGTGTTCCACGCGCGGAACCAGTAGTCACGACGTTTTTTGTAGTCACGACGTAGGGCTCCGCGTTCGCAGGTCCACGCTCCAAAAATGAAGTGGGTATTGAGGACCGTAACATTACGGGATGGGTAACGGGCGATCGTGATGAATCGCGTAAAACTCACCCCTCCCCAGCCTGGCGACGCAAAGACGGCGCGGGTCGAGCTGTTGTCATTGGCCCCCTCGGAGGTGATGGGAACCTTGACTAGCTCCCAATGGCCGTCGGGCCTCCGTCCCAGTGGGCGGTTGGTCTCCCATCCATTCTCGGGCTTGAAACGCTTTTGAATCGCATCGATTTCGCAGTCGTCCCCGCAGTCGTCTAGCTCGGCAATCTCCTGCCAACCGATGAACTTGGGCCCACTTTTGCGGCCGACCACCCTTCCAATGTTGGAGATGGCCGACTCCATCTTCTGGGTTCGCTGGCCGTAATCGCGCCCAATGTTGGCTGTTGCGTATGTCATTGAGGAGGCCGCGGGTGCCGCGTCCGCTTCTTCAAGGTAGTCCTCGTCGCCGCCAAGTTCTGTGTCCACCTCCGGGAGTGTCGCGTCCGCCTCTTCCTCCGCGAGTGTCGCGTCCGCCTCTTCGAGGTTGTCATCCAATTCCGACTCGTCGATCGGCTCGTCGGACGAAGCCTCAATGCCGCAGGCGGCCAGCGGCAAGTACAGCGCAATCACGATAGCAACATATCTCGTGCAGGACATTGTAGCCTCCTCGTGTGCGTGGTGAGCGGCCGTGCCGTTCATGGAGGCTTATACACCAGCTGTTGCGACTCAAATGCAAAAAAAAGGCTGTGCGTTAATGCCTCAGTAATGGGAGTCGGTATATG
>DATMCI010000333.1:0-38352 GCA_035558535.1 Kofleriaceae bacterium
CGGCCGCCTGCGCAACCAGCCGCTGGTGATCGTGGCCGGGCCCAGCGGCGCCGGCAAATCGTCGTTCGTGCGCGCGGGCGTGATCCCGGCGCTCAAGCGCGCGGGGGAAGGCTGGGAGGCGTTCATCCTGCGCCCGGGCCGGCGGCCGCTCGCACAGCTCGCAGACCTGATCGCGCAGCTCGAGCCGGCGACGCCCGACGCCGCTCCGGCGAGCGCGCCCCCGGCGAGCGCCACCGAGGCGCGCGCTACCGAGGCTCTGTTCCATGCGCTCCCCGCGCAGCCCGGGCTCGTGGGCACGCTCCTCCGCGCGCGCTGTCGCCGCGCGGGCGCAAGCCACCGCATCCTCCTGTTCGTCGATCAGTTCGAGGAGCTCTACACGCTCGGCGCCGAGGCCGCCGAGCGCGCCGCGTTCGTCGCCTGCCTGGAGGGCGCGGCCGACGACGCGTCGTCCCCGCTCCGCGTCATGATCTCGCTGCGCTCCGACTTCCTCTATCGCATGGCCGACGAGGGCCACTTCACCGCCGAGGTCACGCGCGGCCTGTTCTTCCTCCGCGCCATGGGACGCGACGGCCTGCGCGCCGCGCTGACCCGCCCGCTCGAAGCGGCGGGCTATCGCTTCGAGAACGAGGCGATGATCGAGGCGATCGTCGACGGGCTCGAGCGGACCAAGAGCCCGCTGCCGCTCCTCCAGTTCACGGCGGCCAAGCTGTGGGAGGCGCGGGATCGGAAGAGCCGGCTCCTCACCCAGGGGAGCTACGATCAGATCGGCGGCGTCGCGGGCGCGCTCTCGGCGCACGCCAACGCGGTGCTCGCGGCGCTGCCGTCGGCCGATCAGCGGCTGTGTCGCGCCGTGTTCTTGCGGCTGTGCACGCCGGAGCGCACGCGCGCGGTCGTCAGCCTGCCGGATCTGCGCGGCCTGGCGGCAGACGGCGGCACGGTGGATCAAGTGATCCATCGGCTGTCGGATGCGCGGCTGGTGCTGGTCGAGGCAGGCGGCGAGCGCGAGGGCACCACGGTGGAGCTGTGCCACGAGTCGCTGATCGAGAGCTGGGACAAGCTCACGCAGTGGCTCGCCGAGAGCGCGGCAGACGCGCAGTTCATGGCGCGGCTCAACGCCGCAGCCCAGCAGTGGGAGACGAGCCAGGAGGCCGAGGGCCTGCTGTGGCGTGATCGAGCGGCTCGCGAGGCCGCGGAGTGGCTGACCCGCCGGCGCGCGGAGCAAGCCGCCGGGGAGCCGCTCGGGCTGGGCAAGCGCGAGGAGCGCTTCCTGGTCGCGGTGGTCGCGCTGTCCGAGCGCGGGCGGCGGCGCCGGCAGCGGATCATGGCCGGGGTGCTCGCGGTCGTGAGCCTGGTCGCGGTGGTCGTCTCGGTGCTCGGCGTTCGCGAGCGGCGAGCGGCGACGCGCGCGGCGCAGCAGTCCGCGCGCGCGGCGCAGCAGTCCGCGCGCGCGGATCAGGAGACCGTCCGCGCGCAGGCGGAGGCGCGGCAGGCGCGCAACGCCACCCGGATGGCCGCGTCGCGCGAGCTCCTGGGCGACCCCACGACGGTGCTCGCGCTGCTGCGCGAAGTGGAGCTCCCGGACATCCCGCGCGGCTGGGCGGAGTTCGCGTTCTGGGCGTCGCAGGCGAGCCTCGCCCGCGTCGTGCTCACGCATTCAGACGCGGTTCAAAGGGCGGTGTGGAGCCCCGACGGCGAGCACATCCTCACCGCCGCCAGCAAGCTGGCGCTCGTATGGCGCGCCGATGGGACGGGCGACCCCCACGTCCTGCGCGGGCACGAGGACAGCGTCACGTACGCGGCGTGGAGCCCAGATGGCGCGCGCATCGTCACCGCGTCGAGAGACAAGACGGTCCGCGTATGGAGCGCGGACGGGAGGTCTCCGCCGTCTCTGCCCATTGTCCTGCGCGGGCATGAGAACGATGTCACCTCGGCGGCGTTCAGCCACGACGGACAACGCATCGTCACGGCGTCCTGGGACAAGACGGTGCGGGTCTGGAGCGCGGATGGGACGGGCCAGCCTGTGATCCTCCGCGGGCACGAGAGCGCGGTCACCGAGGCGAGCTTCAGCCCCGACGACCAGCGCATCGTCACCGGGTCGAATGACATGACGGCGCGGGTGTGGAGCGTGGACGGGAGCTCGCCGCCCATCGTCCTTCGCGATCACACGGAGAAGGTCAGCTCTGTCGCGTGGAGCCCCGACGGCAAACACATCGCTACCGCGTCCTGGGACAAGACGGTGCGGGTCTGGAGCGCGGACGGCAAGGGCCAGCCCTTGATCCTCCGTCACACGGATCCGGTCACCTCTGTGGCCCTGAGCCCGGACGGCAAGCAGATCATCTCCACGTCATGGGACAAGCTGGCTCGGGTGTGGAGCGTCGATGGAACGGGGGCGCCGCTGGTCTTTCGCGGTCACCAGAACAACCTCTCCTCAGCGGTGTGGAGTCCGGACGGCAAGTGGATCGTCACCGCGTCCTTGGACAGCACGGCGCGCGTGTGGAAGGCCGATGGAAGAACGGGCGGCGCCCTGGTCCTCCGCGGTCACACGGGGGAGGTGGTCTGGGGGACGTGGAGCCCGGACGGTGAGTGGATCGCCACCGCGTCCTGGGACGGCACGGCGCGCGTGTGGAGGGCCGATGGAACAGGCCAGCCCCGCATCCTTCGCGGTCACAAGAACGAGGTCCATTGTACAGCGTGGAGCCCCGACGGGACGCGCATCCTCACAGTATCCATGGACGGGACGGCGCGCGTGTGGAGCGCGGATGGCACGGGCCAGCCCCTCATCTTTCGCGCTCACGACACCTCGGTCTCTTGTGCAGCGTGGAGCTCCGACAGCAAGCGCATTGTCACCGCGTCGAGAGACAGGACGGCGCGCGTGTGGAACGCGGATGGCACGGGCCAGCCCACCGTGCTGCGTGGCCATGAGAATGAGCTCACCTGTGCAGAGCTCAGCCCCGACGGCAAGCGCGTTGTCACCGCGTCCCGTGACAAGACGGTGCGGGTGTGGAACGCAGATGGGACGGGCGAGCCGCTCGTCCTTCGCGGTCACGAGGGTACGGTCTATTGTGTGGCGTGGAGCCCCGATGGCAGGCGCATCGCCACCGCGTCAGAAGACAAGACCGTGCGTGTCTGGAGCGCGGATGGGACGGGCGACCCGCTCGTCCTTCGCGGTCACGAGGATGCGGTCATCTCGGCATTGTGGAGCCCCGACGGCAAGCGAATTGTCACCTCGTCCTCCGACAAGACCGTCCGGGTGTGGAGCGCCGAGGGGACCGGCGAGATCCTGGTCCTCCGCGGCGCCGATCAGGGCTATACCTGGGCGGCGTTTCGCCCTGATGGCAAGCGCATCGCCGCGGCGGCCGACGACAAGACCCTGTGGGTGTGGTCCGACGTGGAGCCGCTCCAGGGCCTCGATGACCCCAGGCTCTGGACTGCGACCACCTACTGTCCGCCCGTCGAGCTCAGGATCCGTGTCCTGAACGTGCCCGAGGCCACCGCCAGGGCCCAGCTGGAAGCCTGCCTGCGCCAGGTCAAGGCCGCCCGCGCGGCCGATGGGCTCGTCACCCCAGCGCAGTAGCAGCAGGTCGCCAAGCAGTTGCCAAGCAGTTGTCGACGGGCCGATCGTCGACGTGGCGCCGGTGCCGCGTCGTGCGGCAGAGGCGGAGCGCCAGCTCCAGAGATCCGGTCTCTGGGAGCTGGCGAGCTCGTACGAAATCGGAGCGCACGAAGGGCCTCTCGCTGGCGAATGCAGAGAACAGATCTTCGCCGATGGCGTATTCTGCGTCATTCATGTCGGCTGTCGAACCGCTTGGCTCCTTGATCCTCCGCCTCCGGGAGGCGAGAGACTTCGAGGACGCGGCGAAGCAGACGCTCGTCGCCATGCTCGCCGTCGTCGGGGGGCACTTCGCCCGGACCCCGCAGGTGAGCAAAGGGCGGCTCCTGCGCGGTGTGCTCCACCTCCGCCCCGATGGCAGCTACCAGCGCCTGTTCGGGATCGAGCACCCGGGCGGCGAGCGTGTCGAGGGGACCGGATACCTCACGAGCGCGAACGTGTGGCGCTGGGTGTCCGAGCATCGGACCGCGGTCTCGATCAACGTGATGACGGGGACGCTGCGCACCTGGCACGCCGAGACGGCGAGCGAGCCGGAGCCGCTCCGCGAGGCCGCCGGGATCCCGGGCATCGAGACGCGCGACCGGATGATCCAGCGCGAGGCGACCCACGTGCACGTCGTCCCGTTCGGGCTGCCGCCGGAGGGCCATGTCATCGGCATGATCTCGCTGGAGGTGCACGTGCGCGCCTCGATGAGCGACGACGTCCTCTGGGGAGGCTGCCGCGCGGCGCTGGACGTGATGGCGAGCGCCGCGGCGCCCTACCTGAGCAGCCTGCCGCTCTCCCGCAAGGAGGAGCCGCGGACCGACAGCCTGGCGCCCGTCATCGGTGCTTCGACCGCGAGCATGATGCGCATCCTCTCGGTGTTCTCCCGGCAAGACGAGACCATCTTGCTCAGCGGACCGACCGGGGTCGGCAAGTCGCGGCTGGCTCGCTGGTGCCACGCGCAGTCGCCGCGCAAGGATCGTGCGTTCGAGGTGGTCCGGCTGCTCAGCGTGCCCGAAGACCTCCAGATGGCGGAGCTCATGGGGTGGCGCCGGGGCGCGTTCACGGGGGCGGTCCGGGATACGCCGGGGGCGCTGGAGCGCGCCGAGACGGGCACGCTGTTCATCGACGAGATCGACAAGCTATCGCTCAAGGCCCAAGCCGGTCTCTTGCAGGTGCTGGAGGAGCGCCGGTATCGGCCCCTCGGCGACAACGCGAGCGAGCGCAGCGCCAACGTGCGCTTCATCGTGAGCACCAACGTGGATCTCCACGCCGCGGTGCGCGCCGGCGAGTTCCGGGAGGATCTGTACTACCGGATCAACGTGCTCCCGGTCCGATTGGCCTCGCTGGAGGAGCGGCTCGACGAGCTGCCATCGTGGGTAGAGCACATGTTCCGCCGCCGCCACGCGGAGTCCGGCAGCGGCCCGGCGCCGCGCATCGCCGCGGAGGCGATGGCGCTGCTCCTGCGCACGCCGTGGCCGGGCAACCTGCGGCAGCTCGATAACATCGTGCGCCGCGCGTATGCCATCATGATCGCGGATCCCGGCGGTGCGGAGAGCCCGGCCGTGCTCGCGCGGCACGTGGAGCAAGCGCTCGGCTACGAGCAGCGGCCCGAGGCGCCCGGGCTCTGGGCGGCGCTGTGGCGCGCGGCCCGCGCGTACGTGGACGAGGCGGAGCGCCGCGAGGCGTCGGCCGCCCGGCTGCCGCTCGATCTGACCGACGCCTTCCGCGGCCTGGTGCTGTGCGCGGCCATCCAGCGGCGCCAGGATCGCGACGCAGCTTTCGTGCTGCTCGATCAGGCGTCGCTGCTCAAGAGCCGCAACCACCACCGCGTGCTCCGGCGCGAGCTGGAGCGGGTGCGCGCGCTCTTGAAGACGGTGCACGGCGACGTCGATCCAGCCATCACCGCGCTCCTCGACGAGGCCGACGGGCCCGGCGATTAGCCCGCGAACATCGATCGAGATCGCGAGCGACCGGCGGGGGCTACGTGGGCCGCGACCACGAGATCGGGGCGCTGGTCCGCCGCCTGCGGGGACCGCGGCCCGCTAGCGGCCCGCTCCGACGATCACCTATGATACCCGGTCGGATGCTGATCCTACCGACGACGAAGACGCGCAACGGGAAGGCACGCGCGCAGCAGATGCTGCGCGACGTCACCGCGCAGCGGGTGCACTGCACGCTGGTGGTCTTCGGCGAGGGAGATCGCGGCCGCGAGATCGCCTCGCGCGCCGACCGCTGCGCGGAGAACGATCCGTTCCGGCACGTGATCTACGTTCCGGACGTCCGCGTCCTCGCCGGGGACGCCGCCTTCGCGGTCCTCGTCGCGAATCACAAGGCCGGCGAGGAGGCGGTCGCGCTCACGATCCGCTTCGAGGTCTCCTCGACCCTGAAGGGCTCCGCCGCGATCGACTTCTTCGAGCTCGAGCAGGCGTTCTCGCGGGCCCGGGCGGGGCAGCGCAAGCCATGAGGGCGCTCGCCCTGTGCCTGCTCTGCAGCATCGGCGGCGGGCTCGGCTGCCGGACCGCCGCGCCGCGCGCGCCGCTGGGGCCGCTCGCCGAGACGGTGGCCCTGACCGAGGTCACCGCCGAGGGTGAGCGCGTCCCGATCACCGGCGGCGGGGTCACCGACGTCGACATCAACAGCCGCATCGAGGTGCGCGTCGACCGCGCCCGCGTCGAGGCGATCTTTGCGCGCGCGGCCCACGTCGACGCGGCCGCGGCGGAGCCGATCCGCGCCCAGCTCGTGGCGCTCACCCGGCTGACCCGCGAGCAGACGGGCCTGATCGAGCGCTTCGCGCAGCTCGTGGCGCGCTTCAAGGCGGCAGGCCCGGTCACGGCCCTGCCGTCGGCGCTCGAGGCAGACGTCTCGCAGCTCTACACGGACCGGACGGCGCTCAACGCGTCGATCGCGAGCTACGCGCGCAGCATCGGGCAGGCGCCGGGGGACTACTTCGCCAGCGGCCTCGCCGGCGTCCTCACGGCCCTCGACGCGGAGCGGCGCCGGGTCCTCGCGCTGGCGGACAAGCTGACGGAGCCCACCCGCGGCCTGCGCTGGCGGATGCAGGCCGTCTTCGCGCGCGGCACGCCGATCCACCTCGCCAACTACGACACGTACCCCGACGGCACGTGCGGCCTCGTCGACAAGCTGATGCCCCAGACCACGCCGAAGGAGCTCGCGACGCAGCTCGACGAGGCCCGGCAGCTCGCGAAGAACCTGAAGGACCTCGCGGGCGCGCGGCAGGCGGCGCTGCGGGTGGCCGCCGCCGCCCTGCAGGAGCAGATCGAGGCGCTCCTGCGCGCGATGGACGGCGACGCCAACGCCGTCGAGGCGGCGCTCGCGGCGATCCGCGACGACGTGCTGCAGCTCGCGGAGGCGCGGACGGTGAAGACGTCCGTGCAGGCCGTCGCGCAGACCGTCCGCCGGCTGCGCACGGCGTGCGCCCCGCTGATCGACGCGGCGCGGAGCGGCGCGATCGATCGCGTGACCGCGGCCGAGCCGACGAGCTGCGCGCGCATCATGCTCGATGACGGCCCGCGGCTGATCACCGAGATCCGCGCCGCCGCCGCGGCGCTCTCGGCGGTCGTCCGGCTGACGGAGCAGCCCCCGGCCCGCCCCCCGGCCCGGCTCGGCGCGCTCCTCCAGCCGCTCCGCGAGCTGGTCCCCAAGCTGAAGACGATCGGGCAGCTCAAGGAGTGGGCCGATCGCGCCGAGCAAGGCTGGAAGCAGCTGCTCGGGGTGCTCGATCTCGGCTCGCAGATGGCGGCGGCGCCGGTGTGGCTCGCGGAGCAGCAGACGGATCTGGCCCTCGAGGCGATCACGGACACCGCGATCGATCTGCGCTGCACGGCGCGCAAGGAGGACGATCTCCTGCACTTCCGGCCGTCGCTCACGAAGGCCGACGGCTCGGCCGCGCTCGCCGGCACGACGACCGACTTCCGCGTCGTGCGGATGGGGCTGTACATCGACGTCAGCGCTGGCGTGGCGTTCGTGAACAAGCGCGACGACGCGTGGGGGCCGTTCTCGACGGCGCCCGGCGTGGTGGCCGCGGTCCACTACCGCTTCCGGCCCGACTCCGGCGGCGCGCGCTTCATGAACGCGCTGCGGCCGGGCGTGGGGATCCACTTCTTCAACCCCGACCTCGACGAGACGAAGGTCGACGCGACCGGCGCGACCGTCGAGACCGACTCGGCGGTGGAGATCGGGGTCGGCGGCTCGCTACTCCTGTTCGGCGACCTCCTGCAGGTCGGCCTCGGCTACGACCTCCAGGCGGACACGAGCTACTGGTACGTGGGCTTCGGGCTCGACCGGCTGGCGAACCTCGGCGTGCGGTTCTCGCCGGGGAGCTAGGTCGCCGGGGGCCAGCCGGCTCATTGGGCTCACTGGCGTTCTCGGGTTGCGCTCGGCGATCTTCTTGTCCTAGGTTTCCGCCCAGGCGACCGGACGTGAACGGAGGGCGAGAGATGAGCCACAGACCAGGCAAACCCAAGCCGAAAAGGCTTCATCGGAAGCAACAGCCGCGCACGAAGCGCTCGCCGCCCGCGCGCGCGCAGCACGTCTCCCGCGTCCTGCTGCCGTCTGCCCCTCGCCCGATCGGACTGCGCTTCTCCGAGGCCGGCTATCCGGACTTCTCGCCCTACGCCAAGACACTGCCCAACGGGAAGAGGTCGGTCCAGATCACGTATACGGGGAGTCGGAGCGGCGACTTCGCCGCGGCGAACGCTGCCGCCGGCTACAAGAAGACGCCGCTCGGATTCAGGTGGCATCACCACGAGGATATGAAGACGATGCTCCTCGTCCCCGCAGACCTCCATAACGCTGTGCCGCACACCGGAGGGGCCGTTGTGTACAGACATGTATTCGGACTCCTGCGCTATGGCGACTGATTGGCCCCGCATGGAGAGCCGCGGTCCGCGGGTCGACGAAGCTCTCGTCTCTGCGTTCGAGCACCGGCACGGGATCACACTCCCTGACGACTACAGGCGCTTCCTCCTCGAGGTCAACGGCGGCGGCCTCGCGGACGAGAACACATGGGTATCGCATCTGTTCATCAATGGACTCCTGAGCCTCGCGGAGAAGGAGCACCCGTCGCTCGATCTCGAGACCTGCGCCGAGTGGGCCCGTCACGTGTTACCGCATCCCGATCTGCTGCTGATCGGGTACACCGACAGCGGCATGCTACTGCTCGCGCACACGGGTCCCCATCGCGGGGAGGTATGGACCCAGGACACCGTGGACCCCCGCCCCGAAGGCTCCAATCCGCGGGTCCTCTGGCACGACCGGCGGGACCTGAAGAAGCTCGCCAACAGCTTCGAGGAGCTCACGCGCAAGCTGGAGCCGCAGCAGACATCGGCCACGCATGCATGACTCCGGATCCAGCCAGGCCGGGTGCTAGGCTCGCGCGCATGGAGCCAGCTCGGACGGCGGCGCGTCTCGCGATCCTGGTCGCCTTCGCCGCGCTCGGGGCCCTCGGGTGCGGCGGCGGGAGGCCGCGCCAGCTGCCGCTCGAGGGGCGCAGCACGGCGGCGCCGCCCAAGCACGAGCACCTCGCCACCATCGAGCGCATCGGCTGCTACGGGTCGTGCCCCGTCTACAAGCTCACCGTCTACCGCGACGGCGCCGTCGAGTACGAGGGCGAGCAGTACGTGAAGGTCGAGGGCAAGGCCGCGGGCGAGCTCCGCCCCGAGGAGGTCACCGCGCTCGAGGAGCTGTTCCGCAAGCACCGCTACCTGGAGCTGAAGGACTCGTACGAGTACGAGGGGTACACCCACGCGGCGTCGGTCTACACGGCGTATACGCCCGCGGGCGGCAAGCGCAAGGACGTGCGGCACTACATGGGTGACATCAGCGCCCCGCAGCGCCTCGTCACGATCGAGGAGGGCATCGACGCCGTCGTCAAGATCGAGCAGTGGATCGGCACCCGCGCGGAGCGCGACAAGCTGCTCGGGCGCTGAGGCGCGCGCTCAGCGCACGGCCTCGGCGGGCGGCGCGATCTGATCGCGGATCCGCCCGAGCTGGTGATCGAGCATGCGCGCCATCTTCTCGGCCGCGGTGTCGAGCGCGACCACGAGATCGGACGCGTGGTGGCTCACCGCCGTCGGCCTCCGGCCCTCGAAGCGGACCTCGATGGTGCAGCGGATGTCGTCGCCGCCGATCTTCTTCCCGTTCTCGTCCGCGTAGTGCACCTCGACGGTGGTGATGTGCTCGGCGAACCGCTCGAGCGCGCCCTCCACGGCCGTCGTGGTGAGCGCGGTCAGCCGCTCGCTGCCCTGGATCGTGTCGTCGTGTCGGACGAGTACCTGCATACGCAGCAGTAATGCGAACCACGTACCAGCGCCCCGACGGCCGCGTGCGCGCGTGACACTACGGGGACATCGCAAATCTCGCGCAGAGCCCGCGTCAGGGCGCAACCCCGGCGCGTCCGGCCGGCGGCCCGGGCGGCGTGGGCGCAGCGGACGGCGCCCCGCGCGCGGTGCGCGGAGCAGACACGGCCCCGGCGGCTTCGTGCGATCGTCACGCGATGGACGCGGACTTCGAAGACCTCGTAGCGCGGCTGGCGGAGATCGATGACGTGCAGTCGTCGGTCGCGCTCCTCGGCTGGGATCAGGCGACGTACATGCCCACGGGCGGCGCCGCCGCGCGCGGCCGCCAGCTCGCGACGCTCGAGCAGATCGCACACGCGCGGCAGACGGATCCGGCGCTCGCGCGGCTCCTCGATCGCGCGCAGCCGGCGGCCGCGCGCGAGGGCGAGGGCTCGTTCGCGGCGCGGCTCGTGCGCGCGGCGCGCCGCGACGTCGAGCGCGCTACCAAAGTGCCCGCCGCGTTCGTCGGCGCGTTCGCCGCGCACAACGCGACCCTGTACGAGCGCTGGACGCACGCGCGCCCGGCAAGCGACTTCGCCGCGGTCGCGCCGCTCCTCGCGAGGTCGGTCGAGCTCTCCCGGGAGTACGCCGGGTTCTTCGCGCCGTACGACCACGTCGCCGATCCGCTGATCGATCTCACCGATCCCGGGGTGCGGGCGGCGGACGTGCGCGCGGTGTTCACCGCGCTGCGCGCCGAGCTGGTGCCGCTCGTCGAGGCGATCACGAGCGCCGCGCAGGTCGACGATCGCTGCCTGCGCCAGCACTTCCCCGAGGAAGAGCAGCTCGCGTTCGGCCTCGCGATCGCCGCGCGGTTCGGCTACGACCTCGCGCGCGGGCGCCAGGACCGGACGCCCCACCCGTTCATGACGAAGTTCTCGCTCGGCGACGTGCGGATCACGACGCGGGTGCGAGCCGACTACCTGTCCGAGGCCCTGTTCAGCACGCTGCACGAGGCGGGGCACGCGCTCTACGAGCAGCACATCGATCCGCGGTACGAGGCGACGCCGCTCGCGCAGGGCAGCTCGATGGGCGTGCACGAGAGCCAGTCGCGGCTGTGGGAGAACCTCGTCGGCCGCAGCCTGCCGTTCTGGCGCGGCCAGTACCCGGCGCTCCAGGCGGCGTTCCCGGCGCAGCTCGGCGCCGTGCCGCTCGACGCGTTCTACCGCGCGATCAACCGCGTCGAGCGCTCGACGGTCCGCACGGCCGCCGACGAGGTGACGTACGGCCTGCACGTGATCATGCGGTTCGACTTCGAGCTCGAGCTGCTCGAGGGCAAGCTCGCCGTCGCCGACCTGCCGGAGGCGTGGCGCGAGCGCGCCCGCCGCGATCTCGGCGTGGCCCCCGAGACCGACAGGGACGGGTGCCTCCAGGACGTGCACTGGTTCGGCGGCCACGTCGGCGGCGCGTTCCAGTCGTACGCGCTCGGCAACCTGATGAGCGCGCAGTTCTTCGAGGCGGCGCTGCGCGCGCACCCCGAGATCCCGCAGGAGATCGAGGCGGGGCGGTTCGACACGCTGCGGAGCTGGCTCGCAGCGAACATCTACGTCCACGGCCGCGCGCGGACGCCCGACGAGCTGGTGCGCGGCGCGACGGGCAAGCCGCTCGAGGCGGCGCCGTACCTGCGCTACCTGCGCACGAAGTACGGCGAGATCTACGGGCTGTGAGCGACCGGCGGCGGCCGCGGGCGCGTAAGCTGCCGGCGATGCGCATCGCGATCCTCGTCCCGGCGGTCCTCGCGGCGGCGGCACCGGCGGCCCGCGCCCAGTCGGCCGAGCCCGCCGAGCCGCCCGCTCCTGCCGACCCGCCCGCGCCGGCCCAGCCGCCCGCGCCGGCCCAGCCCGCTGCGCCCACCGGCTCCGCCGAGCCCGCGCCGCGCCCCGAGCCGGCGCGCAAGCTCTCGCCCCAGCTCCAGGCGGACGTCGGCCTCGCGGTGGTCGGCCTCGGCTTCGAGCTGCCGATCGCGGCGCACTTCGCGCTCCAGGCCGAGGGCCAGATCTTCGGCACCTACTTCCTGCCGTGGTTCGACGCCGGCGACCGGGCGCGCGGCTTCGGCGGCCAGCTGCGGGCGACCTGGTTCTCGCGCCCGACCGGGCGCGGGCTCTACGTGCTCGCGTTCGGCCGGCTCGACGCGGTGACCGTCACCCGCGACGACCTCTCGGCCGACGGCCACGCCTTCTCGGCGGGCGGCGTCGTCGGCTGGGTGTTCGGCCTGACGCGCCGCCTCGATCTGCGCCTCGGCCTCGGCGTCCAGTACATCCACATGTCCGCGCGCACGGCAGGCGATCCAGGCGTCGATCTCGGGGCCAAGACGCCGTTCCCGACGATCGACGGCGTCCTCGGCTACCGGCTCTGATCTGAGCCGGTGACCCCGCGCCGCGCCCGCCCGCCGGGATCGGCGGCCGCACCGGACCGCGCTTGTCACGCTCGCGCGCATCGGGGACCATGAACCGCATGGAGACTCGCCTGGTGGGCCAGACGCTCGCCGGCCGCTACGATCTGATCGAGCTGCTGGGCACGGGCGGAATGGGAGAGGTGTACCGGGCGCGCGACCGCGAGCTGGACGAGCTGGTCGCGCTCAAGGTGATCCGGACCGATCTCGCGAGCTCGCCCGACCTCGTGGCGCGGTTCCGCCACGAGGTGAAGCTCGCGCGCCGCGTCACGCACGCGAACATCGCGCGCACGTTCGAGCTCGATCAGGCCGACGGTCTCATGTTCTGCACGATGCAGCTCGTCGACGGCGAGTCGCTCGCGAAGCGGCTCGTGCGCGAGCGGCGGCTCGCGGTCCCCGAGGCCGTCGCGATCGCGAGCGGGCTGTGCGAGGGCCTGATCGCCGCGCACGCCGCCGACGTGATCCACCGCGACATCAAGCCAGCGAACGTGCTGCTCTCGCGCGACGGCGGCGTCGTGCTCGCCGACTTCGGCATCGCGGCCGTCCGCATCTCGGACAACGGCGACATCTCCGGCACGCCAGCGTACATGGCGCCCGAGCAGGCGCGCGGCGAGCCACCGACGCCGGCCGCCGACGTCTACGCCGTCGGGGTGCTCCTGCACGAGATGGTGTCGGGCCGCCGCGCCTTCATGGGCAACCCGATGGCGATCTTCGACGCCAAGCAGCAGGTGGATCGCCTCGTCCCGGTGGGGAGCGACCTGCCGCCGGAGCTCGTCGAGGTCATCGGACGCGCGACCGCGCGCGAGCTCTCCGAGCGGATCGCGACGGCCGCGGAGCTGCACAACGCGCTCGCGCCGTGGCGCAACAGCGACTCGCTGCCGCCGCCGCAGCAGCTCGCGCCGCGCCAGGCCCCCGAGGTGGCCCGCGAGCGCACGATCCTCGTCGTCGCGCCGCGGGTGGACAAGGACGGGCCGCTCGTGCCGATCGCCGAGGCGATCCACGAGGAGCTGCTCGCCGTGCTCGCGCGCAGCCGGCTGCGCGTCCTGCCGCGCGCCCTGCCGACCTTGGCCGGCGCCCCGGCGGACGTCGTCCTGCGGTTCACGGTCGGCGCCGCGCTGGAGATGACGGCGACGCGCGCGGGCGAGCCCGGGCCGGCGCTGGCGCTCGATCTGCCGCTCGCGATGGATCGGGTCGGGCAGTCGGTCGCGCTCGCGGCGCGCGCCGTCGAGGCGCTGTTCGCGAAGGCGCCGGCGCACCCCAACGACGAGGCCTACGAGCTCCTGGTCCGCGCGCGCCACGAGGCGCGGCGGGGCCCGTCGCACTTCCGGCGGCCGCTCGCGATGCTCGAGCGCGCGCACGCGCTGCGCCCCCACGACGCGCGGATCCGCGCGAGCCTCGCGCTCATGATCGTGCGCGGCGCGTTCTTCTCGCGCGACATGTCGCTGCTCGAGCGCGCCGCCGATCACGTCCGGATCGCGCTGACGACCGGCCCGCAGCTCGTCGAGTCCCACCTCGCGGCGGGGCACCTCGAGCAGCAGGTCGGCGATCCGGCCGTCGCCGCGGCGCACTACCGCGTGGCGATCGCGTGCGCGCCGCACTCGCCGGAGGCGCACGACCTCCTCGGGCGCATGCTGCTCGAGGCCGGCTACCTCGACGCGGCGCTGACGCGCCTCGAGCACGCCACCGCGATCTCGCCCGACTTCCGCACCGTGCAATGGGAGATCGCGCGCGCGATGGCGCTCGAGCAGCGCTGGGACGAGCACGATCGCATCCTCGCGCACGATAGCCTTCCGGATCGCCCGATCGCGCGGACGCGTCTCCTCTGGTGGCGCGGCGATCTCGAGGGCGTGCGCGCGCGGCGCGAGTCCGGCAAGCTCGCGGGCGTCTTCGATCCCGAGCTGTTCGATCTCCTGCTCGCCGTGATCCTCGACGGCGCGTGGTCACGCGTCCGCGATCCGCTGATCGCCAAGGCCGAGGATCGGAGCTGGCCGAGCCAGCGCCGCCGCGGGTTCGTCGCGCAGCTCGTCGCCGAGGCCGCCGGCTACGCGGGCGACGGCGTCGTCTGCAGCCGCGTGCTCGCCCACGCGGCGCAGTACGCGCGGCTGTTCGATCTGCACTGGCTCGATCGCTGCCCGATGCTGGCGAACGTGCGCGACTCGCCGGGGTTCGCGCTCGTGCGCGAGCAGATCCAGGCGCGCTCGCGCGCGATCTACGACGCGCTGTACGGCGATCACCCCGTCGCCCTCGGGATCACAGCCCCAGCTACGAGCTGAGCGGCGCTGAGCATCGCGAAGCGGCGCGGTGCTGAACTGATCGTCCCCGGCTTCATCCGGTGCGACGAGCGATCGATCCTCGACGGAAACGTCGTGATGCTGCGGATCGATCGCGACGCGCGCGCGTTTCACCTCGCCCATGGCGCAAACCAAGACAGCCCGCAGTGTGCTCTCTTTGTCCCACTTCCTCCTCCTCGGTCTCCTCCTCGGTGCCGCCGCGCTCGCAGCGTGCATCGATGCCTCCACCGAGGCTGATCCCGTCCTGCTCGGGGCGGGGTTCGGGAGCGACGCCGGGGCCGGCTCCGGCTCCGATTGCGGCAGCTCCGTGACCCGGCTCGATCTGAGCCTGGATCGGACATCGATCACGACGGAGCTGGCGACGCAGAACCCGATCGTCGTGACGCTGACCGGCTCCGGCGGCTTCGGCGGCACGGCGACGCTGTCGGGGACCGTGCGCGACGCGGGCGGCAACATCATCCCGGGGTGGGCGATCACGTTCGACACGACGAGCGTCACCGTCCCGACGAACGGGACCGCGACCGCCACCGCCACCGTCACCATCCCGAGCCAGAACGTCGGCCTCGCCGCGACGGCGCAGATCACGGTCACGAGCAGCGCGGTGACGGGCACGTTCACCCGCTCGGCGAGCCTGACCGCGCTCAACCAGATCACGTTCGGGATCGGGATGCTGAACGGCCTGTGCACCTACCCCGCGCCGGGGGGCACCGTCTACGCGTCGATCGGGACGAAGCTGCGCTGGCTCAACAAGCCGACGAACCCGTCGACCATCGTGATCCACGTCGACACGAACCCCAACGGCGTCTTCCATCAGAGCACCTCGCCCGGCAGCGCCCCCGGCGGGATCTACGAGGTGACGCTCACGGGCACGCCCGGGCTGAGCTTCCGCTGGTACTGCCACTCCCCCGGCCCGGTGGTGAGCAATTACATCCAGCCGGTCAACTAGCGGCCGCAGGTAGCGGTCGGGAGCTACACCGCTGGCGGGGATCGGCATAGTATCGGCCGCACTATGACCTCGCATACCTCTCGTGTACTCGCGCCCCTGCTCGCCGCCGCGCTCGCTGCCTGCGGCGGTGGCGCCGCCGCAGGTGCAGGCGCAGGCCAGCCCACCGGCCCCGCCCCCGTGGTGGTGACACCGCCGCCCGCCCCGGCAGGCGGCGCGCCCGCCGCGCCAGCGATCACCAAGCCCGGGCCGAACGTCACGCCCGAGGGCGTGGTCTTCAACCACAAGCTCGACGGCAAGGGCCGGCAGATCTACCTCGCCGGGAACTTCAACAACTGGAATCCTTCGGACGATCAATACCTGATGAAGGACGCCGACGGAGATGGCGTGTACAGCATCACCGTCAAGCTCGCCCCCGGCACGTACCAGTACAAGTACGTCATCGAGAGCAAGTGGACCCAGGATCCGTACGCGCCGGACGCGGCGCCCGACGGCTTCGGCGGCAGCAATAGCAAGTTCGATGTGAAGTGACGCGGCGCGGGCCGGCCGCCGATATGGCATGTGGCGAGCATGCTAGTTTCGCCGTGATGTGTAGATTGCCTCTGTGCTCCTGCGCTGCTGCCGTCGCCGGGCTCCTCGCCTGCGGCGGGCCGCGCGTGCCTGCGACCGGGCAAGCTTTGCCTGCCGATCCTGCCGCTGCGGCGGCACCTACCCCAGCGCCGGCTGCCGCTGCGCCCGCGCCGCCTGCCGCTGCGCCCGCGGCCCCGCGCCCGCAGCCGCTCCCCGGTGGCGCGATCACCGTGACGATCCTGCCCGCGCCCGTCTACGTCGAGCGCGGCGCCTCGGCGCAGCTCGTCAACTGCGACCTGCGGATCGACAACGGCACCGGCGTGCCGTGGCGGCTGGCGGAGCTCGAGCTGTCCGTCCACGACCGCACCGGCGCGCTCGCGTGGCGCAAGCTCGTCAACGACAACGGCGTCAGCCCGGGGATCCTGACGGTCCCCAACCGCGATCTCCCGGCGACCGGCGCGGTGCTGCTGCTGAACCCGCTGCACGAGCTGCCGCTCGCGCTCGAGCCCGGCAAGCTCCACTTCCAGCTGACGTTCCAGCGCCAAGACGGCGAGGAGCGAACGACCGCGACCGCCGACACCGCGCCCATCGTCTACCAGAACAAGGTGGCGCTGCGCCTGCCGCTCGCTGGCCGCGTGCTGGTGTGGGACGGCCACGATTATCTGTCTCACCACCGAAGGTGGGATTACCTGTTCGAACCGATTCGCAATTTCGGATTCGACAGCAACGCCGCGCGCTACTCGTACGATCTGGTGCCGGTCGATGCCGGCGGCGCGATGCACAAGGGCGATCCGCGCGCCGACGCCGGCTATTTCGGCCTCGGCCAGCCGGTGCTGGCGCCCGGTCCCGGCACCGTCATCGCCGCCGTCGGCGATCAGCCCGACAACCACGACTTCGACACGGCCGCGCTCAAGACCGAGCTCCTGGTCATGTACGGCAACCGCGTGCTGATCGATCACGGCGGCAGCGAGATCAGCGTGCTCGCGCACCTCCAGCAGAACAGCGTGACGGTGAAGGTCGGCGACAAGGTCACCGCCGGCCAGCGGATCGGCGCGATCGGCGCCTCGGGCAGCGCGCTCTTCCCGCACCTCCACTACCAGCTCCAGGACGGCCCCACCGGCCACGCCCAGGGCTTGCCGTCTTATTTCCACGACTTCCGCCGCGTCCTCGGCGCCCGGACCGTCCCCGTCCCGGTCGGCGCGATCGACAGCGGCGACCTCGTCGAGCGCGCCGCGCCGCCCCGCCGGTAGCCGCGCGTGCCGCGGCCTTGGCGCGCCCGCGCTCCCGGCTCGTCGGGGACGTGCACGAATCTTAATCCCGCCGGATGATCCCCGCGTCACCTTCGCTTTCGTTCATGCAGCTTCCTCGATCGATCGTGGCAAACTAGCGGATCTGATGAGGCGTTTTCCTGGTGTCCTTTCGGCTGCTGTTGTTGCTGCACTCGCGCTCGCGTCCGGCTGCCCGGGCTCGAAGGCGAAAGATCCGACGACCCCTCCGACGGGCGGATCTTCTAGCGAGCCGGCCAAGGGCGGCGAGCTCGACAAGATCATGCGGACGCGGATGAACGTGTCCTATAGCCAGCTCGTGTACCTCGTGTTCCACGCCGAGGGCGGGCCCAACTACGACGCGATCTCGGAGGAGAGCGCGCGGCTCAGCGAGGCGATCGATCGCGTGCTGAAGCTCACCTTCCCGCCGCAGGCCAAGAGCGACGAGGCGCGCTCGGTGTACCGGGACTACAACGAGACGCTGCGGAAGGACAACGAGCGGTTCGTCTCGGCCACCGCCCGGAAGGACATCAACGTGATGTCCTCCTCGCTCCAGAAGATCGGCGAGACCTGCAGCGCGTGCCACCACTTCTTCCGGATCGATGTCAAGGACACGCCGCAGTAGCGCGCCGAGCGCCGAGCCCCGAGCCCCGAGCCCCGAGCTCCGAGCGCCGCTACGGCGCGTACTCGTTGCGGGTGTCCCACTTGCCGTTGAACATCGGGCCGGGCGGGCCTGACGTGAAGCTGGTCTCGCCGACCTCGCCCCAGCGCCCGCCGTAGGCCGCCCACGCCTGGCCGTTCAGGATCTTGCCGACCTGGCCGATGTTCTTGTAGCTCGCCCACGACTTCCAGACGGGCCCGCCAGCGTAGGTGTGATCGCTGACACCGGGGACCGTGGTCGCGTGCGTGCCGACGGTGGGGTAGGTCGCGTGGCTGCCGTCGGCGATGTAGCCGACGACGTGCGTGCCCCCGGCGTACTCGAGCTTGGCCAGCTCGTCGACGCGCTGGCCGTTGTCGTGCGTCGCGTAGAACACCGAGACGAGCTTGTAATCCGCCGAGACCGAGACCGTCATGTGCTCCCAGTCGCCCTCGTGGTTCGCGCTCGCGACGAAGTCGTTGTACGGGAAGAAGTACCAGACCTGGAGATCGTACGCGGCCGCCTTGCCGTCGGCGCGCACGTAGCTGCTCTTGCGGACCTGGACGTATGTCCGCCATTCGGACGACCGCGCGGGCGGGACGCCGGCGTGGACGAGCGCGTCGTCCTCGGCCTGCAGGAAGAACTCGAGGTGCTTCTTGTTCGAGAAGCGCTGATCCGCCGCGGCGGTGCTGTGGCGGCACAGGCCGAGCCCGGTCTCCTTCAGGTAGTGGCTCTGCGCGTGGATGTTGGCGCCCGTGATCGCGCCGACGTCGAGCAGGTTGTCGCCGTCGTCGGGGCAGCCGGCGTGATCGAACCGCAGCTTCACGCGGGGCAGGTACCAGTCGACGCTCGCGGGGCGCGTCCAGTCGACGTCGTCGGGCGGCAGCCGGAGCTCGGGCCCGAACGTCGCCATCAGGTAGTCCTCGAGCTGCTCGGGCACGCCGTCGCCATCGGCGTCGGTCGGATCGGTGACCTCGAACGGATCACCGGCGGGGTCGCCGGCGTCCGGATCGCCGGGGTCGGCGACGTCGTCGGGGTCGCCGGGGTCGGTTGCGCAGCCCAGCACGGCGAGGGTCAGGACGGGGAGCAGCCGCTGGATCGTCACGGGGAGCAGTCACAGCACGGGCCATGCCGCCGGCAAGCCGAGGGATCGCACGGGGTTGGGCCCGCTGGGCTGGGAGCTGGCGACCCATTGCCCACGCCTGACCGCACCCGGGCGCGGACGGCGCGCCGGCGCGGGGCGCGCGGGCGGAGCACGATGCCCCCGGCCGGTGCGCCGCATCCCCCGCGCGCACGGGGATCGGCGCGTTGACCGCTTGGCTGCCGAGGGCGAAGTTTGATTTCGCCGATATCGTTCCGTACGCAGAACCCAGGTTGATCAGGAGAATGGGTCTCAAGAAGTCTATACGAACAGAGCCTGTCTTGTGCCTCTTGTGCCTCTTGTGCCTCTTGTGCCTCTTCTGCCTCTTCTGCCTTCCTGCCTGAGCCTGCTGCAAGCTCGAATCCCTCGACCGCACGCGCACGACCTGCGCCCGCCGCGCGAGGCGCGACGCAGCCGTCCGGCGCGCGCGCGCGCCGCGGCGCCAGCATGTACATGCACCCTGGGATCCCAAGGATCGGCGCCGAGGCGCTGAAGTCACGTACACTGCCACCATGAGCGCGGGCGGCCGAGCACACATCGACGTGCTCATCCTGACGGCGCTGCTCGACGAGCTCGACGCCGTGCTGGAGCTCGGCGAGGGCGGCGCACGCGCCTGGCGGGAGGTCGTGGACCCGGCGGGACTCCCGTACCACGTGCGGTCGATCGCGCGCGCCGCGGGCCGGCCGCTCGAGCTGGCCGCGGCGTGGTCGGGCAACATGGGCGAGGTCGCAGCGACCGATCGCGCGCGCGCGCTGGCGGAGCACCTGGCACCGCGCTGGCTCGTGATGTGCGGCATCTGCGCGGGGCGGCGCGGCGCGGTGGCGATGGGCGACGTGATCGTCGCGGACCGGGTGTTCAGCTACGACCACGGCAAGCTGATCGCCTCGACTGGACCCGACGGCCAGCGGCAAGAGGAGATCTTCCGCGACATCACGACCTACAACCTGCGCGACCCCTGGTCGATGAAGGTGCAGTACTTCGCGCGCGATCTCGCGTGGAGCACCGAGCTCGCCGCGCGCCGGCCGCTGTCGCTCGAGCGGCAGTCGCGCTGGCTATTGCGGGTGCTGCTCGCCGGGGAAGATCCGATGGGCCACCCGCAGCGAGCGGCAGAGTGCCCGAGCTGGTCGAGCACGCTGAGCTACCTCGAGCGGCGCGGGATGATCGCGTACCGGGCACAGGCGGTCGAGCTGACGCCCGAGGGGCGCGCCGCCGCGCAGCGCGATCAGATCCGGTCGCTCGACGCGCCGCTGCGCGATCCGCCGTTTCGCGTCCACGTGGGCCCGATCGCCACGGGCAAGACGGTGCGCGTGGATCCGGAGATCTTCGACCGGATCCGAGAGTTCTCGCGCAACGCGATCGGGATCGAGATGGAGGCCGCGGCGATCGGCTACGTCGCCGAGCGGCTCGGCGTGCCGTCGCTGATCGCCAAGGCGGTCTCCGACTACGGCGATCACGACAAGGACGACGGGTTCCGCGCCTTCGCCTGCCGGGCCTCGGCGCGCTTCGTGCTCGAGTTCTTCCTGCGCCAGGAGCTCGACGATCCGGCGCCGAGCGGCGGCACGTTCTACCAGGAGGGCCCGCGCGTAGACATCGTGCCTCGACTGGGCACGCCCGCAGCAACACCACCGGGCGACACCGTCCGCATCGGCTACCTGGAGGGTCCACCCGCAGCCGCGCCGCCGATGCCGGACCTCACCATCGCGTCGCCGAGCCCGCCGCCACCCGCGCATCCGCCGCCTGAGCCGGCGCCGCAGCGCGCCGCTTATCCAGATGTGGGCACGGTCCTCGGCCAGTGGCGCCTGGTCGGGCGGATCGGGGAGGGCGGCATGGGGGCGGTGTTCAAGGCGGAGCACATCGCGATCCCCAAGGTCGCCGCGGTCAAGGTCCTGCACCCCGAGAGCGCGAGGCGCTCGGAGACCGTCCAGCGGTTCATCAATGAAGCGCGCGCCGTGGCGCAGATCAAGCACCCCGGGGTGATCGACATCTACGACCTCGCGGTCCACGACAGCGGCGCCCCGTGCATCATCATGGAGCTGCTCGCGGGCGTCGATCTGGGTGCGCTGATCAGGCAGCAGGGTCGGTTGCTCGAGGGCGAGGCGATCGCGATCGCGCAGGGCGTGGCCGAGGCGCTAGCGGCCGCGCACCGGCTCGGCATCATCCACCGCGATCTCAAGCCCAATAACATCTTCCTGATCGATGATCCCACTGCTCCCTCGGGACGGCGGACCAAGGTGCTCGATTTCGGGATCGCCAAGCTAGCGGGCGAGCTCGACGCTGACGGCGTCATCACCCGGACGGGTAGCGTGTTCGGCTCGCCGGCCTATATGTCGCCCGAGCAGTTCAAGGGCGCGCACCATGTCGACGCGCGCGCCGACCAGTACTCGCTCGGCTGCACGCTGTTCGAGATGGTGACCGGTCAGCGGCTGTTTCAAGGGAGCGACATCGCCTCGCTCTTCTCGGCGCACCTGAGCGAGCCGGCGCCGCGGCTCCGCTCCCTCGCCGCGGTCTCGACACAGCTCGAGGAGGTCGTGGCGCGCATGCTCGAGAAGCGACCCGACGCGCGGTTCGACTCCATGGAGGACGTCGCCCGCGCGCTGTCGACGACTGCGTCCCTGCGCACGGTCGATGCGAGCCGGGACAACGCCGCTGCCGAGCTCCCGAAGCGCGCGCAGGCGCGGCCCCGAACGCCCACGCCGGGCGTCGCGCAGGCTGGCGATCCGCTCGAGCGAGTGCTGCCACCGCACCTGCGCACAGACGCGCCGGTGATCCGCGCGTTCCTCGGGCACGTCTCCGGCGGCTACGAGCAGATCGGGCCCAGCGCGCTGCGGCTGACCGCGCCGCGCGTGGCGGGGGCCGCCGGCTTCCAGTTCTTCGCGCTCCTCCTCGGCGGGGCCGCCAGCGTCGGCGAGCTCGGCACCGTGACGTTCATGCACCACGCGCTGCCGCTCGAGCACCACCTCGCGACCCTCGATCGCGACGCCCGCAAGGTCGTGATCGTGGTGTCCGATTCGTTCGAGCTCGGCCGCGGCGTGCGCGAGAAGATCCTCGACTACCGCAACCGGCTCGACGCGCTCGTGGTCCCGATCTACGTCGGCGAGGTCCGCAAGGCGCACCGCGCCGGCCGGCTCGAGTCGCTGTTCATGGAGCGGTTCGTCGACTTCCAGGCGGTGCCGGATCTGTACGCCGCCAGCGGGCCGCTCGCGGATCCGACGCGGTTCTTCGGCATGCGGCAGGTGCTCGACGAGCTGATCGCCGAGCTCGAGGCGCCCGAGCGGATCACCGTCATCTACGGCCTGCCGCGCTCGGGTCGGAGCTCGCTCGTGCGCATGGCGGACTACGGGATGAGCGCCGCGCGGTTCGTGCGCGTCGCGTGCGGCGAGCTCGACGCGGAGGCGCTGACCGCGAAGATCGCGGCCGCGCTCGGCCGACCCGGCGATCTCGGCGTGGCCGCGCAGGCGGCGCGCGAGGCCCTGCCCTCCGGCAGCCTCGTGCTCGTCCTCGAGGACGCCGACCCGCTGCTCGGGCAGCTGGCCGATCCGGCCGCGAGTGAGCCCGCCCCGCGCGCGCTGTGGGCCGCGCTGGTCGAGCTGGCCCGCGCGCGGGTGATGAGCACGCTCGCGACGACGGTGCGCGGGTACGCGCTCGCCCAGCGCGTCCGCGGCGGCCGCGCGAACCCGCTCGCCGCGGACGTCCACGCGATCGAGGTGCCGCGCCTGGATCGCGAGACGGTGGCGCGGCTGATCCGCGATCTCGGCGCGCAGATGAACGTCACCGCATCGGACCGCGTGGTCGCCGGGTGCGCCGAGCTGTCCGGCGGCAGCGTCGACGTGGTCCGGCGGCTGGCGAGCGCCATGCTGAAGCGCCACCGTCGCGAAGCCGCGCACCACGCGCTGCGCGCGGTGGAGCTGACGTCGAGGGACCTCGCGCGCGCGACCGAGGAGCTGGTCGCGCCGCGCGGCACGTTCGAGGACCTGCTGCCGTGGCTGTCGGCGGCGGAGCAGCGCGTGCTGCGCGGGGCCGCCAGCGGCCGGCTGCGCGACGCCGCCGCGCTCGCGGGCGACGATCTCTCGGTCGCAGACGCCCTCTCGGTCGCAGACGCCCTCTCGGTCGCAGACGCCGAGGCCGCGCTCGACGAGCTCCGGCTGCTCGGGCTCGTCGAGCGTGACGGTTCGTACGAGCGGCTCACGATCCCGCTCCTCGGCGCGTGGGTGCGGCGCCACCTCCGCGGCGGAGCCGCGCGGCCGCGCCGGTGGCCCTGGCGGCGCTAGCAGCCGCTCGCGGGAGGCGGCCGAGACCGCGAGCCGCCGCAGCCTCCGCGGGCCATGGCGGGCCGCGCGCCCGGCGGATACCATCGCGGCCATGCGCGTTCTATGGCTCGTCTTGCTCGTGGCGTGTGGCGGCAACAGCGGGGGTGGCGATGACGGGCTCGACTTCGAACGGATCGAGGTCGAGCCGCCGTTCGCGGAGCACACCGTCGAGCTCGGCACGACGGCGTCGCAGGGCTACACGGTGGTCGGCGTGAGCGGGTCGAAGCAGACCGATATCACGCCGCGCTGCGCGCTCGCGGTCGATGCGAGCTTCGGGTCGTTCAACGGCGCGACGCTCACGATCCTCGCGCATGGCGGCAAGACGACGATCGAGGCCACGTGCGGCGCGCTCACGGGCCGGGGCTCCCTGAAGGTGGACCTCACGGGCAGCGTCGTCGTCGGGGCGGGCACGCCGCCGAACGCGGCCGACCTGTTCGAGCAGGCGACGGCGGCGACGGACGCGGCGCGGACGCCGCTGATCGAATACCCGATCGACAAGGCGGTCTCGCCGCGCAACATCCCGTCGGTCGAGTTCCAGTGGACCCCGGCGGGCAACGACCTGTTCCACGTCGCGCTGCGGTCGTCGTTCGCGAAGGTCGATGTCTACACGACGGCGGTCGAGGCGCTGCTCCAGGCGCGCGACTGGGAGTCGCTCGTCGGGACGGCCGCGGGCGAGAACCTCGCGTTCACCGTGGAGGCGCTCGCGCAGGGCGCGCCGGCGACGAAGTACACGAGCGCGCCGCGGTCGCTGACCGTCACGCACGACAACATCGACAAGACGGCCATCTATTACTGGGCGTCGTCGCAAGGCAACATCATGAGCCAGACGTTCGGGGATCCGACGCCGCCGTCCCTCGTGAAGGGCAGTTGCACGTCGTGCCACTCGGTGTCGCGCAACGGGTCGCGCATCGGCTACAGCCGCTGCATCGGGAACGACTGCGGGCAGCTCTACGCGGGCTTCCTCAAGTACAACGGGGTGACGCAGGCGTGGGACGAGAGCTACAACGCGGACCAGAAGACGATCCGGGGCTCGTACACGACGTTCGCGCCGATCGGGAATCCGTATCCCGACGACAGCAAGTCGGTCGCGATGGTCGGCATGTCGAACGGCACGCTCGCGCTCTACGATCCCGACACCGGCGCGCCGGTCGCGTCGAACCTGCCGAGCGTCCTGCCCGCCGGGCGCAGCGCGATGATGCCCGACTGGTCGGCCGACGGTAACCACGTCGTGTTCACGTCGACGCCGACGGCGAACCAGTGGATCGATCTCGACGGCGGCCGCATCGCGAAGATGACCTACTCGTTCGCCGGAGGCCAGCACACGTTCGGCACGCCCACGCTCCTGGTGCCCAGCCCGATCGGCGCCTACACCAACTTCTTCTTCCCGTCGTTCTCGCCGGACGGCAGCCTCGTCATCTTCAACGCCGCGCGGCAGGCGTGGCGCAACTTCAGCTCGATGCGCGGCACCGGCGCGCGCCTGATGCTCACCGACGCGACCGGCGCGTGGACGACCGACCTCGCGGCGATGAACGGCGGCGCGACCACCGACAACGGCGTCACCTGGGCGCACTGGGCGCCGACGATCTCGAACGAGTACTACTGGGTCGTGTTCTCGAGCGAGCGCGACTACGGCCACCGCACCACGGCCGCGACGAGCCCGGCGGCCTGCAAGGCGAACGGCGTGAGCCAGTGCAAGCAGATCTGGCTCGGCGCGATCGCGAAGAACCGCCTCGGGACGATGGCCGACCCGAGCGCGCCGCCGATGTGGCTCCCCGGCCAGAGCGCGCAAGCGAACAACATCTCGCCGTTCTGGTCGCTCCCGACGCAGATCCAGTAGCGGTCGTGGAGGTCGTGTGGAGGTAGTGGAGCTGCCGCCGAGAACGCGGGCTCGGCCGATAGCCTCGCCGATATAGCCGAGCCTTCGCCGCAGCCCGGCAGCGCCAGCACGCAGGCGAGGGGGCACGAGCTCTCCGCATCGAGCCAGGACATTGGATTTCGCCGATATCGTTACGGGCGAGCACTCCCAGCTTGATCAAGGGACTGGCACCAAGCAGTCTATATGGCAGATCCCGTTTCTGCTCTGGCGCTACAGACAGGGACTTCGGCCAGCCAGAAGTGCCCGGGCCAGATCAATCGAACCACATAGCCAACTGATCGAAATAATCCGGCTTTCGATCCATGGATCACTTGATATGAGGCTCCGGCTGCTTCTGGCCGAAGTCCCTGACAGAGAGCTGGAAGCTAACGGCGAGAATGGCCGTGCTTGTCGTGCGGTCTCGACCGTACCTGGAGCCAGCCGCAAGCTTGAACCAGCGGTGTCGCGGACTGGACACCCGCACGCTCCCCGACCGTGAACGCTGGTTGAGCTGGGGCCCTCGACGACACGGCCGCGCCTTTGCCACAGCCGTTCGCAGGGTCCGCAGGGTCCGGGCGCGGGCGTGCCAGCCGCAGCGCCATGCGATCCGGCGCCGCGGCGAGCTGGGGCACGCGATGGCCGCCGCGGCGAGCCAGCACCGCGGGTGTCAGCACCGCGGGCGTCAGCACCGCGGGCGTCAGCACCGCGGGCGTCAGCGCCGCGGGGCGTCAGCGCCGCGAACCGGCGTCAGCGCCGCGGGGCGTCAGCGCCGCGAACCGGCGCGAGGGCCGGCGTGCGGGCCGGGGACCTCGCGCACCGAGATCAGCGGGTGATGCTCCTGCCAGCCCTGCGCGAGTAGCCAGGTTCGCGGGCGCAGCACGATGAGCGGCAGGTACGTCTCGCGCAGCGGCCACAGCACCGGCGAGTCCTCGAGCTCCTGCCAGCCAAAGAACAACGGGCCGCTCGAGAACGGATCGACCTTCCACGCCCGCGGGAGCCCCGAGCGATCTTCGCCGTGCCTTCTCCAATTGTTGAGGCAGTACGCCAGGGCGTGGCGGACTGCGCGCGGTGACGTGAGCGGCCGCGCATGGAACCGATCAGCGATGACCCGGCCGGTGCGCCGCTCGCCCGTGCGCGCCGTGATCGTCGCGTTCACCCGCTTCGCCGCCGAGATCGAGAAACCTTGCATGCCACGCGACAGCGCCGCCTTGTCGTTCGCCTCGACGATCAGGTGGAGGTGGTTGCGCTGGATGGACATCTGGACGATGCGGAAGTCCTCGCGCCGCGCGGTCACGATCGTGGCCTCGCGCAGCTGCAAATAGAAGTCGCGGTGGCGGAGGTTCGCGACATCATCGACCACGCGGGTCGTGACGTGGACCGGGTGCCGGCAGTTGTGAGCAGGCCGTGCCTTGTGACGCTCGCTCGAGCGAGGCCCTCGGGGCGGTCGCCCGGCGCCCGGCCGCCGCCCGCCGCGCGTCCGGAATGGCATCGTCATCTGTTCGTGTGTCTTGCGCGTGCGGCCCATGTGAGTCTCTCTCTGCATGAGAGCCAGGACAGTTGATTTCGCCGATATCGTTTAGTACGCAGAATCCAGGTTGACCAGGCGAAATGGCATCAAGAATTCTGTATGGCAGATCCTGGCTTCTGCTCTGCGTCGGCTTCGCGCGTGGCGACAGGGCGGAGCCCTGATCCTGCGGTGATCTTGCGGTGGTGGCCGAGAACTGACGAACACGACGAACACGCTTTCTTGTTCCGGTGCCGGCCACGAGCGCGAAGCAAGCGACGGGATCCGCCCATCCTGGTCGTTGTGGTCACGACCGTGCCTGGAGCCAACCGTAAACTTGGAAGCTCGCGGAGCGCGGAACGCGGACGCGGAATGCGGAGCGCGGGCGCGGAACGCGGACGCGGAACGCGAACCGCGGGCGCAGAGCGCGGGCGCGGAGCGCGGGCGCGGAGCGTGGACGCGGAGCGCGGGCGCGGAGCGCGGACGCGGGCGCGGAACGCAGAGAACGGAAGATCGAGGGCGCCCTCGAAACGCATTAAAGTCGGCACGTGAGGAGTTCACACCAATGAAGCCGACGAGCACCAAGGACGAGCACGAGCTCCCGGATGCGCGCGCGAGTCCGAAGTTCGACCGCGACAAGGCGCGGCGCGCCGCGCGACACGCGGACCGCCCGGGGGAGCATTGCAAGGCCGAGCCGGCACAGTACCGGCCTGAGGTCGACCACGCGCGTTGTGAGGGCAAGTCCGAGTGCGTGGCGGTGTGCCCCTACGATGTGTTCGAGGTCCGCCGGATCGATGATGCCCACTGGAGACCGCTGGGGCCGCTCGCGAAGCTGAAGGTGTGGGCCCACGGCAAGCAGACCGCCTATGCCGCACGGGCGGATGCTTGCAAGGCGTGTGGGCTCTGTGTCGTCGCGTGCCCCGAGAACGCGATCAAGCTCGTCAAGACGAGCTGATCCGGCGGGACTGCGGCAGACTGGAATGCTGGTGTGCCCCGCGGCCGCTGCCGGCCAAAACGGCCTGGCTCGCCCGCTACCGCCCCTGCCACCAACTCGCGCGCCCGCTACCGCCCCTGCCGCCAACTCGCGCGCCCGCTACCGCCGCTACCGCCCTGCCGCCAACTCGCTCGCCCGCTACCACCGCTGCCGCGCTGCCGCCAACTCGCTCGCCCGCTACAGCCGCTGCCGCCCTGCCGCCAACTCGTTCACGCGCGAGGGCCGCTGCTGCCAGCACGGCCTGCGCTGCTACGGCCGCTGCTACCAACCGGCTGGCGCAGCTACGGCCGCCGCTGCCAGCACGGCCCGCGCGGCTACGGCTGCCGCTGCTGCCAGCACGGCCCGCGCGGCTACAGCTGCTGCCGCCGCTGCCAGCACGGCCCGCGCGGCTACGGCTGCCGCTGCTGCCAGCACGGCCCGCGCGGCTACGGCTGCCGCCGCTGCCAGCACGGCCCGCGCGGCTACGGCTGCTGCCGCCGCTGCCAGCACGGCCCGCGCGGCTACGGCTGCCGCCGCCGCCGCTGCCAGCACGGCCCGCGCGGCTACGGCTGCCGCCGCCGCCGCTGCCAGCACGGCTTGCGCTGCTGCGGCTGCCGCCGCTGCCAGCACGGCCCGCGCTGCTACGGCAGCTGCTGCCAGCCGGCCTGCGCCTTCAGGTAGGCGCCCTTGAACGGCGGCGCGCCCGCGGCGGGGCCGATCACGTAGTCCGCGCGGCGGTTCGCGCGCTCGTCGACGTTGTCGGCGGTCTTCACCTTCAGCACGGACTCGCCGTAGCCGGCGAACGCGATCGGCAGCTTGACGCCCTTCTTGCGGAAGTAGCTCGCGATCGCGCGCGCGCGGTCGAGCGAGAGCTTGCGGTTCTTGCCGTCGGGCCCGACGGTGTCGGTGTGGCCGGCGACGTAGAGGCGCATCTTCATGAACTTCTCGCTGCGCTTCACGACCTCGGCGATCTTGCCCAGGCTCGCGTCGAGCTTCTTCTCCTCGGCGGTATCGATCACCGCGCTGTCCGTCGCGAAGTTTACGTCCTCGTGCTCGATCGAGACCGACCACGGGATCAGCTCCACGTTCGACGCGAGCCCGTCGGCCGACACCGCGCGCAGCTTCATCGTCATCACCCGCGTGCCGGCCGGCTGCGTCCACGAGATCGACAGCCAGGTGCCGGGCGCCTCCTTCTTGTACGTGGCCGCGCCCTTGCCGAGCTCCTTGCCATCCTCGCCGAGCACCACGAGCTCGGCGCTGCCGGCGGGGCGCGACAGCTGGAACTGTAGCTCGCGCTTGTCGAGATCGAGGTGATCGACGTCGTACGTCACCTTGATGGGCACGCGCACCAGCGTCTCGAACGTGAGCGGCTCGCTCCATCGCTCGCCACCCACGATCTGCGCCGAGATCGTCCCCTCGTACGCCGCCTTGCCCGCGGCACCGTCGCCGACGGGCAGCATCACGCTCGCCCCCCGCGCCAGCGCGGGCTGCCGCATCGTGAAGGTCTTGCCGTCGTCACGCTTGAGCTCGACGCGCAGATCGGTGACTTGCTGGGTGGCGGTGACCCGGAGCACCGGCTTCTGCCCGGCAGCGACATCGCCCTTGAGCTCGAAGCTCACGGGCTGCGCGCCAGCGGTGCCGGCGACGCCAGCGACGAGCAGGAGGACGAGGATGCAGATACGGCGCATGCGCTGGAATGTACCTTCGCCGGCCCGCCGTGCGAGATCGTACGGCGTGTCACGGGCGCTCGGAGTGGATTGCCTCACGCAAGTCGAGCCAGGCGTGAGCGCGGAACGTGCAGAGCTGCAGATGTCGCCATAGACGCTCCCACGCCCCCCAGATTCAGGGCCGAGTGCCCGGGCGACGCACCGGGACAGATCCTGTCGTGCCCGGCTGTCGCGAGAACGCGACCTCGGCCGCACGAGACACGCCGAGACGGCACGCGGCGGGCTCCCCGTCCTCGCACGACTTCGACGCTGGGGTGCGCACCGGCGATGCGCTGGCGATGCGCCGGGCGCGTCGGGCCGGCGCGTGGAACGTCGCTTGCTGCTGCTGGCGCCGATGGGACCTCTGCGCCTCCAGCTCGAGATCATGGATCCGTACGCGGCGCGCGCGGAGACCCTCTGGCGCGACCTCGAGCGCGACGCGCGCCCGGCATACTTCCTGACCTGGGGCTGGATCGAGAACTGGCTGGCGGTGCTGCCGCGCGAGGACGCCCCGGCGCTGGCGGTGATCCACCGGGGCGGCGAGATCGCCGGCGCGTGCTTCCTGGGCCGCCGCACGGTGCTCCGCCACCACGTGCTGCCGAGCCGCGCGGTGTTCGTCAACGCGACGGGCGTCGAGCGCCAGGACGAGCTGTGCATCGAGCACAACGGCCTGCTCGGGGCGGGGTGCTCGCTCGGCGAGCTGATCGAGCTCTTGCCCGGCGACTGGGACGAGCTGTTCCTGCCAGCGGTCGATCTGGACGCGTTCCGCGACGCGGGCCGCGAGGCAGGCCGCGAGGCGCCCCGCGAGGCGCCCCGCGACGCGGGCCGCGAGCTGCGCGTGCCGGCCGGGTACCGCGCGCGGATCACCCGGACGTGCCCGGCCCCGTTCGTGGACCTCGCGCGCGTGCGCGCGGCCGGCGACTACCTGGCAGTCGTCTCGGCGAACACGCGCGCGCAGATCCGGCGGGCGCGCCGCCGCCTCGGCGCGTGCGAGCTGGAGGTGGCGGCCGCGCTGCCCGACGCACTCGCGATCTACGACGAGCTGATCGCGCTGCACACCGCGTGCTGGCGCGCGCGCGGCCAGCCGGGCGCCTTCGCCGATCCGTGGTTCGCGCGGTTCCACCGCCGCCTGATCGAGCGGCGCTTCGCGCACGGCGAGATCCAGCTGGTGCGGCTCCGCGCCGCGGACGGCGCGACGGTGGGCTGCCTGTACAACCTGATCGCGGGCGGGCGCGTCCTCTTCTATCAGTCGGGGCTGGCGGCGTTCGACGATCCGGCCGTGAAGCCGGGCCTCGTGTGCCACGCCGCGGCGATCGCGCGCTGCGCCGCGGATGGCCACGCGGTGTACGACCTGCTCGGCGGCGCGGGGCGCTACAAGGCGCAGCTCGCGACGGGCGCGACGGAGCTGGCGTGGCTGTGCGTGCAGCGCGCGCGGCTGCGCTTCGCGATCGAGGACCGCGTGCGAGATCTCAAGCAGGCGATGGCCGAGACGTTCTGAGCCCCGAGCGCAAGCGAGGGGCGAAGCTCGGGGTCCCCGCGGCTCCGTCTCCGATTCTCGCCGCGCGCGAGCGCGGGGCCAAAGCGCGGGGTCCCCGCGGTTCCGTTTCCGATTCTTCCCGAGCCCGAGCCCGAGCGAGGGGCCAAAGCTCGGGGTCCCCGCGGCTTCGTCTCCGATTCTCGCCGCGCGCGAGCGCGGGGCCAAAGCGCGGGGTCCCCGCGGCTACGTTTCCGATTCTTCCGAGCCCGCGCCCGCGCGCGGGGCCAAAGCTCGGGGTCCCCGCGGCTCCGTTTCCGATTCTTCCGAGCCCGCGCCCGCGCGCGGGGCCAAAGCGAGGGGCCAAAGCTCGGGGTCCCCGCGGCTCCGTTTCCGATTCTTCCCGAGCCCGAGCCCGAGCGAGGGGGCGAAGCGCGCAGCCTCCGCGGCTCCGTTTCCGATTCTCGGACAAGCCTCCGAGCACCCAGCGCCTCTCAGCGCCCCGAGCCGCGCTTCGCGCGCTTCCCGCGCGCTTCGCGCGCGGAGCCGCGCGCTTCGCGCGCGGGAACGCGGCTTGCTTGACCCTCGCCCCATGCGCTCTGCCCTCGTCGATCTCCCCTCGGCTCGCCGGCTCCCCGACTGGTCGAGGTGGCAACAGCTCACCGCCCATGCGCCCCCGTTCCTGACACCGGAGTTCTTCACACTCGCGGCGCGGTTCGCCGAGGGCGAGCCCGTGGTCGCCGAGGCCTGGGACGGCGATCAGCTGGTCGGGGCGCTGCCGCTCGTCCACTCCGGCGACCGCCTGGTCGGGCTGCGCTGCGACTACACGCCGGAGTACGACTACTGCGGCGCGCCGGACGGCGTCGAGGCGATCTGGCGCGCGCTGCGCGAGGACGAGAGCTGGAGCGAGCTCGAGCTGGCCAAGGTGCCGATCTGCTCGCCGCTCGCGACGCGCCTGCCGGCGCTCGCGGCCGCGGACGGCTGCCCGGTCGTCGCGCGCATGGACTCGCGCCACCCGTACTTCGCGCTGCCGGCCTTCGAGGCGGGGCTGGCGCCGAAGTTCCGCACGAACCTCCAGCGCTGCGCCCGCAAGGCGGGCGGCGTCGAGCTCGAGAAGCTGCCGGTGCCGGATCGGGCCGCGTTCGACGAGGCACTCGCGATCGAGGCGATGGCCTGGAAGGCGGCCGCCGGCACGAGCATCGCCGACGATCCGCGCGCCGCGCACCTCTACCGCGCGCTGGCGCGGCTGCTCGGCCGCCGCGGGATGGGCGCGCTCTACTTCCTGCGCGTCGGCGGCCGCCGGATCGCGGCGCTGTTCGCCGTCGAGGACGGCCACACGGTGTACGCGCTCAAGATCGGGTACGACCCGAGCTGCGCGAACCTCTCCCCGGGCCACCTGATCGTCTGGAAGGTCGCCGCCGACGCCGAGGCGCGCGGGCTCGTGGAGCTCGACTTCGTCGGGCGCGACGACGAGTGGAAGCGCAAGTGGACCGAGCGCGTCCACGAGCACGTCGCGCTCACGATCTACCGCAACAGCCCCGCCGGCCTCGCGCGCTACACCGTGCGGCACCTCGTGAAGCCGCTCGTGCGCCCGCGCCTGCCGGCCGCCCTGCGCGGCGGCCTGGGCGAGGTGCTGCCGCGCGGCTGCCAGCGCGCGGACCTGATCGGCGAGCACACGCTGGTGCAGCGGATCCGCGGCCGCCTCGACAAGGGGCTCGGCATCAAGTCCGGGATCAAGCGGTGGCTCCGGCCGCCGCCGCCGCGCCCGCCGGTCGGCGCGCCGTCCGCGTTCGCGCCGGGGAGCTGGGTGCGCGTGAAAGATCCGGACGCCCTGCGCGCGGTCATGGACGCTCAGCAGAAGACGCGCGGCCTCCTGTTCACGGGCGCGCAGTGGAAGACGGCCGGCGGGGTGTTCCAGGTCAGCCAGCACGTGCGGCGCCTGCGCGACGATCACGGCCGGTACCGGCCGGTGTCGCGCACCGTGCTGCTCGCGGACGTGGACTGCTCGCTGGGCGACGGCGCCGAGCCGCACGGCTGCGGGCGGCACTGCCCGATGATGTACCGCGACGAGTGGCTCGAGCCGGCGGCGGCGCCGAGCCGCGGGCCGACGCCGGCGGCGCCTGCGGATCTGCGCCACGCCCGCGTCCGCAGCTCCGAGGAGATCAAGGTGGGGCTGGATCTGCGGGGCCGGCGCGACGGCCTCACGTTCATGCCGGAGATGGCGGGCCACGCCGGCAAGCGCTTCCCGATCGTCGAGCAGCTGACGACGGTGTTCGAGCACGATCGCTGGACGGAGACGCGCGGCGGGATCTACATCCTGGGCGGCCTGCACTGCACGGGCGCCGTCCTCGGCGACCGCGGGCCGTGCGATCGCGCGTGCGCGCTCATGTGGCACGAGGACTGGCTCATCGTCGAGCCGACGCCGCACGCCGACGCCGCGGGGTGACCACGGGGGCCTCCCCCTCGTCCACGATCCAGCCGCGGCACGCGGGCGCCCCGCAGGCGCAGGGCTCGGCCTGCGCGGCGTCGAGCGCGTAGTCGAGCGTCAGCTCCTCGGCGGCGGTGATGGCGCGCAGGGCGACCACGTGCGCCCACGGCGTGCCGTCCTCGCGGACGCCGCCGTCGATCCAGATGTTCGGATCGCAGGAGTGGTTGAGCCAGCGCATCTGATCGAGGATGTCGAGGTACAGATCGCCCTCCAGCCACAGCGTGCCGCGATCGTCGCCCCCGGCATCGGCGCGGTAGAGGATGCCGTCGATCGGCGTGATGACCTCGCCCGCGGCGTAGCTGCGCGTCGCGACCACGCCATAACCGTGGATGCGCGAGCGGACAACCTGGAGCCCGTTCATCGGGGGCATGCTGTAACGGACCTCAACATATCCCGCGTAAGAAGGCTAGATCTCGCACTTGTCGTGTCTGTGACGGCTTGTCACACTGCTCGCCGTGCCCCCGTGGTGGTCCGGACTCGATCTCCGCCCGCTGCGCCACGTGCGCAGCGCGCTCCGCCGCCGCGGCCTCGAGCTGACGCTGGTCGAACGCAAGCCGAACGAGACGGCGGCCTACCTGCCGCTGTCGGCGGCGGACGCCACGGGCGCCGGCGTCGCGGTGATCGCGCCGAACCTGTCCGCGCCGGAGCTGGCGCTGGTCGAGTCGCTCCTCCGCGAGGTGGTGGACGAGGTCGCGGCGGCGCTCGCCGCGCGGCGGCCGCCAGCGGCGCAGCCGAGCTATCACGGCATCTACGGCGCCTCGCCCGCGATGCAGGAGCTCTACGATCTGCTCGAGCGGATCGCGCCGTCGGACTCGACGGTCCTGATCCAGGGCGAGAACGGCACCGGCAAGGAGCTGGTGGCCCGCGCGATCCACCAGCTGTCGCTGCGGCGCGATCGCAAGTTCGTCATCACGAACTGCTCGGCGTTCAACGACAACCTCCTCGACTCGGAGCTGTTCGGCCACCGGCGCGGCGCGTTCACCGGCGCGGTCGTCGACAAGCCGGGCCTGTTCGAGGTGGCCGACACCGGGACGTTCTTCCTCGACGAGATCGGCGACATGTCGCCCGCGCTGCAGGTCAAGGTGCTGCGCGTCCTCCAGGAGGGCACGTTCACGCGCGTCGGCGACACCGAGATGCGCAAGGTCGATGTCCGCATCATCGCGGCGACGAACCGCGACCTCACGGGGATGGTCGCCGCCGGGCAGTTCCGCGAGGACCTGTTCTACCGGATCCACGTGCTCCACGTGCAGCTGCCGCCGCTGCGCGAGCGGCGCGACGACGTCACGCTGCTCATCGACGAGTTCCTGGGGCGGCACCGAAAGACGCGGGCCAAGCGGCTCGCGCCGGCCTGCATGGCGCAGCTGCTCGCCTACCCGTGGCCGGGGAACGTGCGCGAGCTCGAGAACGAGATCGAGCGGCTCGTGGTGCTGGCGGGCGACGCGCCGGTCATCAGCACCGAGCTGCTCTCGCCGCGGATCCGGCACTGGACGCCGGCCGAGGCGCCGACGCGCGAGGCCGACACGGGGTCGCTGCCGGCCGCCATCGAGGCGCTGGAGCGGCGGATGATCGGCGCGGCGATGCGCCGGCACAACGGCAACAAGACCCGCGCCGCCGAGGACCTGAAGGTCTCGCGCCGGAACCTGATCCGGCTCGTGCAGAAGTACCAGCTCGAGAAATAACCGCGAGAGAACGGGGCGAGCGAGAAATAAGCGATCGGGCCGGCGCGTTCCGGGCGGGATCACGTTTTTTTTTTTGGATCCCAGATCCCAGATCCCAGGGATCCCAGACCCTGCCGCGGACACTTTTGCGGCGAACCCGGAGGCGGCCGATGGACCCGATTGAGATGACGAGCGAGAAGCCGGTGGGCAATGGCGGCGGCGTGCCGCGCTGGCTGGATCTGCGGCCGATCGGCCTGATCGCGTTCTCGATCGCGATCGTCTGGTCGATCTCGATCCTCGCCGGCACGTGGAAGAGCGTCCGGGTGAAGCCCGAGGTCCGCACGATCAAGGTGATCGGCTCGGCGAAGAAGCGGATCATCTCGGACCTGATCGAGTGGAGCGCCTCGATCGAGTCGCGCGCACCGGATCGCACCGCCGCCTACAAGCTCCTCCGCGAGCACACCGAGAAGGCGGTCGCGTTCCTCCAGGCGCAGAGCATCAAGCCGACGGAGATCCAGCCGTCGGCGGCGACATTCGAGGAGGAGTTCGACACGGTCGAGGACATCAAGCAGGTGCCGGGGCCGAACCACACGACGGTCCCGGTGAAGACGGAGAAGAAGGTGTTCAAGGGGTTCGTCACGCGCCAGACGGTGACTGTCCGGTCTTCGGACGTTCCGCGCGTGGAGAAGGCGTCGCGCGAGGTGACGGGCCTGCTCGAGCAGGGCGTGTCGATCACGTCGGACGCGCCGTCGTACTACTACACGAAGCTCAGCGAGCTCAAGGTCGAGATGCTCGCGGCGGCCGGCAAGGACGCGCGCGCGCGGGCCGACAACATCCTGAAGTCGACGGGCGGCGCGTCGATCAAGAAGCTCCGCAACACGAACATGGGCATCATCAACGTGAACCCGGCGAACTCGACGGAGACCAGCGCCGAGGGGAATAACGATCACTCGGCGTTCGAGAAGGACATCATCACGGTCGTTCGCGCCGAGTACGAGCTCGAGTAGTGGCCGCGGCGACGCGGGCGACGCGGGCGACGCGGGCGACGCAAGCGACGCAAGCGACGCAAGAGCGAGGACGCGCGCGGTGGTGCTTGCGTGGGGACGGCGCGGCTGCCAAGCGCGCGGGGGATGTCCCTCGCGCGCTCGCTCGGGGGGCCTAATCGCGTGCTCAGCTGGGCTCGCGCGAACACGGACGCCACGCTCGTGACGACCGATCGGCCCCCAGCTCGCGTCGCGTCGCGTCGGGACATCCCCTCGCGCGCGGCGCGCCGCGCGTTGGCGAAGCGCGGAGCTCGCGCTCGTAACGATGGGACGACCCGATCGGCGCCGCGTAATGGTCAGTGACCCGCGATCTGTGCTCACTCCGGATTGGAGGCTCACAGCAGAGGTATAAAGGAGGGCGCAGCGCGTTAGACGCGATGCGTCAGATCGGGCCCCCGTCGACGACACCGCAGACACTCGCGATGCAGCGATCAGGGCGAGCGGGCCTGAGGCCAGGAGGCGAGTGCACGGGGAGGGTCTGCTGTATCTCGTCGCAGAACTTCTAGTGCGACGCTTTCGGTCACTCCATCCGTAGCTCGGCCGCGAGCGTCCTATGCCGATTCGGCCAGCGCGGCGGCCAGCGCGGCCTCGGGGTCCGGGTACTTCCACGTAAAGCCGAGCTCGCGGAGCTTGCCGGGTACGACGCGCCGGCCGTGCAGGATGTACTCGGCCAGCTCGCCCGCGGCGAGCTTCACGGCGAACGCGGGCACCGGCAGCCAGCTCGGCCGGTGCAGCGCCGCGCCCAGCAGGCGCGCGAAGGCTTTGCCGCGGATCGAGTCGGTGACGAGGTTGATCGGGCCGCGGTAGCGCTCGTCGTGCACGGCAGCGACGTACGCGGCCGCGGCGTCGTCGCGGTGCATCCACGACACCCACTGGCGGCCGCTGCCGATGGGCCCGCCAGCGAACAGCTTGAACGGCGTGGTCATCTTGGTGAGCCCGCCCCCGCCGCCGAGCACGAGGCCGGTGCGCATCAGGACGACGCGGACGCCGAGCGGCTCGGCCGCCCGCGCCTCGGCCTCCCAGTCGCGGCACACGCGGGCGAGGAACGACTCGCCGGGCGGATCCTTCTCGGTGACGTCCTCGTCGTCACCGAGCGCAGGGTCGGCGAACGGGTAGTAATCGGTGCCGGAGGAGCAGATCAGCGCGGCGGGACGCTCCCCGGCGGGCCGCGCGGCGATCGCCTCGACGAGCGCGCGCGTGGTCTCGACGCGGCTGTCGCGGATGACCTGCTTCTGGCGGGCGTCCCAGCGCCGCGCGGCGACCGACTCGCCCGCGAGGTGGACGACCGCGCCCGCACCGGCGAGCGCATCGGTCCACGGGCCCTTTGTCTGCAGATCCGCGGTGACGGCGGTGACGCCGGCGCCGAGCTTGGCCCGCGCCTGGGCGGCGTCGCGCGAGAGCACCACGACCTCGTCGCCGCGGGCGACGAGCAGCGGCACGAGCTTCTGCCCGATGAAGCCGGTCGCGCCGGTGACCACGACCTTCATGCGGGCTGATCCTCGCGGGGGGGCGTCATCGGCGCGAGCCTACCGCGTCTGGGGCGGGAGATCTCGACCCGGCAGGTCCGGCGCCGGGCGCTCAGTCGCGGGGTTTGACGAGCGTGTCCAGGATCTGCTCGGGAGCATCGCCGATCGGGGCGCGCCGCGTGAGCCCGCGGATCGTCTTCAGGAGCCCGACGATGATCAGGCCCAAGGCGAACACGCCGCCCATGATCACGTAGGACAGCGACTGCTCCCGGACGAGCTCGGAGCTGTCATTGCGGAGCATGCTGTAGACGAGCACCTCGATGCCGAGACCACCCACGAGGAGCAGCGGACCGAGCACCAGGTCGCGCGTCCTGTTCAAACGCTGATCGGCCTTGATCGCCTCGGCGACGATCTGATCGGCATCGCCGGTCTTCGACTGCGACTTCTTTCGCCCATCCCGCTTCGCCATGTGCTTCGCCAGGTCGTCGAATCCCATTTGGACCTCAATAACGGATCCCTCGTGAGTGATCAACCGCGGTCTCGGAGGGAGAAGGGAGAAGGAAGCTGGACGAGGTATCAGGTCCAGCTCGATGGCCTACGCAGCTCAGCTTTGGCAGCCCGCCCCCGAGCTTGGCCCGCGCCTGGCGGTGTCGCGCGAGAGCACCACGACCTCGGCGCCGGGGGCGACGAG